>JAYSSS010000022.1:0-46824 GCA_043720415.1 Ideonella sp.
GCCGCTGCTCAAGCCGGCGCTGGGCACGCTGGGGCTGATCACCTTCATCGCCAGCTGGAACAACTTCATCGGCCCGCTGATCGTCATGCGCAGCCCCGACATGTACACCCTGCCGCTGGCGCTGCGCAGCCTGCAAAGCCCGGTCGACACCGAGTGGGGCGCGCTGATGGCGGGCTCGGCCATTGCCACCATTCCACTGCTGATTCTGTTTGCGCTGGCCTCGCGCCAGCTCATCGCCGGGCTGACCGCCGGCGCCGTCAAGTAACCCCGAAACCACATGACCTTTGCCCTGCTGCCCGATCTGCTTGCCGCCTTCCCGCCCAACTTTGTATGGGGCGTGGCCACCAGCGCCTATCAGATAGAAGGCGCGGCCAGTGAAGACGGCAAGGGGCCATCGATCTGGGACGAGTTCTGTCGCCAGCCCGGCGCCATCGCCGATGGCAGCCACGGCGACATCGCCTGCGATCACTACCACCGCTTGGAATCAGACCTCGATCTGATCGCCTCGCTGGGCGTCGATGCCTACCGCTTCTCGGTGTCGTGGCCGCGCGTGCGGCCCAGCGGCAGCGGCGCCTTCAACGAAAAGGGTTTGGATTTTTACGAGCGCCTGGTCGATGGCCTGGTCGAGCGCGGCATCAAACCCTTTTTGATGCTCAACCACTGGGATTTGCCGGCCGCCCTGCAGGCCCGGGGCGGCTGGGCGGATCGCGACACCGTGCACCGCTTTGTCGAGTACGCCAACAAGGTGGCCGCACGTGTGGGCCACAGCGTGGCCAGCATCACCACCCACAACGAGCCCTGGGTGACGGCCACGCTGGGCCACGAGACCGGCATCTTTGCGCCCGGTTTGAAGAGCCGGGCGATGGCCCTGCAAGTGGCGCATCACCTGCTGCTCAGCCACGGCCTGGCGCTGCAATCGCTGCGCGCTGCGGGCTGCCCGGCCGCGCTGGGCATTGTTCTCAACCTCTCGCCCATCACTCCGGCCACGGCCAGCGCGCAAGACGCTGCTGCGGCCACGCTGGAGGATGGCCGCCTGGTGCGCTGGTACATGGACCCGCTGTTCAAAGGCCAGTACCCGGCCGATGTCTGGGCCCATGTCGGCGCCGACGCGCCCAGCGTGCAGAACGACGATATGCGCGACATCGCCGCGCCGCTGGATTTTTTGGGCATCAACTACTACACGCGCGGCGTGGTCAGCGCCAGCGCGCCCTTCGACGTGAGCACCAGCGGCCACGCCCTGACCGACATGGGCTGGGAGGTCTACCCGCAGGGCCTGACCGATCTGCTGCTGCGCGTGGCCCGCGACTACCCGGTGCCGCCGCTGTACGTCAATGAAAACGGCGCGGCCTTTGTCGACACTTTTGCCGATGGCCAGGTGCACGACACCGAACGCACCGACTACATCGCGCGCCACATCGCTGCGGTGGGCGAGGCGCTGCGCCAGGGCGTGCCCATGGCCGGCTACATGGTCTGGAGCCTGCTCGACAACTTCGAGTGGGCCAGCGGCTACGCCAAGCGCTTCGGCATCGTGCACGTCGATTACGCGACGCAGCAGCGCACGCCCAAAGACAGTGCGCTGTGGTACCGCGATTTTTTGCGGCAGCAGCGCGAGCGGCGAGGCGTGGCGGCGACGGCTGCGCGCACTGTGGCCGGCAGTCCGGCCCATGTCCCCACCGAGAAGGTCTGAGCGCCCGTGAACACCTCCGACACCCCCGCCCCAGCGCCGCGGCAAGGGCGGCTCTCGCTGCAAGGCCTGCGCAAAAACTACGGTGCGGCCGAGGTCATCCGGGGCATCGATCTGGAGGTGGAGCCCGGCGAATTCCTGGTCTTCGTCGGCCCCAGCGGCTGCGGCAAGAGCACCACGCTGCGCATGATCGCCGGGCTGGAAAGCATCAGCCACGGTGAGCTGCAAATCGACGGCCTTCGCGCCAACGACATGCACCCGGCTGAGCGCGGTTTGGCCATGGTGTTTCAGAGTTATGCGCTCTACCCGCACATGACGGTGGCCGAGAACATGGGCTTCGCGCTGAAGATGGCCGGCCTGGGCCGCGCCGAGCGCAACGCGCAGGTCGGCCGCGCGGCCGAGATCCTGCGCATCAGCGATTTGCTCACGCGCTACCCGAAGGAGCTGTCCGGCGGCCAGCGCCAGCGCGTGGCCATCGGCCGCGCCATCGTGCGCAAGCCCAAAGTCTTCTTGTTCGACGAGCCGCTGTCCAACCTGGACGCCGCGCTGCGCGTGAACATGCGCATCGAGCTGTCGCGACTGCACCAAGAGCTGGGCACGACCATGATCTACGTCACCCACGATCAGGTCGAGGCCATGACCCTGGGCGACCGCATCGCTGTGTTTGAGCAGGGCCGCATCGCGCAGATTGGCGCGCCGCTGCAGCTCTACAACCAGCCGGCCAATGAGTTTGTGGCCGGCTTCATCGGCGCGCCCAAGATCAACCTGATCGACCGTCCGGGGCCTGACGCGGCGGCCGCGCACCGCCAGTTGTGGGACGCGCTCACCCGCCACGCGCCCGCACTCACCCAGCGCGCCGGCGTGCGCCCGGAGCACCTGAGCGTGGTCGCCGCAGACCGCGGCATCCCCGCCCGCATCGAGCTGGCCGAGCACCTGGGCGACAGCTCGATCCTGCACCTGCGCCTCGAGGGCGTGGCCGAACTGCTCAGTGCCAAGGTCGGCGCCGGCAGCGACGCGCTGGTGGCCGGCCAGGCCGTGGGCCTGGTGCCGGACGCTGCCTGGGCCTTGGCCTTTGACGCCGAGCACCGGCTGTTGCCGCTTTAGGCGCGTCGGCACCTGCGCGTGCATGATTCACCCAACCAGGACTTGATGTACGCCGGGCTCAGCATGGCTAAGGATGTTTTGCAGCGACTGTTTGCGGCCTGTGCACAGCCGTCGGCGAAGTGGCCCGTGATGCTTTCGCTGATGGGGTCGCTGGTGTGGTCGCTGGTGGCCTGCGGCGGCGGCGGGCAGCTGGGGCCGGTGCCGGCACCGACCCCTGCGCCCACCCCGGCACCCGCACCCGCACCCACGCCCGCACCCGCCCCCAACCCGGCCTACGTGCCCGCCCACTACCAGCTGGTGTGGTCCGACGAGTTCAGCATCGATGGCCTCCCTGACGCCTCGAAGTGGGTCTACGACACCGATCGCAACCGACTCGGCTGGTTCAATAACGAGCTGCAGTACTACGCCTCCGCGCGCTTCGAAAACACCCTGGTCAGCGACGGCAAATTGCGCATCACCGCGCGGCGCGAATCGCTCGTCAGTGCGCCCGATTGGGGCGGCCAGCGCTACACCTCGGCGCGGCTGATCACGCTGGGCAAGGCCGCGTGGACCTACGGCTACTTCGAGATCCGCGCCAAGCTGCCCTGCGGCCGTGGCACCTGGCCGGCGATCTGGACGCTGGGCAGCACCGGCAGCTGGCCCGAGAACGGCGAGATCGATTTGATGGAGCAAGTGGGCAGCAACCCCAGCCGCGTCTTCGGCACTGTGCATACCGCGCAAAGCGGCGGCAACGGCACCGGCGCGGCGGTGCAGATCAGCGACGCCTGCACCGCCTTCCACGACTACCAGATGCACTGGACCGCCGACGAGATCACCCTGGCCATCGACGGCGCTGCGATCTACCGTTATCCCAACCCGCGCGCCGGCCGGTCCACCTGGCCCTTCGACGCGCCCCAGTACCTGCTGCTCAACATCGCCATCGGCGGCAGCCTGGGCGGCGCGGTGGACGACAGCATTTTCCCGGTAACGATGGAGTTTGAACACGTGCGGGTGTGGCAGGCACCGCGTTGATGTGGGTCTCCTTCACGATCCGGGGCGCTGACCTGCATCATGAGAGTCAGGACCTCTGTGCTGGATGGTCTGTATTGGCGTTAGGCCAGCGGCCTGCGCCGCTCAGCCCACCTGCCGGAATGGGTTGACGATGCAGAGCGCGCCGAAGCGCTGGCCGTGGTTGAGGTCTTCGGTATAGAGCGTGTCCGCGCCGGCTCTCAGTGCGGCGACGACGACCATGGCATCCCAGATCGACAAGTGATGCTCGACCGAGTGTTTGACCGCCGCCTTGACCAGATCGGCGTCACTGGCAACGACGGGCCAGGCGCCATAGGCCAGCACCAGAGCTTGCGCGGTGGCTGGCGGCATCCTCTGCTTGCGCGTTAGCGTGTTGAACAACTCAATCAGCACCTGCGTGCTGAGCACCGCTTCGCCGGCTGCCGCCGTGCGCGCCACGAGACTTCTGGCCAGCGCCTGCTTGTCGGTGGCGAGCGTGTCGGTGCAGTACACCAGCACGTTGGTGTCAAAGAATGCGATCACGGCTCAACCGGCCTGCCGCTTGGCGGCGGCGCGGTCTTTGGCTCGAAAGTCACCGGCATAAAGCTCGTCGCGCAGGGTGCGCCGCTTACGGCCGGCCGGTGCTGCAGGGACGGGTTGGGTTTGTGCCGCCGCGGCTTCGATGGCCCGCATCAGTTTGGCGCTTGCCGCCCTGCGTTGCTTGTGCAGTGCGTCGTCGGTTTCATGGACGTACTGCTGCAAGAACTCGCGCACTTTCGCGCTCAGCGAGGTGCCTTGCTGGATGGCGCGGACGCGGGCCAGCTTGATCAGTTCGTCGTCAATGGAAAGGGTGAGGTTCGACATGTTGAGGCGCTCCGCGGATACTTCAGTGTAGCCAGTGAACATGTGAACCTGTGTCGTGAACCTGCGTCGCCGCCGCTGGGTTCGACCGCGCTCGGCCGTGGCCAAGCGTCGACGCGTCAGGTCTGCCTCAGCCCCGTGACCATCGAGTGCGCCGGCAAGCTCAGCACCTGCGACAACCCCGCACCTCGCAGCGCGAAGCTCAGCGGCTGCGCCGTGCGGTTGAGCACCACCACCGCCAGGCTGCCATCGACATTGACGAAGGCCGTGGCCTCGATGGCGCTGCGGTTGGCGGCGCACAGCACGCGCTGCGCGCCGGGGCGGATGAAGCGGGCGAAGTGGCCGAGCGCCCAATACGCCGGCTGATGCTGCAGCGCCGTGCCGGCCTCATCAGCCAGGATCGGCGCGCTGCAGTAGTTGCCGACGTGATTCGGCCCGCCACGGTGATCGAGCAACAGGTTCCAGTCGATCCAGCCCACCGTCCAGCGGTTCAGATCATTGATGATGTTTCGCGCATAGCGCTCGCCGACGGCCCACTCGCCGTGGTGCGGGCCGCCTTCCTGGCAGCCCTCGGTGAACAACAAGTGCTTGTCGGGCCAGGCGTCGTGCACCTGCTGCACGTGATCGAAGTGGTCCTCGCCGTACCAATGAAAGCCGGTGCCCCAGACAAACTTGGCGGCATCGGCATCGGCGTAGACGACGCCGGCGCGCTCGACCATCTGGTCGCGGTTGTGATCCCAGATGACGATGCGCACGTGGCCCAGGCCGGCCTGTGCCAAGGCCGGGCCGAGGTGATCGCGGATGAAGTCGCGCTCGTCCTCGGCGCTGTACAGGCACGAGTCCCACACCTGGTGCGCCTCGGGCTCGTTTTGCAGCGACACGCCCCACACCGGCACGCCCTCGGCCGCATAGGCCTGGATGAAGCGCACGAAGCATTGCGCCCAGACCGCGCGGCATTCGGGTTTGAGGCGGCCGCCGTCATTCATACGGGCATTGGTTTTCATCCAGGCTGGGGGGCTCCAGGCCGAGACCATGAGCTTGATCGGCTGCGGCGCGACGGCCTGCGCGGCCTGGATGAAGGGCAGCAGCGCCTGGCGGTCGCGGTCGATGTTGAAGTGCTTGAGCGCGAAGTCGTCCGCCACCTCGGCGTGGGCGTAGTTGCCGAGCGAGAAATCGCAGGAATTCATGTGCACGCGGCACAGGGTGTAGCCGTGGCCGCTGGCCGGATCGAAGTAGTCGCGCAGCAGCTGTGCGCGGGCTGACTTGCCCAAACCTAACCAGTCCGTGGCGGCGGCTTCGGTGAAGGCGCCGCCGAAGCCTTCAATGGTTTGAAAGCGGCGGCTGGTGTCGATCCACAGGGCGGCGTTGTCGTTCGCCGGCACGGCGGCGGCGCCGGGCCAATCCGCCGCTTGCGCGGTCAGGCGATCTGCGCTGCCCTGGGCGCTGAGGGTCCAGTCCAAGGCCGTCTAACCCCGGCCGCCTAACCCAGGCCGCTCAACGCGCCCAGTAAATCGCATCCACATTGATCTTCGTCGTCACGTTCGAGCCTTGCGCCTTGCCGGTTTTGGCGTACCGGTCGGCGATGACGAAGGTGTTGGTGACGCGGCCCAAGTCGATGCGCGAGGCGGCGACGCGGTCGGCGGCCAGCACCTTGTTGACCAGCTCCCTGATCGGGATCGAGACCTGGTGCCAGGCGCCGTCGTTGAGGTAGCCGTACTCGCCCGCGCCGAGGGTGATGTAGACGTCGTAGGCGCTGCCGTCGGTGCCGCTGCCGACCAGGAAGCCGACCTCCAGCTTGCCGGCGTAGGTGGTCTTGATGCTGAAGTTCAGCGTGCCATTGGCGAAGGCCGTCAAGTTGTCGGCCGTGTTGGTGGGCAGCGGCAGGGTCTGGCCCCAACCCCACACCGCCGGGCGCGGCGTGATCTCGATGCTCTTGCTGCCGTCGCCGGGCGCGGCGCTGTTGGTCAGCTCGACGGCCACGCCGGTGCTGTCGTTCTCCCAGGCGTTCCACCACGGCGCCAGCACCGGGCGCGCTTCGCCGGCGGTGATGGCCTCGGCATAAGGCGTGTAGCGGGTGGCCGTGATGGCCGCTCGCACGTTCAGTGGCACGACGTACGAGGCGGTGGCCGGGTCGCAGCTCCAGGTGGTGTCCCACAGCGTGCTGGGGTACAGGCCTTGCACCACACAGCGCGCCTTGCGCTGCACGTTAAAGAGGCCCCAGCCATCGTCGCCCTGCTTCCAGGGCTCATCAAAGCCTTCGAACCAGAAGATGTTTTTCGGGCCGTTGGGCGTGGCGCGCCAGGCGGCCAGCGCGTCGAAATACATCTTCTGATTGACGGCGCCCGAGCGCCCGAGATGAAAGCTCGGGTCCGCCTTCCAGCCGGTTTCGCCGATGACGATGGGCATGGCGGTCAAGCCCAGGCTGTCCATGTGCGCGCGCACGGCGGCGTATTCCTTCTGCGTCGACGCCAGCGCGGCGTCCATCATCGCCTTGGCGCGGCCGGCTGGGGCCACGCTGGCCTGGCGCCAATCCCACAGGTCGGGGCTGAAGACGCTGTCGAGCAGCGCGTAGCTGTGCATGGCGACGAAATCGATGCTGGCCAGGATGCCCGCCGGGTCTTGCTCAAAGGGCCCGCTCTTGGCGAAGAAGGCCCAGTTGTCGTCGGTCGTCACCGGCTGCGTGATGGCATTGCGCACGGTCGTGATGTAGGTCTTCATCGCTGCGGTGGACAGCGGGTTGAACGACCAGCTGACCATGGTCTCGTTGCCCACGCTGACGGCGATGACCTCGTTCTTGAAGCTGTTGGCCAGCGTGATGCCGCGGGCGATCTCGGCATTGCTGAAGGCGCCATCAAACGCCGATGGGTAGATGCCCAGCATGACCTTGATGTCAAGGTTGTTGTCGCGAATCACCTGCAGCGTGAGCTTGGCGACCTTGTCCGAGCTATCAAACAAACGGATGAGGCGGAAGCCACCGGCGGCCAGCAGATCCAGGTCTTGCTTGACCATGGCCGCGGTGATGGTCTCAGCAGCGCGCTCGGGCTCGCTGCGCGCGGTGCGAAACGGCGAATACGCGACGGCCTTGCGGGCGCTGAAATCGGCCGGCAGGGCGCGTGTGGTGGGGGCCTGCACGACGCCGCCACCACCGCAGGCGGCGATCAGCAGCGCGCTGCCCAGGGCCAGCAGCGTGGCGCGCACGCGGGTGGTGGTGCCGCACGCGGCGGAAATCAAGCTTGAAAGTGATGTCATGGCGGGCCTCAGAAGACGAACACGGCGCCGGCGCCGAACCAGTTGCCACGGGTGCTGATGCGCGAATCGACATTGGTGAACGCCGCATTGCCCGGCATCGACAGCGGCGACAGCCCCAAGCGCCCGTACTTCACCATGCCGGCCAGGCCATACACCTGCAGGCCGTTGCCGAAGTCGTAGTTCAGACCCAAGGTGTTGACCAAGGCGTCGTTGCTCTGGCCGCGCTCACTCGGGTTGCTGGTGCTGGCCTTGCCCAAATAGACCAGGCCGGTGGAGGCCGACCAGGGGCCCACGCGGTAGCGCAAGCCCAGCATCAAATCGGTGGAATGCGCGGGGTGGCCGGGGTTGGCGATGCTGCAGCGCACGGGGCGATCGACGCTGCAGTTCCAGTCGACATTGAACATGTTGTTCCACTGGTCGGGCTGGCCGGGTGCCGATTGCGTGATGGCGGCATAGGCGCCGCTCCAGCGGTTGCGGCGCAGGCCGGCGGAGACTTCAAACTTGACGTTGAGCTGGTAGCGCCCCATCACCATGGCAATGCTCTGGCCCGAGCTGCCGAGCTTGCGGTCATCGGCCGGGAAGGGTGTCAGGCCCGTGAAGGGGCCATGGCTCCAGGCCGAGGGGGTGCCGTTGCGCGTGTCCTGATACATCGCGTCAACCACCAGATCGCCCTTGTGGTACTGCGCGTAGAGCTCAAGAAAACGCGGCTTGTTTTTGACCCAGCCCGGCGCGCCCTTGTCGTGCGTGGCCTCAAGCACCAGATCGCCATTGAGGACATCGAGCTTGCGTGTGGTCACGCGCACCGCGTGCCCGAGCAGGCCGTAGCCGGCGCCGCTGCTGCCCCAGACATCGGCCACGCCGATGTTGGTGCCATAGGGGTAATCGGCCACGCTCCAGGTGCGTGAGGTCATGCTGCCGACGCGCACGCTGCCCCAATCGTCGTGGCTGACGTAGACGTTTTTGTCATACCAGAAGCCGGGGATGTCGAGCTTGCCGTCGCGCCAGCGCTGGCTGATCAGGCCACCGACCTTGAAGCCCTTGGGCAGATCGAACTTCACGCCCAGCCAGGGCTGGACCAGGGTGACGTGGGTGGTCTCGCTGCCGAAGCGGCTGCCGAAGACGACCGGATCGGCCCACACACGCTGCTTGTCCTCACCCGGGTTGACGCCGCAGCCCGGGCAGTGGTTGCTGCCGCGCTGGGCCTCGGCCTTGGCAAAGCCGGTGAGGGTGAAGGGGCCGAAATCCAGGGCCTGGGCGCTGGGGCTGAAGGCCAGGCCCAGGGCCAGCGCGGCCGACAGGGCCAGGGCGGGTGCCTGGGCGGGTGTCTGGGCCAAGCGGCGTGCCAGCGCTGCAGCGCTCCGGGCACCGCTGAGCGTGCACGATGTGGCCGGGTTGGATCGCCCTGCGCGCAGTGCTGCCCAGCGTGTGGCGTGAGTGGCCGCATGCGCTGCAACGTGAGTGGCCAGAGAGTCTGTGTGCATGGTGATGTCCATCGATGGGAGCGGGTTGCGCATTGCCATTCTCGGGCCGGCTGCGCAGGCAAGACGCGAGCGCAAATTGAGTAGCGTGCGAAAGGCGTGAAAGCGCTTTCACAGCATACCGGAGACGCGGGCGGCGGGTCAACGCCCGACAGTGGGTGTTTTCCCGTCTGGCGCATCGCTGGACGAGGGGCGGGTGAATCCCGATGTGGGGAGTTTGAAAGCGCTTTCACAATTCAAGCTTGGCCTGCGGCTGCAGGCGCCGGCGGAGGTTCGCATGTCATGCAGTGATCAAGGTTCGCGGCCGGGGCGGCCCATGCGATTGGCCGGTGTGTCGGTTCTCGGCCGGATGGCCAAGCCGTGTGGAGCGCGGCTGCGGGCGATGGCCACTTTTGCCGCGGTCGTCGGCCTGCTGGCCATCGGCACCGCGCAGGCGCAGGCCATAGGCGCGGGCAGCTGCTTCCCAGCACCCCGCGCCGGCGACAAACCGCCGCCCCTGGCACCGATGCGCACCGAGGCGCTGCTAAAGACCGCCGCGCAGACCAACCAGTGGTACTCGACGCTGATCTTTCACGCCCAGCCCGAGGCGCTGTACGCGCACCCGCTGAGCGTCAAGACCACGCCGGCCGGCTTCGAGTTCGTGCTGCCCAGCAAGCAGGTGCTGCCCACCGAGCGCCAGGATGTCGAGATCCACTACGCCCATCGCAACGCCCTGCGCCTGTCTCCCATGGCCTTCGAGCCCGGCCCGGCCAAGCTGGCCAAGGTGTCGGATTGGGCCATCGACATCAGCTTCGCGCGCGGCGCTGATGAGATGCGCGCCACGGTCGCCAAAGGCAGCCCTTACGCCTACCTGCGGCTGACGCGCGGTGACTTGCGGCTGACGCTGCCGAGTGCGGGTGAGCGGCTGTTTGCAGGTGCCGGTACCGGTGGCGCGGCCGCTGGACCGGGCACTGGCAGCACAGCGGCCACCGGCGCCCCCGCCGACCCCCGCGTGTTGGCCCTGCGCGTCGGCGGCAAGTCCTACGCCCTGTTCGGCCCCACGGGCGTGCGCTGGGAGCAAACCTCGGCCACCGAATGGATCGCCCGCCTGCCCGCCGGCGCCGGCTACGTGGCCGCCGCCGCCATGCCCGACGAGCGCCCCCAGACGCTGCAACTGCTGGCCCGCCACGCCTACGCCTTCGTCACCGACACCCGCGTCGATTGGCAGAGCGATGTCGCCCGCAGCCAGGTCGACACCAGCTTCACCGTCAAGACCCAGGTGATGGAGGGCGCCGACCACGGCCCGCTGCTGGGCCTGTACCCGCACCACTGGCACAACAACGCGGCTGTGGCCGGCAAGATAGGCCCGGCGTTCGAGAGCCTGCGCGGGCCGATCAAGCTGTTGCCGGCCTCGCAGTTCAAGTCCACGCTCACTTACCCGGGTTTTGTGCCGCACTGGCCGGGCGTCACCCAAGGCCCGCGCCAAGACGAGCTGGCCGATCTGCTGAAGATCGATCTGCGCAAGCGCCGCGAGCTGATCCCCGAGCGTGAGAACAAGGACAACTGGCGCACCAGCGCCTACTGGCAGGGCAAGGGCTTCACTCGGGCCACGCAGCTCGCGGCGGTGGCCGAACAGCAAGGCGACGCGGCCGGGCGCGACCAGGTGCTGGGCCTGGTCAAAGAGCGCATGGAGTACTGGTTTCGCGGCCAGGGCCGCAGCTACTTTCATTGCGACGCCACGCTGGGCACCATCGTCAGCTACCCGGACGAGTTCTTCGCCGTCGAGCAGATGAACGACCACCACTTTCACTACGGCTACTGGATTCGCGCCGCCGCTGAAATCGCTCTGCGCGACCCGGCCTGGGTCGCGCCCGAGCGCTGGGGCGGGATGATCGAGCGCCTGGTGGCCGACATCGCCACCACCGAGCGCGGCCGCGCCGACTTCCCGTTTCTGCGCACCTTTGATGTGTATGAGGGCCACTCTTGGGCCTCGGGCGTGGGCCTGGGCGAGTGGGGCAACAACCAGGAATCGTCGTCCGAGGCCGTCAATGCCTGGGCCGCGCTGATCCTGTGGGGCGAGATCACCGCCAACAAGCCGCTGCGCGATCTGGGCATCTACTTGCTCAGCGCCGAGACCCAGGCCATCGACCACTACTGGTTCGACATCCACCGCCTGGTGCTGCCACCGGAGTACAAAAACGTCGAGGTCAGCATGCTGTTCGGCGGCAAGATCGCCCACAACACCTGGTGGACCGACGAGCCGCGCCAGATCCATGGCATCAACCTGCTGCCCATCGCACCCTTCTCCACCTACCTGGGCCGCGATCCAGCCTTCATCCAGCGCAACCTGGGCGCCCTGCCCGCAGAGACCGCGCAGTACAAGGCGCGCGGCAAGTTGCCGCCCAACCCGCCGCCGGCCGACATCTGGCAAGACATCTTTGCCAAATACCTGGCCCTGGCCGACCCGAGCGCGGCGCTGGCGCAGTGGAGCCGCTACGGCAGCGTCGAGATGGGCGAGACGCGGGCGCACACGCTGCACTGGATGCTGAGCTTGAACGAGATGGGCACGCCGGATTTCAGCGTCAGCGCCGACACCCCCCTGTACCAGGTGTTCAAGCGCACTGATGGCCGGCGCACCCACCTGGCCTACAACGCCGGCAAGGCGGTGATTCAGGTGCGCTTCAGTGATGGCGTGGTGCTGGCGGTGGCGCCAGGCGTGTTGGCGCGCTCGCGCTGAACGCTGCGCACCGCTGCCGCACCAGCAACCTAGGGTAAGCCTTCAAACCAAGGCCGATACGACTTTGCTATGCTTTCGTGAAAGCGCTTTCATACCGATTCTTGAAATCGCTTTCAACCCCCGCACAGTGCCCTCAGGCGCGGTGCTCACCGCCAGCACACCCTGTTTGTGCTGCACCCTTCAGCAGGACCTGATGACATGACCCAGCACACCCCCTCCTTTCGTTTGAGCGGCCTGGCCTTGGCCGTGGCTGTGATGATCAGCGCCTGCGGCGGCGGTGATGCCGGGCCGCCGCCCGAGGCCGTGCCGCCGACGATGAATGTCACCAGCAGCGCCAGCGGCACGGCCGTCGGCGCTGTCACCTTCACCTTCACGCTGAGTGAAGACGTTGGCGCCAGCTTCACCGCCGATGACGTGGCCGTGACCAACGGCAGCAAGGGCGCCTTCGCCAAGCTCAGCGCCACGCAATACACGCTGGCCGTCACACCGGCGGCCAACAGCAACGGCAGCATCGCTGTCACTGTGGCGGCGGGCAGCTTTGAGGATCTGGTGGGCAACAAAGTCGCCGGCGCCAGCACGCTGAGCCAGGCCTTTGACACCCGCCCACCCGCGGTGACGGCGACCAGCAGCGCCGCCGGCACCACCGCCAGCGGCGACGTGACCTTCAGCTTCAGCTTCAGCAAGGATGTCGGCACCAGCTTCACCACCGACGACATCGCCGTCACCGGCGGCACCAAGGGCGCCTTCACCCGCACCAGCGGCACCAGCGCCACGCTGGTGGTCGGCGTCGCCGCCAACAGCTCGGGTTCGATCAGCGTCAGCGTGCCCGTGGGCGCGGTGGCCGATTCGGGCGGCACCACCAACAGCGCCGCGGCCAGCGTGGCGCAGGCTTTCAACACCGTGATCCCGGTCGTCACCACCCGCCTGGTGTCGTTTGACGAAGCCACCGCGCCGAAGCTGATTGGCTTTGGTGGCGCGGAAGACGCCACCGTCGTGGCCGACCCCACCGCCGCCGGCAACAAGGTCGGCAAGGTCATCAAATCGGCCACCGCCGAGCTGTGGGCCGGTGCCACCATGGCCATCTGCCCGAGCGACGCCATCGTGGCGCTGCCCTTCTCGGCCACCAACACCAGGCTCTCGGCGCGCGTCTGGGCGGCCGACGCCGGCATCCCCGTGCGCTTGAAGGTCGAAAACGCGGCCGATGGCACGAAATCGGTCGAGACCGAGGCCACCACCACCGTGGCCAGCGGCTGGCAGACCCTGACCTTCAACTTCGCCAACCAGGCTGCGGGCACGGCCGCGCTGAACCTGGCCACGGTCTACAACAAGGCCTCGATCTTTTTCAACTTCGGTAAGACCGGCGTGCAGGCCGGCGGCGCCAAGACCTATTACGTCGATGACCTGAGCTTTGTCGGCTCGACCTTCACCGTGGCCTGCCCGCCCACGGGCGGCGGCGGCGGCGCCACCGTGGCCGGCGTCATCTCTTTCGATGAGACCACCGCACCGGTGCTGACCGGCTTTGGTGGCGCCGAAGACGCCAGCATCGCAGCCGACCCCAGCAACGCCGCCAACAAGGTGGCCAAGGTCATCAAATCGGCCACCGCCGAGCTGTGGGCCGGCGTCACTGTCTCCACGCTGGCGGCGCAGGCCCTCCCAGCCATCGCCTTCAGCGCTGGCAACACCACCATCACGGCCCGCGTCTGGGCCGCCGATGCGGGCATCCCCGTGCGCATGAAGGTCGAGAACAGCAGCAACGGCGGTGTCTCGGTCGAGACCGAGGCCACCACCACGGTGGCTGCCGGCTGGCAGACCTTGAGCTTCAACTTCGCCAATCACGCCGCTGGCACGGCGGCGCTGAACATGGCCAGCGTCTACAACAAGCTGTCGATGTTCTTCAACTTCGGCAAAACCGGTGCCCAGGCCGGCGGCGCCAAGACCTATTACTTCGAGGAAGTGCGCTACACGCCGGCGGCCACTGGCGGCGGCGGTGTCGGCCCGGGGCAGACGGCGCTGGTCGGCGGCGTCTACGCCAGCAATTACACCGATGCACCCACGCCCTGGAAATCAACCCAGGGCGGCACGGCCGGCCGCTACATCGATAACAGTGTGGTCACCGCCGATTGGTGGAGCGGCGTGGCCGTGGCCGACGCGACACCGAGCTTCTACTTCGGCTACGGCATCAACACGGCCGCCAAGCCCTGGGGCTTTGGCGCCTTCGTCAATGCGCCGGGCAATGGCACGGCCAGCGTCGCGGGCTACACCAACTTGAGGATGGCGGTGTGGGGCAACGACCAGTTGGTGAACAAGTCACCGCGCCCGAACTTCACCGTGATCCTGAAGGGCCCGACGGTGGCCGGCTGCGCCTCTGAGGTCAAGGGCAACATCGCTGTCACCGGCGCCGGCGTGCAGAACTACACCCTGCCGCTGAGCGGCTTCACGCTGCAGACGGCGTGTGCCTATGCCTCCGTGGCCGCCGCCTTGGCGGCCGGGGTGAACGAGATCCACGTGCAGGTGCTGGGCGCGAACATGCAGTTCTCGTCGGGCGGCGATGCGGGTGGTTTGTTCCCGAACGGCTTGAACATCGGGCCGATTTCGTTCAACTGAGCGCTGCGGATCACTGCCGGCGCAGGCGCACCGGCAGTGTTACTTTCCGATCACTGCCAGCGCACGCGCACCGGCAGTGCCATGTGGATCACTGCCGGCGCACGCGCACCGGCAGTGAGTGCATCCCGCGAAACACCAGTGAGTTGATCCACGCCGGCTCGTCGCCCACGGCCTCGATCTGGGTGAAGGCCTTGAGCAGCGCCGGGAAGGCGACTTGGCCTTCGGTGCGTGCCAGTGGGAAGCCCAGGCAGATGTGCAGGCCGAAGCCAAACGCCAAGTGCGCCACGCCGTCGCGGTGAATGTCGAGCTGGTCAGGCTCGGCAAAGGCGCGCGGGTCGCGGTTGGCGGCGTTCAACATGATGAACACGCGATCCCCGGCGTTCAGTGTCTTGCCGTGCAGTTCGTGCGTTACGCCGACCACCCGCACCTGGGCGCCGGACGGGCCGTCATAACGCAATAACTCCTCGACCGCGGCATTGGCCAGGCCGGGGTCGCCGCCCAGCAACGCCATCTGATCGGGGAAGCGCAGCAGCGCGCGCAGGCCGTTGGCGATGTGGTTGGTGGTGGTCTCGTGGCCGGCGAACAGCAGCAGGATGCAGGTGGCGATCAGCTCGTCGTCGCTCAAGCAGTCGTCACCCTCGCGCAGGTGCACCAGCTCGCTGAGCAGGTCTTGGCGCGGCAAGCGGCGGGCCGAGGCGATCAGGCTGCGAAAGTAAGCTGCCATCTCGTGCGTGGCGGCCTGCGCGGTGTCGTACTTCTCGCTGCTGGTGCGCGACGAGCCAATGAACAGCGCGATGTCGTCCGACAGGCGCTTGACCTTGGCCAGCTCTTCGCGCGGCACACCCAGCAGCGCCATGATCACCAGGCAGGGCAGCGGGCCAGCGTATTCCTTAACGAAATCGAACTCGGTTTGATCGCCTAACTGCTCAATCAACCAGGCCGAGATCGCCTCGATCTGCGGCCGCATGGCCTGCATCGATTTGGCATGGAAGACTTTGGACGTGAGCCGCCGCAGCCGCGTGTGATCCGGCGCATCCTTGAACACCATCCACAGCGACAGGTAGCGCACGATGTCGGCGATGCGCGCCGCGTCACTCGGCGGCATGGACGCAAAGAACGGGCGCAGTCGGTCGGACGACAGGCGGTCTTTGTCCATGCAGGCACGCCGCACGTCGTCGTAGCGCGTCAGCACCCAGCTCTTTAAGCGCGGGCTCCAGTGGCAGGGGTCTTCGTCGCGCAGGCGCTTGAAGATCGGGTAGGGGTTGGCAAGCGTGGCTGGGTCGTCGGGTTTCCAGTCGATGCCGCTGGCGCCGGCGATTGGCGCCGTGACGACTGCAGCTGCGGCGCTGCCTGCGCTGCCAGCGTCTCGATTCATTCGGCCTTCTCCAGGATCGTCACCGCGCACGCCGCCTCATCAAAACCCATCACGCCGCCACCGTTTTCGATCAGCCCGAGCGCCACGCCCTTGACCTGCCGCGAATCCGCCTCGCCGCGCAATTGCAGGCAGGTCTCATAGACCATCGACAGCCCCGTCGCGCCCACCGGGTGGCCCTTGCTGACCAGGCCGCCCGAGACATTCACCGGCAGCGCGCCGCCCAGCGCTGTGGCGCCGGATTCGATGAAGCGCCCGCCCTGGCCATCGGCGCAAAAACCCAACATCTCCAGCTGGAACAACTCACAAAACGAAGTGGCATCGTGCAGCTCGACCAGATCGATATCGGCCGGCCTCAAGCCGCTGCGTTTGAATGCTCTTTCTGCCGCGATGCGTGACAGGCCCGGCTCATCCAGCGCCCGGTATTTGCCGCCCGAGAGCTGGCTGGTGCGCACCTTCACCGCACGTGCCCGCGCCGCCGGCGGGAAGTGCGCCAGCGCCTGCGCCGAGCACAGCAGTGCGGCGGCCGCACCATCGCCCAGCGGCGAGCACATGGCGCGGGTCAGCGGGTAGCTCACGTCGCGGTCGGCCAGCACCTGGTCCACACTCACCTCAAACCGGTACTGCGCCTTCGGATTCAAGCTGCCGTGGTGGTGGTTTTTCGACGCGACCATCGCGATCTGCCGCTGCGTCGTGCCATGGGTTTTCATGTGCCAGGCGGCCTGCATCGCGTAGGTGTCCATGAAGATCGTGCGGCCCGGGCCGGGTGCGAAGGGCTTGCCTGCCGCCTCGCCCGCTGCGCGGTAATAAGCCTGCCACTCGTGGGCATCAATGCCGTCGATGCCAGTGGCAAAAATCTCCGCCACGCGCTCGGGGCGGTCCGGGCTGACGAGCTTTTCAACGCCCAGCGCCAGGCTCACCTCGCATTGGCCGGACAGCACATCCTTCCACGCGCCATGGAAGGCGAACGAGGCGGTGGCGCAGCCGCCCTCGACATTGATCATGGGCACGCGCTCAGGGAACAGGCCCTCGCGCACCAGCGGCGTGAAGCACACCTGGCCGCGAATGCCGCCCTGGCCCCATTGGCCCATGCCGCAATTGCCGAACCAGGCTTGTTCGATCAACGCGGCGTCGCTGGGCGCCAGGCCGGCGTCGGCCAGCACATCGAGGTAGGCCCAGCGGGTGAGATCGCGGAAGGATTTATCGGCGTGCTTGCCAAAGGGCGTGCAGGCCGTGCCGATGATGTAGACGTCGCGCATCCTTGTCCTCAATCGCTTATCGACGCCAGCACCTCGCCCAGCTCGGGCGTGCGCAGGTAGCCATAGATCTTGTGCGGATTGGCGCGGCCCGCGGGGCCAACATAGCCATTGAGCACCAAGCAATCGGTGATCGCCACGCCTTGGGCATTGGCCAAGTAGTCGCTGCCCAACTGGCTGTCCAGGGCGATGGGGTCGTGGCGGTCGGCAAAATTCGTCCAGCGCGCCACGCAGTCCGGCACATGCAGTTGATCGGCATGCGGTGCCAGCTCGCGGCAGGCACGCGCCTTGACTTCGCTCAGCCCCAGTGGTGAGCCCAGGGTGATGAAGTGCTCGATGCGCAGTCCCGGCAGCTCCCCCAGGGCCCCCAGGGCCCCGGCCAGCACATCGTAGGCAATGATCGAGCCCATGGAGTGCGCGATCAGCACGATGCGATGTCCGGCCTGCTGTGCTGCGCGCAGTTGCGAAACAAGGCGTTGGCGCACCTGCTGGCGCAGGGCTTGGTCGTCGTAATAGCGCTGAAGTTCGGGCGCCTTGGCGGCCAGGCCTATTTCGACCCACTCTGAGGCCAGAGACGTGGCCGCCAGCCGATCCAGCAGGCCGCCACCCCATTCCCGACTCAGACCCCTGATGCGATTGCCCAGAGAACCGTTGGGGCGCGGCAAAGGCCCAGTGCCCGGCGCCTGAACGTAAGGCTCCATGTCTTGCGCCGTGGGCACGGGCTCGGGGAACATCAGGTCGGCCCAGTAGACCAAGGCCAGCTCTGGCGGCGTGGCCGCGCCGTTTTGGTTTCGTTCCAGGCCTTCGACGATGGCCTGGCGCCAACCATCGGCCAGAACCCTCGGCTCGGGCTTGTTGTTCAGACCGTGGATGCCGATGATTGAATGGCGGCGCATGCGGGGCTGCCCATCGCGGTGGGCCGGCACCCAAGCTAACGTCTTTTGTCAGCGTGCGATGGCGGCCGTTGGGGGTTGCGGCTTCGGACTGGTGCGACCGGCAAGAATCGAACTTGCGACTAAGCCTTCGGAGGGCCCAATGATATCCACTTCACCACGGTCGCCGCATACAGCAGGGGGTGGATTCTAGTTCAGGGCCTGTGCGCCGACGGGGCTCTTGCCACCCCCTCGTTATAATCGACGGGATTTGCTTGGGGCCTTGAATGGCCCCTCTTTGCAGCCGCGCCACATGGGCATTGAACCGGGCCAAGCGCCGCGGTCACGCCCATACCACGCAAGTCCAGCCCGAGGATGTTCATGAGCGACGCCCAACACAACAATCAAGCCGACCACGAAGTGCATGAAGGGCCGATCAAGACGCCCAAGCAATTGATCGCCGCCGTGGTGGCCTCGTTCGTGGTGCCGGTTGTTGCCATCATCATGCTGGCCAACTTTGTGGATTTCAGCTCGCGCTCCGGGGCCGGCAGCGACGGCGCCACGCCGCAAGCCGTGGCCGCGCGCATCCAGCCGGTGGGCCGCGTCGAAATCAAGGACGCCTCGGATCTGAAGTCGCTCAAAAGCGGCGAGCAGGTGGTGCAGGCGCAGTGCGCGAGCTGCCACACGGCCGGCCTGTTGAAGGCGCCCAAGCTCGGCGACGAGGCCGATTGGGGGCCACGCATCAAGACCGGTTATGAAGCGCTGCTGACGGCCGCGCTCAAGGGCAAAGGCGCCATGGCCGCGCAGGGCGGCGGCGAATTCAGCGATGTGGAAATCGGTCGCGCCGTGGTCTTCATGGCCAACAAGGCGGGGGGCAAATTGGCTGAGCCGGCGTTGCCAGCGGCCCCTACGGCAGCCGCGGCCACTGCGGCCCCGGCCAGCGCAACCAAGTAGTCAATCAGCGCAGCCTGCTGCTGCGCTGTGTTTGCACCAGCCGGCGTGCGCGCCGGCTTTATTGCGCCTGGGGCTGAAGCACGTAGGCGAAGCGCGCGGGTGCCTCGACAAAACGCAGCGGCTGCGGCGCCCACAAGCCACTCTCCACCGCCTGCGCCGCATCAAACACATCCTGGCTGTGCACGATGCCAAAGCCCAGGTCGGTGTCTAGAAAGACGCGGCCGGACTCATCCACCCACACGCCGCTCACTTCGGCGGCCAGATCGGTGTGACTGCGCACCTTGAGTGCGTCACGGTCCCAGCGCAAACGCCAGACCCAGGGTGCGGCCTCAAGCTGTACATACACCCGCTGCGGTCCGTTTTGAAAGCACCAGCGCCCCTGCTCATCGGCCGCGTAATTGCGCTCGATGAAGGCCTTTAACTTCTCGTGTTCGATGCGGCTGCCCTTGACCTGCGGGAAGGGCCCGGCGTGTTGGATGCGGTCATCGCGCATGTACCAGTCGCCGCGCGCGTCCAGCGCCAGCCAGCCGTAGCAGTGCGGCACATTGGGCCACTTCTTCAGGGCCGCCTTGACGATGTCGTCCATGGGGCGATGGTGCCTCAGTCGTGCGCGCGCATCCAGCCCATCACTGCTTCGGGCAGGGCCTGCACTTGGCCGGGAAAGCGCCCGGCCGCAAAGCCCACGTGGCCGCCGTGCGCCGGCTGCCACAGGGTGACATGGCGGCCCACCTCATGTTGCCGCGGCAGGCGCTGGCCGGGCACAAACGGGTCGTTGCGCGGATTGAGCACCAAAGCCGGGATGCGGATGCGGTGCAGGTGCGGTTGCGCCGAGCCGCGGCGCCAGTAGTCGTCCGTGTCTTTGAAGCCGTGCAGTGGTGCTGTGAAGACGTTGTCGAAGTCGTACAGGTCGCGTGCCGCCAGCAAGCGCTGACGATCAAACAGGCCTGGGTGCTGGGCCCACTTGGCCAGCGCCTTGGGCTTCATACTGCGCAAGAACATGCGCGTGTAGACCAGCCGGTTGAAGCCGCGCCCAATGGCGCGGCCGCCGGCGGCGAGGTCGATGGGCGAGCACACTGCGGCCACGCTGCGGGCGATGTCGGCGGCGCGGTCGCCGGCCTCCTCGGCCCAGCGCAGCAAGGCATTGCCGCCAAGTGAGACGCCAACGGCGTGCAAGGCAGGCTTGGGCGCGCCAGGGCTGATCAAGCCATCGGTCAAAGTGCGCAGGCGCTGCAGGATCCAGCCGACCTCTTCAAAGTCGCCGGAGTGATAGGCCCGCGGGCCGTGGTTCAGCTCACCCGAGCAACCGCGAAAGTGCGGCACGGCAAAGCGCCAGCCGGCCTGGCGCGCCCAGTGGCCAAAGGCCTGCGCGTAGTGGCTGGCCGACGAGCCTTCCAGGCCATGAAAGAGCACCAGCAGTGGTGCGGCCGGCGTATGGGTTGCAGGCCCTGCAACGGGCAGAAGGAAGTCCACATCGATGAAGTCACCGTCGGGCGTGGTCCAGCGCTCGCGCGCAAACACCAAGGCGGGCCCATCGTGGCGGCGACCGAACAGCGCCGGCCAGATGGTTTGGGCATTGCCTCCGGGCAGCCACCAGGGCGCTTGAAAGACCTGCATTCTGAGGATGATCCAGTTCAGTTCAGCGCTGGCCGTGTCGCCTGTCGCACAGAGCGCCTGGCCTGTCAGTGCAATGTGGTCGGCGCCACACCGACTTCAGTGGGCGCCTCAGGCGTGCCCGGGCTGGCATGGTGGACCACCATGCGCCAACCCTGCGGCCCACGGACGTAGACGTTGGTCGCGATGACAAACCCCTCACGTGTTCCCTCTTGGGTGCGGAGCTGAATGCGCTCAACGACGTTGTGCATGGCGACATCGCCTGTGTGCACCCGCCGCACTTGCTCGGGCTGGGCGGGAATGCGCCCACCCGCGAACACTGCCTCGAAGGCCGTGCGAATGGCCAGCACGCCGACCATCCTGGGGCCGCCCGGGTGCACGCAGACCACCTCATCGTCGTCCGACCAAAGGGCCATCAGCTTGTCAATGTCGCCCTCGCGCAGGGCCTCGTAGAACTGCGCCTCGACGTCGTCGGGCGATGACATCAAGTGCGCCGTCTGCGGCTTGGGGCGGGGCATGGTCGGTGCGCGCTGAGCGGGTGATTTTCGTGTGCGTACGGGCAAGTCCGCAGGATCTGCGATCAGCGCCTGCCGAGCGCTTGCACCTTTGCCGTGCTCACTTGAACACCACCGTCTTGTGGCCATTCATCAGCACCCGGCGCTCGACATGCCAGCGCACGGCGCGGGCCAGCACCACCGATTCGACATCGCGGCCCACGGCGGTCATCTCCTCAGCCGACAGCGAATGGTCCACCCGCGCCACATCTTGCTCGATGATCGGGCCCTCATCCAGATCGGCGGTGACGTAATGCGCTGTGGCGCCAATCAGCTTCACGCCGCGGGCATGGGCCTGGAAGTAGGGCTTGGCACCTTTGAAGCTGGGCAAGAAGCTGTGGTGGATGTTGATGGCGCGGCCTTTGAGCGAGGCGCAGAACTCCGGGCTCAGGATCTGCATATAGCGTGCCAGCACCACCAGATCGATGCGCTCGCGCTCGACCAGGGCCTCGACCTCACGCTCCTGCGCGCGCTTGGTGGCGGCATCGCTGCCGCCCTTGAGCGGCAGGTGGTGAAAGGCAATGCCGTAACTCTTGGCCAGCGTCGCATAGCTCGTGTGGTTGGACACGATGGCGGGGATGTCCACGGCCAGCTGGCCACTGCTCCAGCGGAATAGCAAGTCGTTCAGGCAGTGCCCATGCTGGCTGACCATCAACAGCAGGCGCGGGCGCTGGGCCACGGCATCGAAGCGGGCCTCCATGCCAAACTGGCCGCGCACATGGGCGAACAGGTTTTCCAGCATGGCGGCGTCGGCCAGGTTGGGCGGAGCAGAAAAGTGCACCCGCATGAAGAACAGGCCCGTGGCGTCGTCGCCATCGACGTCGCCAAACTGCTGCGAATCAATGATGTTGCAGCCGGCCTGAAACAACAGGCCCGAGACGGCGTAGACGATGCCGGTCTTGTCAGGGCAGGCCAGGGTGAGGATGAACTCGCGGCGCTGGGCAGCGGGCGTGCCTTGCCGTGCGGCCAGCGCCGCAGCCGCGTCTGCCGCCATCAATGGCCCCCGTGCAGGGATTCGCCAGCCTTGATGCGATAGCCTGTGCCGCAATACGGGCAGCGGCCCTCACCGGTGGTGGCCACATCAATGAAGACCTTGGGGTGGTTGCTCCACAAGGCCATTTTCGGGTTCGGGCAGGCCACGGCGCCGGGGCCTTGCAGGTCTTTGGCCGTCAGCTCGATAAAGGCGTTAGGCGGCCTGGCATTGGGCGCAGACATGGCGTTCAAACCTGGGTCAGCCACGAGGCGTACTTCGGGTTGCGGCCGTTGACGATGTCAAAAAACGCGGCCTGGATTTTCTCGGTGATCGGCCCGCGCGAGCCGCTGCCCAGCTCGATGCGGTCAAGCTCGCGTATCGGTGTCACCTCGGCCGCGGTGCCAGTGAAGAAGGCCTCATCACTGATGTAGACCTCATCGCGGGTGATGCGCTTTTCTTTCAGCTCAAGCCCCAGGTCCTGACAGATGGCAAACACCGTGTTGCGGGTGATGCCGTTGAGTGCGCCGGCCGACAGATCGGGGGTGTAGACCACGCCGTTCTTGATGACGAAGATGTTCTCGCCCGCGCCCTCGCTGACAAAGCCGGATGAGTCGAGCAGCAGCGCCTCGTCATAGCCCTCCTCGGTGACTTCCATGTTGGCCAGGATCGAGTTGGTGTAGTTGCTCACCGCCTTGGCCTGGGTCATGGTGATGTTGACGTGGTGGCGCGTGTAGCTGCTGGTCTTGACGCGGATGCCGCGTTTGAGACCCTCTTCACCCAAGTAGGCGCCCCACTCCCAGGCAGCGACCATCAGGTGGATGGTGTTGCCCTTGGGGCTGACGCCAAGCTTCTGGTCGCCAATCCAGGTGAGCGGGCGCAGATAGCAGCTCTGCAGATGGTTCTCGCGCACCACCTGGCACTGCGCGTCCATCACCTGCTCGGGTGTGAACGGGATCTTCATGCGCAAGATCTTGGCCGAGTTGAACAGCCTCTCGGTGTGCTCGCGCAGGCGAAAGATTGCCGTGCCCTGGGCTGTCTTGTAGGCGCGCACGCCCTCAAAGGCGCCACAGCCGTAGTGCAAGGTGTGGGTCAACACATGGATCTTGGCGTCACGCCAATCGACGAGCGTGCCGTCCATCCAGATCTTGCCGTCGCGGTCTGACATCGACATGTGGGAGCCCTTGGGGTTGTGCGGTTGATGAAAGCGAATCCGGGATTTTATTCGGCACTGAGGCCTTCAGGCCGCTGCAGTGTCCAGCCACTGCAGCGGCCGTCGCGCAGCTCGACACGTACCGCTGCGCCAGACGTGTCGCTCCAGAGGTAGGTCTCGGGCTCGTCGGCCAGTTTCTGGCCCAGGCTTCGGGTCAGAGGCAAGATGTCCATCAGGCGCATTCCGGTGCGCAGCTTCGAATGCAGCATCACCGCACTGTTCACCTGGCCTATGGGCGCCGCGCCCGCCATGCGCATCACGCGCAGGGCACGGCTGAACTGCAGCAGCAGCCAGAACACCACCACGGAGCTGGCCAGCGCCACGCCTGGCCAGCCGTAGTTGAAGTAGGCCAAGGCAGTGCCCAAAGCCGCCAGGGCCCAGCCCAAGATGGGGTTCATCGTGTTGATCTCTTGTCGTGGCCTTGCGCATCGTCTTGGCCGATGCGAGCCAGGCACAGGCCCGCGACGCTAGCTCATTCACGCCACTTGAGTGGCCACAGCAGCAAAGAAAATCCCCCAGGGCCTGATGACCGTTGGGGGATGCAGAGGCCGGGGCTCGATGGCCCCGCGAAAGTTGTGTCCCGAATTCAGGCGACGGCGCGGCGGCGAGCGCCAAAGCCCAGGCCGGCAATGGCCAGACCCAGCAGCGCCAGAGACGTCGGCTCAGGCACGTTCCGATCAGGCTCGTAGGTGTAGACGATGGTGGCGCTGCACTGGCCGAAAGTGGTTTGCCTGCCGCCAGTGAAGCCACCGCCGCCGGTGGTGCCAAACCCAGAAGTGGAGTCGCAGTTCATGCTGAAGGTGCCGCCGCCAGCCACCTGCACAGCCGCCAAAGCGACGGCGGTCGAGAATGAATCCGAATCGATGAGCTTCGGCGACACATAGGTATCGCCCGGATTCATGGGCTGGAAGCCGGTCGTGTAGCTCAAGGTGATGTCAGCAATGCCATTGAACAGCGCATCAATTGCGGCCACCGTGCTGTGAATGCCGATGTCAGACGTCGCTGTGCCGCGAATATTCGTCGGGCCGGTCGCCTGGGCGTCGTAGAACAAGGTGATGTTGCCTTCGATGGCGCCAGTGAACGTGAGTTGTGCGCCGGTCAACGTGCCCAAGGTGCTGTCAAACAACTGCAGTACGCCGCTTTGCCCAATTTCCATGGGTGAAAACAGGTTTGTGAAGCTGGACGTGACCGTTGCCGCATTGGCGCCGGCCGCCAGCGCAGCGCCGCAGGCAAGCAAAGCAAGTCTTTTCATTTGGGACACCTTCAAGGAGAGGTTGGTGAGTATTGGGGAGACGCCAGGCCTCAAAGCAAATACAGTGCCTGATCGAATTAAGCCTTTCGCATCAAGGGCTTAGATTTTTTCATCTTTATCACTTAGCCGGCGGTGCAAAGAAATCCGACAGTTACGCCTTGTGGCATTTGCGGTTGGGTTCGCCTCAGCCGGGCCAGTCGCCAAGTGCCGCTCAAGCGACAGGCGCCGTCGGCGCGGGCTGGCATTGGGGCCGTTCAAGCGTCGCTCCGGCCAACGTGCTTCAAACCGCCGTCACATGGAACGCACCACCTCGATGGCTTGCTCGATGCGCTCGATGGCATGCACCGTCAGGCCTTCGATGGGCCGCTTGGGGGCGTTGGCTTTGGGCACCAGGGCGACTGAAAAGCCCAGCTTGGCGGCCTCCTTCAAGCGCTCCTGACCACGTGGTGCCGGCCGCACCTCGCCCGCCAGGCCGACCTCGCCAAAGGCCAAAAAGCCTTGCGGCAGCGGCTTGCCGCGCAAGCTGCTTTGGATGGCCAGCAGCACCGCCAGGTCGGCCGCGGGCTCGCTGATGCGCACACCGCCCACGGCGTTGACAAAGACGTCCTGATCCAGACTGTCCACGCCCGCATGGCGGTGAAGGACGGCCAGCAGCATGGCCAGGCGGTCGCGATCCAGACCGACACTCAATCGGCGCGGGCTGGGCCCGCCAGAGTCCACCAGCGCTTGAATTTCCACCAGCAGCGGCCGCGTGCCCTCCAGGGTGACCAGCACACACGAGCCTGGCACCGGGGCGCCGTGCGTGGACAGAAAGATCGCGCTCGGGTTGCTCACACCTTTGAGGCCGCGCTCGGTCATCGCAAATACGCCGATCTCATTGACCGCGCCGAAGCGGTTCTTGATGGCCCGCACCAGGCGATAGCTGCTGTGCGTGTCGCCCTCGAAGTACAGCACCGTGTCGACGATGTGCTCCAGCACGCGCGGCCCGGCCAAGGTGCCCTCTTTGGTGACATGGCCCACCAGCACGATGGCGCAGCCGCTGGATTTGGCCGTGCGGGTGAGCTGCGCTGCGCATTCGCGCACCTGCGCCACCGAGCCCGGGGCGCTGGTCAGCGCATCCGAGTACACCGTCTGGATCGAATCAATAACGCAAAATGCAGGCGACTCTGAAGCCAGTGCAGCCTGAATCTTCTCCAGTTGAATCTCGGCCAGTACGCGCAGGCGCGTGCCGCCCAGGCCCAGCCGCCTGGCGCGCAAGGCAATCTGCGCGGCGGATTCCTCGCCGGTGACGTACAGCACCTTGACGTGCTGGGACAGTGACTCGGCGGCCTGCAGCAGCAGCGTCGATTTGCCGATGCCCGGATCGCCCCCGATCAGCACCACGCCGCCCTCGACGATGCCGCCGCCGAGCACGCGGTCGAGCTCGGGTTGCCCGGTGGGCGTGCGCTCAATCTCGGCGGTTTCGATCTCCGACAGCGTGGCCACGGCCTGAGTCTTGGCCAGCGATTGGTACCGGTGCTTGATGCCAGTCGTGGCCTCGGCCACGGTCTCTTCCAGCGTGTTCCATTCGCCGCATTGCGGACACTTGCCCAGCCACTTGGGGCTGGTGCCGCCACAGGCAGTGCATGTGAAAACGGTCTTGTCTTTGGCCATGAAGGACATTGTCGGCGCGGCCGCGCCGGCTTCAGCTCAAGACCCCGCTCGGCGGCCCCGCTCCAGTGAGGCCCCGCGCCTCACTTGCGACGCCGCCAGCGCTCCCAGGCCAGCATCAGCACCAAGCCGGCCAACAGGCCGCCCGCCGCCGCGTACCAGATCATCTGCTTGACCTCATCGAGCTAGTTGTTGTTGAAGACATTCGCCGACAAATGCAGGTGCACCACCTTCCACTGCCCACCCAGCTTGGCGCAGGTGACCGACCCATTCGGATCGAGCTTGAAGGCTTCGCGCCGTAGCGGCACAAACTCGTCCACCATGGTGCCATCGGCCACCGCGATATCGCCAAAAAAGCGCGCCGGTGCCGCGACTTTGGCCTTCGTCGTGTAGGTCTTGAGGAGGGCCTCGCCGGTGCCCACCATGCGCCGGTAATAGGCCTTGATCTCGGCGTGGCCGCGCGAGGCCTCGGCGTTGAGCCAGATCACCGTGGCCTGCTCATCCATCTGCGCCACCATGCGATCAATGTTCTGCTCGTTCATGCCCTTTTCGATCTCGGAAAAGATGTGCAGCAACTGCTGGCGATCTTGCGCGCGCGGGTCCTTGGCTTCGGCGCTGATGCCCGCCATGGGCCAGGCGGCCAGAACGAACAGGGTGGCCAAAATGAAACACTGCTGCAGCTTCATGAATTTCCCCGTTGGGAGCGCCTGGGCTCGGAATGACAAGCCGAGTACGGTCGGCGCCCTTGCCGATACGGCGCTCGGGGGTTAACCCGGCGCAGCGTACACAGCACGGGTCTTGGCGCGAGGCTCGAGCGCATCGCTGGCTCAGCTCAGCTCAGCTCAGCTCAGCCCAGCTCAGCCCAGCGCCACCGGCACGCGCTGCGCCAGCGCGCACATCAACTCATAACCGATGGTTCCAGCCGACGCGGCGACCTCGTCGATGGGCAGCGTTGCATCGGCCGGCCCGCAGCCCCACAGCGTGACCTCGCTGCCGAAACCCGCCGCCGGCACCGGCCCCAGATCGACCGCCAGCATGTCCATTGAGACACGGCCCACGGTGCTGCAGCGCACCCCATCGACCAGCACCGGCGTGCCCGTGCCGCACAGCCGCGGGTAGCCGTCGGCATAGCCGCAGGCGACGATGCCAATGCGCATGTCGCGCTCGGCGACAAAGCCGCTGCCATAGCCAACACTGTCGTCTTTGTGCAGCGGCTGAGTGGCGATGAGCCTGGAGCGCAAGCTCATCGCCGGCTGCAGGCCCCAGTGCCGGGCACCGTGCTCGGGAAAATCGGGCGCGCTGCCATACAAGGCGATGCCGGCGCGCACCCAATCGGTCGCTACCCCCGCATGGCGCAACAGCGCGGCGCTGTTGGACAGGCTGCGCTCGCCCGGCAAGTCGCGCGTGGCCTGCTCGAAGGCGGCCACCTGATGGGCCACGCCGCGCGGCCCGTCGGCATCAGAGAAATGCGTCATCAGCGAAATCTCGTCCACCTGCGACAGCGCATTGAGCCGCGCCCAGGCGCTGCGAAAGGCGGCCGGCGCAAACCCCAGCCGGTTCATGCCGCTGTTCATCTTCAAGAACACCCGGTGCCCGTGCTGCGTCTTGTGCGCGGCCAGCCAATCCATTTGCTCGGCGCAATGCACGGCATGCCACAGGCCCAGGCGCGAGCACAGCTCCAGATCACGCTGCTCGAACACGCCTTCGAGCAGCAGCACGGGCCCGCGCCAACCCAGCGCGCGGATGCGCTCGGCTTCGTTCAGATCGAGCAGCGCAAAACCATCGGCGCCGCGCAGCGCCTCGAACACGCGCTCAATGCCATGGCCATAGGCATTGGCCTTGACCACCGCCCAGACCTTGGCGTCGGGCGCCGCGGCCCGGGCGCGGGCCAGATTGGCCTTCAAGGCATCCACATGGATCAGGGCTTGGATGGGGCGTGGCATGGGCGCGGATTTTGCCTGCCGGCACCGGCGCGGCCATCGATTCAGGGGCCCGGCCCATGCTATAACCCGCGGCCCCCGGCCCTGCCCACGCAGGCGGGAGGCCACGGTCCACAAGCCCTCATCCGCCGTTGGGAAGCGCACGCAGCACATGAAAAAAGGCTTCCATACCATCATGGCGGCGCAGTTCTTCAGCTCGCTGGCTGACAACGCGCTATTGGTGGCGGCCATCGAGCTGCTGAAAACCTCCAACGCCCCGGCCTGGCAAACGCCGGCACTGGCGCCGATGTTCGCGTTGTTCTATGTGGTGTTGGCGCCCTTTGTCGGCGCCTTCTCCGACGCCGTGCCCAAGGGCCGCGTGATGTTCATCAGCAATGGCATCAAGGTGGTGGGCTGCCTGATGATGCTGTTTGGTGGCCACCCGCTGGTGGCCTATGCCGTGGTCGGCCTGGGCGCGGCCGCCTACTCGCCGGCCAAGTACGGCATCCTGACGGAGCTGCTCCCGCCCTCGCAACTGGTCAAGGCCAATGGCTGGATCGAGGGCCTGACCGTGGCCTCCATCATCCTGGGCATCTTGCTGGGCGGGCAGTTGATTGGCGCGCGCCTGGCGCCCATGGTGCTGGGCTTCGATCTGCCCTTCTTCGACACCAGTGTGGACACCGCCGCCGAAGGCGCCATCGCCTCGATGATCCTGGTCTACCTGCTGGCCGCGGCCTTCAACCTGCGCATCCCGCGCACCGACGCGCCGCTGCAGCCCTTGTCCGGCAGCCCCGGTGTGCTGCTGCGCGACTTCGCCACCTGCAACTCCCGCCTGTGGGCCGACAAGCTGGGGCAGATCTCGCTGGCCTCGACCACCCTGCTGTGGGGCGTGTTTGGCAACCTGCGCGTGATCGTTTTCGCCTGGGCCGCGGCGGCCCTGGGCT
This sequence comes from Ideonella sp., assembly GCA_043720415.1. GTDB lineage: Bacteria > Pseudomonadota > Gammaproteobacteria > Burkholderiales > Burkholderiaceae_C > Pseudaquabacterium. Next base: position 29,251 of record JAYSSS010000022.1, read on the forward strand.
ATGGCACGACGCAGGCCTCCAGCCTGGCTGGCGTGGTGGTGATTGGCTCGGCCCTGGGCGCCCTGCTGGCCTCGGCCAAGATGAAGCTGGACAAGGCCGTGGGCGTGATCCCGCTGGGCATCCTGATGGGGTTTTTGGTCATCGGCCTGAACCTCATCACCAATGTCTATATGGCGGCGCCCTTCCTTGTGCTGCTGGGCGCGCTGTGCGGATTTTTGGTGGTGCCCTTGAACGCCCTGCTGCAACACCGCGGCCACAACCTGATGGGCGCGGGCCGGTCCATTGCGGTGCAAAACTTCAATGAGCAGGCCTGCATTCTTGGCCTGGGGGCGTTCTACGCGGGCTTGACCAAGCTGGGTCTTTCGGCCTTCACCACCATCGCCGTGCTCGGCCTGATGGTGGCCGGCACGATGTGGCTGATCGGCCGCTGGCACCAGCGCAACTGCGTGCTGCACGGCGACGAAGTGCAACGTCTGCTGGCCATCGCGCGCTCTGACAAGCACTGAAGACCGGCACTTGGTGGTGCCCTTGAACCCACGCCTGCCCGCCGTGCTGGCGCTGGTGTTCAACGCCTTCGCCTGGGGCGTGTCATGGTGGCCGTTTCGATATTTCGAACAGCAAGGCCTGCACCCGCTGTGGCTCACCGCGCTGATCTACGCCGTGGTGGTGGTCGGCCTGCTGCTGGTGCGCCCTGCTGCCCTGGCTGAGGTGCTGCGCACGCCGGCGCTGTGGGTGCTGGTGCTGGCCGCGGGCACGACCAACGCCTGCTTCAACTGGGCGGTGACGATTGGCGATGTGGTGCGGGTGGTGCTGCTTTTCTACCTGATGCCGCTGTGGACGGTTTTGCTGGCGCGGCCCCTTCTGGGCGAGCGCATCGGCGCCCGCGCCATGCTGCAGGTGCTGCTGGCCTTGCTGGGTGCGGTGGTGGTGCTGTGGCCAGCTGACGCCGCGGCGGTGCAGGCGCTCACCGGCAGCATCGGCCTGGCCGACGGCCTGGCCTTGATCGGCGGCTTCAGTTTTGCGCTGAACAACGTCATGCTGCGGCGCGAAGCCCAGCGCAGCGAGCCCGCGCGTGCCCTGGCCATGTTCGCCGGTGGCGCAATGGTCAGTGCGGCGCTGGCGCTGGCCCTGGGTGGCAGCGCCGGCGTGCCGGGTCTGCCGGCGCCCGCAAGCGGCTGGCTGTGGGGTGTGGCCGCCATGGCCTGCTGGTTCCTGGCCGGCAACCTGGCGCTGCAGTTTGGCGCGGCGCGGCTGCCGGCACACACCACGGCGGTGGTGATGCTGACCGAGGTGCTTTTCGCCAGTGCCTCGGCCATCGCCCTGGGCAGTGGCACGCTTTCCGCAGCCAACGCGCTGGGCGCGGCGCTCATCGTTGGTGCGGCGCTGTTGGCGGCCTGGCAGCGCGATTGAGCGCTGGCTGTCAGTACCCCGCCCGCACACCAAGCTCGAACACCAGGCCTGCGCCCCAAAGCCGGCTCAACGCGAGGGCAATCCTCCGCTGACGGAATCCAGGCCGCCCAGGCCATGCGCCTGCAGCAGCCTATCCAGCGCGGCCACATCCAGCGGCTTGCCCAGGTGGCCGTCGGCGCCGGCCAAGGTGCCACGCACCCTGTCCACCGAATCATTGAAGGCCGACACCAGGGCCACCATCGGCGCGCGCCCGCCGGCGTGCACATGGCGGCGCTTGATGTGCTGGCACAGGGCCAAACCGTCCATGTCGCTGCGCTCACCCAGATCAATGTCCACGAACACCATGCCATAGGGGCGTTGCGACATCAGATCGATGGCCTTGTTGCTGGAGATGGCCCAGTCCGCATCGATGCCGTGCCGATGCAGTTGGCGCTCCAGAAAGGCCAGCGCCACCTCGCTGTCATCGACCAGCAGGGCGCGGCGCAGCGTCACCGGCTGCAGCGCGGCCTCACGGCGCTCGCGCCTGGCAGCGGCGTTGCGGCGGCCCTCAGCTGTGGCGCCACTGGCCACCGGTGCGTCTTGCGGCCCCTGGGGGCTGCTTACAGCGCCCGCCTGAACGACGGGTGACGCCGGGCGGGCAAGGCCGACCTGCGGCTGCGCGCGATCGGCGGCGCCGTCATCGGCGCGGCGCGCGCGGGCAAGGTCGGGCGCCGCGGCCGATGTGGGCGATGCCCCTTGCGCGGGCACCTTTGAGCGCCCCATCAAGGGCAGCGGGCCCGTGGCCGGGTTGTCGCGCCGGGCCAGCAGGCTGTCCAGCTCAAGCAGCACCTGGGCCGGATCGATGGGCCGCATCATCCAGACGGCGCTGTCTTGCGGGCCGTGGGCGCCAATGAACACCGCGTCCTGGGTGCGGCCCAGCGCGGCCAGCAGCTCGGGCACCCCCGACTCATCGGCATCGGCGATCACGAACTGGGCATCGTCGATGGACAACACCTGCTCGTAGCCCGGGTTGCGCTTGGGCGCCAGGCGCAGATAGGAGGCCAGCGCACTGCGCTCGAAGCTGGAGAAGCCCAGCAAGGCCACGGGAATCAGGGCAGACATCAAAAGGCTCGCGGTGATGGTCGATAAACTGGGCGGCTCCAATCCGCCATCACGGGAGTGTCGCAGCCATGACTGAACTGCGCATTGCAGACTTCGAAGCGCAGACCATTGCCGGCAAAAAGGTCAAGCTCGCCAAGTATCAGGGGCAGGTGCTGCTCATTGTCAACACCGCCAGCCAGTGTGGCTTCACGCCGCAGTTCGCCGGCCTGGAAAAACTGTGGGAGACCTACGCTGATCGCGGCCTGGTGGTGCTGGGTTTCCCGAGCAATGAATTCGGCAGCCAGGACCCCGGCAGCAACGCCGAGATCGCGTCATTTTGCCAGTTGAACTACGGCGTTAGCTTTCCGATGATGGGCAAGGTTGAAGTCAACGGCAGCGCCGCCCATCCGCTGTACCAGTGGCTGGCAGGTGAGGCGCCGGGGCTGCTGGGCAGCAAGGCCATCAAGTGGAACTTCACCAAATTTTTGGTCGGTCGCGACGGCGCCGTGCTGCGCCGCTACGGCCCGCAGGAGGCGCCGGCCGCTTTGGCCAGCGACATCGAAGCCGCCTTGGCCGCAGCACCACCCTGAGCGCTTGCCACCCCGGGGCCCTACGCCACACGCCGCATCGGTCCGAAGCCTTTTTCCAAGAAACAAAGACCCCATGTTCGAACACATTGAGCCCTACGCCGGCGACCCGATCTTTGCCCTGGTCGACGCCTTCCATGCCGACCCGCGGCCACACAAGGTGAACCTGTCCATCGGCATCTACTTTGATGAGCAGGGCCGCTTGCCGGTGCTGCCCAGCGTGCAGGCCGCCGAGGCCCGCACCCTGGCCGCGGGCGGCGCCAAGCCCTATTTGCCCATGGAGGGCGATGCCCAGGCGCGGGCCGAGGTGGCCGCCCTGCTGCTGGGCGCCAAGCACCCCGCCATCGCCGCCGGGCGCGTGGCCACCATCCAGACCGTGGGCTCCTCGGGCGGCCTGAAGGTGGGCGCCGATTTCCTCAAGACCTGGCTGCCCGACAGCGCCGTGTGGGTGAGCGACCCGACCTGGGACAACCACCGCTCGATGTTCGAAGGCAGTGGCTTTGCCGTGCACACCTACCCCTATTACGAGCCCTCGGGCGCGCTGCGCTTTGAGGCCATGCTGGACTGCCTGCGCGCCTGCCCGCCGCGAAGCATCGTGCTGCTGCACGCCTGCTGCCACAACCCGACAGGTGTGGACCTGACCGCGGATCAATGGGACACGCTCATCCCACTGCTGCGCGAGCGCGAACTGCTGCCCTATCTGGATCTGGCCTACCAAGGCTTTGGCGATGGCATTGAGGAAGACGCCTATGCCGTGCGCGCTTTGGCCGCGGCCGGCATCACCTTCTTCGTCGCCAACTCTTTCTCCAAGAGCATGAGCGTCTACGGCGAGCGCTGTGGCGCGCTCACCGCCATTTGCGCCGATGCGGCCGAAGCCGCCCTGGTGCTGGGGCAGTTGCGCTTCACGGTGCGCCGCATCTATTCCAGCCCCGCCATCCACGCCGCCAGGATCGTCTCGCATGTGCTGGGTGAGGCCGATTTGCGTGCCCTGTGGGAGGCCGAAGTGGCCGCCATGCGCGAGCGCATCGCGGCCATGCGCCGGCTGCTGCATGCGCGGCTGAGTGCCCTGCTGCCGGGCCGCAACTTTGGCTATTTCTTGAGCCAGCGCGGCATGTTCAGCTACACCGGCCTGAGTGCTGCGCAGGTGGACCGCCTGCGCGATGAGCACGCGGTGTATTTGATCCGCTCAGGCCGCATGTGCGTGGCCGGCCTGAACCACGACAACGTGGAGCGCACGGCCCAGGCCATGGCGGCGGTGCTGGCGGCTTGAAGCCCGCGCGCGGCGCATCGCCTGGCGTCTGCCTTGCTCAGTCCATCGCGCCCGGTGCGGTCTGCACCAGCTCCAGCCGCCGCGTCAACTGCTCGGCCGGCATCGGCCGGCCCAACAAGTAGCCCTGGGCTTCATCGCAGCCCAGCTGGCACAGCATGGCCAGTTGCTCCTCGGTTTCAACGCCCTCGGCGACCACGCCCAGGCCCAGGCTGTGGGCCATGGCGATCACCGCCTGGGTGATGGCGACATCGTCACGGTCATCGGGCAGGCCGCTGATGAAGGAGCGATCGATCTTCACCGTCTGCGCCGGAAAGCGCTTCAGGTAGGACAAAGACGAGTAGCCGGTGCCGAAGTCATCGATGGCGATCTTCACGCCCAAAGCGGCCAGCTCCTGCAGCACCTGGCTGGCGCGCTCGGGCTCAGCCATGAGCACGCTCTCGGTGAGCTCGACTTCCAGCTCCCGCGGCAGCACCCCGCAAGTGGCCATGGCCGCGCTCAGATCCTCCACCAGCGAGTCGCCGCTGAATTGCCTGGCTGAGAGGTTGATGGCCACGGAGGGCGGATTGACGCCGGCACTGCGCCAGGCCTGGATCTGCCAGCAGGCGGTTTGCATCACCCAGCGCCCGATGGGCACGATCAGGCCGCGCTCCTCGGCCAAAGGGATGAACTCACCCGGTGGCACCATGCCGCGCGTTGGATGCGCCCAGCGCACCAGGGCCTCGACGCCGCAGATGCGACCGTTGTCGACATTGAATTTGGGCTGGTAGTGCAGCACCAGCTCGTTGTGTTCCAGCGCCTGGCGCAGCTCACTTTCCAGCGCGAACTCGCGCGCGGCCAGGCCGGCCAGCTCGGCCGAGTAGAACTGGATGTTGTTCTTGCCGCGCTCCTTGGCCAGGTACATCGCCGTGTCGGCATGCTTGAGCAGGGCGCCGGCGTCGTGGCCATCGCTGGGGTACAGCGCGATGCCGATGCTGCCGGTGATGGGGAAACTCAGCCCTTGCAAATCCAGTGGCTCACCGATGGCCGCCAACAGTTTGTCAGCCACACGGCGCAGATCCGCCAGGCCGGGGCTGCCTTCGAGCAGCACCACAAACTCGTCGCCACCCAGGCGCGCCACCAGATCGTCGTTGCGCACCGCGCCGCGCAATCGCCTGGCCATGGTGCGCAGCAGCTCGTCACCGGCGTCGTGGCCCAGGGTGTCGTTCACCGCCTTGAAGCGGTCCAGGTCAATGAAGCACAGGGCAAAAGCCGGGTTCGGCGCATCGTTGCCCTGGTGGGCCTGGCCGGTGAGCTGGGCTTTGTCTATTGCCCTGTCCAGCTCCGTCAAGAACATGCTGCGGTTGGGCAGCTTGGTCAGCGCATCAAAGCGCGCCAGCTCCTGCACGCGACGCTCGGCCAAGGCGGCCTGCGTGACATCGCGGCTGACACCGCGGTAGCCCTGGAATGCGCCAGCCAGATCAAACACCGGCTCGCCACTGACGCGCACAAATCGGCGCGCGCCGTCGGGTCGGTTCATGGCCAGGGTGACATCGCGAAACGCCAGGTTGGCGGCCATGCAGCCTTGCATGGTGGCCACGGCCTCGCTGTTGGACTCAAAGCCGGCGTTGAAATCGCGCTTGCGGCCGATCAGCCTTGCCGCGGGAATGCCGGTGACCGCCTCAATCCCGTCGGAGACGAAGGTGAAGCGCATCTCGGCGTCCTGCTCCCAGATCCAGTCGGCCGACAGCGACAGCAGGCTTGACAGCCGCGCGTCGGTCAGCTTCAACACTTCGGCGTGTTCATTGACGCTGACCTGCAGCAACTCAAGTTGCTGGTCGCGCTCGGCGTAGGAGTTGCTGACGCAGCGCAGCAAGGCGGCCATCGCGCCGGGCACCGATGGCGCCAGCCCTTCGCCAAAACCCAGGCGATGGAGCTGATGCTGCAGCTGTGGGTGCAGATTCATGTCACTTGGGCCGGGCGCGAGCAGCAGGCGCTGGGGTGCCTGGCCAAGGGGTGCGGGCTGGGGGCGTTCCATTCGGCCATTACGGCCTGCGGCTGGCCAACTTGAGGGCCGTGGCGGCCCGGCGAAACATGCACCGAGCTAGATACAACGCCCACCGTCGATCTCCATGCACACGCCGGTGATCATGCTGGCCTCGTCGCTGCACAAAAAGCAGGCCGCGTTGCCCAGGTCCTCGGGCTGCGAGAAGCGGCCGATGGGGATGGTGGACAAAAACTTGGCGCGCATCTCGGGCGTGTCCTCGCCCATGAAGGTCTTCAGCAGCGGCGTCTCGCCGGCCACCGGATTGAGCGCGTTGACGCGCACGCCAAATGGCGCCAGCTCAACCGCGCAGGCGCGCGTGGCGGTGATCACCCAGCCCTTGCTGGCGTTGTACCAACTCAGGCGCGGGCGCGGGCTCACACCCGCGGTGGAGGCGATGTTGAGCACCGTGCCGCGGATCCCGCCGGCGCCCTTGGCGTTGGCCTTGAGCAGCGGCACGACCTCGCGCATGCCGAGGTAAATCGCCTTCATGTTGATCGCAGCGATGCGGTCGAAATCGTCCTCAGACACCGATTCCAGCGCCTGCGGCAAATGGCTGACGCCGGCGTTGTTGATGAGGATGTCGAGCCGCCCGAAGTGCTGCACGGCCGCCGCCACCATGCGCTGCACATCGGCGCCCACACTGACATCGACCTTGATGGCCCGCGCCGCCGCGCCGGCCGCGGCAGCCACGCGCTCGGCGTTGGCCATGTCGCGGTCGGCGATCAGCACCTGCGCGCCCTCGGCCACAAACTTGTGCACGATGCCCTCGCCAAAGCCCGAGCCGCCGCCGGTGACGATGGCCACCTTGTTGTTCAAACGCATGAGGGTCTCCGGTGCGCTGGCGTCGCCTGAATGGATGGGTTAGGCGACCAGCAGGTTGTGAAAGGGTTTGCGCTGCTTCCAGCGGTAGGCGCGGAAGTCGCGTTCATCGGTGGACAGGATGCGGCCATGGCCCAGATGCTCGGCCAGCAGAACCATGGTGGCATCGGCCAAATCCATCGGCAGATCGGCGTATTGGCGCATCAATGCCGGGATCTGTTTGTAGCGCTCACGCGGCAGATCCCACACTTCGAATGTGCCCGCGGCCGCATCGTCAAGCAAGGGTGTGATGTAGCGCGTGCCCAAGCGCGTGCCGAGCAGGTGACAGGTCTCAGCCAACACCGGCCAGGTCGTGATCCAGCCATCGTTGATGGTGTGCCGGCAGGCCAGGCTGCGCTGGTGCCAAGCATCCGTGGCATCGGCCAGCGCGAACAGAAATCCGCTGTCGACGGCGATCATTCAATGGCCGTCACTTTATGGCTGCGACTTGTGGCAGCGACTTGCCACTGCGACTTTTGGCAGCGACTTGCCGCTGCGACTTGCCACTGCGATGGGTGCCACGAGCCATCTTGGCCTCAATGGCCTCGGCCACGTACTTCTTGACGTTGGAGGCCGTGTCGGTGTGGCCACTGCGGCCCGTGCCGGCCAAGGCCAGGTATTTCGACTTGGGCCGCGGCTGCTGTTCACGCACTTTGGCGTGATAGACCGCCAACGCCTCGCGCACCACGTCGCTCACGGTCTGGCCTGTGGCCTCGGTCAGGTAGTTGAGCTGCCTTTGCGTCGCTTCATCGATGCGGGCATTGACACGCATGTGGATCTCCGTTTGATGGCTGATGTCATCCAGTGTATGACAACTCTCGGGCCGCTGCGCAGTGCGTGGTACGCGGTACGCGGTACGCGGTGAGTGGTGAGTGGTGAGTGGTGAGTGGTGAGTGGTGAGTGGTGAGTGGTGAGTGGTGTGTGGTGTGTGGTGAGTGGTGTGTGGTGTGTGGTGTGTGGTGTGTGGTGTGTGGTGTGTGGTGCATGGACGCCCAGTGCGCGCCACTCAATCGTGCTTGATCGCCACCGTCTTCAGCGCTGAAAACCCATACAAGGCCTCGAAGCCTTTCTCACGCCCGTGGCCCGAATGTTTGACGCCGCCAAAAGGCAGCTCGATGCCGCCACCGGCGCCGTAGTTGTTGATGAAGACCTGGCCGCAGCGCAGCTTGCGCGCCATGCGCAACTGGCGGCCGCCGTCACGCGTCCACACGCCCGCCACCAGGCCATAGGCCGTGCCGTTGGCGATGCGCAGGGCCTGCGCCTCGCCATCGAAGGGGATGACCACCTGCACCGGGCCGAAGATTTCTTCCTGCGCCAGGCGGTGCTCGGGCGAGACCGGCGCCAGCAGCGTGGGCGCGACATAGCAGCCGCCGGCGGGCAGATCGGCGCCCAGAGTGGCTTGCCCGGCCACACGCAAACCGGTGTCCTGCGCCACCTGCAAGAAGCCCTGCACGATCTCGCGTTGCCGCGCCGAGATCAGCGGCCCGACATCGCCATCGGCCAGCGCCGGCGCCACGCGCAGCGCGCGAAAGCGTTCGGCCATGCGCCCGACCACCTCGTCGAACACAGGCCGCTCGACCAGGATGCGCGAGGCCGCTGAGCACGTCTGCCCGGCGTTTTGAATGCCGCTGTTGACCAAGAAGGGCAGGGCCGCCTCCAGGTCGGCATCGGCAAAGACGATCTGCGGGCTCTTGCCTCCTAACTCCAATGTGACGGGGATGGTGTTGCGCGCCGCGGCCATTTGAATCAAGCGCCCGACCGCCACCGAGCCGGTGAAGGACAAATGCGCCACGCCCGGGTGCACCGAGAGCGCTGCGCCGGCCTCCTCGCCCAGGCCGGGCACGATGTTGATGGCGCCGGCCGGAAAGCCGGCTTGGCCTGCGATGCGGCCAAAGGCCAGTGCGGTGAGGCAAGCCTCCTCGGCCGGCTTCAACACACAGGCGTTGCCCATGGCCAGCGCCGCGCCCACCGAGCGGCCGATGATCTGCATCGGGTAGTTCCAGGGCACGATATGGCCGGTCACACCGTGGGGCTCGCGCAGCGTGAGCGCGGTGTAGCCGTTGGCGAAGGGCAAGGTCTGGCCATGCACCTTGTCGGCCGCGCCGCCGTAGAACTCGAGATAACGCGCCAAGGCGATGGCGTCGGCGCGGCCCTGCTTGACGGGCTTGCCGACATCCAGCGCTTCCAGCCGCGCCAGCTCGTCTGCCTGCTCGATGACCATGAGGCTCATGCGCAGCAGCAGCCGGCCACGCTCTGCGGCCGTGAGGCGGCCCCAGTCGCCATCAAGGGCGACTTGCGCGGCCTGCACGGCGGCGTCGATGTCAGGCGCCGTGCCGCGGGCGATGTCGCACAGCAGCGAGCCGTCGCTGGGGTTCATCAGCGGCAGGGTTTCGCCGCTGGCGCTGCCAAGCCACTGGCCGCCGATCAACACCTCGCGGCTGTCAAATCCAATCCTTGTCATGGGGCACTCCACAATGTTGGCGGCATGATAGGTCGGCACCTGCTGCCCTGCGCACTGCCAAATCGTCCACCCCCTGCCGTCCATGAGCGTCTTCCTCGCCAAGCGCATTGCCACCTTCCTGGCCACCTTGTTGGTGGCCTCGATGGCGGTGTTTGCCGTGCTCGAGCTGCTGCCCGGCAACATCGCGCAGATCATCCTGGGCGACAGCGCCACGCCCGAGGCCATCGCCACCTTGCAGGCCAAACTTGGCCTTGATCAGCCGGCTGTCGCGCGCTACGCCAAGTGGATGGGCGGCCTGCTGCAGGGGCACACGGCGGACAGCCTGTCCTACGGCACGCCCACCGCCGAGTTGATCGCCGAGCGCCTGCGCTTAAGCCTGCCGCTGGCGCTGCTGGCAATGCTCTTGACCACCGTGCTGGCGCTGTCGCTGGGCATCTACGCGGCCTCGCGCCACAACCGGCTGGGCGATGTCGGCGTGATGGCGGCCAGCCAGATCGGCATCGCCATCCCGAGCTTCTGGTTCGCCATCCTGCTGGTGCTGCTGTTCGCGGTGAAGTTGCAGTGGGTCAGTGCGGGCGGGTTTCCGGGCTGGTCGGGCGGCGGCGAAAGCCTTGGCGCTGAGGAAGCCGCAAGCCTGTGGCCAGGCATGAACTGGCTGCCAGGGCTGCGCGCCCTGCTGTTGCCGGCCATCGCGCTGGCCCTGGTGCAGGCCGCCATCCTGGCGCGGGTGACGCGTTCGGCGGTGCTGGAGGTGATGCGCGAGGACTTTGTGCGCACCGCGCGTGCCAAGGGCCTGAGCCGGCGCGCCACGCTGTGGCGCCATGTGCTGCGCAACGCCATGATCCCGGTGCTGACCATCATGGGGCTGCAGTTTTCCAACCTCATCGCCGGCACCATCGTCGTCGAAAACGTCTTTGTGCTGCCCGGCATCGGCCGCCTGGTGTTCCAGGCCATCGCCAACCGCGATCTGGTGGTGGTGCGCGATGTCGTCATGTTGTTGGTGGCGGTGGTGGTGCTGGTGAATTTCTTGGTCGATGTGCTTTACGCCCTGGTCGATCCGCGCCTGAAGGCCAGCGATGCCTAACGATCCAATCGTGCGGACGGGTGGCGGCAGGAACGCTGGCACGAGCGTCGGCACGAGCGTCGGCACAAGCGCCGACACCAACGCCGACACCAACGCCGACACCGATGCCGACACCAACGCCACCACCAACGCCGGCGCCCCTCACAAGCCCTTGACCCTCGGCTTTCCACAGCGCGCCCGCCGCCATGCCAGCTTCATGCTGGGCGCGGCGCTCAGCGCCCTGATGGCCCTGTGCGCCCTGTTGTCGCTGTTCTGGTCGCCCTACCCGCCGGCCGAGATCGACATCCCGAACAAGCTGCAGGCGCCCAGCTGGGCGCACTGGCTGGGCACCGACAGCCTGGGTCGCGACATCGCCTCGCAGCTCTGGGTGGGAGCGCAAAACTCCATCGTCGTCGGCGTCATCGCCGTGGGCATCGGGCTGTGCATCGGCGTCGTTTTGGGCTGCCTGGCCGCCGCGCGCCGCGGCTGGGTGGAAGAGCTGGTGATGCGCGCGGCGGACTTCACCTTCGCCTTCCCGGCGCTGCTCTCGGCCATCATGCTCGGCGCCATTTACGGCCCCGGCCTGCTCACCGGCATCGTCGCCATCGGCATCTTCAACATCCCCGTCTTTGCCCGCATCACGCGCGGCGCGGCCAACGCCGTGTGGGCGCGTGAGTACGTGCTGGCCGCCCGCGCCGCCGGCTTCGGGCCGCTGCGCATCACGCTCGACCATGTGCTGCCCAACATCGCCAGCGTGCTCATCGTGCAGGCCACCATCTCGTTTGCCACCGCCATCCTGGCCGAGGCGGCTTTGAGTTATCTCGGCCTGGGCACGCAGCCGCCACAGCCGAGTTGGGGGCGCATGCTCAACGAGGCGCAGAACCTGATGTTCCAGGCGCCCATGCTGGCGGTCTACCCGGGCGTGGCCATCGCGCTGTCGGTGCTGGGCTTGAACCTGATGGGCGATGGGTTGCGGGATTTGCTGGATCCGAAGTTGGCGCGGGGAAGGTAGGGGTGCGGGCCACAGGCGCGGTCACCCCCCGGTCAGCGCAGACGCGTCGAAGCCTGCACCTTGAAGTAGGCCAGGCAGGTGACAAAGAGCATGGTGAAGATGGCCACCAGGCCGAGGGTTTCGTACATGGCGCGCACGCTCCAGGCCTGCTTGCCCAGATCGGTCACCGTGCCATCGCCTGCAAAGTAGGCCATCGCCGCAAACTCGATGAAGGTCGCGCCGTACAAGGCCGTCACCTGCTGCCAATGCGCCTTGCGGTCGTCACCACTGGCGGCGGCATCTCGGTGTAGTGGTAGTGGCCGAAGGGGAAGCCGGTGGCGCTGACACAGGCGGTGATCGAGGCCATGGACCCACTCGTGCAGCCCCTCACCGATCCGGCCGAGCGTGTCTGCGTGGGCATGCGCACCGCGCTGAGCCTGGTGCGAGCTCACCCGGTGCTGGGGGCCTTCATGGTGCGCGCCGGTTGGCCGGCGATGGCGCGCACGCATGTGTTCTTCACCCAGGTCGGTGCCGACCTGAGCCAAGGCATTCGACAGGGGCGCTTTACGCGCATGCACCTGGATGTAGCGCTCAATCTGCTGGCTGGATCGATGGTGGGGGCCATGCATTCCCTGGCCAGCGGCAAGCTGCCACGCGATTTTCCGGAGCAGACCGCAGCGGCGCTGTTGCGCGCGCTGGGGCTGGCGGCCAACGAAGCGCTGGGCACGGCGGCGCGTGTTAACCCAGCTTGAGGCCGAGCAGCCACCGCGACATACTGGTTTCGCTGCTGGCGGGCCGCTGTGGCCACAGCTCAACATCGCGCCAGGCACCCCTTCGCAAAGGAAAGCGCACATGCCCATCGCTGTCGGAGTGATCGCCTTCTACGGCGCCTTGGTGGTCTGGCTCGGCTTGCTGTGGCTGGGGTGGAAGCGGCGCTCCTACAGCGCGTTTTTGATCTTTGGCGTGGCTTTGCTGGTCGTGCTGAATGGTCGTTATGCGATCGAGGGCACGGCGCAGTCGATTGCCTTCTTTATCGGCATTTACGACCTTGGCCACAACCTGGGTGTGGGCGATGCGGCGCAGGCCGCTGCGCTGGCCACCTGCCCGGGCAATCAGTGCTCGGTGTGGGGTGATCGCTACGTGCTTCACCCCTCCTGGGGCGTGGCGTTTTATGAGCGCTTTGCGCAGGGTGCCGGGCTGCGCACCCACTTGCTTTACGGGCACATCTTTTTCAACACGCTGGCGTTTGTGTTGATGACGGTCCAGCTCATCGCACCGGGCAACGGCAGCCATCCGCAACGGCATCGCGCACTGGGCTATGCATCGCTGCTTTCATTGACCCTCGGCGTGGCCTGCGCCTGCGTGTTGGCTGCCGAACATGGCACGGTCCCGCACTACGGCGGTTCGTTGTCGATGTTGGGTTTTTGGTTCATGGCCACCTGCGTGTACGGCTGCGCGATCATGGGCCTGGTCAGCATTCGCCAGCGCGATTTCCAAGCGCACCGCACCTGGATGATTCGCTACGCCGGCTCGATGTGGGGCGCGTTCTGGCTGTTCCGCGTGATGGAGTTTGTGCTCGGGCCGCTGCTGCGCAGTTACGACACGGCATCACTGCTGATCTGCATTTGGTTCTCGGCCCCACTGGGCATCGCGCTGGCCGAAGCCATACGCCGGCGGGCTGCGCGCGGGCGCGTGGCTCGCGACCATGGTCAGCCCCTGGCCAGCGCCGCCGCGCGCTGAGCACGAACCGGCCTGGCCACACCCTTGGGCTGGCCAAGCATCTGCCCGCCGCCCGAGTGGAGCCAGCCGGACAGGGTTGCCGTGAGGCTGAATGGCCCGGTCTTGCCGGTCAGCGAGGCGCCGCCAGCCAGCCCATCGGCAAGCACGACGCCGGGTCTGATCAGCGATTGCTTGGTCAGCGTCGTCTCGGTGAAATTCTTGACGCAGGTGTTGGCCGCGATGCCGGTGCCGGACCAATGCACCGCCTGCCGCCGTTTCACCGCACCGCTGGCCCAGGTCAGGCGCGGGTCCCACAGCGGCTGGAATTGGGTGAGCGGGTTGGGTCCGCTCGCCACATGTGAGCCGCCGACGAAGGCCATGCGTGACCAGACGAAGTTCACACCTTCGATGTTGCCGGTGGGCTGCGGCAACAACTTGCCGGCGGCCATCACCGTCGTCCCCGGGGCCAGCGTGCCGGCGGCCGAGTCGGTGTGACCGGCGGTTGGGGCGTTGGCGCCGGCTCAGCGCGCCGTTGCCAATCCGCCGGCCAGCAGCAGCCCACGCCGGCTGACAAAGCGCCGCGGCTGGCCGCTGATCGGATCGGTGAAGGCGATCTCGCGGGCCAGCAGTTGAAGGGGTAGGGAGTGGTCCGGCGCCTCACCGATCGGCCTGGCCGGCCACAGCCGCGGGTAGATGCGGTCGCCCAGGATCGGCAGGCCCAGGGCGCACATCTGCGCACGCAACTGGTGGCGCCGACCGGTGTGCGGTGTGAGCCGGTAGTGCGCCCGTTCGTGCTGGGCTTCGTCGCCAGGGCCGCATGCCCATGCCGACGATGTGGCCGAAGCCGCCAAGGTGGCGGCTGTGCTTGCCGCTGCTGCGGCCGGCGTGGCCACAGCAGCGCCCCAGTCCGGCCCTGGCCCTGGCCCCAGGCGCGCGATCAATTCGATCCGTGTCTGGGCGTTCGCTTCGCCGGCCACGGTCTGCATCTGCATGAAGTCTGGGCCGGAGCTCTGCAGCAGGCGGCTGCTGTACTCCAGCGGCAGCGCCAGATCGGCCCGCCAGGGCGCCACCGCCTCGTAGACCTTGTGCACCAGGTGGTCGCGCAGCAGCGCGTGGTAGGCGTGGCGCGTGGCCGGCTGCACGATGAACACCAGCACGCCGGCGGTATCCAGATCGAGCCGGTGCATGGGCGCCAGGGTGTCGATGCCCAGTTGGTGGCGCAGGCGCACCAGCGCGGTCTCGTGCAGGTGGCGGCCGATCGGTGCGGTGGCCAGAAAGTGCGGCTTGTCGATCACCACCAGATGTTCGTCCTGGTGCAGCAGCTCGATCTCGAAGGGCACGCGCGGCTCAGGCGGCGGGTCGCGCCAGTACCAAAGCGTGGCGCCATGCGGGGCGGGCGACTCGGCGCTGAGTGGCTGGCCAGCGGCATCCATCACCAGGCCACTGCTTAGGCGCTGCGGCCACTGCTCGGCCAGTGCCGGGAAGCGCGCCCGCAAGAACGCGAGCACATGTGCCCAGGGCCCGCCGTGCACCGCCACCCGGCTGGCGCCGACGCCCTCGCGCAGCGGTGGGGCCCAGGTGGCGGGGGCGCGGCTCATTTAGGCGCGGCAGGGTCGAGCCGGCACGCCCGCGCAAGCCGCCAGGCTTCGTCGGGATACGCCGTGTCATACACCTGCTGCGCGGTGGTCGCGGTCTCTCGCAGGCGGGTGTCGAGCGCGATGCGTTTGTCGAAGACGAAGCACTCGCCCTGCCAGGCGTCGTCGTGCACGCCGTGGTGGCGGTCGTGCAATCCGCCCGGCCGGGCGGGGGCGGCATCATCAATGTGCTCAAAGTAATTCAACACCCCGCCCTGCAACTGCCACACCTGCAGTCCCAAGCTGCGCAACCACGGCGCCGTTTTGTCGCAGCGGATGCCGCCCGTGCAGTACATCGCCACCGGCCGGCCCGCCGCGCGCCAGGCCGGCGCCTGGGCCTGCACCCAGGCCTTGAAATCGCGGAAGTTGTGCACCTGGGGGTCGAGCGCGCCGCGAAAGTGGCCGAGCCGATATTCGAAGTGGTTGCGGTTGTCCAGCACCACCGCATCGCCCTGCGCCAGCATCGCCCGCCAGGCCTGCGGCGACAGGTGGCTGGCATCGTGCTCGTCGATGGATGCATCCATGCGCGCGCGCGCCGGGCGGTCCGCCGCGCCCTGCCAATCCAAAGCCACGAGCTCGGGCTTGACGCTCACTTTCAAGCGGCCAAACGGCGCGGTCGTGCAGGCGCTGTGTTTGAAGGCCATGCCGCGCAGGGCGCCGTCCAACACCTGGGGCTGCTGCAAGGCCTGCTCAAACGCTGCGATCAGATCGGGCGCACCAGCCACCGCACCGCTGATGCCCTCGGCCGCCAGCACCACGCTGCCCTGCAGGCCCTGCGCCAGGTGGCGCACGGTGCCCGCGGCTGCCACGGCTTGCGCCAGCGGCACGAAGCGGTAGAAGGCGCTGTGCAGCAGGAGCATGGGGGACGAGGTAGGGAGGGTGGCCATGCGCAGATCGGGTCGGCCCGATGGGCCAGCCCCAAGGCAGGGCATTGTGCCGAGGCAGGCTTGCGGTGATCGTCAGCGCGGCGCACACCGATGGCGCGCGGAACTGGAATGCGGGCGCGCCAACAGTCCGCCGGCAGCGGTGGCCACGCCGACTGCGGGCGCGTCGGGACATCTGTCGCGTGGACAGCGTTCGCGCAGCGCAGTGCAATGCCCTCACAACCACTTCATCGCCAACGGCCTGCCCGAAACACAACGCGCCGAGCTCAGGTGCTGGGTGCTGGGTGCTGGGCGCCGCAGATGTTGCTGCGATCCAGGCCCGCACGGCGCCGATCACACCACCGCCGCACCGTGCCCCTTCAATGCGCCTAACGCCCCAATCGAGGCGACTCATCCAAGAACATCTGCACCTCGCGGAACAGTTGCAGGCGGTTCTTTTCCATGATCACGGTGTGCGTGCCTTCGCCAATTTCAACGTAGCGTTTGTAGGGCGCGCCGGTGAGTTTGGGGAATAGGTTTTGCGCCATGTAGGCGGGGGTGTCCTGGTCCCATTCGGCCTTGATCAGCAGCACCGGCACCTTGATGTCTTCCGGCTTCCAGGGGATCACGCCATTGCCCCAGTAGCGCAGACCGTCGGCGACCACGCCATTGGGCGCGCGCAGCACCGGCGGGTTTTGCCGAGCGCCGACCGGATCGCTGGCGATGGTGGCGGCAGCCCAGGCCTCGAACCAGCCCGGCGGGATCAGATCGGCTTGTTTGTCAGGCGCCACACCGGTCAGCCAGCGCGTCTTGGCCTGCGCCATGTTGACCGAGCGGTAGGCGGGGATCGGGCCGGGACCGACCTGCACCAGTGAGGCGGTCTGGCGGATCCACACCGGCGCATAAAGCACCAACTTCTCGACCTTGTGGCTGTTCAAACTGGTGTACCACTGCATGATCGCCGTGCCCCAGGACCAGGCCAGCAGGTTGACGCGCTCCACGCCCCGGCGCTTGCGGATGAATTCGACCGCGGCGTCGACATCGCGCATCGCCTCTTGCGTGGTGCCGAAGGGCGCGCTCTCAGCGGCCGGGCGATCCATCGCCGCGGGTCGGGTCGACTGGCCGTAGCCGCGAACGTCGAGCAGGTAGACGTCGTAGCCCTGGCGGGCGATGTAGTCCATCCACGATTGGCCGTCGAGCCGCAAATCAAACGCCGTCTCGGCCGGGTAGGTGGCGCCATGCACAAAGAGCACGGTCTTGGCGGCGCTGAACTGCGTCATGCCAGCCGGGCGCTTGTTGCGCACGTAGATCTCGATGCCCGGATCACTGGGCACGCGAAACTCGTCCATGGCGATGTCGCTGCCGCCGCCGGGGGCGATGGCGGCGCAACCGGTGAGCACGGCCAGCAGGCCAGCAAGGGCAAATCTCAGCAGGTGCGCCAGCATGGCAGTCTCCTTCATTGAGCGATTAGGAATCGGTCCTCCAGAGTGGCAGCCATGGGCCGCGGCGTCAAGGGGTAGTCTTGTCCAACGAGGTATGAGCCTGGAGCCGGGCGCGAGATTCCATTGAGGAATGAGCCTGGCGGCGACCTGGGATCCGTGATTTGTGGGCTGGC
>JAYSSS010000023.1:0-46239 GCA_043720415.1 Ideonella sp.
AGTGCCGAGGCCAGGCAGATGACGCCTTTGGGCACCAGCCGCGCCACCTCGGCCAGGGACTGCTGCGCATCGAGCGCGGCATCGGGGAGTTGGTAGAGCCCTCGGGCGAGGCGCACGACCTCGTTAGCTCGCTCCATGCGGCCGATCGTGGTGGCGGTGATGCCCGCAGCACCGAACTCGGCGAGCCGCGTCATCCCCCGCTGCTTGAGCAGCGCCAGCGCCTGGGTGCGCTGCGTGGAGAGGTCAGTGGCGTCAGGGATGCGCATGTTATGAATCCTCGGTCGAATCAAAGAAGTATCCGAGGATTTATACCAGTCCTGCATGGTCGCGAGCAACGGGCCGTTTGTTGGCACTCGCCCGTGGATTCTGTCGCCCTTGGTTGATACTGCCGCCGCTGCGGCAGCGATGGCATCGCTTCGCTCGATGGATTCCACAGCCACAACGGAACCGACGGGTCACACACCTTCAAGACAGCCTGGCGCGACGGCACCGCCCACATGGTGATGTCGCCACTGGAGTTCATGCAGCGGCTGGCGGCGCCGGAGTTCATGCAGCGGCTGAGCTGGGCCAAGCTGCTCAAGCGCGTGCTCGCGATCGACATGAGCACCGCCCGAACTGCGGCGGCGAGCTGAAGATCATCGCGGCCATCCTGGAAGCGCCGGTGATCGAACAGATCCTCATGCACCTGGGAAAAGCAGGCGCGGGCGCCGCCTCGGGCGCCTGCCCGTGGCCAGGCGCTGCAAGCGGCCTGATGGCAAGCGATAGCCCGCGGACACATCGGCGGCTGCTCAGGTGATCAGCCGCTCAGCCGCTCAGCCCGAAGTCGCTCAGCCCGCCGCCCTGGCCAGCACCTCGCGCACGGCCGCCAACTGCCGGCGCGACACCGCCAGCCAGTCGCCGTTGGCGACCTGCACCTGCCAGGCTTCTTCGGCACTTTCCCCGGCCTCGGGCGGATCGTCGCTGCGCCGGCGCTCCAGTGCGCGCACCGTGGAGATCGCCACCACGGCATTGCGGTGCACGCGCAAGAAGCCCTCGCCCAGGCGCTGCTCCAGGTCGGCCAGGGCCTCGTCGAGCAGCCAAGTGCCGCGCGTGCTGCACAGCGTGACGTACTTTTGCTCGGCCTTGAGGTACAGCACCTCGTGCGCCGGCACGCGCAGCACGCGGCCGCGGTCGCGCACCACCACGGTCGGGCCGCTGTGGCTGGCCAGGGGCTCCTGCGCACGGCGCTGGGCCACGCGCAGCAGCGCGGCCTGCAGGCGCTCGCGGCGCACCGGCTTGGTCAGGTAGTCGGCAGCGTCGAGCTCAAAGGCACGCAGTGCGTGCTCACCGTGGGCGGTGACGAAGACCACAAGGGGCGCGCTCGGCAGGCCACGCAATTCATCGGCCAGCCTCAGGCCATTGACGCCGGGCATGACGATGTCGAGCAGCACCAGGTCACAAGGCGTCGCGGCCAGCACGGCCAGGGCCTCGGGGGCACTGGCAGCCTCGGCCACCACGGCGCAGCGCGGCTCGGCGCAGGCCTCCACCAGGCTGCGCAGGCGCAGGCGGGCCAGGGACTCGTCGTCGACGATGAGCACGCGCAAGGCGTCGTCGTTGGCCGCAGCGGCGGCGCTGGCATGGGCTACCGGGGCGGCTTCATTCATGACAGCGGCACCACGATGCGCGCCCGAAAGCTCGCGCCCTCAACACCCGTCTCCAGCGACGCCGCCACATCGTGCAGCAGCCGCAGGCGCTCGGCGACATTGGCCAGGGCAATGCCGCTGCCGGGCCGGCCGGGCTCCTCACTCAAGCTGTTGACCACCAGCACCTCGGCCATGCCGCGCACCTTGCGCGTGCGGATCTGGATGTGGCCACCCCCCAGCGCCGGCTCGATGCCATGGCGCACGGCGTTTTCCACCAGCGGCTGCAGCACCAGCGGTGGCAGCGGGGCGCCGGCGGCCGCGGGGTCCAGATCCCAGCTCACCTGCAGACGTGAACCAAAGCGCAACTGCTCGATGGCCAGGTAGCGCTGCGCCAGATCGATCTCCTCATCCAGCGTGACGGCCGCGCCCGATTCGGCCAGGGCCACGCGAAAGAGCTGCGCCAGATCCTCCAGCACCGCCTCGGCCTGGCGCGGGTTGACCTGCACCAGGGCCAGGGCGGTGTTGAGGGCATTGAACAAGAAATGCGGGCGGATGCGCGACTGCAGCTCGGCCAGGCGGGCACTGGCCTCCACCGGCTGCGCGGCCGCGGCGCGCAGGCCCAGCCAATGCCAGATCAGCTGCGCCAGTGCGGCGCCACTGAGGGCGCTGCCCAGGGCCGTGCCCAGCTGCAAGGGCAGCAAGCCGGGTGCGGCCATCATCAGCCAGCCCACCGTGGCGCAGGCCGCGCCCAGCGCCGCCAAGGCCAGCTCGCGCGACACGCGTGGCCGCCTTGCCAGCAGCGGGCGCAGTGCGCACACCAGGGGCAGCCAAAGCAAGCCCGCAGCCAGGGCCGCAAAGGCCAGGACGGCGGCGCGCATGAAGGCGTCCAGCCAGCCCTGCGCCAGCGTCAAGGCGGGCAGGGCCACAGCCAGTTGAATGAAGATCAGCACGCGCAGGCCCAGCGCCGGGCGACACAGGTCAAACTGCGTCGCCAGACGCCAGCGCTCGCGCGACTTCTGCTCATACAGCGGGTCGAAGCGGCTGGCCTCGAAGTGCGTGCTGTGGCCGGCGCCGCGCGGCCGGCCGGTGTCCGGCCACAGGCTGGGCGAGTGCGTCGCGGCAGGGCTGCCCTGGAGGCTGCCGGGCCGATCGGCCTGCGGGCTGCCGGCGCCCTCGCCACTGGCGTGATCTTGTTTCGAAGCCATGGTCCCTTGGGCAGGTGCGCGGCTGGATGGGGGTCGCCTGAAGAAGGCGGCCGGATAATACGGGACGCCCCCTAACCCCCATCCTACGAAGCCTCACGCATGCCTGGACAACCCCACGACAACCCGCTGGCGAACAAGGACAAGGCCTGGTCGGCGCTGTTCACCGAGCCCATGAGCGAGCTGGTGCAGCGCTACACCGCCAGCGTTGGTTTTGATCAGCGCCTGTGGCGCGCCGACATGGCCGGCAGCCTGGCGCATGCGCGCATGCTGGCCGCGCAGCACATCATCGGCGCGCAAGACCTGGCCGACATCGAGCGCGGCATGGCGCAGATCCGCGATGAGATCGAGTCCGGCCAGTTCGTGTGGAAGCTTGAGCTCGAAGACGTGCACCTCAACCTGGAGGCGCGGCTCACGCACCTGGTGGGCGACGCCGGCAAGCGCCTGCACACCGGGCGCTCGCGCAACGACCAGGTGGCCACCGATGTGCGGCTGTGGCTGCGCGGTGAGATCGATGCGCTGGCCGAATTGCTAACAGGCATGCAACGTGCCCTGGTGGAGGTGGCCGCACAGCACACCCAGACCGTGATGCCCGGCTTCACCCATCTGCAGGTGGCGCAGCCGGTGAGCCTGGCGCACCACCTGCTGGCCTATGTGGAAATGTTTGCCCGCGACGCCGAGCGTCTGACTGACGTGCGCCGCCGCACCAACCGCCTGCCCCTGGGCGCCGCCGCCCTGGCCGGCACCAGCTACCCATTGGACCGCGAGGCCGTGGCCCGCGAGCTGGGCTTTGAGGCACTGTGCGAGAACAGCCTGGACGCCGTGAGCGACCGCGATTTCGCCATCGAGTTTCTGGCCTTTGCCAGCATCACCATGGTGCATGTCTCGCGCCTGGCCGAGGAGCTGGTGCTGTGGATGAGCCAGAGCTTTGCCTTCATCGATCTGGCCGACCGCTACTGCACCGGCTCATCGATCATGCCGCAAAAGCGCAACCCGGATGTGGCCGAGCTGGCGCGCGGAAAAAGCGGCCGCGTGGTCGGCCATCTGATGGCCATGATCACCCTGATGAAGGGCCAGCCCCTGGCCTACAACAAGGACAACCAGGAAGACAAGGAGCCGCTGTTCGACACCGTCGATACCTTGGCCGGCACGCTGCGCATCATGGCCGAGATGGCCAGCGGCATCGTCGTCAAGGCGCCGGCCATGGAGTCGGCTGCACGCAAAGGTTATGCCACGGCCACCGACCTGGCCGACTACCTGACGAAGAAGGGCCTGCCCTTTCGCGATGCGCATGAGGTGGTGGCGCACGCCGTCAAGCTGGGCCTGCAGCGCGGGCTTGATCTGGCCGAGCTGCCGCTGGCCGAGCTGCAGGCCCTGCACCCGCTGATCGGCGCCGATGCGCTGTCGGCGCTGTCGTTGCGCGGCTCGCTGGAATCGCGCAATGTGCGGGGCGGCACGGCGCCGCTGCAGACGGCGGCGCAGGTCGCGCGGCACCGGGCGCGCCTGGCTTGACGCACGGGTGGTTTGCCGTTCTCGGCTTGGGCTAGCTCAAGCGCCGGCGCAGCGCGGCCATCGTCACCACCGCCAAGGCCACGCGGCCGAACTGACCGCCGCAAACCCCGCATTTCCAGTCAATACAAGACGCCCGAATTCCTAGACTCCTTCGAGGCCTGACCTTCGTCCGGCAAAGGTGTCTTACGTGGAGGCCTGGCGTCAATTCATCAGCAAGCTCAAGTCCGGCCCCAAGCCGGTGGGGCGGGTCGCGCTGTATTCAGGCCGCGCCAGGACCGCCGCCGTGGCCTGCTGCCTGGTGGATGGCCGGCCGCAGCTTGAGGCCAGCCCGCTGTTTGGTGGCGACACCGCCCTGGACCAGGCCTTTGCCTGGCGCCGAGGCCTCAAGGGCGCCTGGGCGAGCTCGCTGGTGTTGCACCCCAGCAAGTACCACACGGTGCAGATCGATGCGCCCAAGGTGGCCCTCGAAGAGCGCCGCGACGCCGTGCGCTGGCAGCTCAAGGATCAGGTGGAATTCAGTGTCGATGAGGCCAGCATCGACCTCATCACCATGCCCGGCCCGACACCCGGCAGCCTGTCGGACCGCTTGATCGCGGTGGCCGCCCCAGCCGAGAGCATCAGCAGCTGGATGGCCGTCTACCGCGACCAGCGCTGCACGCTAGACACCATCGACATCCCCGAAATGGCCATGCGCAACCTGGCCGTTCTGGCCGCTGGCGATACGGCCGTGGCCTTGATGCACATCGGCCTGAGCGTGACCCGCATGACCATCGTCTGGCAGGGTGAGCTGTGCGCGTTCCGGCAGATCGAGCTGCCGGCACGGCAACTTCTCGACGCCAACGCGTCGGACCGCGAGGCCATGCTTGATCGCCTGGCGCTGGACATTCAAAGAACCGTCGATGCCTTTGTCCGCCAATTCCACGGCGCTGATCTGAACAAGCTGCTGCTGTCCAGCATGGTCTTGGCCGACGAGGTGCAGGCGCGCCTGACGGAGATGACGGGGATGAACATCCAGGCCTTCCGCGCCGAGGATCACCTGGCGTGGCGCTGCGACGGACCGGTGTACGACTTCGAGCAGGACCGCGACTACACGATCGCCATCGGTGCCGCCCTGCGGCCACCGGGCCAATGAAAGCGCCGCAGCATGCAACACATCAACCTCATCAATCCGCGCCTGGTGCCGCGCCGGCAATGGTTGCCACCGTCGCTGATGCTGGGCTTGGCGGTGGCCGGCGGCGCGTTGCTCATCGGCCGCTTCTGGTATGAGTCCTCGGCAATGAAGCAGCTGATGGCGGCCGCCACAGTGGCCGTGAGCGCTGCCGCCAGCAGTGTGGGAACGGGTGCCGCCGGCGCGCCAGGCGCCGGCGCACAGGCGGCGGCCCACGGCGGCCCGGCCGTGGCCGACGCTGGCGCATCGGCACCCGCCCGCGCCGCCCAGTTGCAAAGCCGCATCGCCACCCTGGAGGCCTTGCGCGCGGTCTCGCAATCCCAGACCCGCCTGCCCAAGGGCATTGCGCCCACGCTCAACGCCATCATCGCCAGCCTCAATGACAAGCTGTGGTTGAGCGAAATTGACATCGGCGCCAACGGCGCCGTGCGCATCATCGGCGGCACCCTGGACCCCCAGGCCATGGCGGCGTTGACCGAGCAGTTGTCCAAGGTGCCCGCGCTCAAAGGCACAGCCATCGGCGTGTTGCGCATCGAGCCCTGGTCGCAGGACCCCGCCGGTGAGAGCGGTACGCCAGACGCGCCGGCGATGCCACCGGCGCACCGCTTCGTGCTGGCCAGCGCCGGCAACAGCGGCGAGGAAACGCCATGAAGCTGCCCGCCATCGCCTCCAAACTGCTGGGGCAATTGCAGTCCCGGTTGCAGTACCAATTGCAGCCCGTGCTGCAGCGCATCGAGGCCATGCCGCAACGCGATCGCGTCGCCCTGCTGGCCTGCGGCATTGCCGTGGTGGCGGGGGCGGAGTTCATGCTGCTCGGCCCGATGGCGGCCAAGCGCGCCCTGGTGGCCGCCGCCGGCGACCAGGAGATCCAGGCCGCCAGAGAGGCCGCCGCCAAGACCCTGGCCGATCAGCAAGAGCAATTGCTGGCCCTGCAGGCCCGTGCCAAGGCCCTGGAGACCGAGCTCAGCGACAGCGGCGTCACCAAGGCCCAGGGCGAAACCGTCTCCGCCCTGCTGGGGCGGGCGCTGCAATCCAGCGCGGTGAAGACGGTGTCCTTGCGCAGCCTGCCGTCTGAGGCCCTGAAGCAGGACGAGAGCGCGGCTGCCCCGGCCGCTGCAGCCGCCGGCACCGAGGGCGCCGCACACGGCGCGCCGGCAGCACATGGCGGCGCGCCGGAAAGCGCCACCGCCGCGCGCCCGCTGTACCGCCACCGCTACGAGTTGGTGCTCAGCGGTGAGCCGGCGGCGCTGTCGGCCAGCGCCGCGCTGCTGGAGACCGGCCTGGCGCCACTGCGCATCGAACGCGTGCGCATGGCCGCGGATGCGCGCGCCGCGGCGCAGTTGATCGTCACCTTTGGGCTGATCGGTGCGGAGCGCTCATGGCTCAATCTTTGAACTGTTGCAAAGGCATTGCCGCCCGTTGCCGCCGCGTGCTGATCGCTGCGCTGAGGGCGCTGCTGCCCATCCTGCCCCTGCTGCCCCTCAGCGCCAGCGCGGTAGGCCCGGCCGCGCCGTTTGCCCCGCCCCGAGCGGTGCCGGTGGCTGTGGTCGCGCCAGTGGCGTTGGCAGGCACTGCAGTCGATGCCGATGGCCTGCCGATCGCACCGGCTGTCGTCGAGCTGCCCACGCTGGCGGGCATTCGGCGCGGGCAGTCGCCGCAGGCTTTGCTCGATGGGCGCTGGTACCGCGTGGGTGATCGCCTGGGCGAGGCGCAGGTGCTGGTCATCGAGGCCACCCGGGTCACGCTTTTGGTCAGACCCGGCCGACAGGAGGTGTTGTCGCTATTGCCCACGCCTGCGGCCACCACATCCCTGCCCACGCCAGCCGTCTCCACGCTGGCCAAGGCGCCAGAAACCCAACGCAAGGTGTCCACACCATGATGCACATCACTCGATCGCTCAGCCGCCTGCCGCGGCGCCTGGCCGCTCTCGCTGCCGTGGGCGCGGCGCTGGCAGGCTGCGCCAGCGTCGTGCCGCCTGGCCCCAAGGCAGGCACCACCCAGGCCGCGATCGACAGCGTGCTGGCCCAGGCGCGCAGTGATCGCGCCGAGCGTGCCGTGCCCAAGGTGCCGCCGCAGGTGGCCCGCGCCCTGATCGAGCCCGGGCCTAACGACACCATCAAGCACACACCCTTGCCCGAGCCGCGCTTTGATCTGGTGGTGACCAATGCGCCCGTCGCCCAAGTCTTTCAGGCGATAGGTTCAGGCTCGCGCTACTCCATCCTGATGCCCGCCAGCCTGGCCGGCACGGTCAGCGTCAACCTCAAGGAGGTCACCCTGCGCGAGGCGCTGGAGGTGATGCGCGAGCTCTATGGCTACGAGTACCGCATCGAGGGCCAGCGCGTCATGGTGAGCGCGCCCAGCCTGCAGACGCGCATCTTCCAGGTGGCCTACCCGGCCGCGCGGCGCACTGGCCGAAGCGACACGCGGGTGGTCTCGGGCTCCATCGCCGGCAGCCCGGGCGGCGCCGGGGGCGCGGGCGCCACGGCCGCCTCGTCACAAGAGGGCAGCCAGGTCTCCACCGTCAACGACGCCGATTTCTGGAAGGAAATCGAGGCCTCGCTCAAGGCCGTGGTGGGCGCCGAGGCCGGGCGCCAGATCGTGCTGTCGCAGCACACTGGCGTGCTGGTGGTGCGCGCCTTCCCCAAGGAAATGCGCGAGGTCGAGCGCTTCCTGCGCGCCTCGCGTGTGGCCATCGAGCGCCAGGTGATGCTGGAGGCCAAGATCGTTGAGGTCTCGCTCAAGGATGGCTTCGAATCCGGCATCAACTGGACCAAGTTCACCGCCGCCGGCAACCACCAGTGGTCGGTCGGCACTGACGCCGGGCGCATCAACATCCCCGGCAGCATCGGCCGCGGTTTTGGTCTGCCGACGGGCTCGATCAGCACCGGCGTCAGCGGCACGCCGCCGGACATCACCATCACCCCCACCACCCTGGGCCAGCTCATCGCCAGCCCCCTGGCCAACAGTGGCGCGGGTGCCCTGGGCCTGGCCTTCACCAGCAACAGCTTTGCCAGCCTGCTGGCATTCCTGGAGACGCAGGGCTCGGTGCAGGTGCTGTCCTCACCGCGCATCGCGGCAACGAACAACCAAAAAGCCGTGCTGCGCGTGGGCACCGATGATTTCTTCATCACCAACATCTCCACCACCACCACCTCGTCGGCCTCAGGCAATGTCACCACGCCGACCATCCAGACCCAGCCCTTCTTCAGCGGCATTTCGCTCGATGTCACCCCGCAGATCGACGACGAGGGCACGGTCACCCTGCACATCCGGCCCGCGGTCAGCGTGGTCAGTGAGCGCACCCGCGTCGTCAACCTCGGCACCATGGGCACCTTCCGCCTGCCCCTGGCCTCCAGCAACATCAACGAGGCCGACACCGTGGTGCGCGTCAACGACGGCGTCACCGTGGCCATCGGTGGCCTGATGTCGCAGACGCAAACCAGCGACGACTCGCGCGTGCCCGGAGCGGGCGATGTGCCGGTGCTGGGCAACCTGTTCAAGCAGACCAACCGCTCGCTGCAAAAACGCGAGCTGGTGTTCCTGCTGCGCCCCACCGTGATCAAGGGCGACGCCCAATGGCAGGCCGACTTGACGAGCACCGAGCAGCGCCTGCGCGGCTACCCGACTGCGCCGCGCGAGCGCATGGGCGAGCTCGGCCAGATGCTGGGCGCCAACGGCACGACAAGCACGGTCGGCAGCGCCAAGTCCAAGGAGTGAACATGTACCTGCAACACTTTCAGCTGCAAGAGACGCCCTTTGGTTTGACCCCGGATGTCGACTTCACCTGGGCCGCGCCCAGCCACGAGCAGGCCTTGGCCACCTTGCTGGTGGCCCTGCGCAACGGCGAGGGCTTTGTCAAGGTCACGGGTGAGGTCGGTGCGGGCAAGACCCTGCTGTGCCGCACCCTGCTCGATCGGTTGGCGGGCGAGGCCATCACCGCCTACATCCCCAACCCGCAATTGACGCCGCGTGAGGCCCTGCGCCATCTGGCCAAGGAGCTGCGCCTGCGCTGCGACCGGCGCCTGCAGGTGCATGACCAGCACACCGTGCTTGAGGCCGGCCTGTTGCGCCTGGCCAGCGAGGGCCAGCGCGTGGTGCTGTGCATTGATGAGGCCCAGGCCCTGCCGCCGGAGACGCTGGAGACGCTGCGCCTGTTGTCCAACCTCGAAGGCGGCAAACGCAAGCTGCTGCAGATCGTGCTGTTTGGCCAGCCCGAGCTCGATGTGCTGTTGCGCTCACCGCAGTGCCGGGCCCTGGCCAGCCGCATTGCCTTTGCGGCACAGCTGTCGCCGCTGGACCGTGGCGACCTGCGCCACTACCTGCGCCACCGCCTGCACGTGGCCGGCTGGCGCGGCGCCGAGGTCTTCACGCCCGCGGCGCGCTGGCTGTTGGGCTGGGCCAGCGGCGGCGTGCCGCGGCGCATCAACATCCTGGCGCACAAGGGCCTGATCCTGGCCGCCAGCGACGGCGAGCTGCGTGTGCGCTGGCGCCACGCCTGGAGCGCCTGGCGCGACACCGCCTGGCATGGCCCCGCCTGGCGCCGCTACGGGCGCACAGCACAGGTGGATTTGATGGGGTCACCCACATGAGCGTCATCAACCAGGCCTTGCAGGCCATCGACCAAAAGCAGGCCCAGGCGGCGGGCGCGGGCGACGCCGCATCGCCGGCAAAGAAGGCCAGGCCCTCGCACACTCGACTGGCGGTGATCGTGCTGGCCGGTGGCGCGGCCATTGCCGCGGTGGCGGCCGGCGACATGGGCTCGCTGACCCGGCTGACCGGCACCGCACCCGCCGCCATCAAGCTGCCGCAACCACCGGCCATGCCCGCAGCGGCCCCCGCAAACGCAGAAGCGATCACCGCACCCATCGCGGCCCCTGTTGCAGCCCCCATAGCAGCCCCTGTTGCAGCCCCTGTTGCAGCCCCAGTGGCGGCCCCTGTGGCGGCACAGCAGCCGAGCGCCGCAGCGGCTGTTTCGGCACCTGCGGACAGCCACTGGCCCGCACGACTGACAGCAGGGTCCAAGCCGCAGCCGGCGCCCGAGTTGCACGCGGCGGCCACCCTGAAGGTGCCGCTGCCCATCAGCACACCGGCGCGCATTGATCGCCGCCCCGCGGCGACGACGCTCGCGCCCGTGGACGCAGCGCCTGGCGCGGCCGCCGCCGCACCAATTGCTGCCACGGGTCTGTGGACCAAGATCACCGAGCAGGTCAACGGCGGGCAGCGCCAGGCGGCACTGCTCAGTCTGGGCGAGTTGCTGGCCCTTGACCCGGCGCACGCCCAGGGCCGGCAACTGGCGGCCGTGCTGGCGCATGAACTTGGCCAGCCCGAGCGCGCCATGGCGCTGTTGACTGAGGGCTTGGCGCTCAACCCCCAGCAGCCGGCGCTGGCCTGGCTGCTGGCGCGGCTGCAGGCCGCGGCCGGCCAGTCGGAGGCCGCCCTGGCCAGCCTGGAGCGCGCCGGGCTGGAGAACGCCGACGCCCATGGCCTGCGCGCCGGCCTGCTGTCGCAGCGCGGTGACTACCGCAACGCACTCACCTCCTATGAACGCGCGCTGCGCCACCAACCGGCCAACGCCGTGTGGTGGGCCGGCCTGGCGGTGGCACTGGAATCGCTGGGCGAGGCCGACAACGCCCGCCAGGCCTACACCAAGGCCCGCGCCATCGGTGTGCCGCGCGAGGACCTGGCCACCTATGTCGATCAGCGCCTGCGCGCGCTTGAGTGAGGTCACGCAAACATGGAGCGTCCTGCCGCCGCGGCCTTCAACCCGCAACGCTTTCGCCTGGGGGAGGTGCTGGTCAGCCGCAGCGTGATCAGCAACGATCAGCTGCAGCTCGCCCTGGCCCACCAAAAGGCCAGCGGTCGCAAGCTCGGCCGCGCCATCGTGGATTTGAAGTTCGCCACCGCCGAGGCCATCGGCGCGGTCGTGGCCGATCAGCTGGGCATCGAGTTTGTCGATCTGAACCGCCGCCAGCTCAACCCGGCCGTGGTGCACAAGCTGCCCGAGGCCCAGGCCAGGCGCTTGCGCGCCATCGTGCTGGCCGAGCGCCCCGACGGCCTGGAAGTGGGCATGGCCGACCCCGCCGACATGGCGGTGTTCGATCAACTGGCGCGCTTGCTGAAGGTGCCCATCTTCCCGGCCATGGTGACCGAGGACGCCCTGCTGCCGGTCATCGAGCGCATCTACCAGCGCAAGGCCGAGCTGTCGAACCTGGCGCAAGAGGTCGCCGCCGATGTCGGTGGCGATGTCGTCAACCTCTCGGGCATCGACGCCAACCTGGCGGCCGAGGATGCGCCGGTGGTGCGCCTGCTGCAGTCGATTTTTGAGTCGGCGGTGTCGCGCGATGTGTCGGACGTGCACATCGAGCCGCAGGAGCGCTCGCTGCAGATTCGCTTTCGCATCGATGGCGTGATGCAGGTGCAGTCCTCGCCCGACAGCCGCATCACCAATGCCGTGGTGCAGCGCCTGAAGTTGATGTCGGGGCTTGATATCTCCGAGAAGCGCCTGCCGCAGGACGGGCGCTTTCGCATGAAGGTCAAGGACGCCATGCTTGATGTGCGCATCTCGACCCTGCCCACGCAGTACGGCGAGGCGGTGGTGATGCGCCTCCTGGCACAAAACGCCGACCGCATGCGGCTCGATGCCATCGGCATCCCGCCGGCCATATTGAAGCGCTTTCGCGCCTGCCTGAATGCCTCCTCCGGGCTGATCCTGGTGACCGGGCCCACGGGCAGCGGCAAGACCACCACGCTGTATTCGGCCCTGGCCGAGATCAACACCCCCGAGACCAAGATCATCACCGCCGAAGACCCGGTGGAATACCGCCAGCCCGGGTTGAACCAGGTGCAGGTGAATGACAAGGTCGGGCTGACATTCGCCAAGGTGCTGCGCTCGTGTCTGCGGCAGGACCCGGACGTCATCCTGGTGGGCGAGATGCGCGATCAGGAAACCGCCGAGATCGGCCTGCGCGCCGCCCTCACCGGCCACCTGGTGCTGAGCACCTTGCACACGAATGACGCGGCCGGCACGCCCATGCGTTTGAAGGACATGGGCATCGCGCCCTACATGGTGGCCATCGGGCTGCGCCTGGTGATTGCCCAGCGCCTGATCCGCGGCATCTGCAAGGAATGCAAGGCCCCGGCCGAGTTGAAGCCGCATGAGCGCGAATGGCTGGAGAGCGACCCCGCGCCGTTTGAGCCAGGCAACTACCCGACCTTCGCCGGCCGCGGCTGCCACCGCTGCCACGACAGCGGCTACCAGGGCCGCATGGCGGTGTACGAAATGATGGAGATGACGCCCGAGCTCATGCACCTGGCCAACCTGGACGACACCGCCGGCTTCATCGTCGAGGCCAAGCGCGCCTTTGCCGAATTCACCCTGCGCCGCAGCGCCCTGGACATCGTGATGCAGGGCCGATCGACCGTGGCCGAGGCCATGCGCATCTCCAGCAGCGTTTGAGCGTTTGAGGGCCTGAACCACCATGCCGCAATTCAGCTACTACGGCCGCGATGCCGATCAGGTCGCCAAGAATGGCGTGCTGGAGTCGACCGACCGCTCGCAGGTGGCGGCGGCGCTGATGGGCATGGGCATCACGCCCATCGTCATCGAGCCGCACAACCCGCCGCCCGAGGCCAGCGACGTGCTCGCCGGCTTCTTCTCCAACAGCAAGATCAATGAGATGGAAGTGCTGATGTTCTCGCGCCAGATGTTCACCCTGGCCAAGGCCGGCGTGCCCATCATGCGGGCGCTGGATGGGCTAAAGGAATCGAGCACCCATGTCGGCATGAAAGCCCTGTTAGGCGAGCTGCGCCAGGCCCTGGACGCAGGCCATGAGCTGTCGCAGGCCCTGGCCAGGCACCCCAAGGTGTTCGACCGCTTCTACATCTCGATGATTCGCGTGGGCGAGAGCACGGGGCAGTTGACCGACATCTTCCGCAGCCTCTACGACCACATGGATTTCCAGCGCTACATGAAGGAGCAGATCACTTCGGCGCTGCGCTACCCGAAGTTTGTGATCATGGCCATGGTGGGCGCAGTGGGCGTCATCAATGTCTTTGTGATCCCGGCCTTTGCCAAGGTGTTCGAGAACCTCAACACCGAGCTGCCGCTGATGACCCGCATCTTGCTCGGCACCTCACGCGCCACGGTGGACTACTGGCCCTACTTCGTGGCCGCGGTGGTGATGCTGATCATTGCCGTGCGGCGCTTCGTGGCCACCGCCCATGGCCGCATGTTCTGGGACGAATGGAAGATGCGCATGCCTGTGGCCGGCAAGCTGGTGCGCAAGGGCTCGCTGTCGCGCGCCTGCCGCAGCATGGCCCTGGTGCTGCGCAGCGGTGTGCCCTTGTTGGAGGGCCTGCGCCTGGCCGCCGCCGTGACCGAAAACGCCTTTATGGAGCGCGCCATCATGGGCATGCGCGAGGCGGTGGAGCGCGGCGAGAGTGTGCTCACCGCCAGCCGCAAGGCCGGCATCTTCACGCCCATCGTGCTGCAGATGATCATGGTCGGCGAGGAGTCGGGCACGCTCGATGAAATGCTCGATGAGGTGGGCCAGATGTACCAGCGCGAGGTCGAGTACGAGCTCAAGACCATGTCCGCGCAGATCGAGCCGATCCTGATTTTCTTCCTCGGGGCCATGGTGTTGGTGCTGGCGCTGGGGGTCTTCATGCCGATGTGGGACATGGGCAAGGCCTCGAACAAGTAGGCCCCTCAAGTCATGCCGCGGCATGCCGAAATCACCAACCAAGGCTCCCAGACGGGGCTTGTTCCCGGCCCCAGGTCCTTCCACACCGTACATCTTCAGGAGTTCGCAATGAAACGCATTCAACAAGGCTTCACCATGATCGAGCTGATCGTGGTCATCGTCATCCTCGGCGTACTCGCCGCCGTCGCGCTGCCGCGCTTCACCAATGTGCAGCGCGATGCCCGCATCGCCAAGCTCAACGCGGCGCGTGGCGCCGTGCTGTCGGGCTCGGCCCTGGTGCACGGCACCGCCCTGGCGCGCCAGGGTGTGGTGCAGCCGGCCTGCGGCATCGCCGGCTTTGGCCCCAACCCGCCGACCATCGCCGCCGGCACTGGCAACGGCAACCTGTGTACCGAAAACGGCAACGTGCAAATTGCCGCGCTGTACCCCGCCGCCACCTTGGCAGGCGTGGTCGCCTCGGCCGGCATCGTGCAGGTCAATGGCACACCCACCGCCGCGCAGTTGACGGCGGAAAACTGGGCCGCCGTGGCTGCCGGCGGCGGCATGCAGATCCAGGTGCTTGGCGGCCCGGCTGCGGCCACCTGCTCGTTCACCTACGTCGCACCGGCCGCACTGGGCCAGGCCCCGACGGTGAGCGCACCGAACATCGTCGGCTGCTGATCCGCCATGCGCCAGCGCCCGGCCGCCAGCGGCTTCACCATGATCGAGCTGATCATCGTGATGCTGGTGGCGGCGGTGCTGTCAAGTGTGGCCCTGCCCCGAATGACCGATCAGCGTGCCCTGCAGGAGCGCGGCGCGCTGGACCAATTGCGCGCCATGTTGATCCACACACGGCGTTTGGCCATCACCCAGGGCCGCGATGTCTGCGTGGTGGCCACACCTGCGGCGGCACAGGCGGTGTATGTGGCCGGCGGCGCTTGCTCACTGGCCAACCCGGTGGCCGACCCTGGCGACGGCGCGCCCTATGCCATCAACATGCCACCACGTGTGGCCTTGGCGGGCACACCGCTGGTGCGCTTCAACCCCCGCGGCCAGCTGGTGCCGGCCGTGAATGCGGTGCTCAATGTCGGCACCTTGGCCATCACGGTGCAGCGTGAGACCGGTGTCGCGATCTGAGGCTGGGCGCTCGCGCCCAGGCGGCGCGATGCCAAGGTGCCGCGCCATGACATGGCCGCAGGCAACGCGCAGGCAGCGCGGCTTCACGCTCATCGATGTGCTGGTGATCATCGTGCTGCTGGGCATGGTGGCCGGCAGCATGACCACCGTGTTTTCGCAGATGTCGGCACAAACGGCGATAACGCTCAAGCAACGGCAGTTGCTGGCCGCGGCCACCAGCCTGCTCGATGAAATTCGCGCCAAACCTTTCACCTACTGCGACCCGCTGGACGCCAATGTGGGCGTGGTCGCCAACTCGGCCGGCTGCGCCGCGCCCACGCTGGACGTGATGGGCCCCGAAGCCGGCGAGACGCGCTACAATACCGCCAACCGCTTTGACGGCGTCAGCGACTACCAAGGCTTCTTGATGCCCGGCCCCGGCTGCGCCGGCATCTGCGACATGGCCGGCAATGTCATCAGCGTGCCTGGTTCGGTGCTGGTGGGCTGCGCGGCCAATGTCGTCTTGGCGGCGCAGGCCCTGCCCTTGATCGCCGCGCTCGATGCCCAGGGCCGGCCACAGGCGCTGCGCATCATCGTCACCCTGGCCTGCCCCGGCGTGGCCAGCACCGTGGTCGAGGGCGTGCGGGTGCGGCACTCGCCCAACCGCGTGTGATGGCCCGCAGCCCATTCACAGGCCAGCGCGGCGCGCCAAGCGCAGGCCGCGGCTTCACCCTGATCGAGATGATCATCGCCATCACCTTGATCGGCCTGCTGTCGGTGGCCGCAGCACCCATGCTGCGCCTGCCGCTGGCGGCGTGGATGGATGCCTCGCGCCGCGCCGCGTTGACCAATGCGCTGGACGTGGCCGATGCCCGCCTGCGCGACGACCTGCTGCGCTCGGTGCCCAACAGCGTGCGCATCATCAATGTTGGCCCCAGGGTGCTGCTGGAGACGCTGGAAGTGAACGCCTGGGGCCGCCACCGCGCCGGCGCCGGTGGCGCTGTCGTGTGCCCGGCGGCCTGCGCCAGCGCCAACGACGCCCTGGCCACCGGCTGCGCTGCCGAGCGTTGCTTCACCAGCATCGGCCCGTTGCAGGGCGGCCCCGCGGCCATCGGCAACTGGTTGGTCGTCAACCCACGTGCGCCCAACGCTGGCGCGGGCGCGGGCGACCCCTACTTCGGTGGCAGTGTGGAGGTGGCCGGCGGCATCAAATCGCGCATCACCGCCTTGGCCCCGGCCGGCGCCGGCCAGCGGCTCGACTTCAACCCGCTGAACATCCCCAGCCTGGCCGCGAACAACAGGTTTTACCTGGCCTCCACCCCCGTCACCTGGGATTGCGACCCGGCCACCCAGACCCTCACGCGGCGCTGGGGCTATGCCATCAGCGCGGTGCAGCCGGTGGCTTTTGCGGGTGGCAACAACGCCGTGCTGATCACCCGCGTCACCGCCTGCAACATGGTGTACACCGCCACCGCGCCCGTCGGCCCCATCGCCCCACGCGGTGGCCAGGTGCAGCTGCGGGTGCAGATGACGGCGCTGGACAACATCGGCGTGCCCGAGCTGACCATGCTCAATGCGAGTTATGCCGTGTCGGAGGATCGGTGAGCGCCAGCGCGGCAACACCGCCCCGCCACACCGGCGCCGCGCGGCAGCCTGGACGCCCGCCGCGCCGCGCGCAGCGCGGCCTGTCCGGCCTGCTGGTGATCGCCGTGCTGGTGATGCTGGGGGGCTTGACCGTCTACTCGGTGGGCCTGGTCACCTCGGTGCACAGCGGCTACGCGCGTGAGTTGTCGCATGCCCGTGCGCGCCAGGCCGCATCCACCGGCGCCGAGTGGGGGCGCTTTCGCATCAACACCGGTGCCGCCGCGGCCTGCACGCCGGTGCAATCCATCGCCGCCTTGCCCGGCCAGTTGCTGCCCTACACCGTGACGGTGCGCTGCAACCTGGTGGCCAATGTCAACGAGGCGCCCAGACCGTTTCCGCCCGGCCTGAACGTCTACCAGATCACGGCCACCGCCTGCAATGTGCCGCTGGGTGGCCAGTGCCCCAACCCGACGATGTCGCAGGACTATGTGCAGGCCCAGGTGGCGGTGCGGGCTGAGCGCTGAGCGTTGAAGCTGAGCGCTGGGCCTTGAGCTCCGTCGCGGCGGCGGCTTCATACGGCGTGCTGGTCAAGCAGCCGCGCCCGGTGCACCTTCGACGCAGCTCAATCAAGCACGCTCTGCAGACAAGCCAAAACCTCCTGCACCACCAAGGCCGGCGCGCGCTCAACCTTGCTCGCACGGCGCGAGGCCCAGTCGAGTGACTTGATCTGATGGGCATGCACCTGCCCGTCGGTGCGCAAGCCCAGGCCCGTCAAGGCCACCAAAAACCCGGCAGCGCGCGCGACATCGGCAGCGCCGCCCGAGATCGGGCAGACCATGGCCAGCTTGAAGCGTGCGTTGAAGGCGCGGGGCGACACCACCAGGCAAAAGTGATCGCCCTTCATCTCGCGACCACTGGCCGGATCAAAGGCCAGGTGCAGGATGTCGCCGCGCTCCGGGGTCACAGCTCGCCACCGGCGCTGCCCATCTCCTCCCAGCCCTTGGCGCGGCACAAGCCCTTGGGCGTGGCGGCCAGCAGCTCGGCCAGTGCGCGCCGCGGTCGCTCCGGCGTCATCTTCAGCTCATCGCCGACGATTTCAATGATCAAGCGCGAACCCGCCTCCAGGTGGTTTTGCTCGACATAGGACGGCGGCACCGTCAAGATGAAAGAACCGCCCGAGCGGCGAAGCGCAGCCTTCAGCATGGAAACTCCCGAGGTTTTATGGAAGTATAACTTTGACGACGCCGCAGCGGCGGCTGCCCGTGGCCAGAAGTCTCAACGCCCTGCCGGACAGGCTCTCACTTGGATCACACAATCGCCGCCATGCAAGTGCTGCGCCGCCGCTGGATTGCCCACCTCGACATGGATGCGTTTTACGCCTCGGTCGAGCTGCTGCGCTACCCCGAGCTGAAGGGCCAGCCAGTGGTCATCGGGGGCGGCCGGCGCCACCAGCCCGAGCCGCAAGCCGACGGCACGCGGCGTTTCTCGCACCTGGCGCAGTACACCGGCCGCGGCGTCATCACCACCGCCACCTATGCGGCGCGCGACCTGGGGGTGAACTCCGGCATGGGCCTGATGAAGGCCGCGCTGCGCGCCCCACAGGCCGTACTGCTGCCCGTGGACTTTGAGCAATATCGCCTGTACTCGCGCCGCTTCAAGGCCGCCGTGGCCGAGCTCGCACCGGTGATCGAAGACCGCGGCATCGACGAGATCTACATCGATCTGACCGATCTGCCGGGCGCCCAGGACAGCGTCGCCCACGACCCGCACGGCGGCGTGCGCGCCATCGCCCTGGAGCTGAAGAACAATGTGCGCAGCACCACGGGCTTGAGCTGCTCGGTCGGCGTCACGCCCAACAAGCTGCTGAGCAAGATCGCCAGTGAGCTGGACAAGCCCGACGGCCTGTGCCTGCTCACCCACGCCGACGTGCCCGAGCGCATCTGGCCGCTTTCGGTGCGCAAGATCAACGGCATCGGCCCCAAGGCCGGCGCCAAGCTGCAGGCCCTGGGCATTGAATCCATTGGTGATCTGGCACGGCAGGATCGCGTCCGCTTGATTGAGCAGTTTGGCAAGAGCTACGGCGCCTGGCTGCACGACGCCGCCCACGGCGTGGACGAGCGCGCCGTGGTCACCCACAGCGAGCCGGTGTCGATGAGCCGCGAGACCACCTTCGAGCGCGACCTGCACGCCAAGCGCGACCGTGCCGAGCTCACCGCCGTGTTCACCGAGCTCGTCGAGCAGCTCGCGCACGATCTGCAGCGCAAGGGCTATGAGGGCCGCACCGTCGGCATCAAGCTGCGCTTCGATGATTTCAAGGGCGTGACACGCGACATGACGCTCGATGAATTCACCGCCGAGCCCGGCACCATCCGCCTGGCCGCGGGCCTGTGCTTGAAGCGGGTGGACCTGGGCAAGCGCATCCGCCTGCTGGGCGTGCGCATGGCCGCGCTGCGGCGGGCGGCCACTATCATCGACCCACCATGAAAAACCACGCCCACTCCAACGCCCCGTGCAGCGCGCGCGCCTTCGCGTGGCACCAGGCAATCCGTCTCTTGGCGGCCGTGGCGGCCTTCGCGGCCACCATCACCACGGCCCCCTTGGCCCTGGCCGGCACGCTGCACATCACTGTGCAGAAGGCCGATGGCCAGCCCGCGGCCGATGTCGCCGTGCTGGTGCAACCCACTGCCGGCTGGCAGCCGCCACCGCTGCCCGAGCCCGCCGTCATCACCCAGCAGTACATCCGCTTCGTGCCCTTTGTCAGCGTGGTGCCGGTGGGCGGCTCGGTGCGCTTCATCAACCGCGACCGCTTCGATCACCATGTGCGCTCGCAGCCCGGCGGCCCACTGGGCAATGTGCCGCCGGCGCGGCAGTTTGAGTTCCGCATGGCGGCCATGCTGGGCAACCGCCCCGCACCGGCGGCCGAGCTCAAGCTCGATGTGCCGGGCTCGCTGGTGGTGGGCTGCCACCTGCATGGCTCGATGCGCGGCCACATCCTCGTCAGCAGCACGCCCTGGTACGCGGTGACCAACGACGCCGGGGTGGCCACCATCCACAACGTGCCCGATGGCCAGGCCGAGCTGCGTGTGTGGCACCCGGATCAGCTGGTCGAGCAGGCCTCCACCACCTTGCAGGTCGCCGGCCAACAGCAGGCCAAAACACAACTCAATTTCAACCCCAGGCGCCGGCCCGCACCCTCCGCACCGCCCGACAACTCCGGCTATTGAAAGCACTGCATGACCGTCATCACCACCATCGAAGACCTGCGCCAGCTCGCGCAAAAGCGCGTGCCGCGCATGTTCTACGACTATGCCGATTCGGGCTCGTGGACCGAATCCACCTATCGCGCAAACAGCGCAGACTTTCAAGCCATCAAGCTGCGCCAGCGCGTGGCGGTGAACATGGAAGGGCGCAGCACCGCCGCGAAGATGATCGGCGTGGACGTGAAGATGCCCGTGGCCATTGCGCCCGTGGGGCTGACCGGCATGCAGCATGCCGATGGTGAGATCCACGCCGCGCGCGCGGCGGAGAAATTCGGCATTCCCTTCACCCTGTCCACGATGAGCATTTGCTCCATCGAGGACATCGCCACCCACACCAAGGCGCCGTTCTGGTTTCAGCTCTATGTGATGCGCGACCGCGGCTTCATCGAGCGCTTGATCGATCGCGCCAAGGCCGCACGCTGCGGCGCCCTGGTGCTGACACTCGATCTGCAGATCCTCGGCCAGCGCCACAAGGATTTGAAGAATGGCCTCTCGGCACCGCCCAAGCTGACCCTGGCCAATCTGCT
Source organism: Ideonella sp. (assembly GCA_043720415.1). Taxonomy (GTDB): domain Bacteria; phylum Pseudomonadota; class Gammaproteobacteria; order Burkholderiales; family Burkholderiaceae_C; genus Pseudaquabacterium. The sequence goes on from JAYSSS010000023.1 coordinate 20,673, forward strand.
GAACCTGGCGACCAAGCCGCGCTGGTGCCTGAGCATGGCCGGCACCAAGCGCCGCCAATTCGGCAACATCGTTGGCCATGTCTCGGGTGTGGAGAACATGGCCTCACTCTCGGAGTGGACGGCCGGGCAGTTCGATCCGGGGCTGAATTGGGCCGATGTTGAATGGGTCAAAAAGCGCTGGGGCGGCAAGCTGATCTTGAAGGGCATACAGGATGTCGAAGACGCCAGGCTGGCCGTGGCCAGCGGCGCCGATGCGCTGATCGTCAGCAACCACGGCGGGCGGCAGTTGGACGGCGCCGATTCCAGCATCCGCGCCCTGCCGGCCATCGTCGATGCCGTGGGCCCGCAGATCGAGGTGCACATGGACGGCGGCATCCGCTCGGGCCAGGATGTGCTCAAGGCCATGGCCCTGGGCGCGCGCGGCACCTACATCGGCCGCTCGATGGTGTACGGGCTGGGCGCCATGGGCGAAGCGGGTGTGACCAAGGCGCTGGAGATCATCCACAAGGAGCTGGATTTGACGATGGCGTTTTGCGGGCGCATGCGCATGGACCAAGTGGACAAGGGCATCTTGTTGCCGGGCACATACCCAGCCTGAGCACCGTCAGCTTCAGCGTTCGCGAGGACATCAAGTTGGCGACGCCAAGTTCTTCCGGCTTTGCCGTCAAGACGATGAAGTGCGCGGGCAAACAGGCCCTGATCGCGCATTGGGCACCCTGGCCATTGCCACTGAAACTGCCTACAGTCATGCCGTGTCACAGCAGGAGACGCGGCCATGACCTTGGAGCAGATGTTCACCATCAAGCGCTGGCACCTGGAACATCAACGCCCGGACGCGCTGGAGCACACCTTGTGGGATGCCGTGATGACCCTGTGGCTGGTGGGCTGGGGCGGCGTGCCGGTGGCGCTGCTGCTGGAGCAGCCCGGATTGGCCCTGTTGTGCGCGGGCCTGATCGCCGCGCCAGGGGCCTATGTGGCACTGCGCCAGCGCCTGCATCAGCGCGGCCGGCTGCGCTGCGACTGGTTGGGCAGCGCGCGGCTGCATTGATGGGCAGCCTTGATGGGCCGCCTTGATGGGCAGCACGGCCGGCCTGCAGCCTGAAGCCCAGGCCTGCGACCTGGGCCTCAAGCCTTGGGCAGCGTCACCCCGCGTTGCCCCTGGTACTTGCCGCCGCGGTCTTTGTAGCTGGTCTCGCAGACCTCGTCGCTCTCAAAGAACAGCACTTGCGCGCAGCCCTCGCCAGCGTAGATCTTCGCCGGCAGCGGCGTGGTGTTGCTGAATTCGAGCGTCACAAAACCCTCCCACTCGGGCTCAAACGGCGTGACGTTGACGATGATGCCACAGCGCGCATAGGTGCTCTTGCCCAGGCAAATGGTCAGCACATTGCGCGGGATGCGGAAGTACTCCATGGTGCGCGCCAAAGCAAAGCTGTTGGGCGGGATGATGCAGACATCGGCCTCGATGTCGACAAAGCTGCGCTCGTCAAAATTCTTCGGATCGACCACCGTCGAATAGACGTTGGTGAAGACCTTGAACTCGCGCGCGCAGCGCACGTCGTAGCCGTAGCTTGAGGTGCCGTAGCTGACGATCTTTTGCCCATCCGCCGCCTGCCTCACCTGGCCCGGCTCGAAGGGCTCGATCATTCCGTGCTGGCTGGACATTTGCCGAATCCAGCGGTCGCTCTTGATGCTCATGAGTTTCAGGCTTTCGCGGGGGTGGCCCGGATTATCCCCATGGCCCCAAGCCGGCGGCCGTGGTGAACTGGCGGCCCCACGCCACATCGAAGGGAGATCAGCATGCCCACCAGCCCTTTCCGACCCGCCCGCGACCTGCTCGTGCAATACGCGCTCTACCACCGGGATCGGCGCAACATCGTCACGCACTTCATCGGCATCCCGATGATCGTGTTCGGTGTTGGCGTGCTGCTGGCGCGCGCTGAGCTGGCCGGCCTGAACCTGGCCTGGATCGTTTGGGCGCTGACCACGCTGTGGTACCTGACGCGGGGCGATGCCGTGCTCGGCCTGGCCACCAGCGCGGTCAATGGCGCGCTGATCGCTGCGGCCGTGCCCTTGGCCGCCGGTGGCCTCGCCGGCTGGCTGGCCTGGGGCTTGGGCGCCTTTGCGCTGGGCTGGGCGATCCAGTTCATTGGCCACTATTACGAGGGCCGCAAGCCGGCCTTTGTGGACGATGTCGTCGGCCTGCTGGTGGGGCCGATGTTTGTGGTTGCCGAAGCGCTGTTTGCTCTGGGCTGGGGCCGCGCCCTGCTGGCCGACATCGAGGCCCAGGCCGGCCCCACGCTGCTGCGCGATCTGGCGCAACCGGTCGCGCGGTGAGTGCAGCCAGGGCGGGCCGCGCTGGTGATGTTGGCGCTGGGCACGGCGCTGAACCTGCTGGCCTGCCGAAGGTGCCCGGCCCCGTGCTCGTGATGGGCACCGGTGCCATCGGCGGCTGGTTGGGTGGTCGGCTGCAACTTGCCGGTGCGAATGTGAGTTATGTCGGCCGGCCGCGCGTCATCCAGGCGCTGCGCCAAGCCGGCCTGCACTTGAGCGATTTGAATGGCCGCGAGGATCAGCTCCTGCCCCATCAGCTCAACCTGCATGAGCGCGTGCCCGCCAGCGCCCGGCCGGCCCTGGTGCTGTTGTGTGTGAAGAGCGGTGCCACGGCGGCGGCCGCGCGTGAGCTGGGCGAACGCTTGCCCGCCGGCACGCTGGTGCTGTCGATGCAGAACGGGATTGATAACGCCGATGTAGCGCGCACCCAGGCGCCGGCGCTGACGGTGTTGTCGGGCATGGTGCCGTTCAATGTGGCCGAGCTGGCGGTGGAGGGGCCGGCCGCCACATCACCCAACGATGCCCCCAAAACCCCGCCCAACAACTCGCCCAAAACCCCGCCGCTGCACCTGCACCGCGGCACCGAAGGCCAGCTCGCCGCGCAAGACCACCCTGCGCTGCGCGCCTGGTCGGCGCTGTTTGCCGCCGCCCACTTGCCCATCACCCTGCACGCCGATTTGCGCGCGGTGCAATGGGGCAAGCTGCTGCTGAACCTGAACAACGCCGTCAATGCGCTGTCCGGCCTGCCGCTGCTGGCGCAATTGCAAGACCGCGATCTGCGCCGCTGCAGCGCCGCGCTGATCGACGAGGCCCTGGCCGTGCTGCGCGCCGCGGGCATCACCCCCGCGCGCATGTCGCCGCTGCCGCCGGGCTGGGTGCCGCAGGTGATGCGCTTGCCCACGCCGCTGTTTCGCATCGTGGCGGCGCGCAGCCTGCGCATCGATGCCCAGGCGCGCTCGAGCATGGCCGACGATCTGGCGCGCGGCCGGCCGACCGAGGTCGATGCCATCCATGGCGCGGTGCAGCGCTTGGGTGCACAGCATGGCGTGGCGACCCCGCTGAACGGGCGCATCGCCGCGCTGGTGCAGGCCTGGCCAGCGCAACCCCAGCGATGGACTGGCCCAGCGATGCTGCGGGCGCTGTGCGATGCGCGCTGAGTGACGAGCACTGGCTGATGGGCCCGGGCTGACCGGCCCGGGCTGTGGCGCAAAGGCTTTCGACCCGTTCGATACCTTGGTGTGCGGCGCTTGGCCCTGTCTGCCACCGCGCGGCGGGCTGCCGCGATGCCTGCCAAGCCCATGCCCGCCTCGCCGATGTCGCCCATCCAACCGGGGCGCAGCCAAGCCAGCCGCGACAATCGCCGCATGAGCCCACCCACCCCCACCCGCCGCCACGCCCTGGCCCTGTTGGCCGCCCCCCTCACCTTCGGCCCCTGGCGGCCCACCACCGCCCAGCAGCCCGCCGCCCTGCGCCTGGTCGTGCCCTTCCCGGCCGGTGGCACGGCCGACATCCTGCCGCGCATACTGAGCGACAAGTTGCGCGTCCACTATCCCGGTGGCGTGGTCATCGAGAACCTCTCCGGCGCGGGCGGCAACATCGGCGCCGAGGTCGTCTACCGCGCCAAGCCCGATGGCGCCACGCTGCTGGCCTCGCCGCCCGGGCCCATCGCCATCAACCAGAGCCTCTACCCCAAGCTGGCCTTCGACCCGACGCGCTGGGTGCCGGTCACGGTGCTGGCCACGGTGCCCAATGTGCTGGCCGTCGGGCCCAAGGTGGCTGCCAAGACGCTGCGTGAGCTGGTGGCCTGGCTCAAGGCCAACCCAGGCAAGGCCAGCTTTGCGTCGCAGGGCAACGGCACCACCTCGCACCTGAGCGCCAGCCTGTTCATGTCGCTCACCGGCACCGAGATGCTGCACGTGCCCTACAAAGGCACGGCGCCGGCGCTGGTTGATCTGATGGGCGGCACGGTGGATGTCTTCTTCGACAACCTCAGCTCATCAATGGTGCACCACCGCTCCGGCAGGCTGCAGGTGCTGGCCGTGGCCGATGGCCAGCGCTCGGCCGCGCTGCCCGAGGTGCCGACCTTCGCTGAGGCCGGCCTGGCGGACATGAGCGCCGTCACCTGGTTTGCGGTGATGGCCCCGCCGGGCACACCGCCCGCCGCGGTGGCCGCCGTGCACAAGGCGCTGGCCGACGCGCTGGCCCTGCCCGATGTGCGCCAGAAGTTTGCCGAGCAAGGCGCCGAGCCGCGCGGCTGGTCGCCCGAGCAGACCGGCGCCTTCGTGCGCGCCGAATCTGAGAAGTGGGCCAGGGTCATCAAGGCCGCACGCGTCACGCTGGATTGAGTCGGTCGGCGGCGATGCAACATCCTATCAACGACTCGACGCGTCCACATGCGACGCACCATGAATCGGCAGCGCCGCCCTCACTCACCCGCATCCCGTTCAATTTCTACACCGACCCAGCACGTTATGTGAGCGAACAGCAGCGGCTGTTCCACGGCCCGGCCTGGCACTTCCTGTGTCTTGAGATTGAGCTGCCCGAGACCGGCAGTTGGCGCAGCAGCTTCGTCGGCGCCACGCCGGTGGTGGTGGTGCGCGACCGCGCGGCCAATGGCGCCGAGCTGATCAGCGGTTTCGAGAACCGCTGCGCCCACCGCGGCGCCTTGATCGTGCTGGACAAGAGCGGCCGCACTGAAGGCGGCTTTCAATGCGTGTACCACGCCTGGAGCTACAACCGCCAGGGCGATTTGACGGGTGTCGCTTTCGAGCGCGGCATCAAAGGCCAGGGCGGCATGGGCCCGGGTTTCAACAAGGCCGAGCACGGCCCACGCAAGCTGCGCATCGCCACTTTCTGTGGCCTGGTCTTTGGCAGCTTTGATGCCGCCGCGCCGCCGATCGAGGACTACCTGGGCACTGAAATCTGCCAGCGCATCGCGCGCGTGCTGCACAAGCCGGTGCAGGTGATCGGCCGCTTCACCCAGGCCCTGCCCAACAACTGGAAGCTCTACGCCGAGAACGTGCGCGACAGCTACCACGCCAGTCTGCTGCACCTGTTTTTCACCACCTTCAAGCTCAACCGCTTGTCGCAAAAGGGCGGTGTCATCGTCAGCCCCTGCGGTGGCCACCACGTCAGCTATTCCATCATCGACGCGACCGACAAGCAACACTCGAACGACGCGTCCTATGCCGACCAGAACCTGCGCGCGGACACCGACAAATACCGCTTGAAAGACCCCAGCCTGCTGGCCGGTTTCAAAGAGTTTGATGACGGCATCACGCTGCAAATCCTGTCGGTCTTTCCGGGCTTTGTGCTGCAACAAATCCAGAACTGCCTGGCGGTGCGCCAGGTGCTGCCCAAGGGCGTGGACCGCACCGAGTTGAACTGGACCTACCTGGGCTACGCCGACGACACGCCGGAGCAGCGGCGCGTGCGCCTGAAGCAAAGCAACCTGGTCGGCCCGGCCGGCTTCATCTCGATGGAAGACGGCGCCGTTGGCGGCTTCGTGCAGCGCGGCATCGCCGGCGCGACAGACCACGCGGCGGTGGTCGAGATGGGCGGCGCTGGCGCTGACTCCAGCCCAGGCCGGGCGACAGAGACTTCGGTGCGCGGCTTTTGGAAGGCTTATCACGCCCTGATGGTGACGCCATGATGGTGACGCGATGATGGCGGCCAGCGCATGAACGATCTGCTGGAATTGTGCGCGTTCAATGCGCGTTATGCCCAGGCCATCGACAGCGATGCGCTGGAGGCGTGGCCGAGATTCTTCACCGCCGATTGCCATTACCGCATCACGCACGTCGAGAACCAGCGCGAGGGCCTGGCCGCCGGCATCGTCTGGGCCGATTCGCGCGCCATGCTCGAGGACCGCGTGGCCGCGCTGCGCCTGGCCAACATTTACGAGCGCCAGCGCTACCGCCACCTGCTGGGCATGCCGGTGATCGCGCGCGCCGATGCCGATGGCATAGCAGCCGAAACGCCCTTCATCGTGGCCCGCATCATGGCCACCGGCCAGACCGAGCTGTTTGCCAGCGGCGCCTACCAGGATCGGCTGCTACGCACCGAGGGCGGCCTGCTGTTGGCCGAGCGCGTGGTGGTCTGCGACAGCACGGTGACGGACACCTTGCTGGCCTTGCCGCTGTAACCGGCTGGGCCGCTGGACCGCTGGACTGCTGGTCCGCTGAACCGCTCAACCACTCAACCCCCAAACCACCATGCGCCGCATCGCCATCGCCCTGGGTGATCCCAACGGCATCGGGCCCGAGATCGTTCTCAAGGCCCTGGCCGAGCAGCGCACTGGCGCAGCCTGGCGCGGCATCGATCTGCAATTGACGGTGTTCGGCCCGGCGGCGGTGCTGCAGGCCACGGCGCAGCGCCTGGGCCTAACGGACATTCTCAATGGCTTGGAGGTGCACGCCTGCGGCGAGCTGGCCGCTGAATTTGCCCAGCCCGGCCGGGTGCTGGCTGCGGCCGGCGCCAGCACCATTGCCGCCGCGAGCGCCGCGATCCGGGCCTGCGACGCGGGCCGGTTCGATGCCGTGCTGGCCGGCCCCCACCACGAGACCGCCATCGCCCAGGCGGGCATTGATTTCAGCGGTTATCCCTCCCTGGTGGCGCGGGTCTGTGGCCAGGACGAGGGCAGCGTGTTCTTGCTGTTGATCGGTGGCGGCCTGCGCATCGTGCACGTCACGCTGCATGAGAGTGTGGCCAGCGCCCTGGCGCGCATCACACCTAACTTGATTGTGCAGGCGACGCAGGCCGGCCTGCGCGGCTGCGCGCTGCTGGGCCTGCGCGAGCCCAGCGTCGGCCTCTTCGGCATCAACCCGCATGCCTCAGAGGGCGGGCTGTTTGGTGCTGAGGACGCCCAGCACACGCTGCCCGCTGCGGCGCAACTGCGCGCCGCCGGCGTGCGCGTGAGCGATCCTCAAGGCGGCGATGTGCTGCTGGCCCAGCGCGCGCACGACCTGTATGTGGCGATGTTCCATGACCAGGGCCACATCCCCATCAAGCTGCTGGCGCCACAGGCCGCCAGCGCGCTGTCCATCGGCGCCCGCGTGCTGCTGGCCACCACCGGCCATGGCAGCGCGATGGACATCGCCGGCCAGGGCATCGCGCGGCCCGATGCGCTGCTGCGCAGCCTGCGTTTGCTCGCCACAGGCGAATCACCCGGAACGACCTGAGTGCGTGGCCCTTGCCCCCTGCCATGGGCAAGGCAAGGCTGGGTTCAGCGCGGTGCCCGGCGCCGCTTCACACGGCGCACGGCACTCGACACCTCAGCGCAACAACTCGCGCAGCACAGCCGCCGCTTGCTCAGCCTGCTGCGCTGTCACATCCAAATGCGTCACCGCCCGCACCGTGCGCGCGGCGAATGCGCTGACCAGCACGCCGCGCTCGCGGGCACGGGCCACCAGCGTGGCGGCATCCATCGCGCCGGGGGCCAGGCGGAAGATGACGATGTTGGTCTGCACTGTGGCCAGATCGATCTGCACGGCGGCGCAATCGGCCACCGCTTCGGCCAACACGCGGGCGTGGCGGTGATCGTCGGCCAGGCGCGCGCGGTGGCGTTCGATGCCGTGCAGCGCACCGGCCGCCAGGATGCCCACTTGCCGCATCGCGCCGCCAAACATGCGCCGGTGGCGACTACAGCGCGCGATCAGCTCGCGCGAGCCGGCGAGCATCGAGCCGGCAGGCGCGCCCAGGCCCTTGGAGAAGGCGACGGTGACCAGATCGAACGGCGCGGCCATCTCAGCCTCGCTCAGGCCGCTGGCCACACTGGCGTTCCACAGCCGCGCGCCATCGAGAAAACTGCCCATGCCGCGCGCCCGCGCTGCCGCGCAGATGCGCAAGACCTCGGCCTGCGGAAACACCAGGCCGCCGCCCCGGTTGTGGGTGTTCTCGATCTGCACCAGCGTGCTGGGCGGGAACACCGGCAGGCCGCTGGGCTTGATCGCTGCTTCGAATTGCTCGCAGGTGAACAGGCCCCCGGCGCCGACCTCGATCAACTGCACGCCGGCATTGGCCGCGGCGCCACCGCCCTCGTGCCAGCCGGCGTGGGACTCTTCGCTGCCAATCACCTCATCGCCCGGCCGCGTGAGCACGCGCAGCGCCACCTGGTTGGACATCGTGCCCGAGGGCAGCCACAGCGCCGCCTCCTTGCCCAGCAGGGCCGCGACACGTTCTTGCAGCGCGTTGTTGGTCGGGTCTTCGCCGTACTGATCGTCGCCCACCGGTGCGGCGGCCATGGCCGCGCGCATGGCTGGTGTGGGGCGGGTGACGGTGTCGGAGCGCAGATCGATGGGGCTGGGGTTCATGTCGATTCCTTGTTCGCATCAGTGGTTGGCGCGCTGGCGTGGCGCTGGGCTCACGACTTGCGTCGTGCTCAGGCTTCGCGCCGCGCTCAGGCTCGGCCGGCGCCGGCTTGAAGGGCCTGCAGATCGGCCAGGGTGTTGGCGTTGAAGAAGGCCTCAGCGTCGTCAAACGGCACCTCAACCAAACGCTGCTCACCCGCCCAGCGATCAATCTTGCGCTGGCCGTTTTGCATGAAGCGCACCAGGCTTTCCAGCACGCTGGATTTCATCAGGCAGAACACCGGCTGCACTTGCCTAACCCCTTGTTCAAGGGTGCTGGGCATGGCGATCTCGGCATCGGCCTCGCGCAGTGCCGAGGCCAGGCGCGACACCAAATCGAGCGGGAAGTTCGGGCTGTCGCAGGGTACGGTCATCAGGTAGGGCGTCGTGCAGTGCTCAAGCCCGGTCAGAAATCCAGCCAAGGGGCCTGGGTAGTCGCTCTGCGCATCGGGCCAGACCGAGACGCCCATCGACTCATACGCTGACAGGTTGCGGTTGGCATTGATCATCGCCTCGCCCACCTGCATCTGCAGCCGCATCAGTGCGTGCAGTGCCAGCGGCATGCCGAGGTGGTTTTGCAGGCCCTTGTCGACACCGCCCATGCGGCTGCCGCGGCCGCCGGCCAAGACCACGCCGGTGATGTTGTCCGGCGTGATTGCGGGCACGCCGGTGATGTTGTCCGGCGTGATTGCGGGCACGCCGGTGATGTCGTCCGGCGTGATTGCGGGCACGCCGGTGATGTCGTCCGGCGTGATCGCGGGCACGCCGGTGATGTCGTCCGGCGTGATCGCGGGCAGGTCGCCACGTTCATCGGCGCTCATGCTTCGAGCAGGTCAAAGCCCTGCGTCTCGACCTGCAAAAAGGCCCGCGTCATGCCGGCCACGGCGCGCCAGACGCGGGCGCGTGGCTGCGCCTCCACGGCGTCGCACAGCGCCTCGAACCAGGGCTGCAGGTGGGTGCGGAAAAAACGCCGCTGCTGCTCGAGGTTGCACACCGCCACGTCATCACCGGCGATGAGGTAGCGCATCACCTCCATCTCGTAGGCGATGTGGTCTTCGGTTTCCAGGCTGGCCTCATCGCGCGCCAGGCCCAGGGGCTTCAGGTCTTCACGCAATTCGGCCAGCGGGCGTTCGTTCAAGAAGCCGCTCAAATAATACGAAGCGTAAGCGAACACTTCTGGCTTGCCCACGCCGTGAAACAGCGCGCTGTGCTCGTCCGCAGCGGCTTGCACGGTGATCGCCCGAAGCGCCGCCACCAGCTCGCCCCAGGGCGCTTCGAGGTGGCCGCCGGGCTCGGGCGCCTGCGTCACCGCGACGCGAAATTGCGCCAGCAAGTCGGCATCGGGCGGCGCCAGCCACAGGGCGGCCAGCAGGCCGTAGAGCTCGGCGCGGGCCAGCTCCTCGCTGTGGTCCGCGCTGGCAAAACTCAGGGCTTGGAAGGGGGGGGAATCGGTCACGGCGCGGCTCTCACAGATCGGTGATGCGGGTTTCGTTCGGGTTGGTGTGGATGTCGATCACGCGGCAATCGCCGCACATCTTCAGGCGCTCCGCGGCCGCGCCCTGAAACGCCGAATGGCCGCTCAGTTTGCTCAGCATGATTTCGATCGCACGCAGCGTGCCAAAGGGCTTGGCGCAGCGGATGCAGCGGTAGGGCTCGGTCTCGTGCAGCACGCGTGTGGCCTTGCGCGCCTTGCCGCCATCAGCCAGCCACAGGCGCGGTTGCAGGGTGATGGCGTTTTCGGGGCAGGTGGTGGCGCACAAGCCGCACTGCACACAGTTTTTCTCGATGAACTTGAGCTGCGGTTTGTCGGGGTTATCAGCCAGTGCCGCCTCGGGGCAGGCGCCGACGCAGGACAAGCACAGCGTGCATTTGGCGGTGTCCACCAGCAGCGTGCCATAGGGCGAGCCGGCCGCGGGCAGGGCGATGCTGTCGGCGGCATCGGCCGCGCGCGGGGCCTGCGCCAGCAGGTGATCGAGCACCATGTCCAGCGTGCCGCGCTTGTCGGCGCTGGCGGCAAACATCGCCGGCTGCTTCACGCCCTGGGCGGGTGGGGCTTGCAGGGCGCGGTCGAGTGCGGTGAGGTCGGGTTGCGCACCCTGCCCCATGCTGCTGCCAGCACCATCCACAGCCTGCACCTCGATCAGCTTGAAGTGCTCACCCGCATAGCCCAGGCCGCTGACGATGGCCTGGGCCACCGCCATCTGCTCGGCCAGGGCGCGCCGGTACTCGGGCGCTTCTTCGCCGCTGGCCAGCACCCACACCTGGTTGGCGCCTTGGGCGAAGGCCGACAGCCACAGATCGATGCCGGTGGCCGCGCTGTGCCACACCGCCGCCGGCAACACCCGCGCCGGCAGACCTTGCAGCCTTGAGGCAGATGTGCTGCTTGATGAGGCGTTAGGTTTGAGGGCCGCCCACAGGCCGCGTGCGCTGGATGCGGCCGGTGCCGCCGCTGCGGCAGGCCCCATCAACGCGCCATCGCCACCGCGCCCGGTGCGGGCGGCGCGGCCCAATTTGTCGATCACCGCCTGGCCCGCTTCCTGGCTGTGGATCAGCAGTGCCGCATCGCGCCCACCGGCTTTTGTGTAGGCCGTGAGCAGGGTGCGCAAGCGCTTGCCTTGATCGACCGGGCCGGGGTAGCCGTAGCTCAGCGCGCCGCTGGGGCAGACGGTGCCGCAAGCGCCGCAGCCAACGCACAAATGTGGCTCCACGACGATGCCACCGCCCTGGCCCAGCGGTGCCACTGGCGCCGGCCCACCGGGCAGGCTGCCACGCGACTTGCCGGTGAGCTTGCCCTTGAGCGAGGCATCGCTGCGGATGGCTTTGGCCGAACACACATCGATGCAGGCGGTGCAGCCGATCTGCTCGTTGCGGCTGTGCGCGCACAGCTTGGGGCGGTACTGAAAAAAGCGCGGCTTGTCAAACTCACCCGTCAACTCACGCAACTGCAGCGCCGCCGCCACCAAGGCGCGGGCCTCGCCGCCGGGCACATGAAAGTAGCCCTGCGGCGGCTGGTGCTGGGCAAAGGCCGGCTGCTCGCGCAGATCGAGCACCAAATCAAATTTCTCACTGACGACTTGCGCCGCGCGGTCGAAATCAATGGCGCCAGCGGCATCGCAGACGCGCACGCAATCGCGGTGGCTTCTGCACAGCGACAGATCGATTTGGTAGCTGAAATCGATGGCGCCCTCGGGGCAGGCATCCAGGCAGGCATTGCAGCGCGTGCACAGGTCCAGATCGATGGGGTTGGTGCTGGACCACTCGGCCTCGAAGGCGCCTAACCAGCCGGTCAAGCGGGTCAGGTTTCCGGCGTGAACCGCGCGGTCGCGTTGCTGCGGCAAGTGGCCACCGGTGCGATCCAGCAACTGCACGACCTCAAGCTTGTCGGCCAGCAGGGCCGCAGCGCGCTCGCTGGCATCGGCCGGGCCGACGATCAAGCAGCGGCCGCCGCTGCGGTAGCTGACGGTCGTCACCGGCTCGGGCGCCGGCAGTTGCGCCGCCGCGATCAGCGCGGCCAGCTTGGGCGTGGATTGCGCGCCGTCGCGCGACCAGCCGCCGGTCTCACGCAAGTTGACGAAATGGATGGGGCGCTCAGCCAGTGGCCGCGCGCCCACGGTCTGGGCATTGAGCTCCAGAAACAGCCGGCTCTCTTGCGTGCAGGCCACCAGCAGCTCGTCGCCCGAGGTGGCCGCGCGCTGAAAGGCGCTGGCCTCGCGCCGGCACAGCAGGGTGTGGACGAGCTCCAGGCCGTCAGAGCTGGCGCCCGGGGTCTTGTCCAGCGCTTGCTTGAGCGCCGGCGCGTCCAGGGTCATCGTGCGGTTGCAATCGCAGATCAGCGTCTTCATGGGATGGGGTGCTTGTGTGGGGTGGCGCGGGGTCGGCGGGGTTGGGAGGGGCAGCTACGGCTGCCGCTGGGTTTGTGTCTGGGTCTGCGTCAGGGTCCGCGTCAGGGGCTGTGTCAGGGGCTGTGTCAGGGGCTGTGTCAGAAGCCGTGTCAGCGGCTGAGTCATCAGCGGTCAAGGGGTCGGCAGTCGCGCCGGCAACACCTGCCACCGCTGGCGCATTTTCGTCCTCGTGGTCAAACAGCCCCAGCAACTTGCTTTGCGCCATCTGGCGCAGCATGCCCGGCGGCAGCGGATCGGGCAGGCCGTAGTCGTCGATGTAGGTGTCCAGCCTGTCCATCACATTGAAGTGTGGATCGGTGAACAGCTGCTTCAAGGCCGCGTTTTTGACGCGCGAATCAACCCCCGGCGCGACGAAGCGGCGGAAGTCGGAGGTGGGCGTGAGCGCCGTGGCTTCGGCCAGGGTGGGGGGTGGGCTGGCGGGGCCGGTTGTGGGGTGCTTTTCGGCAGGCGTTCCGGTGCGCGTCTCGGGGTGAATTTGGGGCTGAGCTTGGCGCTGGGCTTCGGGGTGGCCGCCAGGCTGCACATGGGTGCCGAGCGCGTGCGACTTCGTCGCCTGGACAGGATCGTTAGGCGAATGTGCTGCGGCGCGCGCGCTCACAACGCCGGGCACGGCACTTTGCGGCGCAGGCGTGGTGGGCGTGGTGGGCGCTGCCGCCGGCGGGGCCTCCGGCGAGGCCAACTGGCGGTCAAGCTGCGGCACCACCTTGTGCGCCGCCGGTTCGACCGACGCCCCACCCTGACGCACCTCCGCCTTGCGGCGCGACCAGCGCGAAAGGAAGCCAGCGTCGTCGTCAGCAGCCATGCGGCGCCTTCAGCGCGTGGCCGGCGCGGTGGTTGTTATGCAAGTCGCTGTCGCTGTCGCTGTCGCCGTTACCTGCGCCGATGTCGCCCTGCCACCCGCACAACATGTGGCGCAGGTACCCACGCCACAAGCCCGCAGCATGGGCCGCGTCCTGGCGTTCAGTGAACAAAGCGGTGGGAGGGCAGATGGGGCGTGACATAGGGCGCGCCGAGTCTAGCGGCCCCGAGTGGCCAACTTGTCGTCGCGCCCGTTCAGTGCGCCGCTGCAGCGTCGGCCGCCGCCACCTCGGCGCCTGCCATCGCCCGCATCACCTCCGTCACGCCGCCGTCTTTGAGCAGATACAGCCCCATGATGTTGGTCGCGACGTGTCCCATCACACCGGGCGCGATCGACTTCGTTTTCACATAGGCCGCACCGAATATCAGCCCGAGCACAAACGCGCCGATGCCAACTCGCAAGTCCAAATGTGCCAAGCCAAAAATCGCGGCCGACAGAACGACGGCGCCGGAAGTGGAGAGCCGCCTCCAAAGCAACTCAATCAACACCGCTCGAAAGACGATTTCCGCTGCAACGGGCACCACCAACGCAATTGACAGCCAGCCCGCCCCATGCCCGAGCATGGGGCCAAAGGTGGCCTGGGCTGCTTGGTCCACCGGCAGCACGCTGTCAATCGCAGTGACTACGCCTCCAGCGGCAACACAGGCTGCAGCCCAGAGGATGAGGGGTCTTGATGGGTGGCAAGTGCAACATCGCCGCAACAGCGGCAGGAGGACACTTTCGGCGCAAGAGCCAAATGGCCAAGAGCTGCCCACACGACGCCACAAGCACAGCGACGATGGCCGACGTGCCGTGGGTCAATGCCAGTGAGATGCAAAGGCTTTGCACCGACCAAAGCAAGACCAAAACCAACACCAATTCCATCACTTGACTTCAACTTTCCGGGAAGGGAAGCATCTTCTTATTCGCCCATCATTTAGTACGTTAGCCATCTGCCCAAGTGGAGACATCAATGTGTCCTCCGACCTCAGCCTGCGCGGCATCGCGATCCGGCGCGCGCAGGCGGTCGCCCAGCGATCGCTGACCTTGGCGCGCTTGCTCTTCGCGCACGCCGCGCTCAACCTGCAAGCTTTGCAGGCGCTACTTGAGCGTGAGGGCGGCGAGGTCGGCAGTGTCGCCCTGCGCGTGGCTTCGCGCCAAATGGCGAACGCCACCAGGGCGCCAGGCAACAGCAAAGCCACCAGCATCAGAAGGGCTGCTAGACTTGGTTCACTCAGCTTAGTCCACTTCAGCGAGCGCAGCATGTCCACCCACACAGCCACCACCGTCAACATCCACGAAGCCAAGACCCACTTGTCGCGCTTGGTGGACGCGGCCGCCAAGGGCCAGGATTTCATCATCGCGAAGGCCGGCAAGCCGCTGGTGCGGGTGGTGGCACTGATGCCCGGCAATGGGCGCCGCACACTGGGCGGGCTGGCGGGTCGGTACGCGCTGCCCGACGACATCAAGGCCGGCTTTGTTGCCGACATTGATGCGATGTTCAATGGCAAGCCATGAACTGTCACGCTGATGTTTTGCGCTGACGCCTGCCCAAGCCGCCTCAGTGCGGGTTGATCGGCCACCATGGTGCTGCTCGATACCCATCTGCTGCTGTGGGCCGCCATGCAGCCCCGGCGGCTGCCGGCCGCAGCGATCAAGTTGCTGTCCCTGCGCGAGACCGTGGTGGCCTACAGCCTGGCCTCGCTGTGGGAAGTGGCGATCAAGACTTCCTTGGGCCGGCCCGAGTTCACTGTGGATGCGGCGGTGCTGCGCCGCTGGCTGCAATCTGAGGCCTTCACCGAGCTGCCGATCAAGCCTGAGCACATCCTGCAAGTCGCTCACTTGGCGTGGCATCACCGTGATCCGTTTGATCGCCTGTTGGTGGCGCAAGCCCAGGTCGAAGCCATCAAGCTGTGGTCGGTGGATTCCTCGCTGCGGCCCTATGGCCGCGCGGTGAAGGTGTTGGGCTGAAGGTGTAGCGCAAAGGCTGCGGGGGCCTGCGCCGATGGCTGCGCGGCTACCGCACCGAAGCTGCTACGCCTGATGCGCCTTCACCCACTCGCGCATCGCCTCGTTCACCCGCGTTTGCCAACCGCGGCCGGTGGCTTTGAGGGCGGCCAGCACGTCGGCATCGAAGCGGATGGTGGTGGGCTGTTTGAGTGGGGCTTTTTGTGGGCCACGGATGCCGAGCGTCTTCATCAAGCTTGGCGGCAGCACCTCGTGGGCGGGGCGGAACAGGGCGAAGTCGGCGGCCGTGAGCTCGCGCACTTCGCCATTGGCATCAGTGAGGGGAGGACGCTTTTTCATAGGATTTGACCTCGCGTGCGTTGGCCTTGCGGAAACTGATGACGCGCAGTCCGTCATCGATGGGAGTGAAGCACAGCACATGCAGGCGGGCATCCAGCCACCCCAGCGCGACATAACGCGCTTCGAGGTAGGTTTTTCGCAGATCCTGCTCGACTGCCGCTGTTGCGAAATCAAACTGGGCAACCCGCTCAAACGACAGGCCGCGCGTCTTGATGTTGGCCTGGCACTTGGCCGGATCGAATTCGATTCGCATGGCAGATTGTATTAACAATCTCGTGCCGCGCGGCGATGGCGGCCACGATGGCGCCCGCCACGCTCTACACGTTCAACATCACCGTCATCACCGCCCCACCTTGAGGGCCGTTGCCGGCCACGATGTCGCCGCCATAGCGCTCGACGATGCCGCGGCTGATCCACAGGCCCAGGCCGGTGCCGTCTTTCTTGCGGGTGACGAAGGGTTTGAAGAGTTCGGCCAGCAGCTCATCGGGCAGGCCGGGGCCGGTGTCGGCGACGCTGATGTGGACTTGCGCTGGCGCCGCCGCATCGGCTGGATCTGCGCCCGATTTGGCACTCACAACGCCGCTCAAAACGCCCCTCACATCGCGGCTTATGACGGGTTGAGCAACCGGGCCCGCAGCCGGTATGACATCCCAAGTGCCCAGCGTCAACACCCCGCCCTGCGGCATGGCATGGATGGCGTTGACCATCAGGTTGACCAGCACCTGCTGCAGCTCATGGCGGTTGATGGCCGGCCGCTGGCTGGCCTTGAAATCGCGGCGCACCTCGATGCCCGTGCTGGCCAGCAGGTGCTTGACCAGCACCAGGCAATCGTCGATGGCGTGGCCGGCGTCTATGGCCTGGACATAACCCGCAAAATCATTGGGCCTGGCGAACTGCAGAAGCTGGGTGACGATCAGGCGCATGCGCTCGATCTGCTGGTCGACCAGCTTCAGCTCGGTGCGCACACGACCGGCGTCCGGGCCCAGCAGCTCACGTGCCAGATCAAGGTTGCCCTGGATCACGGCAATCGGGTTGTTCACCTCATGCGCGATGCTGGCGGTGAGTTGGCCGACGGCGGCCATTTTTTCAGTGCGCAGCAATTGCGCCTGTGCGGCCTCCAGATCGTGGGTGCGCGCGGCCACCTTGGCGTCGAGCTCGGCGTTCAATTGCTGCAAGGCCAGGGTCTTGTCGGCGATGCTGTCCAACAAGTGATCGAGGTGGCCAGCCAGGGCACCAATCTCGTCGCCGCTGGGCACCGCGCCGACGCGGGCCTGCAGCGCGCCGCCTTCCACCCGCTGCATGGTCTGGGCCATTTGCTCGATGGGGCTGGAGATGTTGCGCGCCCAGCGCGCGCTGGCCAGGGCCGCCAGGATCATGGCGCCGAAGAAGACAGCCGCGATGCCGGCCATGACGCCGTACTTCAGCCAGGTGAAGGGCTGCTCCAGAAAACCGACATAGAGCATGCCCACGCGCTGACCGGCGCGGTTGGTGATGGGCTCGTAGCCCGAGACATACCAGTCGCTGACGACGAAGGCCCGGTCCAGCCAGGTGCGGCCCTGGCCGAGCACGGCCTCGCGCACGGCCTGCGAGACGCGGGTGCCGATGGCCCGGGCCTCGCCAAACAGCCGCACATTGGTCGAGATGCGCACGTCGTCGAGGAACAGCGTAGCCGTGCCGCGGCTGCCAAAGGGCAGGCTGCCCTCGGGGTAGACGATCTCATTGATGTGGTCGATGAAGGCCAGGTTGCGGTTGAGCAGCACGCCGGCCCGGATATGGGCGAAGACGCGGCCATCGGTGCCGCGTACCGGGGCGTCGGCCAGGGCCACCATGGCGCGGTCCTCGTGGGTGCGCGAGGTCGGCTGGGCATTGCGTGTGGCCACCAGGGCGACGGCCACACGTGCGCGCAGTTCGGGTGATAGCAGGTCTTGCTCAGCGCTGCTCAGCACTTCGATGCTGGCCGATGCGCGGCTGCGGCTGGGCGTGGCCGCTGGCGGGCCGGGCTGTGTCGGGCCGGCAGGCAAAAGTGGCAAGCCAGCCTGCGGGCCAGGCTCTCGGGTGGCAGCGGGCCCGACACCTGCGCCCCCATGGTCGGTGGCCAGCACGCGGCCGTCGGGCAGACGCAGGTGAATGAAGTCCAGGGCCTCGCGCTGCTTGAAGCGCTCCAGCAGTGCCTGCAAGGCCGCCGGCGCGGGCTGGCCCTGCAGCGCCAGGTGCAGCTCATGCGAATCGGCCACCGCACCGGCGCCGCTGGCCACCTCGGCCACCACACGCTCAAAGTAGCCGTGGGCCACGGCCAGATCGGCGCGGATCTTGGTGATCAACATGCGGTCCACCGCCGCATTGCCCCACACCGCCAGGATCAGGCCCAGCAGTGGCAGCACCACCAGCAGGGGCATGAGCACCATGGCCAGCAGCTTGGTGCGTATGGGCTGACGCGCCAGGCGGGCGCGCAGCTTCAATGGCTGCCCCACTCCGCCACGCGCCGCTCCAGCGTGCGCCTTGAGATGCCCAGCAACGCCGCGGCCTTGGTCTTTTCACCGGCCACACTGTCCAGCACGGCCAGGATGTGCTGCTTTTCCATGGCGTGCAGATCGGTGGTGATGGGGGCCAGGGCCGAGCGCCCGGCCGTCATGCGCGACAGGCCTTGGTACAGCGCCGAGACATTCAAGGCCCCCAGGATGAGCGAGCGCTCGATCAAGTTGCGCAACTCGCGCACATTGCCCGGCCAGTCGTATTGCTTGAGGTAGCCGAGCTCATCGACGGTGACCTCGATGGGCGCCACGCCCAGCTGCGGCGACAGGCTGTGGATGAAGTGCTCCACCAGCTCGGGGATGTCTTCCTTGTGCGAGCGCAGCGGCGGCAGATTGATTTCAACCACCTGCAGCCGGTAGTACAAATCCTTGCGGAAACGCCCGGCGGCCACCTCGTCGGCGAGCTTGACATTGCTCGCGGCGATGATGCGCACGTCCACCGGAATCTGCTGCTCGCTGCCCACCGGGCGGATGTGGCGGTCCTCCAGCACGCGCAGCAGGGTAGCCTGCAGGGCCAGGGGCAGCTCGGCGATCTCGTCAAGGAACAAGGTGCCGCCCTGGGCATAGACAAACAGGCCGTCGCGCAGCTTGCGTGCCGGCGCGGCATGGCCGAAAAGCTCGCTCTCGATCAGCTCGGGCGAGACGGTGGCGCAGTTCACCGGCACAAAGGCGCCGCTGCGATCGCTGTTGCGGTGCAGGGCCAGTGCCGCCAGCTCCTTGCCGGTGCCGGATTCACCGCATAACAGCACGGTCGAGCCGACAGCGGCCACACGCTTGATCGCCGCCTGCAGGCCCTTGATGGCCAGCGACTGGCCGACCAGGCCATCGGCCGCCGGGGTGCGCTGCTTGAGCGCGCGGCGCAGCACCCAGTTCTCGCGCTTGAGCGTGGCTCGTTCCAGCCCGTGCTTGATGGCGCTGAGGATTTGTGTGACGCGAAACGGCTTGAGGATGAAATCGCTGGCACCGGCGCGCAGCGCCTCGATGGCGGTGTCCAGATCGGCGTAGGCGGTGATCAGCACGACCTCGCCATCGAAGCCCTGTTCGCGCAGCTCTTTCAACCAGGCGATGCCGCTCTTGCCGGGCAAGGTGATGTCGAGCACGACCAGATCAAAGCGGTGCAGGCGCACCAGCTCGCCCGCGAGCTCGGCGCTTTCGGCCCCGTGAACCTGGCCGACGCGGCTGGCCAGGGTCTTTTCCAGAAAGTTGCGCATGCCCGGTTCGTCGTCCACCACCAGCACGCTGGCCATGGGCCAACGATCCGGGGCCACTGAAGTGTCTGCTGTCACGGGGAGGGGCCTGGGGGGCGGGAGGGGGCGCAATTGTAGGAAGCGAAGGCGGCGCGGGCTTGCGCGGGCTGCGACAGCGCCTGTGAAGCCTGTGCTTGCCACCGGGCGGGCCACCCCCGGCACTGGGCTAGACTGAATCGCATGCATGCCGCCCCGCACCAAGCTCACACGCGATGAAGTCACAAGAGACCGTTCAAGTCGCCGCTGTGGTTGAGCGCGTGGCCCGGCCCAACGCCTGGCAGGACTGGTCGTTCCGCCTGGTCGAGGTGGTGCCCGATCAAGGCGCCTTTGGGTCGCAGCCACGCTGCCTGCACGACGATGGCAAGACCTCGCGCTGGCTCTACCCGGGCTGGGAGGTGGCACTGTTTGCCGACGAGTGCAAGGGCTACTTCTTGAATCTGACCTCGGGCCGGCCGGCGTGGTTTGTGTTCTGGGTGCCGGACGAGGCCGATGCCTCGATGCTCAATCTCACCGGCGTGAGCGTGTCCTACATCGAGGCGGACCGCCGCATGACGGCCGAGGAGGTGGTGGAAAACGTGCCCCTGGAGCCCGAGCTGTGCGAGTGGCTGCGGGTCTTCACCAACACGCACTTCAGGCCCGACACCGGCCGCAAGCAGCGGGCGATGTCGTTCATGGCGCCGCAGGAGCGCGAGGCGTTTGCGGCGGCTGCAAAGCAAGAGGCCGATCGCGATGGCTGAGGCCAAAGTCGAGCCCATCGTCGAGCCCATCGTTGCGCTCAACGCCGAGCCCAAGCTTGCGCCCAAGGTCGCGCCCACTTTCGCGCCCACTTTCGCGCCGCCAACGCGCGCCGAGTCGCTCACGTTGTCTGATGTGGACGGCTTGACGCCAGAGTCCGATTACAGCGCCTTCGCCACGCCCGGCGTCGACGATAGGGTGCGCAACCAGGCGCTGCGCAAGCTGTTTCTCTCTGACCCGCATTTCCAGCAGTCCGACGGTTTGAATGTGGCCGTGGACGAGGTCGTGTACCTGGCGCAATCGCCCCTGGCGCGCCAGCGCGTGATCCTGCAGGCCCGCGCCCTGGGCCTGCTGGACGACGAGCCGCTGGACCAGCCCGAACCCGACGCCGGGGCCTGAACTGCGGCCGCCAGCGGCGCCACCCGCAGCGGCTGGATCAAAACCGGGTTTGTGCCAACAGCGGCAACTGCCCCAGGAACAGGGCCTCGGCCTCGGCGCCATCCAGGCAGCGCACATCGAGCTTG
Organism: Ideonella sp.; assembly: GCA_043720415.1. Taxonomy (GTDB): domain Bacteria; phylum Pseudomonadota; class Gammaproteobacteria; order Burkholderiales; family Burkholderiaceae_C; genus Pseudaquabacterium. The sequence goes on from JAYSSS010000023.1 coordinate 41,435, forward strand.
ACCTGGCCGTCCTCAATGCGGCCGATCACCGGCACCGGCAGCCCGCGCAGCGCGGCGGCCAAACGATCCGGCAGCCCCCCCGCGCGCTTGGCGCCCGCTGGCGCGCCCAGGGCCAGGCAGGCGCTGGGCAGGCGATCCACCGGCAGTGAGCCGCTGCCGATCTGGCTGCGGCAGGGCAGCACCTGCACACTGGCGCGAGCGCCCAAGGCCAGCGTCATGGCTGGTGCCAGCCGCTGGGCCAAAGCCAGCAATTCGGCTTCGCCACGCGTGAGCCATCGCAGCGAGGGCAAGCGCTCGGCCAGGCGGTCGGGGTCACGGTAGAGCCTGAGCGTGGCCTCCAGCGCCGCAATCGTCATCTTGTCCAGCCGCATGGCGCGCTTCAGCGGGTGCTTCTTGATCTTCTGAATGAGCGCCTTGTCGCCGACGATCAACCCAGCCTGCGGCCCACCCAGCAGCTTGTCGCCACTGAAGGTGACGACACTGGCACCGGCGGCGATGGACTGCGCCGGCGTGGGCTCGGCGGGCAAGCCCCAGCGCGTCAAATCGACCAAAGTGCCGCTGCCCAAATCTTCAACCAGCGGCAGACCCTGGGCCTTGCACAACGTGGCCAACTCCGCCACCGACACGCTGCGCGTGAAGCCCTCAATGGCGTAGTTGCTGGCATGCACCTTCATCACCAAGGCCGTGCGTGGCCCCAGCACCTCCTCAAAATCACGCAAGTGCGTGCGGTTGGTCGTGCCCACTTCGACCAGGCGCGCACCGGCCCTGCGCATGATGTCGGGGATGCGAAACGCGCCACCAATCTCCACCAGCTCACCGCGCGACACCGGCACCTCTTTGCGGTCGGCCAGCGCCGCCAGCACCAGCAGCACGGCCGCGGCGTTGTTGTTCACGGCCGTGGCCGCCTCAGCGCCCGTCAGCTCCTTCAGCAAAGCTTCGATGTGATCGTCACGATCACCCCGCGCACCCTTGCCCAGGTCAAATTCCAGGTTGGACGCCCCACGCATCACCGCCACCACCGCCTCAATCGCCTCGGGCGCCATGCCCGCGCGGCCGAGGTTGGTGTGCAACACCGTGCCCGTGAGGTTGAACACCGGCCGCAGCGCGGGCTGCGCCAGGCGCATCAACTGAGCGTCACACCCCGCCTCAAAAGCCGCAACGTCAAACGCAGTGCCAGCCCCCGCCAGGCGCCAGCGCTCCAACCCGCCCCGCGCCTCCGCCGTCACCGGCACCCGGCCATGCACAGCGATCAAGCCACGCAAGCGAGGCGAGTCGAGCAGCTTGTCCAACGAAGGCGGGCGGCGAACGATGTCAGCAGTCATAGGGACGAGTGTCGGCCATCAAGTCGGAGCCACCCAAAGGACGCCCCAATCGACCGAACCACCCCCCCAGGAGCCGCGCCCCGCGCGCTCCGCTCAAGTGGACGCCGCGGATCGGGCTTCGCCCGGCCGCCAGCGGCCGCCCCCTTGAGGGGGCTGAGCCCGCGCACAAAGGCCCGACAGGGGCTTTGTGGCTGGCGAAGGCCAGCCGGCCTGCAAGCCGGATGGCAGCGCCGAAGGCGCTGCGGGGGTGGGTCCATTTCGGCGGAAGGGGGTGGGAGTCGAACCTACCTGGGACGGCAGAGCAGCCCCACCCGGTTTTGCAGACCGGACGCCCCACCGGGGGACGATCCTCTTCCAAATTCAAACACCTGAATCAGGCCACCAGCACCTTGCGCGGATCACGCCGGAAGTGCCGGCCGATGTCATCGCGCTGGGTCAATCCGATGGCATCGAAGCACTCTATCAGTGGCATCGACAGGTGCCGGCTGATGCCGGTGGTTTCACGCAACTCTTTGACGTTGAGTCGCTTGTGCGGGTCGGCCTGGGCCAGCTCATAAGCGCGCGTGGCCAGGTCCAGCAAATGCACGGTCTGAATGAAGTACTCAACCCCCATGGGATACACCTGACCCATGCGCTGCAGGCGCTGCATCAGGCGCAGCACCTGGTCTTTGCGCAGCGTGCGATCGCGCAGCAGCATGTCGCTCAACTTCGGCGGGTAAATGCCGCCCTCATCGAGCCAGGGCTTGAGCCGCTCCCACAGCACCTTCTCGGCCCCTTGCAGCGAGGCGTCGTGTTCGGGCAGGGCGTGGTGTGCACCGGTGCGCTTGAGCACGCCGTCCTTGATCAACTGGCGCAGCAGCGGCGCAAACAAGCCGGCGACTGGCTTGTCGCGCACGGCGCGCAGCAGCTGATCCTGCGTCAAGCCAGGGCTGTCGGCTTGCTTGCGGTGAAAGACCGACAGGTGCGCTGTCAAGGCGGCCGCGTAACGCTCGATCTGACCGGGCGCAAACAGCAGCGGCTGACCCGCTTCGCCCAGGCTGCGGTGCGGCACAGCCGCCCACAGCGCAGCGCGGTCGGCATCCGTCAGATTCCATTGCGTGGCAAAGGCCTGGGCGTCCAGGCCGGTGACGGGTTGCAGCGCCAGGGCGGCAGCCAAGGCCAATGCCGGCGTGGGCTGATCCAGGGCCGCCAAGGTGGTCAGGCGCTGGCTGCGCCGCCGCCGGGTGAGCGGCGGGAAGGCATCGACCACCGCCGCGCCGCCGATGGTGCGCAGCGCCGATTGGTCGCGCAGGATGAAGCGGTCGCCGTGCAGGGCGCCGATGGGGCGGTCCAGCTCCAGTTGCACCCAGGCGTGCGTGCCCGGGGCCAGCGTCGGGCCTTCCAGCAGCACGACACGGGCGCCCACGTCTTCAGCGCCCAGGTGCAGGTGCACGGGCGTCCAGTGGGCCAGGGCCTTGGCCTCGCTGGCCAGCAGGTGCAGGCGCGCATCCAGGCGCTGGGTGGGGGCGTGCAGGGCCGGAGCCAGCAGCCAATCACCGCGCCGCACATCGCCCTTGTCCACGCCCGCCAGGTTCAGCGCCAGGCGCTGCCCGGCGTGGCCGGTGCTGGCGGGCAGGTTTTGCGCATGGATGGCGCGCACGCGCAGCTCCTGGCCGCGCGGCGACAGCATCAGCTTGTCGCCCACCGCCACCTGGCCAGCCACGGCCGTGCCGGTGACCACGGTGCCTATGCCCGTCAAGGTAAAACTGCGGTCCACGGCCAGCCTGAACTGGCCTTGCTGGCGCTGCCCGGAGGCAGGCCGGCGCGCCTGGGCCAGGTGCTCGAGCAGGGCCGGCACGCCATCGCCGGTGACCGAGGACACCGGCAGGATGGCCACATCGGCCAGCGCGCTGCCTTGCAGCAAGGTGCGGATCTCTTCTTCAACCTGCACCAGCCGCTCGGCCGACACCAAGTCGCATTTGGTCAGCGCCACGACGCCGCTGGACAGGCCCAGCAAATGCAGGATCGCCAGGTGCTCACGCGTCTGCGGCATGGGGCCATCGTCGGCGGCGATGACCAGCATCACGTGGTCGATGCCGGTGGCGCCGGCCAGCATGTTGCGCACCAGCTTCTCGTGGCCGGGCACGTCCACAAAACCCAGCACCTCGCCATCAGGCAGGGCGAGGTAGGCAAAGCCCAGGTCGATGGTGATGCCGCGCTCGGCTTCTTCCTTCAGGCGGTCGGCGTTGACCCCGGTGAGCGCCTTGACCAGGGAGGTCTTGCCGTGGTCGATGTGTCCTGCGGTTCCGATGATCACGGTGGTGGGCTGGCGCGAGTGTGGGTGGGTCGATGGGCGCTGCGGGCGGGCGATTATCAGCGTCCAGCGTACCGACCCCTGTGCTGGCAAATGCGCCGGTGCGGATCGACAACTTGTCGCAAAATCCTAGGGTCAATCCGCTTGCGGCAGTGCTTGGCGCAGGCGCTAATGTGGGGGCGTTCACATGGGCCCGAATTTCGGGCCACACGATCAGGAGCTTGATGCCATGAGCAAGTCCACCCCTTCATCCATCAGCCGGCGCACGGTGTTCGCCGGTGCTGGCGTTGCCGGCGCCGTAGGCGTGTTGGCCGTCGCCTCGGGTCTGCCGGGCGTCGAGCCCGCCGCCAAGGCCGTGGCGCATGCCCAGCCGCAGCCAAGCGCAGGCTACCAACTCACCGATCACGTCAAGCAGTACTACGCCACGGCAAGGATCTGACCCGGGGCACCCTCGGTCGTCACTTCCATCCAGAAGCAGTTCCAACAGGAGACACCATGCTCATTACACGCAGATCGACCGGTGAAGGGGCGACGCCGTCGTCCCGCACCATGGTCGATGGTCTGGCGCGCGGCTTGTCCCGCGTCATACCCACAATGGACCGACGCAAGTTCTTGCGCCGCTCCGGCGTGGGCTTGGGGGTGGGTATCACCGCCTCGCAACTCACGCTGGTGCGCAAAGCCAACGCCGCCGATCCGGCAGCGCCGGGGGCCGCGGGCAGCGCCAAGGTCGAAGTCAAGCGCACGGTGTGCACCCACTGTTCGGTGGGCTGTGCGATCGATGCGGTGGTTGAAAACGGCGTCTGGGTGCGCCAGGAGCCGGTGTTCGATTCGCCGATCAACCTGGGCTCGCACTGCGCCAAGGGGGCGGCGGTGCGCGACAACGCCCACGGCGAGTTCCGCCTGAAGTACCCGATGAAGCTGGTGAACGGCAAGTACGAGCGCATCAGCTGGGACGTGGCGCTGACCGAGATCGGCGCCAAGATGCTCGAGCTGCGCAAGGAAAGCGGCCCCGACAGCATCTTCATCGTCGGTTCCTGCAAGAGCAACAACGAGCAGGGATACCTGCTTAGAAAGTGGATGTCCCTCTGGGGGAGTAACAACTGCGATCACCAGGCACGAATATGCCACTCCACGACAGTCGCCGGTGTGGCGAATACGTGGGGATACGGTGCGATGACCAACTCGTACAA
>JAYSSS010000024.1:0-45619 GCA_043720415.1 Ideonella sp.
GAGTGGAACTACGTGATCGCCCCTGCTGGCGCTCGTCGGACCACGAAGCAGCAGCACAAGCTCCGCGACAACTTGTAAAAGTAATTTCTTGACGGCGCCTTACTTGTGGAATGCCGAATTTCACGGCGCTCGGCTGTTGCGTTATGCCCCCGATGGTCGGCTGGATCGCGTCATCGCCTTGCCGGTGCGCCGGCCCACCTGCTGCAGCTTTGGCGGGCCCGATCTGGCCACGCTGTACATCACCACCACCAGCCAAAAAATGAGCCCGGCCGAGTTGGCCGCCGAGCCCTTGGCCGGCGCCTTGCTGGCGCTGCGCCCCGGCGTGCGCGGCCTGCCCGAGCCGCGGTTCAGAACTTGAGGATCTGCGTGTCTAGCATCCAATTAGAGCGGCTCGAAGCCTATGCCTTTCGTGTGCCCTTGGCCGCGCCCATCAAGGTCGCGTTCGGCACCTTTCGGGATCGGCCGATGGTGCTGGTGCGCGCCATTGAGCGCGATGGCAGCGAGGGCTGGGGCGAGGTCTGGAGCAATTGGCCAGCGGTGGGTGCCGAGCACCGCGCGCGCCTGGCTGCCGTTTTGGGCGAGCGGCTGATGGGCCGCAGCTTTCAAGGCCCGGCGCAGGCCTTCGAGCAGTTGAGCCGCGAGCTCGAGGTGCTGGTGCTGCAGACCGGTGAAGTCGGCCCCATCGCCGCCGTGCTGGCTGGCATCGACATTGCGCTGTGGGATTTGGCCGCCAAGCGCGATGGCCTGCCACTGCAGCGCTACCTGGGCGGCGCGGCGAGTGTCAAGTCAGTGCCCGTGTACGTGACCGGCATCAACCCCGATCTGCACGAGGTATTTGCCGCAGCGTGGCAGGCCGAGGGCCACCGCGCCTTCAAGCTGAAGATTGGCTTCAAGCTCGAGCGCGATCTGGCCAATCTGCGCGCCATGCGTGAGGTGCTGGGGCCGGATGCCGTGATCACCTGCGATGCCAACCAGGCCTGGGCGCTGCCCGAGGCGCTGCAGTTTGTGCGCCAGGCCGAAGGCTTGAATCTACAGTGGCTGGAAGAGCCGCTGCGCGTGGATGCGCCCGGCGCCGATTTGCTGGCGCTGGCCCAGGCCTCGACCACGCCGCTGGCCGGCGGCGAGAACCTGCAGGGCGCGCAGTTTGATGAGGCCGTTGCCGGGCCGGTGCTGCAAGTCATCCAGCCCGATGTCACCAAGTGGGGCGGCATCACACGCAACATCAGCGTGGCCCGCGCCGCGGTGGCGGCGGGCAAGCGCTATTGCCCGCACTACTTTGGCGGCGTGCTGGGGCTGCTGTCTTCACTGCATGTCTTGGCGGCGGCCGGTGGCACAAGGCTGCTCGAATTCGATGCCCACCCGAATGCTGGGCGCGAGGCCATCGTCGGTGACTTGCTGCCGCTGCGGGACGGCTCAGTGCCGGTGCCGCAGGGGCCGGGGTTGGGTGTGGAGCCCGATGTGCGCGCCCTGCAGCGCTATCGCACCTGGCCGGTGTGAGCTGCCAAGATGCCGGTGATTGGCGTCAACAAGAGAGATCCCTGAAACCATGTCCTTTGATCCCCACGCCGCCGCCCAACTGTTGTGGCAACACTGGCAGGCCGGCACAGCGCTGACCACTTTGCCCGGGCGCCTGCGCCCGAACACGGGCGCCGAAGGACATGCCATTCAGGCGGTATTGCCGCAGGTGGCAGACCGCGCCGTGCTGGGCTGGAAGATCGCGGCCACCAGCCTGGGCGGGCAGGCGCACATCGGCGTCTCGGGGCCCCTCGCCGGGCGGATTTTGGCCGGCGAGCTGCAGCATGCGGCCGGCGATGGCAACAGCGCACCGACGATTCCCCTGCACGGCAACCGCATGTGCGTGGCCGAGCCCGAGTTCGCCTTTCGCATGGGCGCCGATCTGCCGCCACGCCGCCAGCCCTACAGCGTGCAAGAGGTGCTGGCCGCAGTGGCCACGCTGCACCCGGCGTTTGAGGCGCCGAACTCGCGTTTCGCCGATTTCGCCCACGCCGGTGAGGCGCAGTTGCAGGCCGACAACGCCTGCTCGGGCCGCTTCATCATTGGCGCGCCGGCCCCTGTGGATTGGCGCGCCCTCGACCTGCGTCAATTGCAGGTGCAGGGCCGGGTGATCGATGCCACCGGCGTGCGCCTGGCGTGCACGGGTGATGGCCGTGCCGTGCTGGGCGATCCGCGTGAGGCCTTGACCTGGCTAAGCAACGAACTGAGCGGCTTGGGGATCACGCTGCGCGCCGGCGATGTGGTCTCCACCGGCACCTGCATGGTGCCGCTGCCGGTCAAGCCAGGTGATCGCGTGGAGGCCGATTTCGGCGTGTTGGGACGCTTGTCGGCGCGCTTTGTGGATTGACAAGCTGACGGAATGGCAGGCTGCAGAGCCTGCAGGCCTCACACCCGCGCCGCAAACTCCTCACGCAGCGTCGCGCCATGCTCGTCCACTGCCGGCGCGGCAGCAAAGGTCTCGCCATCCCACTCACTCGCCCAGGGCAAGGCCGGCACCTCGACGCTGCGCGGCCCAACAGGCATTCGACGCGTCCTGAGTTGCGGGTGCTCGATCAAGTCGTTGAGTGAATTGACGCTGCCGTATGCGGTTTGCGCGTCGGTCAGGCGGTCGATCATTTCGGCGCTGGTGTGTGCGGCGAAGACCGCCGCCACCTTGGCATCGAGCCACGAGCGGTGCTCGACGCGGGCGGCGTTGCTGGCGCAGCGCGGGTCGTCCAGCAGCCCGGTCTCGCACAGCGCGCGGCGGCAGAAGTCGGCCCATTCGCGCTCGTTCTGGATCGAGATGACGATGTCGCGGCCATCGGCGCAGGTGAAGCCGCCATAGGGCGCAATCGTCGGGTGCTTCAAGCCCACGCGCCGGCGGCTTGCCGCCATAACGTGCCTGCAGATAGGGCACGGCCATCAGCTCGGCGGCGGAATCAAACAGGCTGACCTTCAGCGCCGAGCCGTGGCCGGTGCGAGCGCGCGCCAGCAGCGCCTGCTGCACGCCGATGAGGGCGTTGAGCCCGGCGTTGATGTCGCACAGCGAGACGCCGATGCGGCCCCATTCGCCGGGCGCGCCGCTCACCGAGACCAGGCCGCTCTCGGCCTGCACCAGTAGGTCATAGGCCTTCATCTTGTACAGCCGGCCGCGATCGCCATAGCCGCTGATGTCGCAGGTGATGAGCCTCGGGTGCTGGGCGCGTAGCGCGGCGCTGCCCAGGCCCAGGCGCTCGGCCGCGCCGGGGGCCAGGTTTTGAATGAAGACATCGGCGCGCGCAATCATGCGGCGCAGCAGTTGCACATCGGCCTCGTGCTTGAGATCGAGCGCAATCGATTCCTTGCCGCGGTTGATCCACACAAAGTAGCTCGATTGGCCGTGTTCGGTGGTGTCATAGCCGCGTGCGAAGTCGCCCTCGGGCCGCTCGATCTTGATCACGCGCGCGCCGGCATCGGCCAGGCGGCTGGAGCAGTAGGGCGCGGCCACGGCTTGTTCGAGTGCCACGACCAGGATGCCGGCCAGGGGCATTGCGTCGTCGCAGGGTGCGCGCTGCGGCGGCGGGGTATGAGGGCTCATAGGCGATCCAATGGCGGCATGGGGCCCAATTGTGAAAATTAGCGCCGGCGGCGGCCATTGCTTTTGCGCGAAAGCTGGATTGATGGGATTGCAAGGGCGGCAGGGGCCGCAGAGGTCGCAGGGGCCGCGTTGTTGCGGCGTCAACATGCAGCGCATCAGGTTCCATACAGAAAGCTGTACGATCCCTTCATGAAAACCACGCTCGACATCAACGATCAATTGCTGGCCCACGCCAAGGTGCTGGCGGTGCGGCAGCGCACCAGCCTGACGCGGCTGATCGAAGAAGGCCTGCAACTGCGATTGCGCAGCGCCGCTGCCCCGGCCAGTGCGGCCAGGGTGCGCGTTCCGGTGCTCAAAGCGCGCGGCGGCTTGGTCGCTGGCCTGAACCCGCTCAGCAACAAGGCCTTGCTCGGCGCGCTGGACGATGACGCCTGATGTCAATCTGCTGGTGGCCGCCGCGCGCAGCGATCACCCGCACCATGCTGCGGGCCATGCCTGGTTGGCCAAGGCCTTGAACGCGGCCAGTGTCGGCGCGTCATTCACGCTGATGCCGATGGTGGTGGCGAGCTTTTTGCGGCTGGTCACCAGCCCGAAGATCTTCAAGCTCGCGTCACCCATCGATGAGGCGGTGGGGTTCATTGACGCGCTGCTGCAGCACCCCGGCGTGCACCTGGCCGAGCTGGGCCCCGAGTGGCCCGCACTGCGCCAGTTGTGTGTGGACAAACAGCTCAGCGGCAACGACCTGCCCGATGCCTGGTTGGCCGCCGCGACGCTGCAGTGTGGCGAACAGCTGGTGACCTTCGACAAGGGCTTCAAGAAGCTGCTGCCGCGCTCGCAGCTGACGGTGCTGTCAGGGTTGGCTGGCTGAGCCGCTGCACCCGCAAACCTCCACCCCACCCAAGTGCCCCACCAGCTCGCTCAAGCCTGATCGATCCTGCGGCTTGGCGCGCGTACACAGCCGCATCGTGCGCAGCGACCAGGCGTCGGCCAGGGGTTCGACGCACAGGCCCATGCTGCCGGCAAAGCTGCGAGCGGCGGCCAGCGGCAGCACGCCGATGCCGAGCTTGGCTTCGACCGCGCGGCACACCGCCTCGAAGCTGCGCACCTGCACGCGCAGGGCCATCGGCTGCAGCAGCACGGCGGCCTGGGCTTCGAGCAAGCGGGTGAGGGTGCTGCCACCTTCCAGGCCGACCAGATCGCGCTCCAGCAGCGCGGCAAAGTGCAGCGGTGTGCGGCCGCACAGGCTGTCGTCGCTGCGCATCACGGCGGCGAGCTGGTCACGGCGATACGGTGTGACATGCAGGCCGCTGACGTCAGGGCCGTCGACGATCACGGCCAGGTCGATCTCGCCGCTGCGCACGCGTTTCACTGCGTCCTCGCTCCAGCACTCCTCAAGCACCACGCGCACGTCGGCGTGGCCGGCGGAGAAGCTGGCGATGTCGCCGGGCAAGAACTGCGTCATCGCCGAGGTGTTGCCGTGCACGCGCAGCACGCTTTGCCGGCCGCTGGCGTAGTTGCCCATTTGCGCGCGCATGTGGTGCACGCTGGCAATGACCTCGCGCGCCAGTTGCAGCAGCCGGTCGCCCGCGGGCGTGAGCTGCAGGCCGCGTGAATGACGCTCAAACAGCGTGGCTTTGAATTGATGCTCGATCAAGGACAAGCGCCGGCTGGCGGCGGGTGCGGTGATCAGGCTGGCCTCGGCCGCGCGGGTGAGGTTGCTCATCTCGGCGGCGCGCACAAACAGGGCCAGTGAATCGAGATCAGGCAGCATGGTGCGCCTCCTTGGCGGGTCCGCGCAGGGCGGCTGTTGGGGTGTCACGCCACCTGGCGTTGAAGCTGGCAGCGGCGCCATCGGTGCGCGACGGCGAGGCGCCTTGCAATCTGATCAAGGCGCGCTTGACGACATTCCAATTCACAGCCGCGCCACGCTTGCCTAGAGTGGCGGCAGTGGTGATGAGTAGCATTGAAATGGAGCGACAAGCATGAGACCCATGTTCATCGGCGGCCAATGGCTGCCTGCCCGCAATGGCCGCAGCTTGGGCGTCAGCAACCCGGCCGACGGCCAGGCCTTTGATGCCATCGCCTGCGGCGGCGCGCACGAGGTCGATCTGGCCGTGGCGGCGGCGCGCGCTGCGCTCAGCGGGCCCTGGGGCCGAATGTCCGCCACCGAGCGGGGCAGGATCTTGATGGCCATCGGCCGCGCAGTGCTGGAGCACACCGAAGAGCTGGCGCAAATCGAGGCCCGCGACACCGGCAAGCCCATGACCACGGCGCGCAACGACATCATCGTGCTGGCCCGCTACTTTGAGTTTTATGGCGGTGCGGCCGACAAGGTGCACGGCGAATCGATCCCGTTTGTGCAGGGCCACCAGGTGACGCTGTTGCGCGAGCCCCTCGGTGTCACCGCGCACATCATTCCCTGGAACTACCCGGCGCAGATGCTGGGCCGCACCTTGGCCCCCGCGCTGGCCATGGGCAACGCCACGGTGCTGAAGCCGGCCGAAGACACCAGCCTGTCCGCATTGCGCTTCGCCGAGATCGCGACCCAGGCCGGCCTGCCCGCCGGCGCGCTGAACATCGTCACCGGCCTGGGCGAGGAGGCGGGCGCGGCGCTGGCGGGTCACCCGGGCATCGACTTCATCAGCTTCACCGGCAGCAACGAGGTGGGCACCCTGGTGCAGTAGGCCGCCGCGCGCAACGCCGTGAAGTGCGTGCTTGAGTTGGGCGGAAAGAGCCCGCAGATCGTCTTTGCCGATGCCGATCTGGACCGCGCGCTGCCGCTGATCGTGCGTGCCATCGTGCAAAACGCTGGCCAAACCTGCACGGCCGGCAGCCGCTTGCTGGTGCAGCGCGAGATCTTCGACAGCTTTGTGGCCCGCGTGGCCGAGGCCTTTGCCAAGACGCGCGTCGGCACGCCCGAGATGGATCTGGATTGTGGCCCGCTGATGAACCCGGCGCAGCAGGCGCGGGTGCAGCGCTACATCGACAACGCCCGCGCGGCGGGCGTGCCGCTGTTGGCGCAGGGGCAGTTGGCTGAAGGCGTGCCGCTGGGGGGTTATTGGGTGCGGCCGGCCTTGTTTGGCCCGGTGCCGCGTGACCATGCGCTGGCCCGCGAGGAGGTCTTCGGCCCGGTGCTGGCGGCCTTGCTTTTTGACGACGAAGCCGATGCCATTGCCCTGGCCAATGCCACCGACTACGGCCTGCTGGCAGCCGTCTGGACAGAGAACGGCGGTCGCCAGCAGCGCGTGGCCAAGGCCGTGCGCGCGGGCCAGGTGTTCATTAATTGCTATGGCGCCGGCGGCGGGGTGGAGCTGCCCTTTGGCGGCACCAAGCGCAGTGGCCACGGCCGCGAGAAAGGCCTGCTGGCGCTGGAAGAGCTGAGCACGACCAAGACGCTGGTGCAGTTTCACGGCTGATCCTGAGGCGACGTGGCCAGGGCGGCTGCCCGGCGGGCAAGGCCTTGCGCGCTGACGGCGGGGCGAAGTGAAGCAGTCATCGGTGGGCTCGTGCGCAGGACTTGGGCGTCCGCGGTGTGGCAATCGCGGTGTGGTGGGCAGTCAGCGCTGAGGCCGGCGCCGAACCGTTCGCCGTGAATGTAGGATTCTGAAGTCAGAGTTCCATACGGGAAATCCAGAGTGAACTCTGAATTCAATGTTCAAACCACCCAGTTAAACTTCGACCCCATGAAAGCCTTGGCCCTGGCCCCCAACCTTGTCGAGCAGGTGCGCGATGCCATCCTGACCGAGGTCGCCTCGGGCCAGCTGGCGCCGGGCGACCGCATCATTCAAGAGCACATCGCCAAAACCCTGGGTGTCTCGCGCCAGCCGGTCCAGCAAGCGCTGCTGTTGCTGCGCAACCAGGGTGTGCTGCGCGATGCGCCAGGCCGTGGGCTGGAGGTGGCGCCGCTGGAGCCCGATCAGGTGCAGCACATGTACGACATGCGCGCCGTCATCGAAGGCCTGGCCTGCAGACTGGCGGCCGAACAAGGCGCCGAGCGCGCCGCCCGGCTGGGCCCGGCCTTGATCGACGCCGGCCGCAAGGCGGTGGCCAGCGGCTCGGTGGCCAAGATGGTCGCGGCCGATTTGAAGTTTCATGAATTCGTCTACAGCTTGTCGGGCAACCCGCTGGTGGCGCCGGCCATGGCCACGCACTGGACGCACACCCAGCGCGTGATGGGCGAGGTGCTGATCCGCGACGAGGCCCCGCGCGACATCTGGGACCAGCACGCGCAGATCCTAGATGCCATTGCGGCGGGCGCGGGCGTGCGCGCCGAGACCCTGGCGCGCAAGCACATCACCCAGGCGGCGGATTTCATGGTCGCGCGCATGCGTGGCGAGGCCAAGGCGACGGCCCGCTGAGCCTTGCCGACGGAGCGTTGTCTGCCGACCGCAGCCTTGGTCTCCTCAGCTGTTTGATCCACACCTTGGAGAACGAGCATGACCCGCAAGAACACGATCTGCCTCTGGTACGACGGCACCGCCCTGGAGGCCGCGCAGTTTTACGCCGAGACCTTTGCTGACAGCGCGGTCATCGCCATCCATCGCGCGCCCGGCGACTATCCGCTGGGCCAACAAGGCGATGTGCTAACGGTTGAATTCACCGTGCTCGGCATCCCGTGCATCGGCCTGAATGGTGGCCCCATGTTCAAGCACAGTGAGGCCTTTTCCTTCCAGGTGACCACCGACGATCAGGCCGAGACCGACCGTCTGTGGAGCGCCATCGTCGGCCACGGCGGCCAGGCAAGCGCCTGCGGCTGGTGCAAGGACAAGTGGGGCCTTTCGTGGCAGATCACGCCGCGCCAACTGATTGCGGCCATCGCCGACCCGGACCGCGCCGCCGCCAAGCGCGCCTTCGAGGCCATGATGCAGATGGGCAAGATTGACATTGCGGCCATCGAGGCGGCGCATCGGGGCTGAGCCTCCAACGCTGTATTGCGACGCGCTCCGCGTCACCGGCAACAGGTCGCTCCAGGCTCATACCTGCATTGGAAAAGACTGTCGCTTGTCATCGAGCGCGTGAGCATAGGGGACAGTCTCCCGGGCTCAACATTGAGCGATGCCGCTCGCGCGCATCGGCGCGCAAAGCCTGGTCCGCACACGGCTACCAGTGGTTGAGCAAATGGAAAACGGGCCACGTGTGGCCCGTTGTTTCTGCTGACTTGGTGGAGACGAGGAGGATCGAACTCCTGACCTTCGCATTGCGAACGCGACGCTCTCCCAGCTGAGCTACGCCCCCATGAAACGGCGCAAATGGTAGCACCGGCAAAGTGCTGGCCGGCCTTCTGCCCGGCATGGTGCCCGGCATGGCGCTGTGCAGCCAGTGCCCGGGTGCGCGTTTGGTGCACCGAGTTCCCGCCTGTCGCAAACAAGTGCGCGAATACCGCGCTTGGCTAATGGTGAACGTGAGCAGCTGGCAAAACTTCGGCCCGAAAATCGCGCGCTCCAATGATGACGCGTCGAACCCAACTCAGCCTGTCCTTGTTGGCGCTCGCGCTGTTGCTCGGCGCGCTGGCCGGCGGCGCTTGGATCTGGTGGCGCGCAGGCGAGGAGTTTCGTGCCGATCTGCCGATGTCGGCCTTGCCAAGCCGGGTGCACATGCCGCTGGACTGCGCTGCGGTGCTGCGGCGCAAACCCATGGTGCTGCTGCTGCTGGGGCAATCGAACGCGGCCAATCATGTGCAGCAGCGTGCCGTCGCCGGGCCTGGCGTGTTCGCCTGGCACGAAGGGCAGTGCTACGCCGCGATCGATCCCTTGCCAGGCGCATCGGGCTATGGGGGCAGCCTGTGGACACGCATGGCGCCCATGGCCATCGACAGTGGCCAGTACGACAGCGTGTTGCTGGTGCCCCTGGCCATGTCCTTGACCAGCATTGCGCAGTGGGCGCGGCACCCGGCCTTGACCCAGACCTTGCAGTCGGCCATGTCCGGTCTGCGCCGTGGCGGGCATGCGGTGACCCATGTGGTGTGGTACCAGGGCGAGGCCGAATCCTTCAAGAACACCTCCGCGCAGGACTATCGCGCAGCGTTTGCCAAGGTGCATGAGCGGCTGCGCCAGGGGGGCGTGCAGGCGCCCATCTGGGTGGCGCAGGCCACGCTTTGCCAGGCGCGCAGCAACCCCGCTGTGCGCGCTGAGCAGGCCAGGCTGCCAGCCTTGTTTGCAGGGGTGCGCGCCGGGCCTGATATGGATGCATTGTTCGGGCCCGAGCACCGCTTTGACGGCTGCCACTTCAATGCCGGCGGTGCGCAGCGCGCGGCCGATGAGTGGCTGCGCAAGATGCTGTCTGAAGCGCCCGTCGCATCGCGCAGCCGCTAACATCGCGCCGCCCAACCGGGCAGCGACGGAGATCGGGATGTACAAGAGCAAAGACCCAGCCTGGCACGATGAGCAGTACAACAACCGTGCGCGGGTGCCCGAGGCGCCCAGCATTCTGGCGAGATGGGCCGAGGCCTCGGCTCTGGCCCGCAAGGGCCTGACGGCCCAGCTGGATGTGCCCTTTGGCGACGCGCCGTCTGACACCCTGGATGTGTTCCCGGCGCGCACGCCAAACGCGCCGGTGCTGGTGTTCATCCACGGTGGCTACTGGCGATCACTCGACAAGGCCGATTTCTCCTTTGTGGCGCCGGTTTTTGTCGAGGCTGGCGCGACCGTGGTGGTGCCCAACTACGCGTTGTGCCCGGCGGTGGGCATGGAAGACATTGCCCTGCAATCGGCCCGGGCCCTGGCCTGGGTCTGGCGCCACATCGCGCACCACGGTGGCGACAACTCGCGCATCGTGGTCGTTGGCCATTCGGCGGGCGGGCACCTGGCCGCGATGATGATGTCGTGTCGCTGGAAGGATCTGGCCGCTGATTTGCCGCAGCGCCTGGTGAGCGGGGCGATTTCGATCTCCGGTCTGTTTGATCTGGAACCCGTGCGGCAGACGCCCTTCCTGCAGAACGACTTGCACTTGACGCCGGCGAGCGTGCGGCGCTTGAGCCCGGCCTTCTTCCCGCGGCCGCGCGGGCCCTTTCATGCCCTGGTGGGGGGCGACGAGAGCGCCGAGTTCATCCGCCAGAACCGCTTGATACGCGACCAGTGGGGCCCCAGCACGGTGCCGGTGTGCGAGGCCTTGCCGGCGATGAACCACTTCAATGTGCTGCACGATCTGGTCGATCCGGCCGGGCGCTCGCATGCCTTGGCGCTGGGCTTGCTTGGATTGCATTCAAAGTAAGCGTCCAATCCCCCCTGCCTGGCCCAGGGGCTGGATGTCGGCTTTGCACATGAGTGAGCGCCATTCGCAACCATGGTGCCCAACATGGCCCATCGCTATGGATCACATAGAAGCTTGGTATTTGCCCCGTCCTGGGGTGTTTGGTAGGGTAGCGGGGTGTTGCGGGCAAGCGCCTGCAACCACCGTCCCACATTTGATGAGGAGATTGACATGGGCTTGAAAGGTTCGAAAACCGAACAAAACCTGAAGGACGCCTTCGCGGGCGAATCTCAGGCCAACCGCCGCTATCTGTATTTCGCAGCCAAGGCTGACGTCGAAGGCCAGAACGATGTGGCCGCGCTGTTCCGCTCCACCGCTGAAGGCGAAACCGGCCACGCACACGGCCACCTCGAGTTTCTTGAGGAAACCGGTGATCCGGCGACCGGCCTGCCCATCGGCCCGACGCGTGACAACCTGAAAGCCGCTGTGGCTGGCGAGACCCACGAGTACACCGACATGTACCCGGGCATGGCCAAGACCGCACGCGCCGAAGGCCACGACGAAATCGCTGATTGGTTCGAGACCCTGGCCAAGGCCGAGCGCTCGCACGCCAACCGCTACCAGAAGGCCCTGGACGCACTGGTCGATTGAGCGCCACCCCTTTGATCGGCTGAGACACGCTCAGCCATCAGGTGACAAGGGGCTCTATAAGCCCCTTGTCTTTTGGTGACGGCCCGATCCGACCCGATCCGAATCGACCCGAACCGGGTCAAGCCAGTAACACGAGACATGAGCATGCAAGAAGGCAATCTGCAAGCGCCCACGCGCCACCCGCTGGACTGGAAGAACCCACTGTTCTATGACCAGGACGACTGCAACAAGGAGTTGGAGCGCGTCTTCGACATCTGCCACGGTTGCCGCCGCTGCGTGAGCCTGTGCCAGAGCTTTCCGACGCTGTTTGACCTGGTCGATGCCACCGCCGATGGCGAGGTGCATGGCGTCAAGAAAGAGGCCTATTGGGAGGTGGTCGATCAGTGCTATCTGTGCGACCTGTGCTACATGACCAAGTGCCCCTACACGCCACCTCACCCCTGGAACCTGGATTTCCCGCACCTGATGCTGCGCGCCAAGGCCATCAAGCATTCACAGGGCCGTGTCGGCGCCGGGGAAAAATTTTTGGCGTCGACCGATGTGCACGGCAGTTTTGCCGGCATCCCCATCGTCGTGCAGGCCGTCAACGCCGTGAACAAGACCAAGCTCGCGCGCAAGGGCATGGACACGCTGCTCGGCGTGCATCCCGATGCCTGGATGCCCGAGCTGGCGACGAAGCGCTTTCGCTGGTCAGCCGAGAAAACCGGCAGCGCCATGCAGGTCATCGATGGCCAACGTACGCCCGGCAAGGTGGCGATCTTTGCCACCTGCTATGTCAATTACAACGAGCCCGGCATCGGCCACGATTTGCTCAAGGTGCTGGAGCACAACGCCATCCCCTACGTCATCGTCGAGAAGGAATCCTGCTGCGGCATGCCCAAGCTCGAACTCGGTGACTTGAAGGCGGTGGAGCAGCACAAGAACGACAACATTCCCGTGCTGGTGAAGTACGCCAAGGACGGCTTCGCCATCCTCTCGGCCATCCCCAGCTGCACCCTGATGTTCAAGCAGGAGCTGCCGCTGATGTTCCCGGACGAGGCCGATGTGCAGCTCGTCAAGAAGGCCATGTTCGATCCGTTTGAGTACCTCATGGCAAGGCAGAAAGATGGCCTGCTGAAGGTCGATTTCAAGCGCGATCTGGGCCGCGTCAGCTACCACATTCCCTGCCACGGCCGGGTGCAGAACATCGGCCGCAAGACCGAAGAGATGTTCAAGCTGATGGGCAAGACCGTGGCCGTGACGCTGAACACCGTCGAGCGCTGCTCGGGCCATGCCGGCACCTATGGCGTGAAGACCCCCACACACCCCATCGCCATGAAAATCGGCAAGCCGGTGTTCAAGGCCATGGCCAAAGACGCGCCCGATGTCATCAGCAGCGATTGCGCCTTGGCCGGCCACCACATTGCCCAGGGCATGGCCCAGGCCGGCACGCCGGCCAAGGCTTTGCAACACCCCTTGAGCCTGATGCGCCACGCCTACGGCCTGGATTGAATAAGGAGCAAACGACATGACCACACCCATCACCGCCGACAGCCTGATGACGCTGGAGGCCTACACCAAGTACCGCAAGGCCAAGAAGCCCGAAATCATCGCCCACCGCCGCCTGCGCAGCGTCGAGCTCGGCGAGCACATCAACCTGCAGTTCGAGGATGAGCAGACGGTGCGCTACCAGATCCAGGAGATGCTGCGCATCGAGAAGATCTTTGAAGAGGAGGGCATCCAAAGCGAGATCGATGCCTATGCCGCCCTGGTGCCCGATGGCAGCAACTGGAAGGCGACCATGCTCATCGAATACCCCGATGAGCATGAGCGCCGGCGCGAGCTGAAGCGCTTGATCGGCGTGGAAGATCGGCTCTTCGTCGAGGTCGAAGGCCATGCCCGCGCCTATGCCATTGCCGATGAAGACCTGGACCGCGAAAACGACGAGAAAACCTCGGCCGTGCACTTTGTGCGCTTTGAGTTCAGCGCCGCGGCGCGCGCTGCGGTGCGTGCGGGTGCGGCGGTGAAGATCGGCTGCGACCACACCAATTACCCGGCGCATGTGCAGATTGCGGCCGAGACCCTGGCCTGCTTGGCGGGTGATCTTGGCGGGTGACCTCTCCTGACGGAGAGTCACCACCCCTTCAATGCATCACAAAGCCGCCGTTCACCGCCAGCAACTGGCCGGTGACAAAGCGCGCCAGGCTGCTCAGTGCAAACACCACTGAGCCGCTCACGTCCTCAGGCTGTTGATCGCGACCCAAGGCGCGTTGCTCCTTGTACAGGCGGTGGCGGTGTTCGGGCACGTACTGCGTGGCCTCCACCAGGGTCAGGCCCGGCGCCACGGCGTTGACGGTGATGCCCTCGGCGCCCATCTCGCGCGCCAGTGAGCGCGTCATGGCGATGATGGCGCCCTTGCTGGCCACATAGGCCATCAGGTTCGGCGCGCCCCACAGCGGCGTGTCGGACGCCAAATTGACCACCGCGCCGCGACCGCTTGCGGCCAGCGCCGCGGCGCAGGCCCGGGTCATCAACCAGGTGCCGCGCACATTGACCGTCATCACCGCATCCCAGGTGTCGGTGTCGAGCTGATGCATCGAGCGGCCGCCGGAGTGGGTGATGGCGCCGTTGTTGACCAGGCCATCCAAGCCACCTAACGCCTTTATCGCTGCGACAGCGCAGGCCTCAATCGAGGCCGGATCGGCCAGATCGAGCGCCAGGGCCTGCACATCCAGCCCTTGGGCGCGCAGCGCCGCCGCCGCGGCCTGGGCTTGCGGCGCCAGCACATCGGCGATCACCACCCGCGCGCCCTGGGCGGCCGTGGCGCGCGCAAATTCCAGCCCCAGACCGCGTGCGCCACCGGTGATCAGCAGGCGGTGGCCAGCAAGCAGGGTGGGGGAGGGGGTCGGGATCATGGTGGTGGCCCAGCGGCGGTGAAGGGGGCCATTCTTTCGTTCTGCTGGCAAGACGTCAATCCATATGTGAATCGAATCAGCTCATCGTTGCCCATCACAAACTGGATTGATAAGCTATGGAAAACACCTAGAAGAATCGGCACCATAGAAAATTTGCGATCTTGACATCGGATTGCGAGCCCCTATACTTCGATTCACATAGAAACCTATGTCTCACCTATAAATCAAGACTCAATAGCACTGGAGCCCGCCATGAGTGCTGACAAGCTGCTTCCAAGCCAACACCAGCCCGCGGGCATGGGCTTTGCCGACTGGATGCAGTCGCGCTGTGCCCTGCACAGCACACGCCAGTACGACTGGAACGCGCTCAAGTTCCAGGCCGATTTCGACCCCAAATACCGCCGCGCCCAAATGCGCTACCTGGGCACCGGCGCCACCGGTGTGGCCGCTGACAGCAACTCGGTGCCGGCGGAGCACTTCACCTTCTCCACCATGATCATCCCGGCCGGCAACGAGGGCCCGATGCACCTGCACACCGATGCCGAAGAGATCTTCTTCGTGCTGCGCGGCAAGGTCAAAGTGATGTGCGAGAAAGACGGCGAGCACTGGGAGGCACTGCTCGGCGAGCGTGACCTCATCTCCATCCCGCCCGGGGTCTACCGCGGCGAGATCAATGTCGGCGAAGAGGACGTGCTGATGTGCGTGATGCTGGGCACGCCCAAGCCCATCACGCCCACCTACCCGGCCGATCACCCGCTGGCCAAGATCAAGCGCTGACATGGCACCAGCGGTGAGCGCTGATATCGCACCAGCGGCCGAGCGCAGGCACCCGCTGCAGCGCGCTGCGCTGCCTTGGGGCGAGCTCTGCTGGCGCGAGGCCGGGGCTGGCCCGGCGCTGGTGCTGCTGCACGGCATAGGCTCGGGCGCCTTGTCCTGGGCGGCGCAACTGGATGGCTTCAAGGCCAGCCACCGCGTCATCGCCTGGGATGCGCCCGGCTACGGCGAATCTGCGCCCTTGCCCATGCAGCAGCCGTTGGCGACGCACTACGCCGGCTGCCTGCAGGCGCTGTTGCTGCACCTGGGCATCACCGATCTGATGCTGGTCGGGCACTCGCTGGGCGCCTTGGTGGCCGCGGCCTGGGCTGCGGGCAAGGCCACTGCCGCTGCGCCGCAAACGGCGCCCGACATCGCGCCCGCCATGCGCCTGCGTGGCCTGGTCCTGGCCAGCCCGGCGCGCGGCTATGGCAGCAGCGCGCCTGCTGAACGCCAAGCCACCTTCAATCAGCGCGTCGCCTTGATCGAGCGATTAGGCCCCGCCGGCCTGGCCGCCGAGCGCGCCGCGGGCCTGTGCGCACCGGGCGCTGCGGCCGATGTGCGCAAGCTGGTGCGCTGGAACATGGCCCGCGTCACCCGGGGCGGCTATGCGCAGGCGGCACACATGCTCGCGCACGACGATCTGGCCGGCCACTTACGCAAACTGCGCGATGCGGTCACGCCCAGCGGTTTGCCCATCAGCGTGCTGTGTGGTGATCTGGATCGTGTCACCCCCTTGGCCGCCTGTGTGGCGCTGGCGGCCGAAGTGCAGGCGCCTGTGCATACGCTGCGCGGCGTGGCCCATGCCTGCTATGTGGAAGACCCGGCGCAGTTCAATGCCGCCCTGCGCCAGGCGCTGGAGCGGTGCACACCGCAGTGGCCGCAACATGTCTGAAGCCGACACCGACCGCTACACCGTGCCCGGTCTGGAGCGCGGCCTGCGCATCCTGGGCGAGTTCAGCCGCCGCGAGCCCACGCTCACGGCGCCCGAGCTGGCGCGCCGCCTGGGTGTGCCGCGCTCCACCGTGTTCCGTTTGCTTGTTACTTTGGAAAACATGGGCTTCGTCGAGCGCACCGCCGATGGCCGCGCCCACCGCCTGGGCCTGGCCGTGCTGCGCCTGGGCTTTGAATACCTGGGCTCGCTGGGTATGGTCGAGCTTGGCCGCCCGCTGCTCGAGCGCCTGCGCGACGACAGCGGTCACGCCGCCAGCCTGGTGGTGCGCGATGGCCGCGACATCGTCTACCTGCAGCGTGCGGCCTCGCGCTCGCCCTTTGCCAGCGCGGTGACCGTGGGCACGCGTTTGCCGGCGCATGCCACGGTGCTGGGCCATGTGCTGCTGGGCGACCTGTCGCTGTCGCAGTTGCGCGCGCTGTTTCCCGAGAGCCGCCTTGAGGGCAGCAGCGCGAACACGCCCGCCAACCCCAATGCCCTGTTCGATCTGGTGCAGCACACCCGTGCCCGCGGCTATGTGCTGGCCGAAGGCTTTTTTGAGCCCCACATCTGCACCGTGGCCGCGCCGGTGTTTGGCGAGGGCGGCCACATCGTCGCCGCGATTGGCTTGACGGTGCCCGGCGGCAAGATCGAAGAGGCGCTGCGCCCAGGCCTGGTGGCCCAAGTGCGGGGCGTGGCCACACAGCTGTCAACACTGCTGAACTTTGACCACGGCGCGGCGGCCAACGACGCCGGCCCCGCGGCCGCCGCCAAAGCGCGCGCCGGCCACGCGGCCGCCGCCAAAGCGCGCGGCGGCCGTCAAAGCTGATCGGCCGCCCCGGCCCATGTTCAGCCTCGACCTCTCGCACACCACCGCCGCCATCACCGGTGGCAGCTCGGGCATCGGCCTGGCCACGGCGCGGCTCATGCTGCGTGCCGGTGCGGCCGTGGCCATCTGTGGGCGCGATGCCGCACGGCTGCATGAGGCCCAAGCCATGCTTCGCGGCGAGCACCCGCAGGGCCGCGTGCTCGCCGTTCAGGCCGACGTGCTCAATGCCGACCAGATGCAGAAATTCGCGGGCCGCGCCGCGGATCAGTTCGGCGGCGCGACATGCTCATCAACAACGCCGGCCAGGGCCGTGTCTCCACCTTTGCCGACACCAGCGACGACGCCTGGATGGACGAGCTGCAGTTGAAGTTCTTCTCGCTGCTGCGGCCCATACGCGCCTTTTTGCCGCTGCTTGAGCGCGGCCCGCAGGCGGCCATCGTCTGCGTCAACTCGCTCTTGGCACTGCAACCCGAGCCGCACATGGTGGCCACTTCGGCGGCGCGCGCCGGGGCACAGAACCTGGTGCGCTCGCTGGCCACCGAGTTCGCGCCCAAGGGCATTCGCGTCAACGCCATCCTGATTGGCCTGGTTGAGTCCGGCCAGTGGCGCCGTCGCCATGCGGCCTTGACCGACAAGTCCATCACCTGGGCTCAGTACACCGCCGATCTGGCCCAGC
Source organism: Ideonella sp. (assembly GCA_043720415.1). Lineage (GTDB taxonomy): Bacteria > Pseudomonadota > Gammaproteobacteria > Burkholderiales > Burkholderiaceae_C > Pseudaquabacterium. Next base: position 17,554 of record JAYSSS010000024.1, read on the forward strand.
GCAAGGGCATCGAGTTGGGCCGCCTGGGCCTGCCCGAAGAAGCGGCACAGGCCATCTTTCACCTGGCCACGCCCTTGTCTTCATACACCACCGGCAGCCATCTGGATGTCTCTGGCGGCTTGGCGCGCCACATCTGATGCCCACGCTCAAGTCGACACACGTTCCAACACACGCCCCACTCACCCGGCCCCGCACTTGAAAGCACACACCATGCAAGTCACCGTCGGCCACGCCATCGCCGCCTTCCTTGAACACTGCGGCGTGCGCGCGGCCTTTGGTGTCATCTCCATCCACAACATGCCGATCCTCGATGCGCTGGCGCAGCGCCGCAAGATCCGCTTTGTCATGGCCCGCGGCGAGGCTGGCGCCACCAACATGGCCGATGCCTGCGCCCGCTCGACCGGGTCGTTAGGCGTGTGCATCACCAGCACCGGCACGGCCGCGGGCAATGCGGCCGGCGCGATGGTCGAAGCCCTCACGGCTGGCACGCCGATGCTGCACATCACCGGCCAGATCGAGGTCGCCTACCTGGACCGCGACATGGCCTACATCCATGAAGCGCCCGATCAATTGAGCATGCTGCGCGCGGTTTCCAAGCGCGCCTGGCGTGTGCGCAGCGCCGACACCGCCCTGGCCACCTTCAAGCAGGCCGTGCAGATGGCGATGACGGCGCCCAGCGGCCCGGTGAGCATCGAGGTGCCCATCGACATCCAGGCCGCACTGATCGACATGCCCGCCGATCTCTCGCCCCTGCCGGTGGCGGTGGCCCAGCCCGATGGGCGCGCCCTCGATGCCCTGGCGGCGCACCTGGTCAAAGCCAGGCGCCCGCTGCTGTGGCTGGGCGGCGGCGCACGCGGCGCAGGTGCCGCCGTGGCGCGACTGCTGGCCCTGGGCATGGGCGTGGTCACCTCCACCCAGGGCCGCGGCATCGTGGCCGAGACCCACCCCATGTCACTGGGTGCCTACAACGTGCAGCCGGCCATCGAGGCCTTTTACCAAACCTGCGATGCCGTGCTGGTGGTGGGCTCGCGACTGCGTGGCAACGAAACACTGAAGTACACCCTGAACCTGCCCCAGCCGCTGCTGCGCATCGATGCCGATGCGGCCGCGGATGGTCGCTGTTATGCCAGCACGGCCTTTGTCTGTGGTGATGCGGCGCTCAGCCTGCACGGCTTGGCCGATAGGCTTGAAGCTGGCGTGGGTCCAGGCGTGGGTGCGGGCGAGCGTGCCCGCCTGCACATCGACCCGGCCTTCGCCGGTGATCTGGCCGCGGCGCACGCCAAGGCCGTGGCCGTGCTGCGAGATGGCCTGGGGCCCTACAGCGCCCTGGTCGATGCGGTGCAGGCGCTGGCCGGTACGCAGTGCAACTGGGTGCGCGATGTCACCTTGTCCAACAGCACCTGGGGCAACCGCGAGCTGCGTCTGCACGATGCGCAGGCCGGCGTGCACGCCCTGGGCGGGGGCATAGGCCAGGGCCTGGCCATGGCCATTGGTGCTGCGGTGGGCGCGGCCGAGCATGGCAGCGGCAAGCGCACGCTGTGCCTGGCCGGCGATGGTGGCTTCATCCTCAACCTGGGTGAGCTGGCCACGGCGGTGCAAGAGAAGGCCGACATGACCATCGTGCTGATGAACGACCAGGCCTATGGCGTCATCAAGAACATCCAGGACACCACCTACGGCGGTCGCCAGGTCTATGCCGAGCTGCACACCCCCGATTACGCCCTGCTGGCGCAGGCGCTGAAGTTTGCGCACCGCCGCATTGGCCATCTCACCGATGCGGCTGCGGCGCTGCGGGACCTGGCCGCGACCCCGGGGCCGACGATGCTGGAGATCGACATGCTCAGCGTCGGCAACTTCAAGACGGCGTTTGCCGGGCCGCCGGTCAAGCCAGCGCAGGTGTCGCCATGAGCCTGCCCGGCCGCCCGAAAGGCGAATACCGCAGTGCGAAGCACGGAGCTTGCCTGATGAGCCTGCCCGGCCGCCCGAAAGGCGAATACCGCAGTGCGGAGCACGGAGCTTGCCTGATGAGCCTGTTGCATCGCCGCATCGCCCTCATCGGCTGCGGTGCCATGGGCAGCGCCATCGCCGCGGCCTTGCAAGACGACGCCACCCTGCGATTGGTGCAGATCATCGTGCCGGCCGATCAACTGGACGTGGCGCACGCCCTGTGCCAGCGTTGTGCGTCCGCGGCGAAGGCTTTGACGGCACTCGACATGAGCGAGGCCGTGCGGCCCGATCTGCTGGTGGAATGCGCCGGCCACAGCGCCGTGGCCGAGCATGTGATTCCGGCGCTGTTGGCCGGCGTGCCGGTGGTGCTGGCCTCCATAGGCGCGCTGCACGATGCCGCCACCTTGCTGCAGCTTGAGCGCGCCGCGCAACAAGGCCGCACCCAGCTGCACCTGGTGTCGGGCGCCATCGCCGGCATCGATGGCCTGGCCGCGGCGCGCATCGGCGGCCTGGCGCAAGTGCGCTACACCGGCCGCAAACCGCCCTTGAGCTGGCGGGGCACGCCGGCCGAGGGCCAGCACGACCTGACGGCGCTGCAACAGGCAACCGTGATCTTTGAGGGCACGGCCCGCGACGCCGCCCGCCTGTACCCGAAAAACGCCAATGTGGCGGCCACGGTGTCACTGGCCGGCATCGGTTTTGATCGCACCCAGGTGACGCTGATTGCCGACCCCGCGGTCACGCGCAATGTGCACCGCCTGCAGGCCGAAGGCGCCTTTGGCCAGCTTGATCTGACGATTGCCAATGAGCCCCTGCCGGCCAACCCCAAGTCCTCCGCGCTCACCGTCTACAGCCTGATGCGCGCCATCCGCAACGCCACCGGATCGGTCACGGTATGAGACCGCCGGGCCGCCCCAAGGCGAATAGCGCAGTGCGCAGCACGGAGCTTGCCTGATGACCCAGCCTGAACCTCTGGCCACTGAGCTGCCGCTGCGTAATGTGGCCATCAACGTGGCCGGTGAGTGGCGACGTGGCCGCGGCCATGCCTATGCCAGCCACTACCCGGCCGACCAAAGCACCAATGCCGAGCTGCACGCCGCCAGCGCCGACGACGCTGTCGAGGCGGTGGAGCGCGCCCACCAGGCCTGGCGCAAGACCGATTGGGCGACACGCAAGCCGCATGAACGCGCACTGGTGCTGTTCCGCGTGGCCGAGGCCATCCGCGCCCAGCGCGAGCGCCTGGCGCACTGGCAACGCCGCGACAACGGCAAACCCATCAACGAGACGCGTGCTTTGGTCGATAGCGCGGCCGGCACCTTCCAGTACTTTGCCGCCGCCTGCGAGACCCTGGAGGACCAGCTCACGCCGCAGCGCGGTGCCCACCTGACCATGAGCCTGCATGAGCCCATGGGCGTGGTCGCGGCCATCACGCCGTGGAATTCACCCATCGCCAGCGAAGCGCAGAAGATGGCGCCGGCCCTGGCTGCGGGCAATGCCGTCGTCGTCAAGCCGGCCGAGATCACCCCGCTGGCGGCACTTGAATTGGCGCGCCTGTGTGAGGCCTGTGGCGTGCCGCGCGGCATCATCAGCGTGCTGCCGGGCAAGGGCAGCGTCGTCGGCGATGCCCTGGTCAAGCATCCGCTGGTGCGCCGTGTGTCATTCACTGGCGGCACGGCCACCGGCCGCGGCATTGCCCACCAGGCGGCCGACAAGATGATGTCGGTGTCGCTTGAGCTGGGCGGCAAATCGCCCACCATCGTGTTTGAAGACGCCGATCTCGACCACGCCCTGGCCGGCGTGCTTTACGGCATCTTCAGCTCCTCGGGTGAGTCCTGCATCGCCGGCTCGCGCTTGTTTGTGCAGCGCCGGCTTTATGCGGCCTTCATGGATCGTTTGATCACCGCCGCCCAGGCCCTGCGCGTGGGCGACCCGCTGGATGAGCGCACGCAGATGGGCCCGCTGATATCGGCCGCGCACCGCGACAGCGTGGAGCGCTACGTGGCCCAAGGTCTGGCCGATGGCGGGCGCTTGCGCTGTGGCGGTGTTCGCCCGGATGGCGCCGGCCGCGAGCGCGGTTTCTACTACCTGCCCACGATCATCGACGGCCTGGCCAATGCGCAATCCATCTGCCAACAAGAGATCTTCGGCCCGGTGCTGGTGGCCCTGCCGTTTGACGATGAAGACGATCTGCTGGCCCAGGCCAACGACAGCGTCTACGCCCTGGCCGCGGGCATCTGGAGCCGCGACCACCAGCGCGCCTGGCGCGTGGGCCGCGCATTGCAGGCCGGCACGGTGTGGATCAACACCTACAAACAGTTCTCCATTTCCACGCCCTTTGGTGGCTGGCGCGACAGCGGCATCGGCCGCGAGAAAGGCCGCCTGGGCATCTTGCAGTACATGGAACAAAAAAGCCTGTACTGGGGGCTGAACGTGGAGCCTCTGCCCTGGGCCGGCCCGGGCGCCGCGCCAGCCGCTTGATTCACCCCTGTTGCCGCCCGTCTTGTCGTCCCTTCTTCCCACCCCTTGATCCAGCAGTTAGCCCTCTCGCCTGTCTTTCACGATCACCCCTGCACACCGTTTGGAGACCCACATGACATTCCCTCGCCGCCTTGTTCTCACCACCCTCGCCAGCATCGCCGTGGCCTTTGCCGCTGGCGGCGTCAGCGCCCAGGCCTGGCCCAGCAAGCCCGTCACCCTGGTGGTCTCCTACCCCGCGGGTGGGGACACCGATGCCATCGCCCGCGTCTACGCTGAAAAGCTGAGTGCGCGCATTGGCCAGCAGGTGCTGGTGGACAACCGGCCGGGTGCCAGCGGCGCCATCGGCAACTCCTATGTCGCCAAGTCGGCGCCCGATGGCCACACCCTGCTGTTCACGCCCAGCACCTTTCCCATCGCCCAGCATGTGCTCAAGCTGGCGTCCAACATCGCCCACGATGTGGTCAAGGACTTCACGCCCATCATCAAGACCGGCAACATCCCGCTGCTGATCGTGGCCTCGCCCTCGGTGGGCGTGAAGGACATGAAGCAGTTGATGGCCGATGCCAAGGCCGGCAAGGCCTTCACCTATGGCAGCCCGGGCGCCGGCTCGCCCATGCACATCGCCGCCGAGATGCTCAACCGTGCCGCCGGCACCAAGATGACCCATGTGCCCTACCGCGGCGTGGCCCCGGTGGTCACCGATGCACTGGGCGGCCATGTCACCGTGGGCTGGATCACGCCGGGTGCGGTGGGCCAGCATGTCAGCACGGGCAAGCTGCTGCCCCTGGCGGTGGCCGAGCGCGCGCGCACCAAGCTCATGCCCGATGTGCCCACGCTCATTGAGCTGGGCTACCGGGATCTGGACGTCAGCGCCTGGATGGCCCTGCTCGGGCCCAAGGGCATGGCGCCCGAGCTGGTGCGCACCCTCAACGCGCATTTCAATGAAATCGTGAAGATGCCCGATGTGCTGGCGCGCATGGCCACCCTGGGCATCGAGCCCATTGGTGGTGAGCCCGCCGTGCTGGCCAAGCAAATCAGCGACGACGATGAGCGCTTTGGCAAGCTGGTCAAGGAGCTCGGTATTCGCGCCGATTGATCGTTAGCAGCGCGCTGGCTTCACCACCCAGCGACCACCATCCCCGTTCGGGCAGAGGTATCGAAGCCCGGGCCAGCAGCGGTCCCCCATGGCCATACTCGGCATCGACGAAATCACCTACGGCGCCAGCGACTTGGCGACCTGCGAGCGCTTCTTTCTCGATTGGGGATTGAAGCCGCTGCCCGCGCCGGACCGCCTGCTGTTCGAGACGCAAAACGGCGGCCGCGTCATCGTTGCCGACCCGGCCCGGGTGGCCCTGCCCGCGGCGATGGAGGCCGGGCCCACGCTGCGTGAAGTGGTGTGGGGCGTGGGTGGCGACGGTGCCGACGCCACTCTGGCCATGCTGCGCCAAGTGCTGGCGTCGCAGCCGGGTTTTGTGGACGACGGCCAGCGCATTGGCGCCACCGATCCAAATGGCCTGGCCCTGCGCTTCCAGCGCAGCCGCAAGCGCCCCATCGAGGTGCGCGGCGCGGCCTGCAACACCTTTGATCAGCGCCTGCGGGTGGACACGCCCGCACCCATCTACGAGCGCGCCACGCCGGTCGAGATCGGCCATGTCGTGCTTTTTGTTTCCGATCTGGTGGCCTGCGAAAGCTTCTACAAGGCGCTGGGTTTTGTCGCCTCAGACCGCTACCCTGACCGCGGCGCCTTTCTGCGCTGCGCGCCGCGCGGTGGCCACCACGATCTGTTCTTGCTGCGCACGCCGCAGGCCCAGCGTGGCCTCAACCACGTGGCCTTCACGGTGCGCGATATTCACGAGGTCTTCGGCGGCGGCCTGCACTTCAGCCGCTGCGGCTGGGAGACCCAACTCGGCCCTGGCCGGCACCCGATCTCATCGGCCTATTTCTGGTACTTCCGCAACCCGGCCGGCGGCCTGATCGAGTACTACGCCGATGAAGACGAGCTCACCGAGGCCTGGCAGCCGCGCGATTTCGAACCCGGCCCCAGCGTCTTTGCCGAATGGGCCATCGATGGCGGCCTGGACGGCAGCACGCGGCGGCAAAAGGGCATCAAGGTGGATGGCAAATTCTTGAGTGACAAGCGTGATTGAGGCACTCGCCTTGGCTTGTCGAGATATGCCGCATCGCGGCTTGAACCGATGGCCGTGCGACAAATAGGTTAGGCCAGACTGAACAACAGGAGCAAGAAGCAATGGACACTTGGATTTCAGTGGGCACGCGCGATCAGCTCGGCCCCGATGCGCCGCTGGCGTATGAGCAGGGCGAAACCGCCATCGGCATCTACGAGGTCGATGGCGCCCTGCATGCTGTGGACGACATCTGCCCGCATGCCGCGGCCAACCTCAGCCAGGGCTTTGTCGAAGGCTGTGAGGTGGAGTGCCCGCTGCACGCCGCGGTGTTTGATGTCACCACCGGCAAACACCTGCGCGGCGAGCCCTGCGGCGATTTGCGGCGCTATCCGGTGCGCCTGGCCGAAGGGCAGATCCAGATTCAGATCCTGCCGATATAGCCCAGCGCCTTTCTGGATTTCACCCTTTGGTTTTGCCCGCACCCATCACCGCGCCAGGAGGCCCGCCCATGAACTTCAACCCCTATCTCGCGCCACTGCCCGCAGGCACCCCCGCCCACGTCGCCGGCAAAGGACAGATCGAGTCACCAGGCCAGGTCGGCAACATCATCTGGCAGCACCGCGCGGCCGAACCCACGGTCTATGAAAACGCCCTGGGTGATGCGCTGGAGCAGGTGTTCGCTGCCGGTGCGCAAACCCTGGCCGAGGTGGTGGCGGGCTTGAACGCACTGGTTGTGCTCGCCCCAGACGGCCTGGCCTGGACCGAGGCCTCGTTTGAGGCCACCATGGCGCGCCTGGGCGATTGACGGTGAACAGCGAAGGAGCAGCGCCCATGTCCACTTCCCCCACCGCCAGCGATGCAGACGCCACGGCCACTGCCGTTCGCGCCCAGCACCTCCTGGCCACCGGCCTGCGCGACCTGTGGTATCCGGTGGCCCCGAGCTGGCAGGTGCAGGACGCCCCCGTCGGCATCACCCGCCTGGGCGAGCAAATCGTCTTGTGGCGCGGGCAGGGTGGCCAGGTGCATGCGCTGCAAGACCGATGCCCGCACCGCGGCGCGCGGCTGTCATTGGGCTGGAACCTGGGCGACCGCCTGGCCTGCTGGTACCACGGTGTGGAGGTGCGCGGCAGTGGCGTCGTGCACAAGGTGCCGGCCTCGACCAACTGCCCGCTGGAGAGCAAGGCCTGCGTCAAGAGCTATCCCGTGCGCGAAGCCGCGGGTGCCATCTTTTTGTGGTTTGGGCTGGATGCGACGGCCGAGCCCGCGCCGCTGCCCGCGGCCGAGCCGGCAGCGCTGCAATTACCCGAAGAGCTAACGTCAAATCAGTACGCGCACTTTCTGTGCATGGCGAACTGGAAGACGAGCTACCGCTACGCCATCGACAACGTCATGGACCCGATGCACGGCGCCTACCTGCACGCCGCCTCGCACTCCATGGCCGAGGGTGACAAGCAGGCCGACATGCGGGTGCGCAAGACACCCACAGGCCTGGTGTTCGAGAAGGTCGGCCAGCGCGGCGTCAATTTCGACTGGGTCGAGCTGGGCGACACCGGCTGCCTGTGGCTGCGGCTGTCCATCCCCTACCAAAAGAAGTTCGGCCCCGGCGGCAGTTTCGGCATCGTCGGTTTCGCCACGCCTGTGGATGAACATCACTGCCAGGTGTATTTCTGGCGCACGCGTCAGGTCGAGGGTTGGCAGCGCAGCACCTGGCGATTTTTGTACCGCAACCGCCTGGAGGGCCTGCACTGGACGGTGCTTGAGCAAGACCGCGTCGTGCTCGAAAGCATGGCCGCCGATGCGCGTGAGCATGAGTTCTTGTATGAGCACGATGTCGGCCTGGCGCGGGTGCGGCGCATGCTGGAGAAGCGCGCCACGGAGCAGGCCAGGGCGCAGATCGCAAAAGCACATATCGCCCAGGGCGCGGCCACAGTGGCGATGCCAGCGACGGCGGCCGCAGGCCTGCAAGCCCGCTCGTCCTGAACCCGGCACCGGCCCCGCACCGCACCGCACCGCCCAGCAATAAGCCGCAGCCAAGGACGCCCGCCGCATGCAACTCATCCCCACCGCCGGCCTCATCGCGACCTCGGCGCGCAGCCTGCCGCCCTTCAAGCTCTATCAGCCAAAAAGCACGGCTGAAGCCTTGCGCGCCTTGGCCCAATCGCATCGCCCCGCCATCCTCGCCGGTGGCAGCGATCTGGTCGCGGCTTTCAACGAAGGCCTGCAGCCGCAAGAGCTGATCAGCCTGGCCGGCGTGGCCGAGCTGCACCACGTCCAAGCCACCGCTCAAGGCCTGCGCATCGGTGCCATGGTCAGCCACCATGCCGGCAGCACGCACCCGCTGCTGCTGCAGCAAGCCAGCGGTGTGGCCCAGGCCTGGGCCAGCCTCACCAAGCCCCGGGTGCGCTTCACCGGCACCCTGGGCGGCAACCTGATGGCGCGGCGCGTGCGCTACGAGGGCTCGGTGCTGATGGCGGCGGCGCAGGCCAGTCTGGTGTTTGCCAGCGCGCAAGGTGTGCAGCGTTTGACACCGGCCGAGCTGTGGTCATCGGCGCCAGAGCCGCGCGCCGTGCTCACGCACATCGAGCTGCCCACGGCGCAGCTTGTGGCCTATGGCTATGAGCGTTCGATGCGGCCGCTGCTCACGCTGGCCGTAGCGCTGCACCGCGCAGCCCATGGCCTGATGCTGTGCTGCGCGGTGGCCAGCGAGCACCTGCAGCCGGCGCTGCTGACACTGCCGCTGCCGGACGCAGACCTGGCCAGCGTCGGCCGCGATGCGCGGCGCATCGCCTCCGATGTCTTCGATCAATTGCCTGGCAGCTTCAGCGATGTGGCGGTCACCCACGCCTATGCGCGGGCGGCCGGGGCGGTGCTGTTGTCGCGCCGGCTGGCGGCATTGGTTGGGGTGGCGGGCGCGTCTGCTGTGACGGGGGTGGGGCATGGCTGAATCAGGTGCAGTGGTGTTGGGGCAGGGCCTTGCCGATGCTGCCGGCGCCGGTGTGTGCAGCGGCGCGGCGGTCAGCGTCGTGGCGCTGTCCATGCGGCTCAATGGCGCGGCCTGCGAGCGCCAGGTGCCGGTCGAGCGCACCCTGGCCGACCTCTTGCATGACGATTTGGGATTGACCGGCACCAAGCTGGGCTGCTCGCGCGGCGTGTGCGGTGCGTGCACGGTGTTGATCGATGGCCAGCCCACAGCAAGCTGCTCGACCTTTGCCTTTCAGGCGCAGGGCTGCGAGGTGCTCAGCATCGAGGGCCTGGCCGGCGCCGATGGCCGCCTGCACGCCCTGCAGCAGGCCTTCATCGACCACAGCGCCTTTCAATGTGGCTATTGCACCGCCGGCATGGTGCTGCTGGCCAAGGCGCTGCTGGACCGAGAGCCCGACCCCAGCCGCGACACCATCATCGAGTGGCTGAGCTCGAATGTGTGCCGCTGCACCGGCTATGCGCTGATCGCCCTGGCGGTGCAGGCCGCGGCTCAGCGCCTGCGCGAAGGGACGGGCGCCGGGGTGGACGCCGGGGTGGACGCATGAGCGGCACCAGGCTCGACGTTGGTGACATGTCGCGTGGCATGGCTGGCGCCGCGGTGGTGACGAATGGGGCCGACGCTGCTTTGATGGCCGCAGCGACCAACGCCGTGTCAGGCCCATCGCCTAACCCACCATTCAAGCAGATCGGCAAGTCCCTGCCGCGCCGCGACGCGATGGACAAGGTCAGCGGCCAGGCGCAGTACACCGCCGATCTGGCGCTGCCCGGCATGCTGCACGCCAAACTGCTGCGCAGCCCGCGGGCGCATGCGCGCATCACCCGGCTGGACGCCAGCGCGGCCCGCGCCATGCCTGGCGTGCGTGCGGTCCTGACCTGGGCCGACATCCCCGCGCATGTCGCGCCGTTTTATGGTTATTTCATCAAGGATCAGCCCATCGTCGCCATGGACCGTGTGCGCTACATCGGCGACATCGTCTGCGCCGTGGCCGCCGACACCGAAGCCCTGGCGGTGGCGGCGCTGGCGTTGATCGAGGTGGATTACGCCGATCTGCCGGTGGCCGCGCACATCGCCCAGGCACTGACTGACGACATGCCGGCGCTGTTCGAGCAGGCCCCCGCCGGCATCGTGCCGCCCTATGGCCAGGGCGCCAGCGCCACACTGCGGCCACGCAAGAATGTCTGCTACGAATTCGCCTACAGCACGGGCAGCGCGGACGAGTTCGACGCCTGCGACCATGTCTTCGAGGACGAATTCCGCTTCTCGCGCATGACGCACTACCACCTCGAGCCCTTCGTCAGCCTGGCTGACGCCAGGCAGGGTCGCATACAGGTCTGGTCCAGCTGCCAGAACCCCTTCCCGCTGCGCAAAGAGCTCTCGCGCATGTTCAAAGTGGCCGAGAACCGCATCACCGTGCAGGTGCCCTACATCGGTGGCGGATTCGGCGCCAAGAACAATGTCAAGACCGAAGCCGCCGCCGTGTTGCTGTCTCAGCTAACGGGCAAACCGGTCAGGCTGGCCTTGACCATGGAAGAGGGCTTTCTCACCAACACCCAGCACGCTGCCATTCTGCGCCTGAAGACCGGTGTGATGAGCGATGGCACGCTGGTGGCGCGGCGCAGTGTGATCGAGCTCGATGCCGGTGCCTATTCAGACGCCAGCCCCTTGGTGGCCGAGAAAGCCGGCTACCGCGCGCCCGGCCCCTACCGCTGGCGCCACATCGACACGCGCTGCGCCTGCGTCATGACCAACACGGCGCCGGCCGGGCCCTTTCGCGGCTTTGGCGGCACGCAGGCGAGCTGGGCATCGGAATCGCAAATCGATATGATCGCGCGCCGTCTGGGCCTGGACCCCTATGACCTGCGCCAGCGCAACCTGCTGGCCCTGCATGAGCCCTTCATGCCCGGCGAGAGCGGCGTCGACAGCGACATGCGCCTGGGGCTGGATGTGGTCTGCCAGGCCATTGGCTACCACCGGCCGCGGGCCGATGTCGGCGGCAGCAAGAAGCGTGGCATTGGCATCGCTGTGGGCTTCAAGGATGGTGGCGGCGTTAACAAGCCGGCGCTGGCGCGCATCAAGATGACGACGCAGGGCGATGTCATCTTGCTCTGCGGCACGGTCGAGATCGGCCAGGGGGCGCACACCACGCTGGCCCAGGTGGCCGCCGAAGTGCTGGGCACCCGCGCTGATCGTGTGAGTTATGCGCCCATCAACACCGACTTCACGCCCTTCGATCAGGGGACAAATGCCAGCTCGGGCGTGGCCGTGATGGGCCAGGCAGTGCAGCGAGCGGCACAGGCCTTGAGGGACCAGGTGCTGGACTTTGCGGCGATGCAGTTGAAGCTGCCGCGGGCCGAGCTCGCGCTGGACGACGGCGCCATCGTGCATGGTCAGGTGCGCCACTTGCTAGCACCCTTGGTGATGAGGCACTTTGGCGGCACGGGCTATGAGTTTTCGGTCGACGGCTTTTACAAGCCCGAGCTCGATCACCGCGCGCCGCTGGAGGCGCAGTGCGTGTTCTGGGAGATCGGCTGGGGCGCGGTCGAGGTCGAGGTCGATACCGAGACCGGGCAGTTGCGCATCATCAAACTGGTGGCCAGCGGCGACACCGGCCGCTCGCTGCACCCGCTGGTGTGCCGCGGCCAGGAGGAGGGCGCGGCGCTGATGGGGCTGGGGCAGACGCTGTTTGAGCAAATGGTCTACGGCGACGATGGCCAACTGCAGAATGGCGACGCACTGAGCTACCGCGTGCCGCTGGCGGCCGATCTGCCGCCCGAATTCATCACCATCACCCAGGAGCAGGGCCATGGCCCCGGGCCTTTTGGTGCCAAGGGTGCGGGCGAGGCCACCATCTTGCCCATGGCCAGCGCCGTGGCCAATGCGGTGCACGATGCGGTGGGCGTGCGCATCACCTCACTGCCGATCACGGCGGTGAAAATTTGGCAGGCGCTGCAGGCGCAGCGGAGTCAACAGGTGCAAGCTGCGCTGGCTGCGCAACAGCCGAAACAAGGAGGGGCGGCATGAGACATCGATGCTTGGCGAAGTGCAGGCTGGCGTTTGCCACGCTGGCCATGGTGGCGGCGGTGCCCAGTGCTATTGCGCAAACGACATGGCCGGACAAGCCGCTCAAGTTCGTCCTGCCCTTCCCGCCCGGTGGTCCGCTGGATTTCATCACCCGCGCCATCGCCGAGCCGCTGCAGGCCAGGTCAGGCCACGCCGTGGTGGTGGAGAACAAACCCGGCGCGTCCGGCAACATCGGCATCCTGCAGGTGGCGCGCGCTGCACCCGATGGCAGCACCTGGCTCTTTGTACCCCAGGGCAACATCACGATCAGCGCCACGCTCATCCCCAACCTGCCCTTTCACTGGGAGCGCGATTTCACGCCGGTCACGCTGCTGGCCTATACACCCAATGTGCTGGTGATGCACCCCAGCGTGCCGGCGCAAAACCTGGCCGAGCTGATCGCCCATGCGCGTGTCAACCCGGGCAAGCTGGGCTATGCCTCGCCGGGCAATGGCTCCAGCCTGCACCTGATTGGCGAGCTGCTCAAGCGCGAGGCCAGGATCGATCTCCTGCATGTGCCCTACAAAGGCACGGCACAGGCGCTGCAAGATGTGCTGGGTGGCCAGGTGCAGCTGATGTTTGGCGCGCTGCCCACCCTGCTGCCGCACATTCAAAGCGGCAAGCTGCGCGCCCTGGCGGTGACCACGGCGCAGCGGGCGGCCACCGCACCAAACATCCCCACCCTGGCCGAGGCGGGGGTGAAGGGCATCGATGTGCCCTCCTGGTATGGCGTCATGGCACCGGCGGGCACCGCGCCCGCCACCGTGGCCCGGGCCCAGGCGGCCATTGCCGAGCTGTTGGCCCAGGCCAGCGTGCGGGATCGCCTGTTGACGCAGGGCCTAACGCCTGTAGCCAGCCGACAGGAAGACTTCGCCTTGCAGATCAAACGCGAGACGGCGGCCTGGGCCGTGCTGATCCGCGAGGCGGCGATCAAAGCGGACTGAGGCTGGCGGATGGGGTGGGCCTGCCGGACTTTAAATTAAAGACCTGACCCCAGCATTTTGTGCAGTTCCTGTAGTGCAAGATCGGCGCTCACAGGCTGCCAATCGCAGACCTTGGCCTGGTCATCCCACACCCGCAGACGCAGGGTGTCGCGGGCGTGGGGGAGGGCCATGAAGCTGGTTTGCTCAGCGGTCGACATGGGCCCGCCCTGCAGGGCCAGGCTGCGTACCGAATCTGCTGACAGCGACGCCGCATAACGTGGCTGTGCAGCGACCAAATAGCGTTTGGCGGCAACGTGCAGCGCCACCGGCTGGACCACGGCGTCGCTGAACAGCGGCTGCAGGGTGACCACCGCCACCGCCTCGTGGGCGTCGTCGATGCCCTGCAAGGTGGGCGAGCCGGGCAGGCCGGCCACCAGGTGGCCGACATCGTGCAGCCAGGCCGCCAGTTGCAGCGCTGGCGGGGCTGCGGCGCGCTGCGCCAACTGCAGGCATTGCCATGCGTGCTGCAACTGGCTCACACCCTCACTGTCGTAGGCCTGGTGGCCGTGGTCACGGTATAGGGCAAGCAAATCATTGCGGGTCATGTGGAGGGACAGGTGTTTTGAGGTCATTGCAGTGAAAGCGCCACCTATTTTCCAACCGACTTTGGCTGGGCTGCCCCGCGCTGCGCCGACATTGTGGTGGCTTGCCCGCAGGCTGCTGCAGAGTTGTGACTACAATCACCGGCTCAGTCGGGGCGTAGCGCAGCCTGGTAGCGCACTTGCATGGGGTGCAAGGGGTCGCGAGTTCGAATCCCGCCGTCCCGACCAGTAAAACCAGCGGGCCAGTTCTCAAAAGGGACTGGCCCGTTTGCTTTTGCTGGGCGCCCATTGTGATGAGGGCGGCTGCGGTCTTCGCCTCGCCTCACATGCCCGCGTAATTGGGCCCACCACCACCCTCGGGCGTGATCCAGACGATGTTTTGCGAGGGGTCCTTGATGTCGCAGGTCTTGCAGTGCACGCAGTTCTGGGCATTGATCTGCAGCTTGTCGGCGCCGTCGTCGGTCTTGACGAACTCATACACGCCGGCCGGGCAATAGCGGCTCTCGGGCCCAGCGTATTTGGCCAGGTTCAGCGCCACGGGCACGCTGGCGTCCTTGAGCGTCAGGTGTGCCGGCTGGTTCTCTTCGTGGTTGGTGTTGCTGACGAAGACCGAGCTCAGGCGGTCAAAACTCAGTTGGCCATCGGGCTTGGGGTAGTCGATCTTTTGGCATTCATCGGCGGGCAAGAGGCTCTGGTGATCGGCGGTGGTGCCGTGCAATGTCCAGGGCGGCGCCTGAATGCCCAGTTTGGGCAGCAGCCATTGCTCGATGCCGGTCATCAGGTTGCCGATCAGCTTGCCCTTCTTGAACCAGGCCTTGAAGTTCTTGTCGCGCTGCAACTCGGTGTGCAGCCAACTGGCTTCAAAGGCCTTGGGGTAGGCGGACAGCTCGTCATGTGCGCGTCCAGCCGACAGCGCCTCGAAAGCCGCTTCAGCAGCCAACATGCCGGTCTTGATGGCGGCGTGGCTGCCCTTGATGCGCGAGGCATTCAGGTAGCCGGCGTCGCAGCCGACCAAGGCGCCGCCGGGGAACACCGTCTTGGGCAATCGCGGCAGGCCGCCGTTGTTGATGGCGCGTGCGCCATAGCCTATGCGCTTGCCGCCCCGGATGTGCTGGGCAATTGCCGGGTGGGTCTTCCAGCGCTGCATCTCTTCAAACGGGCTCATCCACGGGTTCTGGTAGTCCAGGCCGATGACAAAGCCCAACGTCACCTTGTTGTCCTCCAGGTGGTAGAGAAAGCCGCCGCCGAAGGTGTTGTCCTGCATCGGCCAACCGGCGGTATGCACCACCAGGCCGGGCTGCGCCTGCGACGCCTGCACCTCCCACAGCTCCTTGATGCCGATGGCAAAACTCTGCGGGTCGCGGCCGGCATCGAGCTGGTACTTGGCGATCAACTGCTTGCCCAGGTGGCCGCGTGCGCCTTCGGCAAAGATGGTGTATTTGCCCAACAGCTCCATGCCGATCTGAAAGCCGCCGTGGGGCTGGCCATCCTTGCCTATGCCTTGATTGCCGGTGGCCACGCCACGCACGGCGCCTTGCGCGTCGTACAGCACTTCGGCGGCGGTGAAGCCGGGGAAGACCTCGACACCCAGGGCCTCGGCCTGCTCGCCCAGCCACTTCACCACCGCACCTAACCTGACGACATAGCAGCCATGGTTGTGCAGGCAGTCGGGCACCAGGTAGTCGGGCGTGGTGGCGGTGCCGCCATCCGCGGCCAGAAAGAGCACCTGGTCTGCGGTCACGGCCTGCTTCAGCGGCGCGCCTTTTTCCTTCCAGTCGGGGATGAGCTCGTTCAGCGCGATGGGGTCCATCACGGCGCCCGACAGCGTGTGGGCGCCGGGCTCCGAGCCTTTCTCCAGCACGACCACCGAAACCTCCTTGCCGGCCGCTGCGGCGAGCTGCTTGAGCCGGATCGCCGTGGCCATGCCGGCCGGGCCGCCGCCGACGATGACGACGTCGTATTCCATGGCCTCGCGCGGGCCGTGTTGATCGAGGATTTGTTGGGGTGTCATGGTCGGCGGGTGGCTGTGAAGTTCGGCGCGATTGTAGCCATCGGGCGTGAAAATAGAACGGTCGTGCTTTTTTGAGTTGAACCGCTGCCGGCCGCCGCCGCCCAGGGGTGGCACCGGCCTGGCCGCGCAGGCCTGGCTGCACACCGGCGGTGAGCGCATCGGGCGCGGGTCGCGTGCTATGGTGCCCGCCGATCACTCTGTTCAACAAGGTTGGCATGTCCTACAACATCGATCTCTCCGGCCGCGTGGCCTTCATCACCGGCGCCTCCAGCGGCCTGGGTGCGCAGTTCGCACGTGTGCTGAGCAAGGCCGGTGCCGGCGTCGTGCTGGCCGCCAGGCGGCTTGAGCGGCTCAAGACCTTGCGTGCCGAGCTGGAGAGCGAAGGCGGCGACGCGCACGCGGTGGAGCTCGATGTCACCGACATCGACAGCATCAAATCCGCCGTGGCCCATGCCGAGACCGAGATGGGTACGATCGACATCCTCATCAACAACTCGGGCGTGAGCACCACGCAGCGCCTGGTCGATGTCACGCCCGAGGACTACGACTACGTCATGAACACCAACACCCGTGGCGCATTTTTTGTGGCGCAAGAGGTGGCGCGCCGCATGATCGCGCGCTCACGCGGGGCGGCGCCGGGCACCTTCACGGGGGGGCGCATCGTCAATGTGTCGTCGGTGTCCGCCCTGCGCGTGCTCAGCCAGATTGGTGTCTACGCCATGAGCAAGGCCGCCGTGGTGCACATGACGCGCGCCATGGCGCTGGAGTGGGGCAAGTTCGGCATCAATGTCAATGCGCTGTGCCCGGGCTACATCGACACCGAGTTGAACCACCACCACTGGCAGACCGAGGCCGGGCAAAAGCTGGTGGGCATGCTGCCGCGCAAGCGCGTGGGCGAGCCCAGTGATCTGGACTCGGCCTTGATGATGCTGGTGGCCAACCAGAGCCGCTTCATCAATGGCGCCGTGCTGACCGCCGACGACGGCTTCAGCGCCTGAGTCCATGCGCGCGCTGACCCCACTGGAAGCCCGCGGCCTTTCGGTGTTGGTGGAGAAGCAGGCCACCGTCCCAGACACCTACCCGCTGTCGCTGAACTCACTGCTCGCCGGCTGCAACCAGAAGACGGCGCGCGATCCGGTGATCAGCGCCACCGAGGCCGAGGTGATGACCGCGGCCGATGGCCTGAAAGCCTTGAACCTGTTGTTCATGAGCAGCGGCAGCCGGGTGGCGCGTTATGAGCACAACGTGGCGCGCGGCCTGGGCGTGCCCAGCGCGGCGCAGGCGCTGCTGGCCACGCTGATGCTGCGCGGGCCGCAGACCTCGGCCGAGCTGCGCGCCAATGCTGAGCGCCTGCACCGCTTTGCCGACATTTCATCGGTCGAGGGCTTTCTCAATGAGCTGGCCGAGAAGCTGCCATCCCGCGCCGAGCTCTTGCCGCGAGCCCCTGGCGCGCGTGAGCCACGCTGGGCGCACCTGCTGTGCGGTGAGGTGCAGATGACGGCGGCCCGCCATGAGGATTCAGGCGCGGGCGAATCGGTGGGTGCGGGAGAGCTCGCGGCGCTCAAGGCTGAGCAGGCGCGAATGGCCGATGAGATCGCCAGCCTGCGTGCCCTGGTCATGCGCATGGCCGGCGAGCTGGGCATCGATGCGACGCCTACAAACCACGGTTAGGCTCAGGTCGCAGTCTCGTCGAAAGTACGCCCAACATGCGCTTTGAGATCCCGCAAGACAAGAAGCTGACTTTCGAGATGCGCATCCCCATCCGCTGGGGCGACATGGACGCCATGGGCCATGTCAACAACACTGTGTATTTTCGTTTCCTGGAGAGCCTGCGCATCGAGTGGTTTAAAAGCCTGGGCTGCATGCCCGAAGGCGCGACTCAGGGCCCCATCATCGTCAATGCTTTTTGCAGCTTCATGCGCCAGCTTGAATATCCCGGCGAGGTACTGGCGCGGCACTTTGTGGGCGAAGTCGGGCGCAGCAGCTTTGACACCTATGCCACGCTGGAGCGCACCGATGCACCGGGCGTGATCCACGCCAGTGGCGGCGCGACCGTGGTGTGGACCGATTTCAAGCTGCAGAAATCCCTGCCACTGCCCGACTGGCTGAAACAGCAATTGGTGTGAGCCGCTCGCTCAGGCCGCAAGCAGCTTGTTGACCAACTCGGGCGTGGTCGCGGCACCTACTTTGCGCATCAATCGGGCGCGGTAGACATCCACCGTGCGCGGGCTGATGAACAGGCGCTTGCCGATCTGCTTGCTCGTCAGGCCCTCGATCAAAAGCGTGGCGATTTCGCGCTCCCGGGCGGTGAAGTCCACCTTCAAGCGGCGTTTGGACGACAGGTCTTCGAAGGCCCAGATGCCCGCGGCATGGGGCTGTGCCGGGTCCAGCGCGCGGCCATTGACATGGCACCAGAACAGCTCGCCCGGCACGGCGCCGCCCACGCGCTTCATCACGCGGTCGTCGGCGTACCAGCCCTGGGCGTCCAGGCTGGCGGCGATGCGCGCGCCGGTGCGCTCAAACTCGTCGTGCGTGGGGTAGAGCACCTCGAAGGAATGCCCGATCAACTGCTGCGCCTGGGCGGCGAACATGGCCAGCAACTGCCGATTGCAATCGACGATCTTGCGTTGTCGTGACAGCACCAGGCCGATGGGCGCCAGCTCGAAGGCGGTGCGGTAGTCGAGTGCGATGGTCGTCATGGCCGGTGCTTGAGGCTGGTTTGTGAGGCCTGGGCGCGGTGCTGTCGGCGCGGCGTGCTTGCGCCCGCTCACAACAGCGCATAGGTGGTGGTGCTGTGCGCCGCCAAGCGGCCGCTGCCATCCTTGATTTCGATCTCGCCAAAGGCCAGGTTCTTGCCCAGGCGCAGCACGCGTGCGGTGACGGTGGCCGCTGTTTCGCCGCCTGAGACGGGCCGCAGAAAGCTGGTTTGCAGCTGCACCGTGGTCATGGGCCGAAAGGCACCGAGCTGGCCGCTGATGGCCAAGACCATGGCGGTGTCGGCCGCGGCCATCATGGCCTGGCCGCAGAGCACGCCGCCGCCATGCACCAGGTGGGCCTGCACTGGCAGGCTCAGGGTGAGTTCACCGTCTTTGTAAGTTATCACCTTCAGCCCCAGGTCCAGCACCCATGGGGCTACCACGCTGCCGCGCAGCATTGCCTGCAGTGCGGTGGAGTCAAGGGCGGCGAGCTCGGTCATGGTCGATCCTGCGTGGTGTGAGGGTGGTGTGGGGGTGGTGTGGGGGTGGTGTGGGCGTGGTGTGGGCGTGGTGTGGGGGCAGCGGCCTTAGTCAATTTTACGTAGCCCCTACGTATTGGCTTAAGTAGTACGCTTCGCCGCTGTCGAAACCCCGACTGAAAACCCCTGCGAGATGCCATGAACAAGATTTACCCCAGTGCGGCCGCGGCCCTGGCCGGTGTGGTGCGCGATGGCCAGTTGCTGGCCGTGGGCGGCTTTGGCCTGTGCGGCATCCCCGAGGCGCTGATCGAGGCCTTGCGCGACAGCGGCGTGAAGGGCCTGACCGTCATTTCCAACAACGCCGGCGTCGATGGCTTTGGGCTGGGCAAGCTGCTGGAAACACGTCAGATCAAGCGCATGATTTCCAGCTATGTGGGCGAGAACAAGGAGTTCGAGCGCCAGTACCTGGCCGGTGAGCTCGAGCTGGAGTTCACGCCCCAGGGCACGCTGGCCGAGAAGCTGCGCGCTGGCGGTGCCGGCATCCCGGCCTTCTACACCCGCACGGGCGTGGGTACGCTGGTGGCCGAGGGCAAAGAGACGCGTGAGTTTGACGGCCACATCTACGTGATGGAGCGCTCGCTGCAGCCAGAGGTCTCGCTGGTCAAGGCCTGGAAGGCCGACAAGAGCGGCAACCTGCTGTTCCGCCGCACGGCGCGCAATTTCAATCCGGCCGTGGCCATGGCCGGGCGCCTCACCGTGGTCGAGGTGGAAGAGATCGTCGAGACCGGCGCTTTTGATCCCGACTCGGTCCACCTGCCAGGCATTTATGTGCACCGCCTGGTGTTGAACGCCACGCCTGAAAAGCGCATCGAGAAACGCACCATCACCGAACGAGCAGGAGCCTAAAACCATGGCCTGGACCCACGACCAAATGGCGGCGCGCGCTGCCCAAGAGTTGCAAGACGGCTTCTATGTCAACCTGGGCATTGGCCTGCCCACCCTGGTGGCCAACTTTGTCTCGCCCGACATCGAGGTCTGGCTGCAAAGCGAGAACGGCATGCTCGGCATCGGTGCCTTCCCGACCGAAGATCAGGTGGACGCCGACATCATCAATGCCGGCAAGCAAACGGTGACCACCATCGCTGGCTCCAGCATCTTCGGCTCACACGACAGCTTCGCCATGATTCGCGGCGGCAAGATCAATTTGTCCATCCTGGGGGCGATGCAGGTCAGCGCCCAGGGCGACTTGGCCAACTGGATGATCCCGGGCAAGATGGTCAAGGGCATGGGCGGCGCGATGGACCTGGTGGCCGGCGTGGCCCGCGTCATCGTGCTCATGGAGCATGTGGCGCGCAAGAAGGACGGCAGCATCGATCTGAAGATCCTGCCGCAGTGCACCCTGCCGCTCACAGGCGTGGGCGTGGTCAATCGCCTGATCACCGATCTGGCGGTGATGGACGTGACGCCGCAGGGTCTGAAGCTGGTGGAGCTGGCCCCGGGCGTGACCCGGGAGGAGCTGCAGGGCAAGACCGGCGTGCCGCTGCAGTAACGATCTATTGGCGCGACTTCAGCCAGCCCAAGCCGGCTGAGGTGGCCCCGGGCTGCAGGCCGCGCTGCGGCCGGTACTCGCAGCCTATCCAGCCATCAAAGCCGAGCTCGTCGATCACCTCGAACAAATAGGGGTAGTGCAGCTCGCCCAGATCAGGCTCATGGCGCAGCGGCACGCCGGCGATCTGCAGGTGGCCGACGCGCCCTGTGGGCAGGTACTGGCGCAGCTTCATGGCGACATCGCCCTCGACGATCTGGCAGTGGTAGAGATCCATCTGCACCTTCAAGTGCGGTGAATCGACCTCGGCCAGGATGGCATGCGCCTGGTCCTGGCGGTTAAGGAAGAAGCCCGGGATGTCACGCGTGTTGATGGGCTCGATCAGCACCTGCACACCGCTGCGGCCGGCCAATTCGGCGGCCCAGCGCAGGTTGGCGACATAGGTGGCGCGCAAGCGGTCATGCGCCGCGCCCGCGGGCACCAGCCCGGCCATCAGGTGGATGCGTGGGCAGGCCAGGGTTTGGGCGTAGGCCAGCGCCAGCGTGACGCCGCTGCGGAACTCGTCTTCGTGCCCCGGCAAGCAGGCGCTGCCGCGCTGCCCGCCCTCCCAGGCCTTGGCAATCGAGGCTTTGTCGGTGCCGCCGGGCGGCCCGTTGAACAGCACCTGCTGCAGGCCATTGGCGCGCAATCGGGCCGACAACTCCGCGGCATCGAACTCATAGGGAAACAGGTATTCCACGGCGCGAAAGCCATCACGGGCGGCGGCCTCAAAGCGGTCCAGAAAGGGCAGCTCGGCGTACATCATCGAAAGGTTGGCAGCGAAGCGGGGCATGGTGTTGATGGGTTTGGGTTGGGGTTGGTTAGCCGTCACGCAAGGCCCGGGCACATTCCTGCACCAGCCCCGGCCCGCGGTAAATCAGGCCTGTGTAGATTTGCACGACATCGGCGCCGGCACGGCGTTTGGCCAAGGCGTCGGCTGCGCACATGACCCCGCCCACGCCAATGATCGGATAGGCGCTGCCCAGCGCGGCGCGCAGCATGCCGATCACACGATTGCTGGCCTCGCGCACCGGGGCGCCAGACAGGCCACCGGCCTCATCGGCATGGCGCAGGCCCTGCACGGCGTCGCGTGCCAGGGTGGTGTTGGTGGCGATCACACCGTCTACACCATGGGCGCGCAAGGTGGCGGCGATGAGCTTGATCTGCGCCTCGTCCAGATCGGGCGCGATCTTCACAAAGATCGGCACCTGGCGCGCGTGCTGCCTGGCCAGGGTTTGCCGGCGCTGCTGCAGGCTGGCGAGCAGGGCATCCAGCGCCGCATCGTTTTGCAGTGCGCGCAGGTTTCGTGTGTTGGGGCTGGAGATGTTGACGGTGATGTAGTCGGCATGCGGGTACACGCCTTCCATGGCCAGCAGGTAGTCATCGGCCGCGTGCTCGATCGGGGTGGTCGCGTTCTTGCCGATGTTCAGGCCCAGCACGCCGCCAGCGGACCTAAAGCGCTTGGCGCGCTGCACGTTGTCGATGAAGGCCTGCAGACCGCCGTTGTTGAAACCCAGGCGGTTGATCAGTGCCTGGGCCTGCGGCAAGCGAAACATGCGGGGCTTGGGATTGCCCGCTTGGGCCTTGGGGGTGACAGTGCCGACCTCGACGAAGCCGAATCCCATGTCGCCCAGCGCATCGATGCAGCGGCCGTTCTTATCCAAACCCGCCGCCAGACCAATGCGATTGGGAAAGTTCAAGCCCGCCAGCCTAACCGGCTGGTCAATGCGTGGGCTGGACCAGAGACAGCGGGCTGGCGTGTGCTGCAGGGCGGACAGGGCGTCGAGCGTCAGCTCATGCGCGTGTTCCGGGTCCAGGCCGAAGAGAAAAGGGCGCGTCAGCGCATAGGGAAGCATGGCCATAATTCAAAGATTGTCCCTTAAGCATTCGCCGGCACAGGCGCGTCACATGACCCAGGATGAATTGAAAGCACTTGTCGGCCGCGCCGCGCTGGACCATGTGGTCGAGGGCACTGTGGTGGGCGTCGGCACCGGCTCCACGGTGAACCATTTCATCGACGCCCTGGCCACGATCAAGCACAGGATTCGGGGTGCCGTCTCGAGCTCGGTGGTCAGCACACAGCGCCTGCAGGCGCATGGCATTGCGGTGATCGAGGCGGGCGATGTGCTGCGCATCCCGGTGTACATCGACGGCGCTGACGAGATCGACGGCGCTGGCCACATGATCAAGGGCGGAGGTGCCGCACTCACCCGCGAGAAGATCGTCGCCGACCTGGCCGAGCGCTTTGTCTGCATCGCCGATGAGTCCAAGCTGGTCAAGGTGTTGGGCGCCTACCCACTGCCGGTGGAGGTGATCCCCATGGCCGTGGCCCAGGTGTTGCGCCGCTTTGCCAGCGCCTATGCTGGCCAGGCCATGGTGCGCGCCGGCGTGATCACCGACAACGGCAATGTCATCGTCGATGTGCGTGGCCTGCAGATCAAGGATCCCCTGGCCATGGAAACCGAGATCAACCAATGGCCAGGCGTGGTCACCGTGGGCATCTTCGCCCGGCACCGTGCGAGGGTTTGCCTGCTGGGCACGGCCACAGGCGTGCGCCAACTCAGCTTTGATTGAGCCGCAGCCGCTGTGCATGCACGGCCGCTTTCACCGACAGCCTGGCCACATCCAGGGCGTCGACCAGGCTGGCCGGCGCCGACATCGGGGCGCCGGTGATCCAGCTGGCCAGCAATTCAGCGGCCAGGGGTGCATGCGTCAGGCCACGCGCGCCCAGGCCGGTGAACAGGTACAGGCCGGGCACCCGGGCAATGAAGCGCGCTTGATCGCTGCGCGCCGAGTCGCTCACTTGAGGTGTTGGCACGGGCCCCAGCCAGGGCAGGCGGTCGGGGGTTTGCATGCGCCAGCCGACGCGCCCAAGCAAGGCGCGGGTGGCATCGCGCGGTGCCGCCCGCCAGCCCGTCAAGCGGCCCAAGATGGCGAGGTTTTCGATGTGGTCGCTGTCGCGCGGCTGAGGCTCGTCGTCATCCCATTGCGCGCTGGCGCCAAACATCAGGCCGCCTGACATTGCGCCCGACTTGGGCAGGCTCAAGGCATAGCCATTGCCTGCGATGGGCAGCGGCAGCACCCGTCGGGCCCGCGACCAAAGGCTGATTTGGCCACGGCTCATGCGCCAGGCGGGCTGGCGCGTGGTCTGCAACCAGGCGGTGGGCGTATGGAAGACATCGGCAAAGCCGGCGCCCAACACCGGCGCCAGCAGCGACATGGCCTGCGCCGAATTGGCCAGGATGAGGCAGCCGGCACTGGCCAGCACCGTGCCGTCCTCGGCCAGCGCTTGCCACTGCTCGCCCAGCGCGCGCAGCCGCGCCACGCGCCTGCCGCCGCGCCACTCAATGCCACTGCGGCCCAAGCAATGCCGCACCAGCATCGGCGGTGACACCCAGCCGGCGCGCGGGTAATACCAGGCCGGTGCGCGCCAGGTGGTGCCCGAGCGTACGCGAGCCTCATCCAGGTCAAGGGCCTGCACCCAATCCGCTGGCAGCTTTTGCCGCTCAAGCAAGCGGCGCATGCCCATCAGATCGAGCTCGCGCTCAGCCCGCAGCAGGCCGGCCGCCTGGCCTTCGATCAGACCCTGTGCCACCCAGGGCTGGTATTGCGCATGGGCCCACAGCGACGCAGCGCGCAGCCAGCGCGCATGTGGACCGTCCTGGCCATGCACGATGCCGTGGTAAAGCCCGGCCGGGTTGCCCGAGGCTTCTTGCGAGGGCTGGTCATGCTGATCCAGGACAGTGACCGTCATGCCCTGTGCGGCCAATGCATGGGCCACCGCCGCGCCCGCCAGCCCAGCACCCACCACCAGCGCGTCGCCGCCGCCACGGGGCAGGCGGCCGGGCGGCAAGCTTGGCAACTGGCGCGGCACAAATCGGCCGATGGTCATGTGTGGCGCATGGGCAAAGCCGGGCGCCAGGTTCAGCTCGAAGCCGGCCGTACGCAGGGCCGCGTGCACCGGTGCGTCCACGCTCGATGTGGCCAGGCTGCTGGCGGGTGCGGCCAGGCGGTGCAGGCGGCGCAAGGCGCTGTCGTCCCACATCGTCGCGTTGAGGCTGGGCGCCAAGCCGCCGAGGTAGAAGGCATCCACCTGGGCGACGATCTCGGGCAAGGCACGGCGCAGGTCGGCCCACAGCAAGAGCAGGTGGACGCGGCCAGCGTCAAAGTCCACGCGGTGCAGATCGGGTGTGGCCGGCGGCCAGCGCTCGCGCAGTTGCTGGGCCAGGCCGGGCAGGTGCGAGCCCTGATGGGCCCGCGCCAGATCGGCCGCGCTGGGCGGATGGCGCTCCACTGCGATGAACCACAGCTGTGTGCAGCGCTGTGGGTCATCGCGCCAGGCCTGCCAGGTGGCCAGGAAGTTGTCGCCCAGGCCGAAGCCGGTTTCCAACACCGTGAAGCGCGCGCGCCCGGCCCAACGCCGGGGCAGGCCACTGCCCCGCAAGTAGACATGCTGCGCCTGCTGCAATGCCAGGTGGCGCGCGGGGTAGGTGTCACCGCCATCGATTGATTGCGGCGCCGCGGGATCGCTGAAGTCAATCTGCGCAGGGCGCACCGGCGCGAAGCTCATGCCATGCCTTCGGCACGCTGCTCCAGCCAGCCGAGCAGTGCTTGGCGCACTTCGGTCAGGCCGCGGTAGGCCAAAACCTCGGCGCTCATCGTCGAGAGGGCGTTGAACACCTGGCGCGCGCGTTGCGGCGTGTGCACCGCGATCGCCAGTGGCTGCACCTGCACGGCAATGGTGAACAGGGCCTGTGTCGTGCCGGGCACGGGAATGAAGGTTTGGCGCTCGCTGCGAAAGCAGGCCAGCGCGGCGCAGTGCCCGGGGCTGGACAAGGCTTCGGGGTTATCGGCCCAGCGCTGTATGCGCAATGGATGGGCGTGCAGCCGCGCATGCGGTGTCACGGTCCAGACAAAGCGTTCCCAGCGCTGCTCACCGGTGACCAGGCGCAACAGGTGTTCGCTGGCCTGCAGCAGCAGGGCGTTGTCCGCCACGGGCGCGTGCACCTCGGTGAAATGGCGCCCGATCTTTTCTCGCGGCACCCAGGAAGATGGCAGGGCCACCGCCATCCAGGGGATGCGGCCGGAGCTGGCATCGACGATGGCGAAGTCTTCGGAGAAGGCCAGGCACAGCAGGGCGGCTTGGCGCCAGTGGGCCGGCAGTTGACGGAGCACGGCGCCGACCTCGGGCCAGTCCTGACCGATGGCCTGGACCTGGCCTGCACCACCCCCCGCACCGCCCCCCACACCACCCACCTGCCAGCCCAGCCACGGCGCACGCCAAAGGTCGTGCTCGATTTGCAGCGCCTGCGGGTGTTCGGTCGCCGCCTGCCGGGCCAATGTGGCGAGCGCGGGCGCGGCGTCGAAGCCGGGCTCGCACAGCAGGGCCTCATCGGCAAAACACGCCAGCACGGCCAGCTTCTCGCGCAGGTGGCGCGCTGCACCGCGGTGCGGCACCACCGAGGCCGTCAGATGCGGCGTGCCGGGCGCCATGCGCCGCAGCCCGGGCTGCATGCGAAACGGCGCCGTGACGGCGGCATCAAAGTCGAATCCCATGGAGCGCAAAGTATCGCTGTGGGCACAGGGGCGCTGGCCGGGCGGAAAGCATCGCCGGTGCACCGCACAAAGGCCGCAGCCGGATGCAAAAAAGGGGCACCCTGGGTGCCCCTTCAAGTGTTGCCGCTGGTGCGGCAATCAAACGCGTTTGCGGTACTCGTGCGTGCGCGTGTCGATCTCGATCTTGTCGCCCTGGGCCACGAAGATCGGCACGGGGATCTCGAAGCCTGTGGCCAGTTTGGCGGGCTTGAGCACCTTGCCCGAGGTGTCGCCCTTCACAGCCGGCTCGGTCCAGATGATTTCACGCACCACGCTGGTGGGCAGCTCGACCGAGATGGCCTTGCCGTCATAGAACACCACTTCAACGGTCATGGCGTCTTCCAGGTACTGGATCGCATCGCCCATGTTCTCGGCCTCGACCTCGAACTGGTTGTACTCACTGTCCATGAACACATACATCGGGTCGGCGAAGTAGGTGTAGGTGCAATCCTTCTTGTCCAGGACGATCTGGTCCATCTTGTCGTCGGCCTTGAAGACCAGCTCGGAGCCGGTGCTGGTGAGCAGGCTCTTCAACTTCATGCGCACGGTGGCGGAATTGCGGCCGCCGCGTGAGTACTCGGTCTTGAGCACGACCCACGGGTCCTTGCCATGCATGATGACGTTACCGGCGCGGATTTCTTGAGCGATTTTCATGGTGCTTTCCAAGCGATCCCGGTGGCCAAGGCTTGGCTGCTGTCAACGGGATGACGATCCAAAGCTGAATCGAATGGTGAATCGGGCGCAAGCTGCGCAAAGCCTTGAATTTTAGCCGACTTCTCGAACAAAGCTGAGCAGCTGGGTGCACAGGTCGGCCTGCAGCAGCAGCGTGTTGCGCCGGCGTTCGCTGCTGCTGCGCCACACCGTGGGCACCGGCCACAAGGCTGTACCGGGGCTGGGCCATGGCGCCAGCCCGTTCCAGGCCAGTGACAAGGCCTGCCAGTGCGCCGCGCCGTCGCTGGCTTCAGGCTGGTGCAACACCGGCGAGGACGTCTGCAAGAACATCTGCAAAAAGGCCTGCAGCTTTTCAGCGTGCGCCCCGTCCTGCTGGGGGTAGATGTTCCAGATGAAGGGGCGCCCGGCCCAAAGGGCACGCACCAGTGAATCCTCGCCCCTGACGAAGTTCAGATCGCAACTCCACAGCAGGTGGTCATGGTCGCGCTGGCTGAGCCAGGGCAGCTCGATGTGGCGCACGCCATCGGGCAGCGCGATGTTGCGCAGGCCTGGGCGCACGGGGCCAGGGCAGGAAAGCAGCAGGGTCGGCTGCCCAGCCAGGCTGTTGATGAGGGCGGGCAGGGCAGGGTTGTCGTAGCAAAACAGGCTAATCACTTGTTCAAGCGGACGCCTGGACGCGCCGCGCCCGTTCAACCACGCGGCTGCGTCAAAGTTGGCCTGGCGAAGCGCCAGGTCGGGCTCGCGCAAGAGGCCCCCGGTCTGGGCGGTGAAGCCTGGGTAGAAAAACCACTTCGTCAAACCCGCGGCGACACCGGCGAGTTGTGGCGACGGCAAGCGGTGGCAGCGTTCGACATAGGCCTCGGCGCTGAGGTACTCGAGGTTGATCCACACCGGCCGCCGCGCCACCAT
>JAYSSS010000025.1:0-45614 GCA_043720415.1 Ideonella sp.
TTCGACCACAAACGGGTCAGCGCCGAACTGCTGCCCTGGGAACAGTCGCTGGCCACTGGCCTGCGCACCGCGCACCTGCGCGACCCCGACGGCATGGCCACCTGTTTTGCCAGCGAGAGTTTCATCGACGAGCTGGCGCTCGCGGCCGGCAGCGACCCCGTTGCCTTCCGCCTGCTGCACCTGGCCGAGCCGCGCCATGCAGCGGTGGTGCGCGCCGCCGCCGAGCGTGCGCAGTGGCAGCCGCGTGTCGGCCCCAACCCCGAGGCGGCCAGCAACCCTGCCGTGCTGCGCGGCCGTGGCATCGCCTATGCGCCGCGCAATGGCGCGGTGGTGGCCATCGTCGCCGAGGTCGAGGTCGATGCCCGCAGCGGCCAGTGGCGCGCCACGCGCTTCGTAGTTGCCCACGATTGCGGCATGGTCATCAACCCGCTGGGCCTGGACGGCGTGATCGAGTCCAACCTCCTGATGTCGCTGAGCCGCACGCGGCATGAGGAGCTGCGCTTCAATGCCCGCGAGGTGCTGAGCGTCGATTGGGCCAGCTACCCCATCCTCGACATGACCGAAGTGCCCGACGCCATCGAGGTGGTGCTGGTGGGCAACAAACCCGGGCGCAGCTATGGCGCCGGTGAGCCCTCCACCCGCCCTGTGGCCGCGGCCCTGGCCAATGCCCTGTTTGATGCCACGGGCCGGCGCCTGCGGCGCGTGCCGTTCACGCCGCAGCGGCTGCTGGCGGCGATGAAGGCGCCGGCTGCGGTGGCTTGACGGCACGGCGCCTGCCGCAACGGCCGCAGCCGGTGGCGCGTGCTACACCATCCCGATCCTCATCCTGACTTTCATTGACTGGCGCCGACCCATGACCACACTTCAAAGCATCGCCGCTTCAACCCGTCGCAGCCAGCGCCGCAGCTTCGCACTGAAGCTCGCGGCCACGCTCGCCATCGGCGCCAGCTCCGGCGCCGCGCTGGCCCAATCCTCTGCCGCCGCCAACCCGGCCAGCGACTGGCCTAACCGCCCGATCAAGCTGATCGTGCCCTATGCCCCCGGCGGCAGCTCCGACACCTTGGGCCGGGCCATCGCCCGCCACCTGGGGGACGCCCTCAAGCAAACCGTGGTGGTCGAAAACAAGGGCGGCGCCGGCGGCATCATCGGCTCGCAGCAGGTGGCCAAATCCCCACCCGATGGCTACACCCTGGTCGTCTCCGGCATCGGCTCACACGTCATCGCGCCGGTGGCCGCGCCCAACAGCTTCGACCCGGTCAAAGACTTCAGCCACATCGCCATGCTGGCCGGCCCGCCGCTGGCCGTGGTCGTCAACGCCGCGCTGCCGGTGAAGGACTTCAAGGAATTCATCGCCTACATCGCCACCAACCCCAATGGCCTGAGCTGGGGCTCACCCGGCCAGGGCACGCACGGCCACCTCACCGGCGAGCTGTTGCGCGCCGCCGCCAAGCTCAACATGGTGCACATCAGCTACAAGGGCGCCGGCCCCGCCGTGGCCGACCTGCTGGCCAACCAGATCCCGGCCGCAGTGATGACGCTGAGCTCGGCCAATGCCCACGTCGATGCCGGCAAGCTGCGCCTGCTGGCCGTGTCATCGGCCAAGCGCGTGGCCGCCTACCCCAACACGCCCACGCTGGCCGAGCTGGGCTACCCGGGCCTGACCGGCACCACCTGGTTCTCACTCTCGGGCCCACCCGGCATGCCCGCCGCCATCGTCGAAAAGCTCAACGCCGAAGTGCGCCGCGGCATGCATGGCCCGGCGATACAGGCCATGCTGAAGGCCGAGAGCATGGAAACCGGTGATCTGGATGCCGCTGCGTTCACGCGCTATGTGGTGGCCGAGAACGAGCGCTGGGGGCCGGCGATCCGGTCGCTGGAGAAGGGGGCGAAGTAGGGGGCTGCGAGCGGTTTTTGAAATTGCCAGTCAGCCTCGGCCGACAAGCCCACTGCACGCCTGGCGATGCCCCGCCACTCACACCTCTATCGACACCACCCCATCCCCATCGACCACCGCGCGATAGGTCTTCAGTCGCTCCATACAAGGCGGCTCGGCCACCTCACCCGTGCGGATGTTGAAGGCCCCGCCGTGGAAGTCGCAGATGATGTTGTCGCCGTCGATGCTGCCCTCAGAAAGTGAACCCGGCCCATGCGTGCAAGCGTCGTCGGTCACATGGAATTCGCCGTCCAGATTGAACACCGCCAGGGTCAGCGCATCGCGTTCGATTTTGATCACCTGACCGGCGCCGACGTCGGCGGTTTTGCACAGCGCGATGAACTTGCAGGGCTCGAGCATGAGGCCGCTTTCCATTGACAATCGACGAGGCCAAATGATATCGTCGTTTTGAATACAGGAACGCAGTTCCTTTATATGGAACGATAAATTGGCCTCGTTTGGGCAGCCCCAAAGGCCGCCGAACGCAGCCCGATCGCCGCCCACCCAACCCGTAGCTCCCGTAGCTCAGCGGACCCAACAGCCCCGCGTTTGCGCACCGAGAAAGCGCAGGCGAAATCCGAATTGCGGCCCCGCGCCCAAAGGCCAAGCCATGCTGAAGAAGGAACAGAACGACCTGCTCACCCAGACCGGCCCGGGCACGCCCATGGGCATGCTGTTCAGGCGTTATTGGCTGCCGGCGCTGTTGAGTGAAGAGCTGCCCGAGCCCGATTGCGCGCCGGTGCGTTTGAAGCTGCTGTCCGAGAAGCTCATCACCTTCCGCGACAGCCAGGGCCGGCTGGGCGCCATCGACGAGTTTTGCGCCCACCGCGGTGTCTCGTTGTGGTTCGGCCGCAATGAGTTGGGTGGCATCCGCTGCCCCTACCACGGCTGGAAGTACGACGTCCGCGGCCAGTGTGTCGAGGTGCCGAGTGAGGCCGCCGAGAGCGGCTTTGCCGACAAGATCAAACTCAAGTCCTACCCGATGATCGAGCGGGGCGGTGTGATCTGGATTTACATGGGCCCGCCCGAGCTGCAGCCGCCGCCGCCCGAGTGGGAATTTGCCACCGTACCCGCGCCGCAAAGCTTCACCACCAAGCGCATCCAGGAGTGCAACTGGCTGCAGGCGCTGGAAGGCGGCATCGATTCCAGCCACGTCTCCTTCCTGCACAGCGGCGCGCTCAACACCGATCCGCTGTTCAGGGGCGCCAAGGGGAATCAATACAACATGACGGATTTGAAGCCGGTTTTCGAGGTGGTGCCGGCCGAGGGCGGCCTGTACATCGGCGCGCGGCGCAATGCCGAAGCCGGCAAGTACTACTGGCGCATCACGCCGTGGATCATGCCCTGCTTCACCATGGTGCCCCCGCGTGGCGACCACCCGATGCACGGCCATTTCTGGGTGCCCATCGACGACGAAAACAACTGGGCCTGGAGCTTTGATTACCACCCCACTCGCGCGTTATCGGATCACGAAGTGGCGGCAATGAAAGATGGCAAGGGCATCCATGTGCGCTATGTGCCAGGCACCTACCGCCCGCTGCAGAACAAGGACAACGGTTACCTGATGGACCGCGCCGCGCAGAAGGCCGGCACGCAGTACAGCGGCATCGAGGGCATTGCGATGCAGGATGCCTCGCTGCAAGAGAGCATGGGCGCGGTGCAGGACCGCACGCGCGAGAACCTGGTCTCCACCGACAACGGCATCATCATGGCGCGCCAGCGTTTGATGCGCGCCGCCAAGGCGCTGGCCGAGAAGGGCGAGGCGCCCCCCGGCACCGATCCGGTGACGCAGCGGATTCGCTCGGTGGCCATGGTGCTGCCGGCCGATCAGCCATTCAAAGACGCCGCCGCCGAGGCGCTGCGCGCTGAAGCTGGCAAGCCCCAGGCTTCGGTGTGATGTGCCAGGGCGCCCGCACAGCGTCGCGGTGATGCAGGCCGGCTCAACATGCTGGGCTCGTTCAGCAAGCCCCCTCCACATGCCGCCGCGGCCGAACGTGTGGCCGGCTGGACACGCCAGCGTTTCACCTTGCCG
This sequence comes from Ideonella sp., assembly GCA_043720415.1. Lineage (GTDB taxonomy): Bacteria > Pseudomonadota > Gammaproteobacteria > Burkholderiales > Burkholderiaceae_C > Pseudaquabacterium. Next base: position 3,966 of record JAYSSS010000025.1, read on the forward strand.
GCGGACGCCGCCGTGCTGGTGAGCGAGCTGCAATGCGCGCAAATCGGCTGCCCGCCGCTGGAAACCGTGGTGGCGTTTTGGACCGAAAACGCCACCACACAGCGCCCGCAGCGCCACCACTTCAAGGTCTTCAAACCCGTGGCCGGCGTGTGCCAGGATGACCTGCCCTACGCCTGGATGAAGAACGCCCTGGTGCTGCCCGAGGGCGAAGGCTGCGAGTGCTGTTGACCGCAGGCGACAGCCGATTCGCCGATCGCCGCCGACCACCCATGACTTGATCCGAACTTGCCGCCATGAACCCCATCACGCTGAGCAGCTGCACCCGCTTTCAAGGCAACAACCAGGCGCTCAAAGACGGCTCGGTGCAGCCGCAAGGCTTCAGTTTTGATTTTCAGGATGTGCCGGTGCTGATCGATGGCTTCAGGCGCATGGTGCGCGGCCTGGAATTCGATGTCAGCGAGATGGCGCTAACAACATATGTGTGCGCACGGGCGCACGGCAAGCGCATGACGGCGCTGCCGATTTTCCTGGTGCGCGCCTTCCACCACGGCGCCATCCTTCACAACACGCAGCTCGGCATCCGCAGCCCCAAGGATCTGGAAGGCAAACGCGTCGGCGTGAACCGCGGCTACACGGTGACCACCGGCCTGTGGGCGCGCCAGGTGCTGCAAAAAGAGCATGGTGTTGATCTGAGCAGGATCACCTGGGTGCTGTCGGGCGACGAGCATGTGGCCGAGTACCGGCCACCGGCCAATGTGCTGCCGATTGCCCAGGTGGCGCCGGGCGCGAAGATGGCCGACATGCTGGTCAACGGTGATCTGGCCGCGGCCATAGGCATTGAGGTGGAGGCGCCCCACATCGCGCCGCTGATCGCCAATGCCAAGGAAGCCGGCTTCGCAGCGCTGGCCCGCGACGGCCACTACCCCATCAACCATTTGATGGTGGTCAAGGATGAGCTGCTGGCCGCGCAGCCGCAGCTCGCGGCACAGATTTTTGAAGCGTTTGCGGCGGCGAAGAAGCAATACGTAGATCGCCTGAGGAGTGGCCGGATCGACAAGCCCACGGCGATGGACGACATGCACCGCCGCGTCATGCAGATCACCGCTGGCGACCCCCTGCCCTATGGCATTGCGCCGAACCGGGCGATGCTGCAAGCCGCGGTGGATGCAGCGCTGACGCAGGGCATCATCGACCACGCCGTGGCGGTGGATGAGCTGTTCGCGCCCAGCACGCGGGCTTTGGTCGGCTAAAACGCCAGCATTGCACAGGCCTGGCGTGGCGCCAGCCTAACCTATCAATCAAGCACGCCAAACGAATCGCCCCGCACACCATGCAAAACAGCGAAACCACCGTCACCCTCCCCGCCCTGCAGCAAATGAAGCGTGACGGCCGCAAGATCGTCGGCGTCGTCGCCTGGGATTTCCAGATGGCGCAGATCGTGGACCGCGCCGGTGTCGACATCGTCTCGGTGGGCGACACCGTCGGCATCAACCTCTGGGGCCAGCCCAACCCGCTGGAGGTGACGATGGACGAGATGGTGGTGGTCGCCAAGGCCGTGCGCCGTGGCGTCAAGCGCGCCCTGGTCAGCGTTGACTTTCCCTTCGGCCCGCTGCAGCAGGGGGTGGATGACGCCTTGCGCGCGGCCATACGCCTGGTGAAAGAGGCCGGCGTGGACATGATCAAGCTCGATGGCGCGGCCGATTTCCCCGAAGCCGTGACGGCCATCGCCCGCGCCGGTATCCCCGTGTTCGCGCAATTCGGCATCACGCCGCAGACCGCGCTGATGTTGGGCATCGACTACAAGCAGATGCTGAAAACCGGCGCGAAGCTCGCGCCCGAAATGACAGCCAAACTGGTTGACCAGGCCAAGCGTCTGGAAGATGCGGGCGCGGCGCTGATCGACTTCACCCACTCCGGCCCGGTGGCTGGCCCGGCCGTGGTGGCCGCCGTCGGCATCCCTGTGATCGGCGGCCTGGGTGGTGGCCCCTGGCTCGATGGCCGCATGCGCATGGCCCATGCCGCCATCGGCTATGCCGCGGGCCAGATCGATGCGCCCAGCGACACCTATGCCAACGTGGCGCGCATCTCGCTCGATGCCATCAGCGCCTATGTCGACGATGTGCGCTCGGCCAGGCAGATCAAGGGCGGCATCGCGGTGCCCAAGCCTCAGGCTTGAACTTTCATCCATAACGCCTAAAACAACCATGCCCATCGCCACCCTGGACGGCATCGCCACCCACTACGACGTGCTCGGCTCGGGCCCGCCGCTGCTGATGTTTTCGCCCGGCGGCTTTGATGCCACGCGGCAGAAGTGGTCCAGCCTGGGCATTTACGCCAAGACCGGGCTGATGGCTCAACTGACGCCGCACTACAGCTGCATCGTCTTTGACCGGCGCGAGACAGGTGATTCCGGTGGCCGTGTCGAGCGCGTCACTTGGGGGGACTACGTCGCTCAGGCCAAGGCCTTGCTCGATCACCTGGGGATAGCGCAAGCGCACCTGCTGGGCGGCTGCATGGGCTGCAGCCCGGTGGCGGCCTTCGCCGTGGCCCACCCACAGGCCACGCTGAGCATGACGCTGATCTGGCCGGTGGGCGGTGTGAAGTACCGGCTGAACAACCACGCCCGTTTCGCGCAGCACCTGGCCTATCTGCAGCAACACAGCTTGGCCGAGGTGGCATCCCTGGTGCTCAGCACTGGCAAGGGATTTGGCGAAGACCCGCGCGGCGGGCCCTGGGCGGCGCCCTTGCGCAGCGACGCCGCATTTGCCCAGGCATTCGCCGCGTTGGACCTTGAGCGCTACAAGGCGGTCGTGCAGGCCATGGCGCGCACCTTGATCGATCGCGACACCGCGCCCGGCGCTGAGCCGGAGGATCTGATGCAGCTTGACATCCCCGCCCTGGTGATCCCGGGCAAGGACGCCTCGCACGCCACCTCGGCGGCGCGCTACCTCGAGGAGTGCCTGCCGCGTGCCCAGTACTGGGACGCGCCGGTGGATCAACAAACCGCCGCGACGCTGCCAGCGCGGGTGCTGCAGTTTCTGGACGCTGCCTGCCATGCAGGCCCCAAGCCGACGGCTTGATTTGGCGGTTAGGCTATGAACATGAACGCCTCAGCACAGGTCGGCGTCGGCGTGATCCTTGTGCGCGATGACCGCGTCTTGCTCGGCCAGCGCCTGGGCTCGCACGGTGCCGGCACCTGGGCCATGCCCGGTGGCCACCTGGAGTTTGGTGAAAGCATTGAGCAGTGCGCCAGCCGCGAAGTGGAGGAAGAAACAGGACTGAAGCTCACCCGCATTTCGCACGCGGCCTACACCAACAATGTCTTCAAGGACGAGGGCAAGCATTACGTCACGCTCTTCGTTCTTGGCCATGGCGCGCAGGGCGAGCCCAGGCTGTGCGAGCCCAACAAATGCGCCGGCTGGGGCTGGTACCTCTGGAACGCGTTGCCGGCGCCGCTCTTTCCCCCGCTGGAAACCCTGGTGCAGTTGGGTTTCAAGCTTCCCATTGAAGGCTAACTGGCAGATCAAGCACACAGGCTGCTCAAGCCCATCTGCTGGCCGAACGGACACCCACCCATGATCATCGACATCCACTGCCACTACACCACCGAGCCCGCGGCGCTGCACACCTTCCGCGACAAGCAGTTGGCCGGCCTGGCCGACGCCATGCGCAAGCCCGCGGCGAAAACGCTGGCTGACCTGAAGATCAGCGACGAGACCATCATCGACAGCGTCGCGCCGCAGCTCAAGCTGCAAGGCGAGCGCGGCAGCGATCTCACCATCTTCTCGCCGCGCGCCGCCGGCATGGCCCACCACGTGGGCACCGAGGCCACCAGCCAGCAGTGGACGGCCATCAGCAACGACCTGATCCACCGTGTGTGCACGCTGTTGCCCAACAACTTTGTCGGCGTCGGCCAGTTGCCGCAGTCGCCCGGCGTGTCGCCCAAGAACTGCCTGCCCGAGCTGGAGCGCATCGTCAATGAGCTGGGTTTCGTCGGCGTCAACCTCAACCCCGACCCATCCGGCGGCCACTGGACTGGCCCGCCGCTGACCGACAAGCACTGGTACCCGATTTACGAGAAGCTGTGCGAGCTGCAAGTGCCGGCCATGATCCATGTCTCGTCCTGCTGCAACCCCAATTTCCACCACACCGGGGCGCACTACATCAATGCCGACACGGCCGCTTTCATGCAGCTGATCCAGGGCAATCTGTTCAAGGATTTCCCGACGCTGAAGTTTGTGATCCCGCATGGCGGCGGCGCGGCGCCTTTCCACTGGGGGCGCTACCGTGGGCTGTGTTTGATGATGCAGAACAAATCGCTCATCGAGCACGTGATGCAGAACGTCTACTTCGACACCTGCGTCTACCACCTGCCTGGCATTCGCCTGCTGACCGAGGTGGTGCCCATCGACAACATCATGTTTGCCTCAGAAATGAAGGGTGCCGTCCCGGGCATCGACCCCGACACAGGCCACTACTTCGACGACACCAAGCGCTACCTCGATGCGCTCACGGGCCTGGACGAAGCCAGCCGGCACAAGATTTTTGAAGGCAACGCGCGGCGGGTGTATCCGCGGCTGGATGCTTTGTTGAAGCGGCGGGCGGCGGTGTGACTTTTTCGACTGCGAAGCCCGGCCGGAGGACTGAGGCCGCGCACAAGAAGCCGGAAGGCTTCTTGTGGCTGCCGAAGGCCTTGCCGCGATACACGCGGCAAGGCATGAACGGAGTCGCGCGCCCGGCTCCCCCGGCCCGCTCGGCGCCAATACGCCCGTACTGCGCCGGTCAAATCGCAATAGATCGCGTTGACGACACCCTGCCAGCCGTTAAATTTGCACATTCACTTGGAAAGTTAGCATGACAACCCCCCTCTCCGACATTCGCCGCGACATCGACCGCGTGGCCCCCGCCACCGTGCAGGCCGCGGCCGAGTTCGCCTCATCCATCCTGGCCGATGTGGCCGGCCGCCGCGGCGCGCTCGATGGCCGCATCAAAGCGCTGGCGCCGAGCATGCGTGTCTGCGGCCCGGCCTTCACGGTGGAGGTGCGCGCTGGTGACAACCTGATGATCCACACCGCCATGGCCTTGGCCAAACCGGGTGATGTGTTGGTGATCGATGGCAAGGGCGACACCATGTGTGCGCTGATGGGCTCGATCATGATCAATGCTTGCAAGAAGCTGGGCCTGGCCGGCGTGGTGATCGATGCGGCGGTGCGCGATACCGAAGAGCTGGTGGCGCTGGGCTTTCCGGTGTATGCGCTGGGGTCCAACCCCAATGGCCCGACCAAGTTCACGCCCGGGCGCATCAATTGGCCCATCTCTTGCGGTGGCATCGCCATCGCGCCGGGGGATTTGATCGTGGCCGATGCCGATGGCGTGGTGGCGATCGAGCGCGACAAGGCGGCTTCGCTGCTCGCGCCGGCGGCCAAGAAGGTGGCCGACGAGCGCGCCCGCATCGCCGACATCGTGGCCGGCAAAGACCTGCAGCCGAAGTGGTTGGAGCCGGCGCTGCGCGCGGCCGGTGTGCTGGGTGCGAATGAGGCGCTGTGAGCGCGCAACACGTGGCTGGCCTGAGCAAATAACACATTATTGGAGCGATAAATGGAACAAGTCCTCGCCGCCGTCAAGACCGGCCCCAGCACCACCGAGATCCGCGAATTCCCGATGCCCGACATCCCTGAGGATGGCGCGCTGCTGAAGATGGAAGTGGCCGGCATTTGCGGCACCGATGTGAAGATCTACAAGCAGCCGCTCACCGGCGCGCCGGTGATCATGGGCCACGAGAACATCGGATACATCGCCAAGGCCGGGGCCAAATTCACCGAGCGCAAGGGCTTCAAGGAGGGCGACTTGGTGTTCCTGGAGCACTACGTGTCGTGTGGTCGCTGCGAGTGGTGCCACCTGGGCCAGTACCGGCATTGCGAGGCCACGGATTGGCGCTCCAACCCCGATGGCATCCGCTACGGCTACACCTCATCAGCCCGTGCGCCGCACCTGTGGGGCGGCTTTGCGCAGTATGTGTATCTGCCGTGGAACAGCGTGCTGCACCATGTGCCCAAGGGCGTCTCGGCCGAGCTGGCCGGCATCGTCACGCCCATGGCCAATGGCATTGAATGGGCGCTGTTTGATTCACAAGTGGGCTATGCCTCATCGGTGCTGATCCAGGGGCCGGGGCAGCAGGGGCTGTCGCAGATCGTCGCCTGCAAACAGGCCGGGGCCGAGCTGATCATCGTCACCGGCACCAGCAAGGACCAAAAGCGCATGGAGCTGGCCAAGGTGCTGGGTGCTGATTTTGTGATCGACGTGCAAAAAGAAGACCCACTGGCGCGCATCATGGAAATCACCGCAGGCAAGGGCGTGGATGTGGCGCTGGACTGCACGGCGGGCGCCGGCACCTTCGCCATCCACCTGGGCGTGGAAGCGCTCAAGCGCAAGGGCGGCACGCTGTTGATCCAGGGCGAGATGACGGATTTCCCGAACTTCCCCATTGGCAAGGTGACCATCAAGTACATCACCATCAAAAGCGCCCGTGGCCACAGCTACAAGGCCTGCGAGCTGGCGCTGAACCAGCTGGCGTCCAAGCGCTACCCGCTGGACTTGGTGACGACCCACACCTTTGGCCTAGCCGAGGCCGATTACGCCATCAAATCGGTGGGCAATGAGGGCGCCAAGGATGTGATCCATGTGTCGCTGCTGCCGTGGAAATGACGCGTCCTGTGGGGCGGGCTGTTGAGGCCATCAGCGTCGCGGTCGCCCTGGCCACCGGCCCTGCTGGCCACCCTGGCCACCGTGGTCATTGCAGCCGGCGCGAAATCGGCGCTTGAGGCATGGACGCGCGCATCCCCGTCACCATCTTGAGCGGCTACCTGGGCGCGGGCAAGACCACGCTGCTCAACCGCATCCTGAGCGGTGACCACGGCAAGCGCTACGCCGTCATCGTCAATGAGTTTGGCGAGATCGGCATCGACGGCGAGCTGATCGTCGGCAGCGATGAAGAGCTGTTCGAGATGAACAATGGCTGCGTCTGCTGCACGGTGCGCGGGGATTTGATCCGCACGCTGCATGGGCTGCTCAATCGGCAAGGCGGGCAGGGTGGGTTGGGTGGGCCGGTTGGTCCAGGCCTCGGCCCCTCAGCGCCGGCCTTCGACGCCATCATCGTGGAGACCACCGGCCTGGCCGACCCTGGCCCGGTGGCGCAGACCTTCTTTGTCGATCCCTTTCTGCAAGCGCGCACGCGGCTGGATTCGGTGACCACCCTGGTCGATGCCCGCCATGTGCTGCTGCGCCTGGCCGACAGCCGCGAGGCCGCGGCGCAGATTGCCTTTGCCGACCAGATCGTGCTCAACAAGATCGACCTGGTGGATGAGGCTGCGCTGCAGCGGATTGAATTGCGCCTGCGGGCACTCAATCCCCTGGCCCCAATTCACCGCGCGCTGCGCTCAGGTGTGGCGTTGGACGCGGTGCTGGAGCGCGGCGGTTTTGATCTGGCGCGCATCGGCAGCCTCGGCATTTTCGATGCGCCAATCGATGAATCAGCCGTAGATGCAGCGCACGTGCACGATGAGCATTGCGACCACGCCCAAGACCACGTCCACACCCACGACGCCGGCATCCACAGCGTCAGCCTGATCCACGCGGCCCCCATGGACGCCGACAAGATCAGCGCCTGGCTGAAGGCCTTGCTGGCGGCGCAGGGCCAAGACATCTTGCGCGCCAAGGGCATCGTGCAGGTGCAGGGCGATGAGCGCCGGCTGGTGTTTCAGGCGGTACACATGCTGCTCGAAGGCGACTGGCAGCGTGCTTGGCGCGCGGGCGAGGCGCGCACCAGCCGCCTGGTGTTCATCGGCCGTGGCCTGGATGGGCGGGCGCTGCGCGGCGCGTTTGAGGCCTGCGCCGCCGAGCCAGGCTGATTGATTGCGCCGGGTCGATGGCGCCCTGCTGGGCGGGACCTTCAGCTCACCGCGTCGCCGCGCGCGAGGGCTGATCTGCCCGCACTCACCGCTTCACCACAGCCGCTCACCGCGCGCCACCTTGGCCGCCATCTCCTGCTGAAACTGCGGCGGTCCAAAACCGAAGCGCTCGCCGCCCTGGGCATAGAAGAATGGCGTGCGCGTACTTTGCGCGTGAGCACGCATCCACTCCAGCGTGGCTTCGTCCGGGTCGTTGCCGGCCGAGACCAGGATCAGCGCCGGCGCGCCGCGCCAGCGTGTGGCCACGGCAATGACGCCGATCTGATCGGGGCGGAAGGAATCGGGCAGCGCGCTGCCGGGCGCCAGCCAGGCGCAGACGAAGTTTCGGCAGGGCGACTGCGGGCGCTCGCTGTAGATGCTGCACAGGCCGTGGCCAGAACCAGGGCCAGCGCCTGGGCCGGGCACAAGGAAGTGGCAGGCCTGGCCCGGGTGCATGCGGTGGCCGCGGATCTCACCCTCCACCCAGCCATCGCAGCAGCGGGTGCAGGCGCCGCATTGGCGCGCGGCCGCCACGGCTAAAGCCGCTCAATGATGGTCACGTTGGCCAGGCCGCCGCCCTCGCACATGGTCTGCAAACCATAGCGGCCGCCACGGCGCTCGAGCTCGTGCAGCAGCGTGGTCATCAGCTTGGTGCCCGAAGCGCCCAGCGGGTGGCCCAGGGCGATGGCGCCACCGTTGACATTGGTCTTCTCGTGCGGAAAGTCGAGCTCCTTCATCCAGGCCATGGGCACCGGGGCGAAGGCCTCGTTGACTTCGGCCAGGTCGATGTCGTTCATCTTCAGGCCGGCCTTCTTCAAGGCATAACGCGTGGCCGAAATGGGCGCGCTGAGCATCATCACCGGGTCGTCGCCGCGCACGCTGAGGTGCGCGACGCGGGCGCGGGGCTTCAGGTTGTAGCGCTTCACCGCGGCCTCGGAGCACACCAGCATGGCGCTGGCGCCATCGGACACCTGACTGGCCACGCCGGCGGTGAGGCGCCCGCCGGGCACGATGGTTTTCAGAGCGGCCATTTTCTCCAGCGAGCTGGCGCGCGCCGTCTCGTCCATGGCCAGGGCGGCCAGGGGCGCGACCTCGCGATCGAAGTAGCCCTCGGCGATGGCTTTCAAGGCGCGGTTGTTCGAGGCCAGGCCGAAGACCTCCATGGCCTCACGGCTCAGCTCCCACTTGGTGGCCATCATTTCGGCGCCGGTGAACTGCGACATGTGGTGCGCGCCATAACGCGCACGGTAGGTGAGCGAGGTGCTCCACGGATCAGGGAATCCGAGCTCGCGCGCCGCGCCCCAGGAGGCACCCAGCGGCACCGCGCTCATGTTCTGCACGCCGCCGGCAATCACCACATCCTGGGTGCCGCTCATTACCGCCTGGGCGGCAAAGTGCACGGCCTGTTGCGACGAGCCGCATTGGCGATCAATCGTCACCCCGGGCACGCCCTCGGGCAGGCCGGCACCCAGCCAGCAAAAGCGCGCCAGGTTGCCTGAATTCGGGCCGATGGCATCGAGCGTGCCGAAGATGACATCGTCGTAATCTTCGGCCGGGATGGCGTTGCGGCCGACCAGGCTGCGAATGACGTGAGCGCCCAGGTCCATGGGGTGCACGTTGGCCAGAGAGCCGTTGCGCTTGCCGGTGGGGCTGCGCAGGGCGTCAACGATGTAGGCGGTTGTCATGGTCTGTTTCCTTGTTATGGATGGATGAGATCAGGGTCTGATGACTTAGGGTCTGATGACTTAGGGCTTGATGAACTTCAGAACGAACTGGTCCTTGGGCTGCGGCGGATCGGGCGTGTTGCGGTCGCGCGGGTCGTTCGGGTTGCGCAGGAACTGGCCCTCGGCCGCGAGTTTGAAGCCCGCCGCCTCGACCTCGCGCACCAGGAAGGCCTGCTCGATGCGGTGCAGGGTGCCGGCCTCGCTGATGCCGGTGCCCGGGCGGCCGGCGTGATCGGCAATCACATAGTGGCCGCCAGGCTTGAGCGCGGCGAACACGGCGCGGTTCATGGCCGCGCGGTCCACGCCCATGTGGCCGAGGTCGTGGTAATTGAAGATCAGCGTGGCCAGGTCGATGGGGCGGCTGCCCAGGCCCTCGGGGACAGGCGTCTCGAAGGGCTGGACCACGGCGCTGATGTGGCTGACCCGCGGGTTCTGCGCACGCTCGGCCAGGGCCACGGGCGAGGGCCTGAAGGCAGGCCGCGGCGCTGCCGCTGCGGCCGGCGTGATGGGTGAGGCCGCGCCCTCGGGCTGGGCCGGTGGCGGGCGGTTGATGCGCGGTGCGCTCTGGCCGTAGATGCGCCCTGTGGGGCCCACGGCACGGGCCAGCAACTCGGTGGTGTAGCCACCGCCAGCGCTGAGATCGAGCACCACCATGCCCGGGCGCGCATCGATGAAGGCCAACAATTGCGCCGGCTTGCGGCGCTGGTCGGTCACCCGATCGGCAGCGCTGCGGTCGGGGCTGGCCAGGATGTCGGTGATGTGCTGGGCGGACAAGGCGGGGGCTTGTGCCGCGCCACCGGGCCTGGCACAAGCGCCCAGCAGCAAGGCCGCGGCGCCGCAGGTCGCGGCCAAGATCCCGGCCCGCACCGTGGTGCACGCCGCGGCCGAGGTCGCGGCCCACAACGCTGCGCACATTGAGGCACCTCGGCGCATGGGCAAGTACGGGCTGATCCAGCGTTGGCGGGGTGGCATAGTGATCGTCCGATCAAGTGGCGCGCGGTGCGGAATCCTATCCGCCAGCTGCCGCCCCGCGCTGCGCCCGAGGAGACAGACCATGGCTTTGAGCGTCAACATCCAACCCGCAGCCTGTGGCGCGCTGGTCAGCGGCATCGATCTGCGCCAGCCCATAGCCCGCGAGCAAAGCGCCGAGCTGCGCGCGCTGTGGCTGCGCCACCAGGTGCTGGCCTTCCCCGACCAGGGCATGAGCGTGGATGATCTAGAGCGTGTGGCCCAGAGCATCGGCCCCTATGGCCCCGACCCGTATTTCGAATCCATCCCCGGCCACCCGCATGTGGCCCAGGTCAAGCGCGAGGCCGACGAGACCAGCACGCTGTTTGCCGACAACTGGCACTCCGACTGGAGCTTTCTGGCCAGCCCGCCGGCGGCCACGCTGCTGTACGGCGATGTCATCCCGCCCATTGGTGGCGACACCTTGTTCGCCAATCAATACGACGCCTGGGACACGCTGCCGGCCGCGATGCGCGCCATGCTATCGACCAAAGTGGGTGTGCACTCGGCGCGCCGTGGCTATGCGCCCAAGGGCCGCTACGGCGCGGGCGACAAAGGCCGATCGATGGCCATTAAATACGACGAATCGGCCATGGCCACGCAGGGCCACCCCATTGCCCGCAGGCACTCTGAAACCGGCCGCGTGGCGCTGTTCGTCAGCCCGGGCTACACCATAGGCATAGAAGGCATGCCCGAAGGCGAGGGCAATGAGCTGCTGCGCGAGCTTTTTGCACACCAGGGCAAGGATGAGTTCGTCTACCGCCACCGCTGGCAGCCGGGCATGCTGGTGATCTGGGACAACCGCTGCCTGGTGCATGCCGCCACCGGCGGCTACCAGGGGCACAGGCGGCTCTTGCATCGCATCACGGTGGGCGAGCGCCCGGTGTAGGTCGCCCAAGATCGGGCTGATCAGGCCGTGCAGGGCCTGGCGGCCACCGCGCCTCAATTCATCATCAAACCGCCATCGATGTTGATGGCCTGGCCGGTCATGTAGTCGGCCGCGCTGCTGGCCAAAAACAGCGCCAGATTGGCCACATCGGCCGGGGTCTCGCCGCGGCCCATGGGCACATTGGCCACGCCACGCTGCCAGGCCTGGCCTGAGGCTTCACCGCGCAGGCCGGTGACGGCGGTGTCGATGTGCTGCCACATGTCGGTCTCGACCAGGCCGGGGCAGATCGCGTTGACGTTGATGTGCGGCGCCAGCCCCATCGCCGCCGATTGCGCCATGCTGATGACGGCGGCCTTGCTGGCGCGGTAGGGCGCCATCAGCGGTGCCAGTGGCCCGGCGCCGGAGCGCCCGGCAATCGAGGCCAGCAAGATGATCTTGCCGCGCGGCCGGCCGGTGCTGCGCGGCGCTTGCGTCAGCATGTGGCGCGCTGCGGCCTGCAGGGTGAGGAAGGCGCCGGTGACGTTGATGGCGAACATGCGCTCCCAGTCGGCGGCGTCCAGCTCCAGCAGCGGCTTGATCTGCACGATGCCGGCGTTGCAGATGGCGATGTCCAGCCGGCCATAACGCGCAACCGCCAGATGCACCTGGGCGGCGTTGTCGGCGGCGCTGCGCACATCGGCCTGCAGGGCGATGGCCTCGGCGCCCTGGGCGCACAGCTCCGCGGCGCAGGCCTGTGCGGCCTGCGCATGGATGTCGCTGACCACCAGGCGGGCGCCGCGTTGAGCAAAGGCCTGGGCCAGGCCGCGGCCTATGCCGCGGCCGGCGCCGGTGATGGCGACCACGGCGCAGTGCAGGCTGGGGTCGGCGGCCATGCTCAAGCCACCTCGCGCGTGGCCGCCTCGAAGGTCTTCATGTCAAAGCCCGGCGCCGCGGCCTCGTCCATGCTGGGCCGCCGCGCCCGCATCAAGATCTTGCGCGCCGCCATGTGGTCGGCCACGCGGTTGGCCGATTCCACGGCGATGAGCTGGCCCTGGCGGTAGCACAGCACGCTGAGCTGGTTGGCGGCCACATCACCCAGCAGCACCGTGGCATCAAAGCCCTCAGACAAGCCGGCGATCTGCAGCTTCATCTCGCCCTGGTCGGTCCAGAACCAGGGCAGGGCGGTGTAGGGCGCGGGCTTAGCGGTCAATCGAGCGGCCACGGCGCGGGCCTGGTCCACGGCGTTTTGTACCGATTCCAGGCGTATGGGCTGGGCTGCATGCGGGCTGGCAAAACACGCCACATCGCCGATGGCCGAAATGGCGGCGTCAGTGGTTTGCAGCAGCGCATCGACGCGCACGCCGTTGGCGACCGCGAGGCCGGCATCCGCGGCCAGCTCGGCGTTGGGCACGACGCCGATGCCATAAACCACAAAGTCAGCGTCCAGCTTCAGGCCGCTGACGCATTCCACGCCGGCGGCGCGGCCGCCTTCGCCGCTGATGCGCGCCAGGCTCTGGCCAAAGTGCAGGTTCACGCCCATGGCACGGTGGGCGCTGGCAAACAAGTTCGACATGGGCTTGGAAATCGCCCGCGCCATGGGCCGATCAGCCAGCTCCAGCACATGCACCGTCAAGCCCTTGGCGACGGCCACGGCGGCGAATTCCAGGCCGATGAAGCCCGCACCCACCACCACCACCCGTTTGCCGGTTTCGAGCAGCGGCGCCAGCGCATCGGCGTCTTCCAGGCTGCGCAGGCCATGCACGCCGGCCAGCTCGATGCCCGGCAGTTGCGGCACGCGGTTGCGCGAGCCCAGGGCCAGCACCAGGTGGTCGTAGTGCAGGGGCGCGTCAATGCCCTGCAAAGTGAGCGACTTTATGTCGCGCTGTATTGACGTTACTTTGGCATGCACCCGGGTGATGCGTTGGGTGTCGTAGTAGTCGCCCTGGCGAAAGCGCAACTGCGCGGCCTGCACCTTGCCCTGCAAATAGGCCTTGGACAGCGGCGGGCGCTGGTAGGGCAGGCCGGGCTCATCGCCCACCAGGGTGATCTGGCCTTCAAAGCCGCCCTGGCGCAGCGAGGCCGCAGCTTGGTAGCCGGCCTGGCCGGCGCCGGCGATGACGATGTGGTCGGTGGTCATGCGCGACTTTCGTTTTGAGGGTGATGACAATGCGGGGCCCGAAGTATCGCGGCAGGGTCTGCGCTGTTGCCGCCACCGGCTGCCCGCCAGTGAGCGCGCCCGCCGGTCAGCGCACCCGCCGGTCAGCGCACCACTCGGCAATGAAACAATCCCTCCCCCATGAATGCCCAACCCACCCCCCACGATGTGCCCGACGCCACGCCCATGCGCTGGAACGACAGCTACTTGCTGGGCTATGCCGCGATGGACACGACACACCGTGAGTTCGTCGATTGCGTGGCCGCCTTGCAAACCGCGGCAGATGACGATTTGCCGGCGCGCCTGGCCGATTTCGAACGGCATGCCGCAGCGCACTTTGCGCAAGAGGCGCAGTGGATGACGGGCACGGATTTCCCCGCCGGGCAGTGCCACATGGACGAGCACGCCGCGGTCTTGAAATCGGTGCACGAGGTGCAGGCCCTGCTGTTGGAGGGCCCGCGTCCGGCCGTGGTGCGCGACCTGACCGAGCACCTGGTGGCCTGGTTTCCTGGCCATGCCGACTACATGGATGCGGCGCTGTCGCACTGGATGAGCAAGCGCGCGCATGGCGGCATTCCGGTGGTGCTGCGCCGCGGCGCGGCCACGCCTGCGGCCATCGACCCAACGCCTGCGGCCATCAACCCAACGCCTGAGGCTGTTGGGCTGTCGCCCGCTACCACGACAAGCCCAACCGGTGCCACAGCATGAACGAGCTCGATTTCTCAGGCAAGACGGTGCTGGTGGTCGGCGGCTCCAGCGGCATCGGCAATGGCATTGCCCAGGCCTTTGCGCAGCGCGGCGCCACGGTGCATGTCTGGGGCACGCGCGCCAGCGCGGCCGACTACGCCGATGTGCCGGGCTCGGATCTGCAGGGCCTGCACTACCAGCAGGTGGATGTCGCCGAGGTCGCGCAGATTGCGCGTTGCTTATTGCCGTTTGATCGGCTCGATGTGCTGGTGCAGGCCCAGGGCACGGTGCTGTATGAGCGCCAGGAATTCAAGCCTGCGGGTTTTGCCAAGGTGATGGCGGTCAACCTCCACAGCCTGATGGCCTGCGCCGATCATTGCTATGAGTCCTTGAAGGCGGCGCGCGGCGCCATGATCATCATCAGCTCGACCGCGGCCTTCCATTCGACCCGTGGCAACCCGGCTTACAACGCCTCCAAGGCCGGCGCCGTGGGCTTGACGCGCACCCTGGCCGAGGCCTGGGCCGGCGTGGGCATTCGCGTCAACGGCATCGCGCCGGGCCTGGTCGATACCAAGCTCACGCAGGTGACCACTGCCCACCCCAAACGCCTGGAGGCCGCATTGCGCGGCATCCCCTTGGGCCGGCTGGGCACACCTTCTGAGATGGCCGGTGTGGCGCTCTTCCTGGCCTCGCCCATGTCGTCCTATATGCTGGGCCAGACCCTGGTGGTGGATGGCGGCTTGATCCTCAGTTGAGGCCATTGCTGCGGGTATCCCCTAGTCTGTGGTTTGACCACAGCGACGGCCGTCCCGATACTTCGGGCCCTGGTGCATTGCAACGAATAGACCAATCATGGGACTGCGACTGAAATTCAACCTGGTGTTGCTGCTGGTGTTTGCCGCCGGCATTGCCGTCTCGGCCTGGGTCTCGCACCGCTTGCTGGACGACAACGCCAAACAGGAAACCCTGCGCAACGCCGGCCTGATGATGGAGGCCGCGCTGTCGGTGCGCGGCTACACCGTCAAGCAGATCAAGCCCTTGCTGGATCCGCAACTGGCCGTGACCTTCATGCCGCAAACCGTGCCGGCCTATGCGGCCACCGAGGTCTTCACTGCCCTCGTCGCCAAGTACCCCGATTTCACCTACAAGGAGGCCACCCTCAACCCGACCAACCCGCGCGACCGGGCCTCCGATTGGGAAGCCGACATCGTGCAGCGATTTCGCACCGGCAGCACACATACCGAACTGACCGGCGAGCGCGAGACCCCTGGCGGGCGCATGCTCTACATCGCACGCCCGATCACCATCAAGGACGCGGCCTGCCTGGCCTGCCACAGCGTGCCCTCGGCGGCGCCGGCCTCGATGCTGAAGATCTATGGCTCGAACAATGGCTTTGGCTGGAAGCACATGGAGACCATCGGCGCGCAGGTGGTGTCGGTGCCGATGTCGGTGCCGCTGGCCAATGCGCAGCGCACCTTTGCCACCTTCATGTGGTCGCTCGGGGGCATTTTTCTGGCGACCTTCATCGTGCTCAACCTGATGCTGTCGTGGCTGATCATCCGCCCCATCGCCAGCATGTCCAAGGCCGCCGACAAGGTCTCGACCGGCAACTTTGATGTGCCCGAATTCCCCAGCCATGGCCATGACGAAATCGGTGTGCTGGGCGATTCGTTCAATCGCATGCGGCGCAGTCTGCGCAAGGCCATGAAGCTGCTGGAAGCCTGAGCTTTGCCCCAGCATTCAAACAGCACACGCACATGAACCACCCCACCCACATCGGCAAGTACCTGATCCGTCGCGAGATCGGGCAAGGTGCCATGGGCGCGGTCTACGAAGGCTTCGATCCCGTGATCGAGCGCCAGGTGGCCATCAAGACCATCCTGTCGCAGCGCCTGGCCGATGGCCACTCGGAATCGGCCGTGGCGCGCTTCCAGCGCGAGGCCCGCGCCGGTGGCCGCCTGCAGCACCCCGGCATCGTGGCGGTGTACGAATACGGTGAGGCCAATGGCATGGCCTACATCGTCATGGAATATGTTGAAGGCGAGGACCTGCGCCACCTGCTGCGGCGCAAGCGCCAACTGGAGCTGATCGACATCTATGGCCTGACGCGCCAGCTGCTCACGGCGCTGGGCTATTCGCACCAGCAGGGCGTGGTGCACCGCGACATCAAGCCCGCCAACATGATGGTGTTGCACGGCTTGAAGCTCAAGGTGATGGACTTCGGCATCGCCCGCCTGCACAGCTCATCGCTCACCCAGGTGGGTTCGATCATGGGCACGCCCACGCACATGGCGCCGGAGCAGTTGATGGGCCATGTGGCCGATGGCCGCGCCGACCTGTGGTCTGTTGGTGTGATCCTGTATGAGCTGCTCACTGGGCGCACGCCGTTTGCCGCAGAGACGCCGGCGGCGGTGATGCACCATGTGCTGCATGCCGAGCCGGCCTTGCCGTCCAGACTGAACCCCAGGATTGCGCATGCCTTTGATGCGGTGGTGGCGCGTGCCTTGGCCAAGAAGCCGCAAGACCGTTTTCAAACCGCGGCCGAGTTTTCCAGCGCACTGCTGGCCGCCTTCCGCGGGCGGCCGGCGGCCGAGGCCGTGCCACCGGCGCAGCACGACGAGACCCTGTCGATGGAGCAGACGGTGCGCTTCGAGCACACCGGCACGGTGGGCGCATCCAAGCACCTCGATCCGCTGTCGGCCACCTTGCCACCGCAGACGCTGGCGCAAATCGAGGCCTCGCTCACCCGTGTCATCGGCCCCATGGCCAAACAGGTGGTGCGCCAAGGCGTGACGCAGTCGCGCAGCGTCGATGAATTCTTTTCCCTGCTGGCCAGCAATGTGCCGCATGGCGCTGAGCGCGATGAGTTCCTGTCGCGCATCCGCCAGCTGGACACGGGTGAGGCCATGACCGCGGTGCCGGCGCCTGCCAGCGCCTCGGGCAACCGCTCGGCCGGCGGGGGCCATGCGGGCAGTGGCGCTGGCGGCGCCGGTGCTGCGCCCCAGGCCCCGTTTGATTCGGCCACGCTGTCGCGTTGCGAGCGCCACCTGTCACGACACGTCGGGCCCCTGGCCAAGCTGCTGATCAAGCGTGCGGCCAATGACTCGGGAAATGTGGCCGAGCTCGTGGGCCGCCTGGCCGAGCACATCGACGATGAATCCGATCGGCAGGAGTTTCTGAAAGCCATGGGCTGAGGCCACGGCGCCGCGAGGCGCCTTGGTCGGCGAAGTCGCGGCGAGGCGCCTTGGTCGGCGAAGTCGCCGCGAGGCTTGTGGTCTTTGACGCCGCGGCTGCCCGCGACAATGCGCGCATGACCTTGTCCACACCAGCCGGCAACGCCGGCAACGCCACCGGCAGCACTGCGGGTGGCGCATCGGCCGCTGCGGCCGCGGCCAAATCCATCAGCGTGAGCGCCTTTGCCACCTTGATGTTGGTGGCCCTGATGATGGGCGCCAACCATGTGGCGGCACGCCTGGCCTTCAACCACGGCGTGGATGTGGCCACGGCGGCGAGCTTTCGCAGTGTGATCACCGCCACGGTGATCGGCCTGATCATCCTGATCCAGGGCGCACCGCTGCGCCTGAGCGCCCAACACAGGCGCTACCTGCCGCTCATCGGCTTGCTCATCGGCGTGCAGACCCTGTGCATCTATTCGTCTGTGGCGCGCCTGCCGGTGGCCCTGGCGCTGCTGGCCTTCAACACCTACCCGCTGTGGGCGGCACTGTGGCAAGGCCTGATCTACCGCCACCGGCCCGAGCCGCGCGTGCTGCGTGCCATGCCGGTGTTGCTGCTCGGGCTGGCGCTGGCGCTGGATGTGCTGGGCGCGGCCTCGGGCCTGGGCGCCGCCGCACAGTGGGACCGCATCGGCGTGGGCGTGTTTTTTGCCATGGCCGCGGCGGCGACCTTTGGCCTGGCACTGGTGCTCACCCAGCATGAGGCGGGCGATGTCGATGGCCGTGTGCGCTCGTGCACCACCCTGGCCATCGCAGGCACCATGGCCCTGGCCGGGGTCGGCCTGCAGGGCGGCTTTCAACTTCCCCAGGCGCAGGCCGGCTGGATCGGCCTGATGGCGCTGACTTTCCTCTACGGCACGGCCTTCACCATCATGTTCACCGTGCTGCCCAAGTTGGGCGTGGTCGGCAATTCGCCCATCATGAGCATCGAGCCCATCTTTGCCTTGGTGTTGGCCTGGGCCGTGCTGGGCCAGGTGATTGCGCCGCTGCAGGTGGCTGGTAGCGCCTTGGTGGTGGCCACCGTGGTGTGGCTGGGCTTGGGCAAGCGATGACTCACCCTGTCAGCGCCGAGGGCGCCCCCATGACCGCGAGCACTGCGCCGACGGGATTTGCCGGGTTTGGCCTGTCGCCCGAGCTGCTGCGCCGCGCCGCCGCCGCGGGCTGGGCCGAGCCCACGGCCATTCAGCGTGCCGCCTTGCCGGCCATCTTGCAGGGCCGTGATGTGCTGGGCCTGGCGCCCACAGGATCGGGCAAGACGGCGGCATTCTTGCTGCCGCTGTTGCAGCGCATGGGCGCGGATGCTGACAGTCAAAAGGAGCGTCCAAAGCGCTTGCTCACGCTCATCCTGTCGCCCACTCGCGAACTGGCGGCGCAAACGGCGGCAGCCGCCATGGCCTTGGCGCCGCAGCTCAAGACCGTGCTGGCCGTGGGCGGCCTGTCGATCAACCCGCAGATGATGGCGCTGCGTGGCGGCGCGCATGTGGTGGTGGCCACGCCGGGCCGTTTGCTCGACCTGCTGGCCAAGAACGCACTGCGCCTGGGCGAAGTCAAACACCTGGTGCTGGACGAGGCCGACCGTTTGCTTGACCTGGGCTTTGCCGATGAGATGGGCCAGTTGCTGGCCAGCCTGCCGGCGCGGCGCCAGACGCTGCTGTTCACCGCCACCATGCCGGCGGCCGTCGAGCGCCTGGCGCGAGGCGTGCTGAGTGATGCGCTGCGCATCGATGTGCAGGCGGGCGTGGGTGCCGAAGAGGCCCCATCCCATCATCATCCCCATCCCCGGCCCGCCGCCCCGCCCTCGGGCATCCACCAGCGCGTCATCGAGGTCGACAGCGGCCAGCGCACACCCCTGCTGCGCCACCTCATCGCCAGTGAACGCTGGCCGCGCGTGCTGGTGTTCGTGGCCACGCAATACGCCGCCGAACATGTGGCCGACAAGCTGCGCCGCACTGGCCTACCCGCGGCGGCCCTGCATGGCCAGCTCAGCCAAGGCAAGCGCAGCACCGCGCTGGTGGATTTTCGCGACGGCCGCATCCAGGTGTTGGTGGCCACCGATCTGGCCGCGCGCGGCATCGATGTGGTCGGCCTGGGGGCCGTGGTCAACCACGACCTGGCGCGGTCCACGGTGGACCACATCCACCGCATCGGCCGCACCGGGCGGGCCGCCGGCCATGGCCAGGCCATCAGTTTCATCTGCGCCGATGTGCCCGGCAGCGAGGCCCACTTTCGCCTGATCGAAAAGCGCCAGGAGCAGCGTGTGGCGCGCGAGCGCGTGGCGGGGTTCGAGCCCGTGGCACCGATACCGACACCGACATCGGCGTTGCCGCTGACAGCTGCTGACCCCAACGGCGGCATCAAAGGCCGGCGCAAGAGCAAGAAAGACCGGCTGCGCGAGGCCGCGGTGCAGGGCCAGCGTTGATCCGCTGGATTGGCTGGTTAGGTGTGGTGCCGGCGCCCCATGCGCCTGCGCAGCGTCTCCCCAGCGTGCCCCAAGCAAGGCCCCAGGACGCCCCTAACGCTTCTCCAGCCGCATCACATCGCTGTCTCGGCGCATTGAAAAGCGGCTGAGAAAGCTGTTGCCCAGCAACACCATGGGCATCTCGGCCGGGATGACCACGGCATCGACGTTGAAGACCTCAATGCCACCGACCTTGACGGAGGTGAGGTTGATCAAGTGGATGGGGACGACGCCGCCGGCGGTCTGCGACAGGCCTCGCCTGCCGCGCTGCCAATCCAGGCCAATGCGATTGGCCTCGCTTTGGCTCAAGGCGATGCTGGTGGCGCCGGTGTCCACCAAGAAGCTCACGGCCTTGCCATTGATCGAGCCGGCAGAGACGAAGTGCCCGCCGCTGCTGGCGGCAATCACGATTTCGCTCTCGCCGGACTGGCCCACCGCGCCGGCGCCCAGTCTTGCCGGTGACCCCAGCCTGAGCACGCTGAGGCGGCCGCCCACTTCCACCTCGGCCTCGTCCTCGCGCAGTCGGCGCAGGGTCACGCCCCTGACGCTGGCGCCCAGCGCCACGGTGTGGGGCTGGCCGTCGATCACCAGCAGCGCCTTGCTGCTGCCCAGGCTGCCCGACAAGGTCACGCTCTGCGCCCCCGCCGGGGCGCTGATCACCAAGGCCAACAGTGCGGTCCAGCCCGGTGCCAGCGCGGCGGCCTTGGGCATGTACGTTCTCAATCCCTGAAGTTGTTGAAGGCCAGTGGCAGGTCGCCCACTTCCTGGCGCAGCAAGGCAATGGCGGCCTGCAGCACATCGCGCTTGGGCCCGGTGATGCGCACGCTGTCGCCCTGGATGGCGGCCTGCAGCTTGAGCTTGCTTTGCTTGATGGTGTTCTGGATCTTGCGGGCGGTGTCGGCGTCCACGCCGGAGCGCACCGGCACGCTGTGGCGCACCTTGTCGCCGCCGAGCTTTTCGAATTTGGTGCTGAAGTCGAGAAAGCGGGCGTCGACGCCGCGTTTGCTCAGCTTGACCAACAGCAGATCGCGCACCTGGCCCAGCTGGAAATCGCTGTCGGCCAGCAGTTGCAACTGGCGCTCCTTGCCGGCGTCGACGTTGGCGATGTTGGCCGCCGAGCCCTTGAAATCAAAGCGCGTGCCGATTTCCTTGTTGCTTTGATCGACGGCATTGCGCAGCTCGACCAAATTGGGTTCAAGGACGACATCGAAGCTGGGCATGTGGGGCAGTCTGAGCGAGGTCAAAATTTTGCCACGCCATCGGCCAAAATCCCGCCATGACATTGAGCACCCCAGCGCTGGCCATCGAACATGGCGTGAATTTGCGCGCCCTCAACACCTTTGGCCTGCCCGCCACGGCGCGCACCCTGGTGCGCATCACCTGCGATGCCGACGTGCGCCGCGTGCTTGACCACCCCGAATTGGGCCTCGCGCCCAAGCTGGTGTTGGGCGGCGGCAGCAACCTGGTGTTGACGCGCGATCCGCAAGAGGTGGTGTTGCGCGTGGAGGTGATGGGCAAGCGCCTGCTGGAGGAGCGCCCCGACGCCTGGATCGTCGAGGTGGGCGCGGGCGAGAACTGGCATGAGGTCGTCGCCTGGACGCTGGACCAAGGCTGGCCCGGGCTGGAGAACCTGGCCCTCATCCCGGGCAGCGTGGGTGCCACGCCGGTGCAAAACATCGGCGCCTACGGGCTGGAGCTGCAGGACCGATTCGAATCTCTGGACGCCGTGGGCCTGGTCACCGGCCGCAGCGTGCGCCTGGAGGCGCCCGAATGCAGCTTTGGCTATCGCCACAGCGTGTTCAAACAAGACGGCTACGCCGGCCTGGCCGGCAAGAGTGTCATCACCCGTGTGCGCCTGCGCCTGCCGCGGCCCTGGGCGCCGGTGCTGGGCTATCTGGACCTGGAGCGACGCATGGCCGAGACCGGCCAGCGCCGGCCCGATGCGCGCACGCTGTTCGACTGGATCTGCAACATTCGCCGCGACAAGCTGCCCGATCCAGCCTTGATCGGCAACGCCGGCAGCTTCTTCAAGAACCCGGTGGTCTCGGCCGAACAGTGCCGCGACATCATCGGCCGCGATCCGCACATCGTGCACTACCTGCTCGCCGATGGCCGCTGCAAGCTGGCTGCGGGCTGGCTCATCGATGCCTGTGGCTGGAAGGGCAAGAGCGTGGGCCGCGCGGGCGTCTACGAAAAACAGGCGCTGGTGCTCGTCAACCGCGGCGGCGCCACGGGGGCCGAGGTGGTGACCCTGGCGCGGGCGATACAGGAAAGCGTCTATGGCCGCTTTGGCATCCGGCTGGAGCCTGAACCGGTATTGATGTGATCCTGGCCGGTGGCGGGCGGCGGCCTCGCTTGAGGCCAGGCCGGTGGCGGGCCGGCCGCCGAAGCGTTCACACGGCCTCCAGGCCGCCCAACATGCCCTCGGTCTGGCACAGATCGTGGGTGGCCTGGATGAGTTCTTCGAAGCGCAGTACGGCCAGCGCCAGTTGCGGTGGCGCCATGGCCTGGGCCTCGGCGCTGAGCGTGGCCGCGGCCTCCGCCATGGCCAGCAAACCGAGGTTGAGCGCAGCGCCCTTGACCGCATGGGCTTGATGGCGCAGCGCGTCGACGTCGGCCTCGCGCATGGCCGCGCGCATGGCGGCCGCGCTCAACCGGGCTTGATCGAACAAGGCGCTGTACAAGCTGTGGCTGCCTTTGGCACCCATGGCTTCCAACACACCCTGGCTCATCTGCTGGTCGATCAAGGGCTGGCCTGTGTCCAGGCTTGGCAGCCGCATGGCCGAGAGCTCCTGTGCCGGCAAGCGTTGCCCGAAATGGCGCTTGATCAACTCGGCTAGCGAGGCGGCACTGACGGGCTTGGTCGCCACCTCATCGACGCCGGCCTGCAAGCAGCGCTCGCGTGTATCGGCAAAGACATCTGCGGTCAAGGCCACGATGCAGGGTTGGCCGATGCCCGCGGGCAGCGCGCGAATCTGTGTGGTTGCCGCCACGCCATCGAGCACGGGCATGTGCACGTCCATCAGCACCAGGTCAAAGGGCGGCTGGCCCGGTGCCTGCTCGGCCACCGCCTGCACGGCCTGCAGGCCGTTTTCCACATGCTGGCCGATATGGCCCAGGCGCTCCAGCAGCGCGGCCAGGTACATGCGGTTGATGGGGTGATCCTCGGCCACAAGCACGCGCAGATTGCGGCCCGGTGAAAGCTGCGCGGGGCTTGGCGGCAGGTCGGCCACCGCGCTCGTAGCGGGCGTCAAGCTGCAGCGAAACGAGAACACGCTGCCCGTGCCCGGGGTGCTGCGCACCAGCAGTGAGCCGCCCATCAACTGCGCCAGATTGCGTGAGATGGCCAGGCCCAGGCCGGCGCCACCCTGGCCTCGTGCCAAAGGGTCCTCGGCCCGCGAGAAGCGCTGGAAGAGCTGGGCCAGGGCTTGCTCATCCATGCCAATGCCGCTGTCGGCCACATCAAACTCCAGCAGCGCTTCGTCGCCCACATCGGTGGCCTGGCGGCAATGCAAGACCACCGTGCCACTGTGTGAGTACTTGATGGCGTTGTTGAGCAAATTGAACAACACCTGGCGGGTTCGCGTTGGGTCCAGCGCCACCTGCTTGGGCAGATCGGGGCAGACGAAGGACGTGAGTTGCAAGCCCTTGGCCTCGGCCTGGGGCTGCATCAATGCGCAGGTCTCGCGGACCAAGGCTTCCAGCGACACCGTCTGTGGCGCCAGGCTGAGCGTGCCCGATTCGAGCTTGGACAGATCCAGCACATCGTCGAGCAGGCGCTGCAGGTGCGTGGCGGAGTCGTCGGCGGTGGTCAACCATTGCGCCGCGCGGGCGTCGCGCGGGGCATCTTTGAGCAGCCCCAGCATGCCCAGCAGACCATGCAGCGGTGTGCGCAGCTCATGGCTCATGTCGGCCAGAAAGGCAGTCTTGGCGGTGTTGGCTGCATCGGCCACCACGCGCGCATCACGCAGTTGATCGGCCAGGCGTTCCACGCGCTCGCGACGCCGCTCCAACTGGCGCATCTGGCGCAGCGCAATGCCGGCGAACACCAAGACCATGGCGGAGAGAAACAGCGTCAACGCCAGGCCGACTTCATTGTGCTGGCGCACCTGATCGCGTCGGGCCGTGATCTGTGCGGCCACCTGGTGTGAGGCGTCCAGCAGCAGTTGGTGAATGGGCTCGCCCAAGAGCTCCAGCTCGGCCAGCAGCGCTGTGGCGGCAGCGTCACCCAGCCGTTTGGGCGCTTCGGCACCAAAGTACACCTCAGCGCGGACGATGAAGTTGTCCAGGCTGCGGGTGGTTTGCATTGATGAGTTGATGTGGCCCAGCAGGCGGCGCGCACGCACCGTGCGCAACAGGTCCACGCGGCTGAGAAAGATGTCATAGCGCAATTGCAACTCGGTGTGCAGCGCGGCGCCGGTTTCAGATTCCACGCGGCGCAGTTGCTCGCGCAAGCGCAGGTACTCGACCTCCAGCTGATACAGGCTCAGCACCGCGTAATCGTCCTGGTCCTGCACCGTCAGTTGCAACAGGGCGTGCTGACGCACCTGCACAAAGACGGCGGCCAACAGCGTGGCCAACAGCAGCAGGCCAGTGACAGCGAACCAGGGCGTTCGGCGCGGCGGGGCTGTGGCCATCAGAGGATGTCGATGGTCTTGAGCTGCCAGGCGCAGCGGCTGAAGTACAGCGGGCTGCGCAGCTCAGCACGGCTGTCCAGCGGGTACATGACGAACAGTGGACCCTTGTCGCGCACTGCCATTGGCCGGTCATCGATCAGCCGCGCGATGATCACATCGAAGCGCTGGGTATCGTCAACCGGAATGTCCACCCGGTAGTCGTTGAGCGCACCCACACGCAAGGTTTGCCCCTGTGCGCCGGCCGCTTGCAGCACATCGCGCAACAAGGGCCCGGTGAACTTGCGCGATTGGGTGAACCACGGTGTGCGCGTGTTGAAGCTGGCCTGCGGCAGACGCTCCAGCATGGGCATATCGAACACGGCCTGATCCGCCCGGTTGCGGCGCAGCAGCCGCCCGCCGATGCGCAGCACCACCTCCGCCTTTGGGGCCTCCAAGGCCTGCGCCGGGCCTGGCGCCAGCAGCGGCGCGGCGAGCAAGGGCAAGATGCTGCGTCGAGGAATCATCGCGTCCTGTGGATGTGTAGGCGTGGATGCTTGGCAGGCTTGCCCCGCGTGATGTAAGCGCAGCCGGCCCCCAATTCTAGGAGCCTGCCGGGCCAAGCCGACAGCGCAGTGTCAGGCCTGTTGGGGCCGGACGGCCTGGGCCGGTCCCCTGTTGGACAACAGCTGCTGACCCAGGCCTGGGTTAAGCTTTGACATGCCTGATACCGACCCCTCAGCCAACACCGCCGATGGCAACGCGCTGCCCATGGGCACGCGCTTGGGGGAGTTCGAGTTGCGTCGCGTCATCGGCGTCGGCGGCTTTGGCATCGTCTACCTGGCCTTTGACCATGGCCTGGAGCGCGAGGTGGCGATCAAGGAGTACATGCCCTCCTCGCTGGCCTCGCGCACGGCGACGATGCATGTCTCGTCGACCTCGCCCACCAATGCCGAATCGTTTGCATTGGGGTTGAGGTCTTTTGTCAATGAGGCGCGGCTGCTGGCGCGCTTCGATCATCCCTCGCTGATCAAGGTGTTGCGGTTTTGGGAGGACCGGGGCACGGCCTACATGGTGATGCCTTTGCACCGTGGGCGCACCCTGCGTGAGGTGCGCCAGGCCATGAGCACGCCGCCCGATGAGGCCTGGCTGCGCCGCATGCTGGAGGCGCTGCTCGGTGCCTTGGACGTGCTGCACAGCGAAAGCATCTATCACCGCGACATCGCCCCGGACAACATCCTGCTCAGCGACGACAGCGTGCCCATGCTGCTGGACTTTGGGGCGGCCAGGCATGTCTTGAGCGGCCGCAGCCAAATGCTCACGGCCATTCTGAAGCCGAGTTATGCCCCCATCGAGCAGTACGGCGAGACCACCAAACTGCGCCAGGGCGCGTGGACCGATTTCTACGCCCTGGGCGCGACCCTGCACTATGCGATCACCCAGGCACCACCACCACCGTCCACCGCCCGCATGGTCAGCGACGAGGGTTTGCAGCTTGAGGCCGCGACCGGGCCGTCGCTGAGTCTGGGCTTCGTGCAGATCGTTGAGTGGATGTTGGCGCCGCGGCCCAGTGACCGGCCGCAATCGGTGGCCGAATTGCGCGAGGTGCTGGCCGGGCGGCAGAGCCCGCCGACGCGCGTGCAGCGGCCTGAGCTTCATGTGTGGGAGCGCACGGCGCCCCATGCGATGCCGCCTGAGGCGGTGCGGTATTCGGCCACGCAGGCCGAGTTGACCGTGGTGCAGCCGCGCCAGGACGATGGCGCCGCTGCACCACCCCCAGTTGCAGCGCGCGCGCCAAGTGGGCGCGGCCTCATGTTTGGGCTTGTGGCCACTGCGAGCACGCTGGTGTTGGCGGTGGCCGCGTGGTGGGCCCTGGGCCGCAACACGCCGACTGTGCCAGCGCCCGCCGCAGCGGCATCCATACCAGGTCTGGGCACCACTGGCGCGGCTGCGGCGGCCACCGGTGCCACGCTGAGCGCGGCACCGGATGGACGGCAGGCACCTGCATCGGCCAGCACAGCCAGCGCAGCGCTGGCCACCCCCGGCGCGCAGAACGGAGGCGTGCAGGCAGGCCCCGCCGCCCTGGACTCAGTGCCCCAGGGTGTGGCAAGCAAGGGCGCTGGCTCAGCGCCTCGGGCTTCAGGCCCAGGCACAGGATCTGCAACGGGCATTGCGGTGACGCCAACTGCGCGTGCTGCGGCCAGCCAGCGGGTTGGGTCGGCCGCGCCGCGCCCGCCGGGTTCGGCCGCGGCGCCTGCGGCCTACACCGCTACGCCGGCAAAGCCGCCCGAGGCGCCACCGCTTCGCCAGCGCCAGGCTGAGCCCACAGACGCCGCGGTGCCACGCAACGCAGCGCCCAACAGGCCAGCCGAGCCCTACGCGGCGCCCGCGGTGGCGGCCAATCCGCGCGAGCAGTGCGGCGGGCGCATGCTCTTGGCCCTGCACTCCTGCCTGGTGCGTGAATGCGTCAAACCGGAGTACCGCGACCACGAACAGTGCGCGCATGTGCGCTTGATCGAAGAGCGCGCCAAAAACCTGAATTGATATCAAACAAAATGACCGTCCAAGATCTGATCGGCACAACACCTCGCCACGCCGACACCGCAGCGCACTTCAAGGTCTGGCCGAACCGCTTGCCACGCGAGCTCGAGCTTCCCGAGACCAGCCTGTGGTTCAACCTGGAGGTCACGGCCACACGATTCCCCAACAAGCCGGCCTTTGTCTTCTTCGACCAGGCCTTGAGCTTTGCCACGCTGAAGTCGCAATCCGAAGCGCTGGCCGGCTGGCTGCAGGCCCACGGTGTGGCCAAGGGCGACAGGGTGCTGGTGTTCATGCAGAACTGTCCGCAGTACGCCGTGGCCGTGCATGCCGTGCTGCGCGCCGATGCGGTGGTGGTGCCCGTCAACCCGATGAACAAGGCCGACGAGTTTGGCCACTACATCACCGATGCCGGGGCGCGCGTGGTGCTGACCACCGCCGATCTGGCCGCCATCGTGGTGCAGGCCGATGCGCGCCTGGCGCCGGCGCAGCGCCTGCAGCACATCGTGGCCACGCGCTTCACCGAGGCCTTGCCCGCGCACATCGATGCCGCCGAAACGCCCGCCGAGGCCGTGCTGCAGTGGCTGCGCTCCGATCCGCCATTGCATGAGCTGGACGCCCCCATCACCCGCTGGGCCGATGCACTGGCCGCCGGCCACAAGCCCGGGCCGCACACGGCAGGGCCCGACGACATGGCCCTGCTGCCCTACACCTCGGGCACGACGGGGGCGCCCAAGGGTTGCATCCACACACACCGCACGCTGATGCACAACGTCATTGGTGGTGGCGTCTGGGGCCATGGTGGGCCCGAGGTGGTGTCGCTGGGCGTGGTGCCCATGTTCCACATCACCGGCTTCATGTATGGCGTGCTCAGCCCGGTGGCCGGCGGCAGCACCACCATCATCCTGCCGCGCTGGGACCGTGAGCTCGCCGGCCGCTTGATCTCACGCCACGGCGTGACGCACTGGACCTGCATCCCGACCATGATCATCGATCTGTTCGGCAGCCCGAATTACCAGAGCTTTGACCTCTCCAGCCTGCGCTTTGTCTCGGGCGGCGGTGCGGCCATGCCGCAGGCCGTGGCCGAGCGGCTGCTGGCCGAGTTCGGCATCACCTTTGCCGAAGGCTATGGCCTGACCGAGACCGCCGCGCCGACGCATTCCAACCTGCCCGAACGCGCCAAGCTGCAGTGCCTGGGCATCCCGATCTTCGGCGTGGATTCGCGCATCATCGACCCCGACACCCTGCGTGAGCTGCCGGTGGGCGAGACCGGGGAAATCATCAGCCACGGGCCCATGGTCTTCAAGGGTTATTGGGGCCACCCCGAGGCCACCCGCGCGGCCTTCATCGAGATCGACGGCAAGGCCTTCTTTCGCACTGGCGATCTCGGCCGCATGGATGAGGAAGGCTATTTCTTCATCACCGATCGCTTGAAACGCATGATCAACGCCAGCGGCTTCAAGGTCTGGCCCAGCGAGGTGGAGTTGCTGCTCTTCAAGTGCACGCGGGTGCAAGAGGCCTGCATCATCGCCAGCCGCGATGCCTACCGCGGCGAGACGGTCAAAGCGGTGATCGTGCTGCGCGCACAGGCCCGCGACACCGCCACGGCGCAGGACATCATCGACTGGGCGCGCGAGCACATGGCGGCCTACAAGGTGCCGCGCCTGGTGGAGTTTGTTGACGCCCTGCCCAAGAGCGGCTCGGGCAAGGTGATGTGGCGCTTGCTGCAGGAGCGCGAGGCGGCCTGATCAGGGGGCTTGATTTGGCGGCCTGCGTTGGCGGCCTGCCCCGACGCCTTGACCCGCCGCCTTGACCCGCCGCTTGGGCTGCGTGCCGGTTGAAACCTAGAACGACGAGCCCGGCGTTTGCAAGAAGGCCAGCTCGTCAACCGTGCTGGCGCGGCCGAGGGTGGCGTTGCGATGCGGGAAGCGCCCGAATCGCGCCACGATGCTGCGGTGATCCTGGGCCCATTTCAGCAGGCCGGCGCGCGCCGGGTGATCGGCCTCCAGCCGGGTGAACAGGCGAATCGATTCGTCCTGCAGGGCCAGATCCTCGGCATGTTCAAAGGGCAGGTAGGCAAATTGCCGCTGCACACCGCTGAGCTGCAGATCGGCGCCGTTGCCCACCAGGGCCTGGGCCGCCGCCAGCGCGCGCGCATCGCCGGCAAAGGCCCTGGCCGTGTTGCGAAAGCAATTGCGCGTGAACTGGTCGAGCACGATGATCTGCGCCAGGGCCGCCAGCGGCGTGCTTGACCAACTCGTTAGGTCGCCCGCCAAGGCTTGTTCGATCAGCCCGCCAAACTGCTGCGCGATGCGCGTGTCAAAAGCGTCGTCCTTGCGAAACCACTCGGCACGGGGCTGATCGTGGCCAGGTTCATCAGGTGCGCCAAACCAGAAGTTGAGCACGGCGGCGGCAGGGGCGGGCAGGGCGTTCATGGTGGTCACGGCTTGAGCAGATCCAGGGTTTCGGGGTGCCTGCGCATATAGCCGCGCACATAGCTGCAACTGGGCAGCACCTGCCAGCCCTGGGCGCGGGCATGGGCCAGGGCCGCCTGGGCCAATTGCGCCGCCAGACCGCGGCCTTCCAGCGCCGGTGGCACGCCGGTGTGGTGGATGCGCATGACGCCACCCTGCAGCTCGTAGAGCAGCTCGCAGTGGTGTCCATCGAGGCGCAAGTCGAAGGCCTGGGCCGCGGGCTTGTGTTGGATGTCCATGACGTGGGTGCTTGGCTAAATTTTGAAGTCAGCGCCCCAGGCGCTGCCACAGGTAGGCAAATTCCAGCGCTTGGCGATCCGCGTGCTGGGCGTTGTCGGCGCCCGCGCCGTGGCCGCCTTCGATGTTCTCGTGGTAGAGCAGTTCATGCCCCTGGGCCAGCATGCGCGCGGCCATCTTGCGCGCATGGCCCGGGTGCACGCGGTCGTCGCGGGTGGAGGTGATGAACAGCGGGGTGGGGTATTTCACGCCGGGCTTGACGTTTTGATAGGGGCTGTACTTCGCGATCCAGGCCCATTCCTCGGGCAGCTCGGGGTTGCCGTACTCGGCCATCCACGAGGCGCCCGCCAACATCAGGTGGTAGCGCTGCATGTCCAGCAGCGGCACCTGGCAGACCACGGCGTTGAACAGCTCGGGGCGCTGCACCATCACCGCGCCCACCAGCAGGCCGCCATTGCTGCCGCCCTGGATGCCCAGGTGCTTGGGGCTGGTGATCTTCTGCGCGATCAGATCCTCGGCCACGGCGATGAAGTCGTCGTAGCTGCGTTGCTTGTTGGCCCTGATCGCGGCCTGGTGCCAGCCCGGGCCGTATTCACCGCCGCCGCGGATGTTGGCCACCACCAGCACGCCGCCGCGTGCGAACCATTGCGTGCCGAAGCCGCCCGAATACCACGGCGTCATCGACACCTGGTAGCCACCATAGCCATAGAGCAAGGTCGGGTTGCGGCCATCGGCCGTGGCGCCTTGGGGCCAGACGACGAAGTAGGGCACGCGGGTGCCGTCCCTGGACGTGGCAAAGCGTTGCTCGGCGCGCATGCCGGCGGCATCAAAAAACTGCGGCCGGCTCTTGAGCTTTTCCAATGGGCCACCGGCTGTGCTGCCCAGTGAGAGCGAGTCGGGCGTGAGGAAGTCGGTGTAGGTGAGCAGGAAGTGCTCGGCCAGTGGGTCGCTGCGGCCAGGCTTGTCCGCCTGCGGATCGTGCAAGGCGCTGATCGACAAGCTGCCGGGAAATGGCGCCTCGATGCTGCGACCCATCCATTGCTTGCCGTCATGGCGCCAGGCCTCGCCGCGGCCGGCAACATCGTCCTGCACGGTGAGCAGCACCTGGCTGCGTGTGAGCGAGTAACGGGCCAGTGAACGCGTGGCGCTGGGGGTGAACAAGGCCTGCAGATCGCGCCGGCCCGCCAGGTAAGCAGCGGCGTCGGCCACCAGCAGCGAGCCGCGCGGCCAGGTGCGGCCATTCACTGGCCAATCGCTGCGCAGCTCGAGCAGCAGGCGCTCGCGCCAGAAGCGCAATTTGGCATCGTCGGGCTTGTCGATGGGCACCAAACTGCCGGCCTGCCAAAGCCATTGCTTGGTCCGATAAAAGTCAATGGCACGCGTCAGGATCACGCGTTCGTGGCCAGGCGTGAGGTCGACGCTGGCGTCCACTGCCACGTCGGTGCTCAGGCCCTCAAACAGCAAGCTGGCCTGGCCCAACTTCTCGCCGCGCCGCCAGCGCTTGACCTGCCTCGGGTAGCCCGAATCGGTCATCGACCCGGGGCCAAAGTCAGTGCCCACCAGCAGTGTGT
This sequence comes from Ideonella sp., assembly GCA_043720415.1. Taxonomy (GTDB): domain Bacteria; phylum Pseudomonadota; class Gammaproteobacteria; order Burkholderiales; family Burkholderiaceae_C; genus Pseudaquabacterium. The sequence continues at coordinate 35,478 of JAYSSS010000025.1, forward strand.
CGCGGTCCAGCCATTCGACATCGGACTTGGCCTCGGGCAGGGTGAAGCCGCCCTCGACAAAGGCCTTGGTGGCGATGTCGAACTCACGCACCACCTTGGCGTCGGCGCCGCCACGGGACAGCCTCAACAGACAGCGCGAGTATTCAGGCGCCAGGCAGTCGCTGCCGCCCCAGACCCAGTTCTCGCCCTCGGACTTGGCCAGGGCGTCCACATCCAGCAGCAGCTCCCAGGCCGGCTCGGCCTTGCGGTACTCGGCCAGGCTGGTGCGCCGCCACAGGCCGCGCGGGTTGCGCTCGTCTTGCCAGAAGTTGTAGAGCCTGTCGCCGCGGCGGGTGATGGCGGGGATGCGCTGTTTGGAATCGAGGATGGCCCTGAGCTGCTGGCGTGAAGCATCGAAGCCGGGCGCGGACCCGAGCTGTTTGCGGGTGATGGCGTTGCGCTCACGCACCCAGGCCAGGGCCTGCTCGCCATGCACTTCTTCGAGCCACAGGTGGGGGTCACTGGGTGCTGCGGCGCTGGCGCTCGGGGCCGATGTGGGCGCCCTCGCGGCGGACGCGGAGCTGGAGGGCGCGTGGGTCTGGCTGAAGGTCGGCATGGTTGTGGCGCAAGTGAGCAAACAGGTGATCAGACAGTTGATCAAACAGGCGCCAGGGCCATGGCGCGCGCTGGGGTTGAAGGCATGCAGCGCCATCGCAAGGCCCTCAAACCCGCCCGCCGCGCCACAGCGCCTGCGGTGCCAGCTCGACCGAGCGCGCGCTGTCGCTCACCCAGGCGTGGCCATCCTGGATGCTGATCTGCAACTGCATCGAGCGCTGTGCCATTGCCGCCAGGGCCTGGCTTTGCTCGGCCTCCAGACGCCAGACCTCGAGGTTGCGCAGGCGCGTCACCTTGGTCTCCAGGCCGGCCCACCAGATGTGCGCCGCGGTGTGATAACAAAATATCGAAACCCGCTCGGCGCGACCGCAGGCCTTGGCCATGCGGCGCTCATCGGGCTGGCCGACTTCAACCCAGTGGATGAGCTGATCGGTCAGGTCGCGGTGCCACAGATCGGGCTCCTCGGTGTCGGACAGGCCGCGCGCAAAATGCAGGCTGCCGCGGCTGTCATCGGCCGTCACATGCAGGGCAAAGGCCAGCAGGCGCACCATCAGCCGCTCTTCGGTCTCAGAGGGGTGTAGCGCCAGTGTCAAGCTGTGGTCGCCATAGACCTGCCGGTCCATGTCGGCAATCTGCAGGTTGGCTTTGTAGATGGTGGATTTCAGGGCCATGCCGGCATTGTCGGTGCAGGCTGTGGCGGCTCGCGCAGCTCGCGGCTGCGCGCTGCGGCACTACACCGAAGCCGGCTTGAAGGTGTCGCACTGCCCCATGCTGCCGCTGGCCATGCCGCGTTTGAACCAGGCCACCCGCTGCGCACTGCTGCCGTGGGTGAAGCTCTCGGGCACGACGCGCCCCTGGGCGTTGCGCTGCAGGGCATCGTCGCCGATTTGCGAGGCGGCGTTCAGTGCCTCTTCCAGGTCACCGGGCTCGAGGATCTTGCGGCTGCGCTGGGCGTGATGCGCCCAGATGCCGGCCAGGCAATCGGCCTGCAACTCCAGCCGCACCGACAGCGCGTTGGCCTGGCGTTCGTTGCTGCGCTGGCGCGCCTGTTCCACCTTGCTGCTGATGCCCAGCACATGCTGCACATGGTGGCCGATCTCGTGGGCAATGACATAGGCCTGGGCGAAATCACCCGGCGCGCCCAGGCGCGTGCGCAGGGTTTCGTAAAAGCTCAGGTCAATGTAGACCTTCTCATCGCCGGGGCAGTAAAACGGGCCCATGGCCGCCTGGCCTGAGCCGCAGGCCGTGGCCTGCTGGCCGCTGTAGAGCACGATCTTGGGATCGCGGTAGGTCTGGCCGGCCAGGCGGAATTGCTCGCGCCACACGTCTTCGGTGTCGGCCAGCACCTGCCTGACGAAGCGTGTCATGGCGTCGTTGGCGGCGGGGCGCTGTGCGGCGGGCGCGGCCTGCTGCTGCGCGCTTGCCGGTACGCCCTCGCCGCCGAGCACGCTCAGGATGGTCAAGGGGTTGATGCCAAAGATCCAGCCCGCCACCAGGGCGATGACGATGCTGCCCAGGCCAAGTCCGCGTCCACCTAACCTGAATACGCCACGGCTTGAATTGCCAGCCTGACCGCGGTTGTCTTCGACGTTCTCGCTTTCGCGTTGGCCGTCCATGCGCATGGTGTGAACTCCTGGTGTGCCGGATGCGGCGTGTTGTTGTGTCGGCGCCAAGGCCGGCGGCCTGGGCCGCTTGACCGATGGGCCCACCACGCCTGAGCCCCAACGCCCGGGACGAATTCTGCGCCCAGCGCAGGCGCCGCACGTGCAATGGCATCATTGCCGCCCCTGTGACTCGTCGCGCCCGCTCGCGATACAAGGTGGCGAATATGGATGTCGAGACCAATGTGCTGTTGATGCCTTGGGATGCGCCGTTTGGCATACCGCCATTCGAGCGCATTCGCGCGCACCAGTTCAAGCCGGCACTGGAGGCCGCCATGCGCGCCCACCGTGACGAACTGGTGGCCATCAGCAGCTGCCCTGAGGCGGCCAGCTTCGACAACACCGCGGCGGCATTGGATAGGGCCGGCCAGGCACTGCAAAACATCGAGGCCGTGTTCAACAGCCTGACGGCCTCGGCCACCTCGCCTGAGCTGCAGGCCGTGCAGCGCGACATGGCAGCGCCCGTGGCCGGCCACTGGAGCGCGGTGCACCAGGACGCCGCGGTCTTCGCGCGCCTGGATGCGGTGCATGCCAGCCGCCAGCGCCTGGGCTTGACGCCCGAGCAACAGCGCCTGACCGAGCGCCTGCACCGCGACTTTGTGCGCGCCGGTGCGCAGCTTGAGGACGCGCAAAAGTCGCGTTATGCCGAGGTCATGCAAGGCCTGGCCAAGCTGACCACGCAATTTGGGCAAAACGTGCTGGCCGACGAAACCCGCTATGCCTTGCCACTGCCGGATGAGGCGGCCCAGGCCGGGCTGCCCAATGCACTGCTGGATGCCGCACGCCAGGCCGGCGCGGATCGGGGGCTGGGTGAGGTGCCGGTGATCACCCTGGCGCGCTCGCTTGTGCTGCCCTTTCTGACCTTGTCCACCCGGCGGGACCTGCGCGAGCAGGTGTGGCGGGCCTGGGTGGGCCGTGGTGAGAGGCCCGGTGACAGCGACAACCGCGGCGTGGCGGCGCAAATCCTGGCGCTGCGCCGCGAGCAGGCGCAGCTGCTGGGCTACGCCAACTATGCCGAGCTTGCGCTGTCTGACACCATGGCGCGCACGCCGGATCGGGTGTGGGGTCTGCTCGACAACGTCTGGGCGCGGGCGCTGCCCAGCTTCGAGCGTGAGCACAGCATGCTGTGCGAGGCCATGCGCGCAGCAGGTGTGTCGGGTGCCATCGAGCCCTGGGATTGGCGCTATTGGGCCGAGCAGGTGCGGATCAAACACTTCGCCCTGGACGACGCCAAGCTCAAACCCTACTTCGCCCTGCCCAACATGGTGGCGGCGGTGTTCGACTGCGCCGAGCGCTTGTTTGGACTGCGCTTCGAGCAGCGCCACGATGTGCAGGCCTATCACCCGGACGTCGCGGCCTATGAAGTGCGCGATGGCCAGGGCGAGGTGCTGGGTCTCTTCCTGCACGACAACTTCTGCCGCGCCGTCAAGCGCAGCGGTGCCTGGATGAACGCACTGCGCTGGCAGCACCGCAATGCAGACGATGCGGGTGCGGCGTCCTTGCCGGTGATCTTGAACAACAACAACTTTGCCAAGGCCGCCGCCGGGCAGATCACCTTGCTGTCGCTGGACGAGGTGCGCACGCTGTTCCATGAGTTTGGCCACGGCCTGCACGGCCTGCTGTCGGATGTGGGCTATGCGCGCCTGTCCGGCACCAAGGTGCTGCGCGATTTTGTCGAGCTGCCATCGCAGCTGTTTGAGCATTGGGGCGAGGAGCGCGAGGTGCTGCGCCGCCACGCGCGCCACCATGTGAGCGGCGAGGTCATTCCCGAGTCGCTGATGGACCGCATCGACGCCGCGCGCAAGTTCGGCCAGGGCTATGAGACCCTGCGTTACACCGCCAGCGCCATCGTCGACATGGCCGCGCATCAGTGCGTCGAACCCGTTGCAGATGTGGTGGCGTTCGAGGCCGCGGTCATGGCCGAGCGTGGCCTGCCACACGCCGCGGGCTTGAACCACCGTTTGCCGCACTTCCAGCACCTGTTCTCAGGCTCCGGCTATGCCGCGGGTTACTACGTCTACCTCTGGGCCGAGGTCTTGGATGCGGATGCCTATGAGGCCTTTGTTGAGGCCGGCGACCCGTTTGATCTGGCCGTGGCGGCCCGCCTGAAGCAATGCATCTACAGCAGTGGCGACAGCGTTGAGCCGGGTGCCACCTACCGCCGCTTTCGTGGCCGCGATGCGCAGATCGAGCCCATGCTGCGTGGCCGCGGCCTGCTCGATTGAGACCGGGCCGAGGCGAAAAAGCGCCATCGTGAAAGCAAAAAGCCCACCTCACGGTGGGCTTTTGTTTGGCTGCGGCACAGGTGGCGCAGACCGGCGAAGCCCTACTTCAGCTTCATTTCCTTGTAGATCACGTGCTTGCGTGCCTTGGGGTCGAATTTCATGAATTCGAGCTTTTCCGGCGTGGTCTTCTTGTTCTTGTTGGTGGTGTAGAAATGGCCGGTGCCCGCTGTGGACTCCAGCTTGATCTTTTCACGTCCGCCTTTGGCTGCCATGGTGATGGGCTCCTGAGTGGGTTGGGTTGGCTAGGGCGCGATCACAGCGCAATCACAGGGCGTGTTGCGCACGCAAGTCGGCAACGACCTTGTCGATGCCGACCTTGTCGATCAGACGCAAGGCAGCATTGCTGATGCGCAGACGCACCCAACGGTTCTCGGTCTCGACCCAGAAGCGGCGGTAGTGCAAATTGGGCAACCAACGGCGCTTGGTTTTGTTGTTGGCGTGGGAGACGTTGTTTCCCACCATCGGGCGCTTGCCCGTGACCTGACAGACGCGTGCCATGACGCTTCTCCAAAACTTGTGTGACTGGGGTTTGCCGGGGCTGCTCGGTGCGACATCTTTGTCGCGGTGAGACAGCGGGCGCTTTTCGGCAAAGACCGCGATTATAGCCAGATTCGGCAGCCTTGAATGTCGTCCGCCTAGGCCTGTTCCAAAAAGCGCTGTGCGTCCAGTGCGGCCATGCAACCCGTGCCGGCCGAGGTGATGGCCTGGCGGTAGACATGGTCCTGCACATCCCCCGCGGCGAAGACGCCGGGCACGCTGGTCATGGTGGCCATGCCCTTCAAGCCGGTGCGGGTGACGATGTAGCCATCACCCATCTCCAACTGGCCTTTGAAGATGTCGGTGTTGGGCTGATGGCCGATGGCGATGAAGCAACCCTTGAGTGCCAGCTCTTCGGTGGCGCCTGAGGCGGTGTCCTTCAGGCGCACGCCGGTCACGCCGCTGGCGTCGCCCAGCACCTCGTCAAGGGTGCGGAACAGGTGCAACTCGATCTTGCCCGCGGCCACCTTCTCATGCAGCTTGTCGATCATGATGGCCTCGGCGCGAAACTTGTCGCGGCGGTGCACCAGGTGCACCTTGCTGGCAATGTTCGACAGGTACAGCGCCTCCTCCACCGCGGTGTTACCACCGCCGACCACGGCCACTACATCGTTGCGATAGAAAAAGCCATCGCAGGTGGCGCAGCCGCTCACGCCGCGGCCCATGAAGGCCGTCTCTGAGGGCAGGCCCAGGTACTTGGCGCTGGCACCGGTGGCGATGATGAGCGCGTCGCAGGTGTACTCGCCGCTGTCGCCCTTGAGGCGAAAGGGCCGCTGCGACAGCTCCACTTCGTTGATCTGATCGAAGACGATCTTCGTGTTGAAGCGCTCGGCGTGCTTCAAGAAGCGCTCCATCAATTCAGGCCCCTGCACCCCCATCGCATCTGCCGGCCAGTTGTCGACATCGGTGGTGGTCATCAACTGGCCACCCTGGGCCATGCCGGTGATGAGCACCGGGTTGAGATTGGCGCGGGCGGCATAGACCGCGGCGCTGTAGCCGGCCGGGCCGGAGCCCAGGATCAGCACGCGGGCGTGCGATGTGGAAGTCGTCATGTGTGGGTGTCGGAAAGGGGTTTTGGGCTGGCGCCGAGCTGGCTAAAAGCGTCGCGCCGAGCCGACGCAAGATTGTCACATGGAGGTCAAGGGCGGTGACGGCAAGGCCGGGGGCCGGCACAATGCACGCGGTGTGCCTTGGGGCGGCGTGAAATCTGCAGCCACAGTACGCAACAAGACGGCACGGATGTGGCATCCGGCCTTGACCCTGCAAACCAAGCCACTGCCTAGAAGGGGACTCCTCGATGTCGATGTTGACGAATCTCGATTTGATTCGCCGGGTGCCGTTGTTCTCGCTGCTCACCAACGACCAAGCCCAGGGCATCGCCGATGCGGTGGTCAAGCGGCGTTTTCGCCGTGGCGAGCTGGTGGTCGAACAGGGCCGCAAGAGCAACGCACTGTTCATCCTGCTCAACGGCCGCGCCCGTGTGCTCACCTCGGACAACCGTGGCCGTGAGGTCATCCTGGCGGTGCTGGAGTCGGGCGACTATGTCGGCGAGATGAGCCTGATCGACAACGAATCGCATTCCGCCACGGTGCGTTGCGAGATCCAGACCGACATGCTGATCCTGGGCCGCGCCGACTTCGCGCGCTGCCTGCCTGAGAACTCGACACTTTCATACGCCATCCTGCGCGGTCTGGTGCGGCGGCTGCGCCATGCTGATCGGCAGATTGAATCGCTGGCCCTGCTCGATGTCTATGGCCGTGTCGCACGCACCTTGCTTGAGATGGCCGAGGAGATCAACGGCGTCAAGCTGATCCGCAACAAGGTTTCGCGTCAGGACATGGCCAAGGTGGTGGGCGCTTCGCGAGAGATGGTCAGCCGCGTGATGAAGGATCTGGAAGAGCGCGGCGTGATTGAGACGCAAGACAACGGCTCGGTGATCATCAAGGAACGCGCGACGCCGGAGTGAGCGCTGCGGCAAGCGCTGCAGCAGAATCGCCGCCATGACTTTCTCCCTCGCTTCCCTGGGCGCGGCCGCGGCAGACCCAGCACCTGCGCCAGCCGCACCCGCGCCGCGCTGGCGCCTGCAATTGGCCCTGCTCGGTGGCGCCGCGCTGTGGCTGCTGATGGTGATGGCGCTGGCCTCGCACCACGCTGGCGACCCGGGCTTTTCCACCTCGGGCCAGGGCGGGCAGGTGAAGAACCTGGTGGGCCCACTGGGTGCCTGGTGGTCTGACTTTGCCTTCTTCAGCCTGGGCTACTCCATCTGGTGGCCGGTGGCGGTGGCCGCCCGCGCCTGGTTGTCGCTGCTGGCTCGGGTGCTGCGCTTCGATGCGGCTGCGGCGCCGCTGGTGCCTGCGCAGCCCAGCAGGCACTGGCCAGCCTGGGCGGGTCTGGCCCTGCTGGTGCTAGCCAGTTGCGCGCTGGAGTGGACGCGCTTGTACCGCCTTGATGCCTTGATGCCAGGCGGCCAGGCCGGTGGCGTGCTGGGCCAGTTGGCCGGCGGCACCTCGATGCGATGGTTGGGCTTCGCCGGCTCGGGCGTGCTGTGGATCGCAGCGCTGGTGGCCGGCCTGTCGCTGGCCTTCGAGTTTTCCTGGGCGCGGGCGGCAGACGCCTTGGGCGGCTGGGTCGAGGGCTTTGGTGCGCGCCGCAGTGAAGCACGTGAACGCCAGGAGGACGAGCGCATTGGCGAGCAGGCCGCCCTGCAGCGCGAGGCCCAGACGGTGGAGGCGCAACCTGAAGCGCCCATACACACGCCGCTGGTGATTGCGCCCACGCTGATCGACGTGCCGCGTTCCACCCGTGTGGCCAAGGAGCGCCAGCAGCCTTTGTTTGTGGAGCTGGCCGACACCAAGTTGCCGCAGGTCGATTTGCTCGATGCGCCGTTGGCCCGCGTCGAGAGCGTCACGCCCGAGTCGCTGGAAATGACCTCGCGCATGATCGAGAAAAAGCTGCGCGATTTTGGGGTGGAGGTGCGCGTCGTCGCGGCCTCGCCAGGCCCGGTGATCACACGCTATGAGATCGAACCGGCCACCGGTGTGAAGGGCTCACAGGTGCTCAACCTGGCCAAGGATCTGGCGCGCTCACTGTCGCTCGTCAGCATCCGCGTGGTCGAGACGATTCCCGGCAAGACCACCATGGCTTTGGAGCTGCCCAACGCCCGCCGGCAGATGATTCGCCTGGCCGAGATTTTGGGCTCCGAGGTCTACAACAGCGCCGCCTCGCAGCTGACCATGGGCCTGGGCAAGGACATCGTCGGCAACCCGGTGGTCGCCGACCTCGGCAAGATGCCGCACTGCCTGGTGGCCGGCACCACCGGCTCGGGCAAATCGGTCGGCATCAACGCCATGATCCTGAGCCTGTTGTACAAGGCCGAGGCGCGCGACGTGCGCCTCATCCTGATCGACCCGAAGATGCTGGAGATGAGCGTCTACGAGGGCATCCCGCACCTGCTGTGCCCCGTGGTCACCGATATGAAGCAGGCTGCCAATGCGCTCAACTGGTGCGTCGGCGAAATGGAGCGGCGCTACAAGCTCTTGAGCAAGCTCGGCGTGCGCCAGCTCACCGGCTACAACAAGAAGATCGACGAAGCCAAGGAGCGCGGTGAAAGCCTGGGCAACCCGTTCTCGCTGACGCCGGAACAACCCGAACCGCTCGAACGCCTGCCGCAGATCGTCGTCGTGATCGACGAACTGGCCGACCTGATGATGGTGGTCGGCAAGAAGATCGAGGAGCTGATCGCGCGCCTGGCGCAGAAGGCGCGCGCCTCGGGCATCCACCTGATCCTGGCCACGCAGCGGCCCAGCGTCGACGTGATCACCGGCCTGATCAAGGCCAACATCCCGACGCGGCTGAGCTTCCAGGTCGGCAGCAAGATCGACAGCCGCACCATCCTCGACCAGCAGGGAGCCGAAGCGCTGCTCGGCATGGGCGACATGCTGTACATGGCTTCGGGCTCGGGCCAACTGGTGCGGGTGCATGGCGCTTTCGTCAGCGACGATGAGGTGCACCGCGTCGTCGCCTACCTGAAGAGCCAGGGCGAGCCCAACTACATCGAAGGCATCCTCGAAGGCGGCGTGCTCGACGGCGAGTCGGGCGAGATCGCCCAGAACGACGGCGGCGGCCCGGGCAACGAAAGCGATGCGATGTACGACTCGGCGGTGGCCATCGTGCTGCAACACAAGCGCGCATCGATCTCGCTGGTGCAGCGACATCTGCGCATCGGCTACAACCGTGCGGCACGGCTGCTGGAACAAATGGAGAAGTCGGGGCTCGTCTCCAGCATGGGCACCAACGGCAATCGCGACATCATCGTCCCGGCGCGCAACGAATGAGCCGGCTCGCCTTCTCACTGGTGGCGTGGGCGCTGCTCGCCAGCGCGCCTGCACACGCCGACGCCGTTGATGCGCTCAAGGCGTTCGTGCAGGAGGTCAAGACCGGCCGCGCTGCTTTCACGCAAACCGTCACCTCGCCCGATGGCGGCAAGACCAAGACATCGAGCGGCAACTTCGAGTTCGCCCGGCCCGATCGCTTCCGCTTCGCCTACACCAAGCCCTTCGAGCAGTTGATCGTTGCCGACGGACAGAAGGTGTGGATCTACGACGCCGATCTGAACCAGGTCAGCAGCCGCAACTTCTCGCAGGCGCTGGGCACGACACCGGCCGCTTTGTTGGCGGGGGGTGATCTGAACCGCGATTTCGACCTGTCGGCGTTGCCGTCCGAAGGCGGACTCGATTGGGCGAAGGCCACGCCGAAGGTCAAGGAAGGCGCGTTCGAGTCGATGCGCATCGGCTTCAAGGGCAAGCAGCTTGCGGCGGTCGAAATCACCGACAGCTTCGCGCAGCGCTCGCGGCTCACGTTCACGCAGTTCGCGGCGAATGTCGAGCTGCCGCCGCAACGTTTCCAGTTCGTGGTGCCCAAGGGCGCGGATGTCCTCGAGCAGTGATCGGCCGGCGTCGGCTGCGCTCGCGCAGCCGCTGGCCGAACGCTTGCGGCCGCGCACGCTCGCCGACGTGATCGGCCAGCAGCACCTGCTGGGCGCGGGCAAACCGCTGCGCTCA
>JAYSSS010000026.1:0-45146 GCA_043720415.1 Ideonella sp.
GCGTGAGCTGCTTGACATAGTTGGCGAAGGCGCCGCGCACCTGGTAGCGCGTGAGCAAGGTCTGGCCTTGGGTGAAAGTGCGCTCGATGCTGTCGAGCAGCGTGGCGCGCATCGAATAGACGTTGCGGTTCGTGCCGCGTTGATTCTCGGCATCAGGCGCGAGCGCATCGACCACGGGCAGGTGGGCTTGCCACCATGCTTCCAACTGCTGCATGAACTGGGCTTGGCGTTTCAGCACGCCGGGGTGCTGGGCCACGTGGGCGGCAATGGCGCGCTTGTCTTGCAATGCGGGGCTGAAGTCCACATAAGTTGCGTCGCCGCGGCGCGGCACGAAGCAGCCTTCGCGCAGGCCCTCGTAGTTCTGCCAGAAGTGGACCAGCGCTTCAACCTCGCTCAGCGGCACGCCGCCGTGCAGGTGCGCGCGCACGTCATGCGGCTCGGGCGGCGGCGCGTTGTCGACATAGCGGCGGATATTGCAGTTGTAGTCTTCGGCGGCAATCTCGCTCACCGGCACACGCCGCGCATAGGCCGGGATGTCGTGCCCCGCACGGTAGGCATGCACGATCTTGTCGATATCTTCGGGGCGCAGATGGTTCTGCGCCTTGCCTTCGCGGTACTCGCGGTCGGCATTGATGAAGAGCACCTGCTTGCGGTCGGCGGCGCCGGCCTTGTTCAGCACCAGGATGCAGGCCGGGATGCCGGTGCCGTAGAACAGGTTGGCGGGCAGGCCAATCACGGCTTCGAGCACGCGCCGCTCGATCAGCATGCGGCGCACCTCGCGTTCTTCACCGCCGCGAAACAGCACGCCGTGCGGCATCACCGTGGCCAGCTTGCCGTCGGCCTTCAGCACGGCCAGCATGTGCTGCACGAACATCAGGTCGGCCTTCTTGCCCTTCTCGGGCAGCCACACCGGGAAGCGGCCGGGAAACTTGATGTCCCGCTTGATGTAGTTCTGGCTGAAGGGCGGGTTGGCCAGCACGCGGTCGAAGCGCTTGAGCTGGCTGTCCTCTTCCAGGTGCTGCGGCTCGCGCAGGGTGTCTTGCTGACGGATGTCGGCATCGGGGATGCCGTGCAGCAGCATGTTCATCTTGCAGATGGACCAGGTGGTGCCCATCTTCTCCTGCCCCAGCAGCGCCACCTGCGAAGCGTTGCGCCCGTGTTCGCGCAGGTGGTCACGCACCTGGATGAGCATGCCGCCCGAGCCGCAGGTGGGGTCGTAGACGCGCATGTTCTCCTGTGGGTCGCACACCTCCACGCACACGCGCACCACCTCGGCTGGGGTGTAGAACTCGCCGGCCTTCTTGCCGGCCTGGTCGGCAAAGTCCTTCAGCAGGTATTCGTAGGCGGAGCCCAGCAGGTCGGGAAACTCGAAATCCTCGTCGCGCAGCGGGATCTTGTCGAAGTTCTGGATGAAGTTGACCAGCGTGTCGTCGTCGAGTGTGGTCTGGCCGATCTTGCGGTTGAAGTTGATCGTGCCCTTCAGCACGTCTTGCAGGGCATCGGCGTTGGCGTCTTCCAGGGCCTCCAAGGCCTTGTTGAGCATGGAGCCGACGTTTTCCTTGATGTGCTTGAGGGCCGGGTGGCGGGTGCCGGTTTCGGCATCGGTCCACGCCGTGTTCCAGCGGGCGCGGGGCGGCACGAAGAAGTACTGGCCCGAATACTGGTCGGGGTCTTCGAGCATGGCTTCGATCTCGGCGGCGGGCAGGCCGCCCTGCTCGCCCCGGGCACGCAGCTCGGCCTGGCGCTGGTCGAACAGGTCGCTGGCCCGCTTGAGGAACAGCATGCCGAAGACGTATTCCTTGTACTCGCTGGCCTCCATGTTGCCGCGCAGATCGTCGCAGGCGGCCAACAGCAGTTGTTCAAGGCGGGAGAGGGTCAGGCGTGGGCGGGGCATTCGGGATTCTGCATTGCGTGTGTTGGTCTCAATCGCTGCGGTGCCGCTTGCACTTGGGCGCACGCCCGCCTGCTGGTCGTAGGGCGGGCTCAAGCCCTGCCGTTGCGCAGCGCCCCAAAAAAATCCACCGCACCCATCTGGCCGCCCTTGAGCACGATTTGCAGGCCGTCGCGCGCAGGCTGATCAGACCAGGCGCGGCACAGCGGCGCACCCGGTGCCAGCCCAGCCTCGACGCTGAGCGCGGCGATGCCCAGGGCGCTGGCCACGGCGCCAGAGGTGTCGCCGCCGGCCACGCCAATGCGGCGCAGCGCGGGTGTGCGGTCCAGCAGATCGCGCAGGGCCTGCGCCAGTGAATCACCGACCTGCGCCGCGGCTGCACTGCGGCTCAGGCCGGCGGCCTGGGCGATGGCATCAAACTGCCTAACCGCTGGGTCGTCCGGACCCTCGGCCGAGTGCAGCAGCGTGCTCTGGCCTTGTGTCAGGGCGTGCGCTGCGTCCTGCACGACGCGCTCGATTTCAGCAACGCGGCTATGCGCACCAAGCACGCGGGCCAGGTCCAGCCGATGCACTGCGAAGCCCTGCGCGCGCGCCCAGGCGACTTGTGCAGCGGTGGTGGGCGAGCAACTGCCGCTGACCACCGCGACCGCATCGACTGCATCGGCGCTGGGCAGCGAGGCCTGAGCGGGCAGCAGGCCACAGTGGCGCCAGTGCGCCGCCAGCGCGTCCTGCAGGCCCGATGACGAGGCGCTGAACAGGCCCGCGCCGCGCTGCTGCCAGATGAGGCGTCCCACCTCGGCGAGGCTGGATTCATCCACCACATCCAGCAGCACCACGGGCGTGTCGGCGCCGGCCATTTGCGCCAGCCTCGCGCCGGCCTGGCCAGCCTGCAGTTGCACCAGGTCGATGAGCTCGCTGCGGCGCGGCGTTTGCGCGGCCAGGTGGCGGCGCAGATCGGCCTCGCCCATGGGGGTGACGGGGTGGCGGCTCATGGTCGGGTGCCGGTCCAGCCGGTGCGCCTGGCCATCGGCCGTGGCGAAGAGGTTGCCAAAGACTTGGTAGCGCTTCAGACGCGGAGCACCCACCACCATGGGCGACCAGTTTGCCGGCATCAAGCGCGTGCCGATGTCGATGGCGCGGCCGATCGAGCCGATGTGTGGCGATGAATCAAAGGTGGAGCAGACCTTGTACTGCAGCAGCGGCGCGCCGAACATCTTCAGTCGGCTGAACATGTCGGTGAGGTGATCGTCCATCCACTGCGGCGACTGGCTGCGCGCCGTGCTGGCCAGGCCAATGCAGCGCATGCCGGCAAAGCGCTGCAGCCAGTGCGGTGCGGGCGGTTCGAGGAACAACACGGTGGGCACGCCGGCGGCGGTGAAGGCTTCCAGCACATCGGTCGAGCCAGTGAAATCGTCGCCCAGGTAGGCCAGCAGCGGGCCGTCGGGCCAGGCGTCGTCGTCGCGCCCAGCCGCCTGCGCTGCAGTTGTCGATGCGCTCACCAAAACCCCAGCGCTGCGCGCAGCTCGGTGTGCCGCTGGGCAGCGTCAAGCACAGGCACGCCGGCCACGGCCGCGTCCCAGGCCTGGCGCAAGGCACTCACGCCCGCGGCCACGCCCTGCGGGTGGCCAAAGATGCCGCCGCCGGCCGCAAAGATCAGATCGGTGTTGCCCAGCGCGGCGTAGGTGGCCGCGGCCACCAGGCCGGTCTGGCCCGAGCTGAAGACGGGCATCGCCGCCATGCCGGGCAAGGCCGTGCCAGGCCACAGCTGCGCCTGCACGGCGCGCGCCGCGGCGATCACGCTGGCGTCGCTCTCGCTGAACTTGTTGGCCAGGCCGTTGACATGCAGGTGGTCGGCCCCGGCCAGGCGCCAGATCTGCTGCCAGGGCGCGTAATCCCAGCCCAACGCCGGGCTGCGGTTCATGTAGCCCCAGCCGTTGCGGTGGCCGTGGATGGGCAGGCCAGCATGGCGGCGCAGCTCGCGCAGGCCCACCAGGCCGATGCTGTTGAGGCTGGCCATGACGCAGCTGCCGCCCTCGGCCAGCACCAGGTCGTGGCGGCGCTTCATCGCATCCAACTCACCCGTCAGGTTGAAGGCCACCATGACCTTTTTCCCCTGGCGTTGTTCGCCCTCTCGCACCACCCGCATCACGGCGCGCACGCGCTCATCAAAGGGGCAGTGCGGGCCGTCGGCCTGCAGCTCATCGTCCTTGATGAAATCGATGCCGCCATCAACCAGTTTGGCCACTTCAGCGGCGGTTTGCGCAGCGCTCAAGCCGACGCTGGGCTTGATGATGGTGCCGATGACGGGGCCACTTGACACGCCGGTTAGGCGGCGAGTGCCGGCCACGCCGAAGGCCGGCCCGGGGTAGGCCGCGGCAAAGGCCGGCGGCAGGGTCAGGCCGGTGATGCGCAGGCCAGAGACCTGGCGCAGCTCAAACAAATTGCCGGCCACGGTGGCCAGCAGGTTGGGCAGGGAGGGGCCCAGGTTTTCAATCGGCCAGGAAAGCTCCAGCTCGCAACGTGTGAATACGCTGCCCGGGGTGTAGGGGCCAGGCAGGCTGGGCTGGCCGGCTTGATCGATCACCGCCAGGTGCTCGATGCGCGCGCCAGAGCGCTCCTTCAGCTCCGGCGTTTCATTGGCCAGCGCCAGAAAGGTGCCGCTGGATTGCTCACCGGCAATCACCTCGGCCGCGCGCCGTGGGTCCAGAGGCGTCTCCAGCCAGTAGCGGGCGTGAATGCGCTCGCTCATGGTCAAGCGCCCAGGGCAAACGCCTGCTGAGATGCAACGCAGGTCGCGTTCTTTGAGCGATATTCAGCCATCACGTGATGCGCCGGATGCTCTCGGCAATCTCGTCGCGGTCAAACACCCTCAGCCAATCGTCGCGCAGCAGGCGCGGCTTGCCGTTGACGATGGCCTTGTTGCAAGCGTCGGAAAACTGCCCCGGAATCTGCTTGAAGATCACCGCCGACAAGATCGTCATGTGGCCCAGCAGGAAGTCGCGCGCGCAGTCGGCCGGCACGCCGCGCGCGACCACCTCGTCCATGGCCTCGCGCATGGTGTCGAGCAGCGTGGCGCAGACGGTCTCAGACAGGCCCGGCTCCAGCAGCGCCATCTGCTCCACCGTCACACGGTAGGAGCGCAGCACCGGCTGGTAGATCAGCTTGGCAATGGCCTCGCCCAGCGTGTAGGCCTCTTCGGGCCCCTGCATCAGCGAGTTGACGATGGATTGCCGCGCCGTGGCGCCGCCAAAGTAATCCGGCGCGCCGGGCGTGTGCACCTCGGGGTTGAAGATCGACGGGTGGCAGGGGTGGGTGACAAAGTAGCTCAGGTCCTTGCGGTCCGGCAAGTGGCCGGCGAAGGGCGCGGCAGCATCGAGCGTGATGACCAGGGTGCCTGGCGCCAGCAGCGGGGCGATCTGCGCCGCGAGCTTGCCGATCAGCGTATCGGGCACGGCCAGGATGACGACCTGCGCGCCATCGAGCGCAGCCTCGGCCGAGACCGCGGTGATGCCCAGCTCGTCCTGCAGGCGTTGGCGCCCGGCCTCGCCAGGCTCAACGTGGCGCACGCGGTAGGCCGAGCCCATCAGGTTTTTCGACAGGCGCGCGCCCATCTTGCCGCCGGCGCCGAACAGGGCGATGTGTGTGGTCATGGGGGGGAGCAATCCTTTGCAGCGGATGGGGCGGACGATCGTCCGAGAGTCGGGCAACGAGTGCCAAAGCGAGGCATGGATTCTGGGCGAAGTGCGGGGACAATCTCTGCTCTGCCCGGAAGATGTAGAGGCCAGTCCAAGTCCAAGGGGATTGGGCTGTCTCAAGCCAAGGCGCTGGCCGACGGTCACGATCACACACTGCTAAATCGATCCCATGAAAACCTACACCATCGCCACCATCCCCGGGGACGGCATCGGCAAGGAAGTGATTCCTGCCGGCCAGCAACTGATGCAGACCCTGGCCGACGCCAGCCAGGCCTTCAAATTCGAGTTCGAAAACTTCGATTGGGGCGGTGACCACTACCGCCAACACGGCGTGATGATGCCTGCCGATGGCCTGGAGGCGATACGCCACAAGGACGCCATCCTGTTTGGCTCGGCCGGTGACCCGCACATTCCCGATCACATCACCCTGTGGGGCCTGCGGCTCAAAATCTGCCAGGGATTCGATCAGTACGCTAACGTGCGACCGACGCGCATCCTGCCGGGAATCGACGCCCCGCTCAAGCGCTGCAGCCGCGACGATCTCAACTGGGTCATCGTGCGCGAGAACTCCGAGGGCGAGTACGCCGGCGTCGGCGGCCGGGTGCACCAGGGCCATGCCATCGAGGCCGCCACCGATGTCTCGATCATGACCCGCGCGGGGGTCGAGCGCATCATGCGTTTCGCCTTCAGGCTGGCGGCGTCACGCCCACGCAAGCTGCTCACCGTGGTGACCAAGAGCAATGCCCAGCGGCACGCCATGGTGATGTGGGACGAGATCGCGCGCCAGGTGGCGGCGGAATTTCCGCAGGTGCGCTGGGACAAGGAATTGGTCGACGCCATGACCGCGCGCATGGTCAACCGCCCGGCCAGCATCGACACCGTGGTGGCCACCAATTTGCATGCCGATATCTTGAGCGATCTGGCCGCGGCCCTGGCTGGCAGCCTGGGGATTGCACCCACCGCTAACCTCAATCCGGAGCGCAGCTTCCCATCGATGTTCGAGCCCATTCATGGCTCGGCGTTTGACATCATGGGCAAGGGTCTGGCCAACCCGATTGGCACCTTCTGGTCGGTGGTGATGCTGCTGGAGCATCTGGGTGAATTCGAGGCCGCGCGACGCCTGATGCGCGCCATCGAACAGGCTACCGCCAACCCCACCCTGCACACTGGCGATTTGGGCGGCACCGCGACCACGGCGCAGGTGACACAGGCGGTGTGCGCCAGCCTGAAGCATTGAACTCAACGCCACACAAGAAGGCCCAACATGGACACCAAGAATCTGATCGCCATCGACACCCACACCCACCTGGAGGTGTCGTGCCGAAACCCCTTTGACAACTATGGCGAAGAGTTCGACCGCGCCGCGGACAAGTACTTCCGCTCCAGCCGGCGGCCGACCATGGACGAGACGATTGCCTTTTATCGCGAGAAGAAGATCGGCTTCGTCAACTTCACCGTCGATGCCGAATCACAGATGGGCCGCTCGCGCATCAGCAATGAGGAGATTGCCGACGCCGCCGCCGCCAACAGCGACATCATGATTGCCTTTGGCAGCATCGATCCGCACAAGGGCAAGATGGGCGGGCGCGAGGCGCGGCGATTGGTGGAGCAGCACGGCGTCAAGGGTTTCAAGTTCCACCCCACGGTGCAGGGCTTTTTGCCCGCCGACAAGATGGCCTGGCCGATCTACGAGGTGATCAATGAGCACAAGCTGCCGGCGATCTTTCACAGTGGGCATTCGGGCATAGGCTCGGGCATGCGCTGCGGCGGGGGCTTGAGGCTGCAAAACTCCAACCCCATGCTGCTGGAGGAGGTGGCCATCGCCTTCCCCGACATGCAGATCGTCATCGCCCACCCGAGCTGGCCCTGGCAGGACGAGGCGCTCTCCCTGGCCATGCACAAGCCCAACATCTGGATCGATCTCTCGGGCTGGAGCCCGAAGTACTTTGCACTGCAACTGGTGCAGTACGCCAACAGCCTGCTGAAAGACCGCATCCTGTTCGGCAGCGATTTCCCGCTGATCACGCCAGACCGCTGGCTGGCCGATTTCGAGGAGGCGGGTTTCAAGGACGCCGTCAAGCCGCTGATCCTGAAGCAGAACGCCATGCGCTTGTTGGGGCTGAGCGAGGCCTGAGCTGAACCCGGGCGTGACCCGCCCGCGGTGACGACTCACCCCTGCGGCGTCTTGCCCCGCACCGTCGCTGCCCGCAGGAAATCAAAATCCACGCCTTGATCGGCCTGCGTCACGGTTTGCAAAAACAGCTTGCGGTAGCCGCGGTCGGCTGTCGGCTCAACAACCGGGTTAGCCTGGGCGCGGCGCTGCAATTCCTCAGCTGATACCAGCAGCGAAATCTCCCGTTTAGAGATCGACAGCCGGATGCGGTCGCCACTCATGACATGCGCCAGCGGCCCGCCAATGGCGGCCTCGGGCGTGACATGCAAGACGATGGTGCCGAAGGCCGTGCCGCTCATGCGGCCGTCTGACATGCGCACGATGTCCTTGCAGCCGGCTCGGGCCAGCTTGCGCGGGATGGGGATGTAGCCGGCCTCGGGCATGCCGGGGGCGCCCTTGGGGCCGATGTTTTTCAGCACCAGCACGTCATCGGTCGTCACATCCAGGTCGTCGGCGTCGATGCGCGCGGCCATGTCTTCCAGGCCATCGAAGACCACGGCGCGGCCCTCGTGTTCCATCAAGCCAGCATCGGCCGCGGATTGTTTGATGATGGCCCCGCCCGGCGCCAGGTTGCCGTAGAGCACGGCGATGCCGCCCTGTGGGTAGATGGGGTTGGCGGCAGTGCGCACCACGTTTTGCTTGAAGCCGGGGCCAGCGCGTTCCAGCTCTTCACCCAGGCTGCGGCCGGTGACGGTGAGCGCATCCAGGCGCAGCAGGGGCTTCAGCTCGCGCAGCAAAGTGGCCATGCCGCCGGCGGCATGAAAGTCCTCCATGTAGTGTTGGCCGGAGGGCTTCAAATCCAGCAGCACGGGTGTCGTGCGGCCCATGCGGTCCAGCGCCGGCAGGTCCAGCTCCAGGCCCACGCGGCCGGCAATCGCCGCCAGGTGGACGACGCCATTGGTCGATCCACCTATCGCCAAAAAGACGCGCATGGCGTTCTCGAAGGCGGCGGGTGTGAGGATCTTGTCAATCGTCAACTTGTCGCGCGCCATCTGCACGGCTTGCGCGCCGGTTTGCTCGGCGATGCGGATGCGGTCGGCCGTCACTGCGGGCGGGCTGGCGCCACCGGGCAGGGTCATGCCCAGGGCCTCGGCGATGCAGGCCATGGTGCTGGCCGTGCCCATCACCGAGCAGGTGCCCACACTGGCCACGAGCTGGTTGTTGACGTCGGCGATCTCGGCCTCATCGATCTCGCCCGCACGAAACTTGCCCCAGTAGCGCCGGCAATCGGTACAGGCACCGACGCGCTCGCCGCGGTGCGAGCCCGTCAGCATCGATCCGGTGATCAGCTGGATGGCCGGGATGCCGGCCGAGGCCGCGCCCATCAGCTGCGCCGGCACGGTCTTGTCGCAGCCGCCGATCAACACCACGGCGTCCATGGGCTGGGCGCGGATCATCTCCTCGGTGTCCATGGCCATGAGGTTGCGCAAATACATGCTGGTCGGCGCGGCAAAACTCTCGTGCACCGAAATCGTCGGGAAGGCCATGGGCAGGCCGCCGGCCAGCATCACCCCGCGCTTGACGGCCTCGATCAATTGCGGCGCATTGCCGTGGCAGGGGTTGTAGTCGCTGCCGGTGTTGGCGATGGCGATGACCGGCCTGTCCAGCGCGGCATCGGTGAAGCCCGCGCCCTTGATGAAGGCCTTGCGCAGGAAGAGCGAGAAGCCGGTGTCGCCATAGGCGGTGAGGCCGCGGTGCATGCCGCTGGGTGAATCGATGTTGGGTGAAGCGTTGCCGGGTGAAGCGCTAGCGTGCGAAGCGCTGTCGGGTGAAGCGCCCTGGGGCGCGGGGTCGCTCGGGTCTGTGTCGTGGGCTTGGGTCATGGCCGGCATTTTGCGGGATGGCACTGGTAGGCTCAGCCGCATGTCCCTTCCCCCAGAACCTGCCGCTGCCGCGGCCGCTGCAACTGTCGCCAATGTCTCAGCCTCAGCCTCAGCTTCAGCCTCGGCTTCAGCTACCGACCCACGGCCTCTGCATGTGGCCATCATCGGCGGCGGCCCGGCCGGCCTGATGGCCGCCGAGGCCTTGCTGCAGGACGGCGCCAGCGTGGATCTCTACGACGCCATGCCTTCGGTGGGGCGCAAGTTCTTGCTGGCCGGCAAGGGCGGCCTGAACCTCACGCACAGCGAGCCGCTGGACGCGTTCTTCAAGCGCTATTCAGACCGCACCGATCAGGTCAGGCCATGGCTGGAAGCGCTCAGCCCGCAAGGCCTGCGCGATTGGGCTGCGGGCCTGGGCGTGGAGACCTTCATTGGCAGCTCGGGCCGTGTCTTCCCTGCCGAAATGAAGGCCGCGCCGCTGCTGCGTGCCTGGTTGCAGCGCTTGCGGGCGGCGGGCTTGCGACTGCACATGCGACACCGCTGGTGCGCTTGGGCCGACGCGCAGAGCTTGCCAAGCACCTTGGGCGCCGCCGAAGCGGTACCGGTAGCGGCAAAGGCAGCGTCAGCCGCCGCCCTTGGTAATGCCGCGGCCGCCGATCTGTACGCGCAGGCACAGGGTGCGGCACCTGCAGCGGTGGTGCCACCCCCGCCGGCGCAGCTTGAGCCTTCAGCCACGCCGCCACCGGCGCTGCTGTTTCACACCCCCCATGGCGAGCACACTGTTCGCGCCGATGCCGTGCTGCTGGCCCTGGGCGGCGCGAGCTGGCCGCAGCTCGGATCGAACGGCGCCTGGTTGCCCTGGCTGGCCGAGCAGGGCGTTGGCATCGCCCCGTTGCGCCCGGCCAATTGCGGCTTTGATGTCGGCTGGAGCCCCTACTTTGCCCAGCGCTTTGCCGGCGCGCCAGTCAAATCCGTGCGCCTGAGCTTCGTCGATGGTCAGGGCCAGCGCTTTGACCGGCCCGGTGAATTCGTCATCACCGCCAGTGGCATTGAAGGCAGCCTGGTGTATGCCGCCTCCAGCCTGATCCGCGAGGAGATCGCTGCGCGCGGCAGGGCCATGGTCGCGCTCGACCTGGTGCCTGGCCGCGACACAGCCCGTCTGGCCACCGCCCTGGCCAAGGGCCGCGGCGCGCGTTCGCTGCCTAACCACTTGCGCGAGCAGACAGGTCTGGAGGGCGCCAAGGCCGCTTTGCTGCGCGAACGCTACAGCGCTGAAACGCTGAGCCAGCGCATTGCCCAGGCGCCGGCCGCGTTTGCCGCCGAACTGAAAGCCTGGCCATTGACTCTGACCGCCGCCAGGCCCGTCGCCGAGGCCATCAGCACCGCCGGCGGTGTGCGCTTTGAGGCGATGAATTCGCACGCCATGCTGACCGCCATGCCCGGTGTGTTTTGCGCCGGCGAGATGCTGGATTGGGAAGCCCCCACAGGCGGCTATCTGCTCACCGCCTGCATGGCCAGCGGGCGGGTGGCGGGGCAGGGGGTGTTGCAGTGGTGGCGTGAGGGCGGTGACACCGCCCGAGACTGGGCATAGGTCGAATCGGCAGCGCGCGATCGCTGAAGTGTGCGGGGCGCCTGATAGCAACCCGGCGAACCGGCAACCTGGCGTCGCGGCCAGCCTCAAGCCCCCTGCGTCCCCCGATGCGCCCAACCCGTGATGCGCGTCTCCAGCCTGGAGAAAAACTCGTACATCACCATGGCCATGGCGCCCACCACCACCAGGCCGGCGAATGCCAGGCCCATGCGCATGGCCGAACCGGCGCTGATCAAGAGGTAACCGATGCCCTCGTTCGAGGCCGTCATCTCGCTCACCGTCGTGCCCACAAAGGCCAGGGTGATGGCCACCTTCAGCGAGCCAAAAAAGTAAGGCATGGAGCGCGGCAGGCCGACCTTGACAAGCACATCCCAGCGCTTGGCGCCGAGCACGCGCAGCACGTCTTCCAACTCGGGCTCGAGCGTGGCCAGGCCGGTGGCGATGTTCACGGTGATGGGGAAGAACGAGATCAGAAAAGCGGTGAGGATGGCCGGGCCGACGCCGATGCCGAACCACACCACCAGGATGGGCACGAAGGCCGCCTTGGGCAGGGCGTTGAAGCCCGTCATCAGCGGGTAGACGGCGGCGTAGGCGATGCGCGAGCTGCCGATCAAGAAGCCCAGCAACACGCCCACGACGATGGCCAGGCCGAAGCCGGCCATGGTCACCCAAAAGGTGTGCCAGGCGTGCTTGGCGATCTCGGCGCGAAACTCGATCAGCTGCTCGGCAATGCGAATCGGGCTGGGGAAGATGAATTCGCTGACATTGAAGGCGCTGCAGATGGCCTGCCACAGCGCGATCACGATCAGCAACAGCACCCAGGGTGCCCAGGCTTCGAAGGTCTTGCGCTTCATTGCAGGGCTCCGGGGGCAGGGTGGGCGGGTGCCGCGGCTGTCGGCTTTGCCGTCGCGTTAGGCGGCTTGCCGGGCAATTGATTGCGCACAGCGCCAATGTGGCCGCGCAGCTCATGCACGATGTCGGTGAAGGCCGGCGTGTAGGTGATTTCCAGGTCGCGCGGGCGCGGCAGATCGATGTGGCGCTTGACCACCATGCGCCCCGGGCTGCGGCTCATCACGTACACGGTGTCGGCCAAGAAGACGCTCTCACGCAAGTCGTGCGTCACCAGGATGACATTGAATTTTTGTGTCGCCTGCAGGTCGCGCAGCGTGCACCACAGCTCTTCGCGGGTGAAGGCATCCAGGGCACCAAAGGGCTCATCCAGTAGCAGCATGCGCGGCTCATGGATCAGCGCGCGGCAGATGCTGGCGCGCTGCTGCATGCCACCTGAGAGCTCCCAGGGGAACTTGTCCTCATAGCCGCCCAGGCCCACGCTTTGCAGCAGCTTGCGCGCCTTGTCCTGGTACTCGGCGCGCCTGGCCTTGAAGTGGCTGCGGTAGGGCTCAACAATTTCCAGCGGCAGCAGCACGTTTTGCACCGTGGTGCGCCAGGGCAGCAGGCTGGGCGCCTGGAAGGCCATGCCGGTGATCTTCAAAGGCCCCGTCACCGCCTGGCCACCGATGTGGATGCTGCCCTGGCTGGGCATCTTCAAGCCCGTGGCCAGCTTCATGAAGGTGGATTTGCCGCAGCCCGAGGGGCCGACGATGGCGATGAATTCGCCCTCGTCGACCTTGAGCGTGATGTCCTCGACGGCGAACTTGCCCTCGGCCAGAAGCTCCTCGTTGTAGGCCAGCCAAACCTTGTCAAAGTCAACAAACGAGGTCATGAAGATATCGTGTTATTTGAGCGATAAGCGCGCTTTGCCGCCGGTCGCCCTGAGGTATCGAGGGGCCGAGTCAGATCACTTCTTGGCCGCGGGCTTGGCTGCGCCAAAAATGTCGCGATCGGCCGCGCTGGGCAAAAAGCTGCCGTTCCAGATGGCGTCGGCATTGACCCGGCTCTTGGTGTTGAAGGCATCCGACACCTGGCTGGCCATCAGCGACAGGCGCGGGCCCTTGGCATCGCCAAAACCCTCCGCCCTGGCGTCGGCGGTGGCGATGGAGGACTCAATCGCCAGTGTGAGGCGGCGTTGTTCCATGTCGGCGTTGATGATGCCGTCGCGCTCCTTGACCACCGCGATGGCGGCCTTGGGGTCGGCGATCACCGCCTTGGCGCCCTTGGTGAAGGCGCGCAGGAAGGCCTTCACGGCCTCGGGATTTTTCTTGATGAATTCTTCGCTGGCGATGATGGCGTTGCCGTACAGCTTGACCCCATGGTTAGGGTAGAGCTGGACCGCGATGTCCTCGGCCTTGATGCCGCGCGCTTCCAGGTTCAACAGGCTGGTGAAGTAAAAGCCGGTGATGGCGTCTACATCGCCCTTGGCCAGCATGGTCTCGCGCAGCGGCGGGTCCATGCTCACCCAGTTGACCGCGCCGATGTCATTGGCCTTCTGGAAGATCGGGAAGGCGCGGCGGCCGGCGTCGAACACTGGCGCGCCCAGCTTCTTGCCGGTCAGATCGGCGGGGGTCTTGATGCCGGTTTTCTTCAGCGAGAACACCGCCGCGGGCGTGTTGTTGTAGACCATCATCACCGCCACCGGCTTGTTCGGCGCGGTCGGGTTGTTGGCATGGAACTCCATCAGCGCGGCCAAGTCGGCAAAGCCCATGTCGTAGGTGCCCGAGGCGACGCGGTTGACGGCATTGCCCGAGCCGTTGCCGGCATCCACCGTGACGTTGAGTTTCTCGGCCTTGAACAGGCCCTTGCTGATGGGCAGCAAGAAGAAGGCGGCCGGGCCTTCAAAGCGCCAGTCAAGCTGGAACTTGATGGGCGTGTCCTGAGCCTGCGCGGGCAGCGCCGCGGCCAGGGTGGCGGCAGCGGCCAGGGCCAGGGTGGCGCGGCGGGTGAGGGTTCGGGCGAAGGTCGATACAGACATGGGGAACTCCAGGGGTAAGTGCGGACTGTCGGTGGTGAAGCAGGCGGGGTTGCCAGTGGGCATGGAGGTGCGGGGCCGGGCGGATGATACGGACTCAGGCCAAAGCGCCGGGTGTTGCCACGGGCATCGCCCCGGACAGCAAGTCGGCCAGGCCCCGCGCCACCACCTTGGTCGCGCCGCGCAGGTCACCCAGCACCAGGTGCTCATCGGCGCGCTTGGCATTGCTCTCCAGAACGGTGCGTGGCCCGGCGCCATAGATCACGGCGGGGATGCCGTGTGCGGCGTACAGGCGCACATCGGTGTAGAGCGGGCTGCCGGTGGTGGCGATGGCATGGCCGAAGATGGCCTGGCCGTGGTCTTGCAGGGCGGCAATCAAGGGCGCGTTGCCGGGATGGGCCTTGAAGGGTGGGGCCAGCAGGCTGCGCTTGATTTCCAGACGGATGCCTGTGCACTGCGCTGCGGTGGATTCGATCAGGGCGCGCACCTCGGCCTCGACCGCGGCCGGGTCTTCCTCGGGGATCATGCGCCGGTCGAGCTTGAGCCTGGCCTGGCCGGGCACCACATTGGTGTGGCTGCCGGCCTCGATGCGGCCGATGTTCAGGTAGGGATGGTCGATGCCGCTAACGGATGAATGACGCGTCTTGAGCACGGCGTTGTGGGCGTACAGCGCCGTCATCAAGTGGTTGGCGGCCTGCAGCGCGTCGATGCCGGTCTCTGGGTAGGCGGCGTGCGAGGCCTGGCCGTGCAGCAGTACGTCGAGCTGCAGGCAACCGTTGTGGGCGGTGACGATGTGGTGGCTGAAGCCGGCGGCGATCAGCAGATCGGGCCGCGTCAAACCTTTGCTCAGCAGCCAGCCGGGGCCGAGCTCGCCGCCCATCTCTTCGTCATAGGTGAAGTGCAGCTCGACCGCGCCGCGCGCCGGCGGGGCCGCGGCCTCGAGCGCGCGCAGGGCAAAGGTGTAGGTGGCGAAGTCGCTCTTGCTGACGGCGGCGGCGCGGCCGTAAAGCCTGCCGTCGACGATCTCGGCGCCATAGGGGTCGTGGCTCCAGCCCTCACCTGGGGGCACCACGTCGCCGTGGACGTTGAGCGCAATGGTCTGGCCGCCCGGCCCGAAGCGACGGCGCACGATCAGGTTGGTGATGGATTTCAGACCGTACTCGGCCAAGGCCGCAGCGGGCACCGGGTGCTTCTCGGCCTGCAGCCCCATGGCGGCCAGCAGGCGGGCGGTGAGCTCGGCGTGCGGCGCGTTGTCGCCGGGCGGCGTGTCGGTGGGCTGGCGCACCAGGGCTTGCAGGAAGCCGACCTGTTCATGGAAATGGGCGTCGACCCACTGGTCGATGGCGTTGAAATCGGGGCGCATGGTGGGCGGGCTGGCGTGGCGACCGGTGCGGGCAACAGGGCTGGCCTCGCCGCTCAGGCGGCGTCCACCACAGGCTGGCCGGTCAAAGGCCCGGGTGGGAGTTCATGCAGGTGTTCCAGCACATGCGCAAAGGCCTCGACCACCAACTGCGCGTCGTGCGCTGTGATCGTCTCCAGCGGGTTGTGGCTGATGCCGGCATTGCCGCCGCGCACAAAGAGCATGGCCTGAGGCATCACCTCGTGCAGCTTCATGGCGTCGTGGCCGGCGCCGCTGGGCATGCGCTGCAGGGGCAGGCCCAGGGCGCTGACGGCC
The DNA here is from genome assembly GCA_043720415.1 of Ideonella sp. GTDB lineage: Bacteria > Pseudomonadota > Gammaproteobacteria > Burkholderiales > Burkholderiaceae_C > Pseudaquabacterium. The sequence goes on from JAYSSS010000026.1 coordinate 15,712, forward strand.
GCCTCCCAGCGCAGCTGCCAGTCGGGCGCACTGGGTGCGGCGGCCACGCGCAGCGATTCCTCCAGCGTGAACTGCAGGCCGCGGCGCTGGCAGATGGCGGCCAGCTCGTTGCACACATCGGCGGCCAGGGCGTCGCGCGCGGCATCGGTGGTGGCGCGCAGATCAAGGCTGAAGCGGCAGCGGCCGGGCACGACATTGATCGATCCGGAGGGCACTTCAAGCATGCCCACCGTGCCCACCTGCTGGGGTGCGGCGGCCGCGCGGCGCTCGACAAACAAGGCCAGCTCGGCCGCGGCCAGGGCGGCGTCCTTGCGGCTGCCCATGGGCGTGGTGCCGGCGTGGCTGGCCTGGCCGATGGTCTCGGCCAGGTAGCGCACGCTGCCGTTGATCGAGGTGACGATGCCCAGCGGCATGTCGATCTCGTCGAGCACCGGGCCTTGTTCGATGTGCACTTCGATGAAGCCGAGGTAGCGCGCCGGATCGCGCCTTTCCTGGGCAATGTCCCCTAACGAGGCGGTCAAGCCGGCGCTGAGCATGGCCGCGCGCATCGAGACACCCTCGGCATCGGTCTGCTCCAGCCAGGCCGGACTGAATTGCCCGAGCAGCGCGCCCGAGCCCAGGAAGGTGGCCTTGTAGCGCTGGCCTTCTTCCTCGGCAAAGCCCACCACCTCGAGGCCATGCTCCAGGCGCCGGCCGGCGCGTGCGAGCTCGCGCACGCAGAGCATGGGCACCAGGATGCCCAGGCGGCCGTCGTACTTGCCGCCATTGCGCACCGTGTCGTAGTGGCTGCCGGTGAGGACGCGCCGGGCGGACGCGTCCTTGCCGTGATAGACGCCAACGACATTGCCCACGGCATCGAGCCGCACTTCATCAAAGCCGGCCTCGTGCATCCAGGCCTGCAACTGCGCCGCGCAGGCGCGGTGCGCGTCGGTCAGGTAGGTGACGGTGAGCTGCCCGGCTTCTTTGTAGCCGGGGTCGCTGTGCCCGGCCAGGGCCTCGGCCCAATCCCACACCTGCTCGCCCAGGGTGGGCGACTGGCCAAATTTGTCGGTCAGGCGAATCTCGGCAATGCGGTGAATGTTGCGCAGGCACTCGGCCCGCTCGAAATCGGCGTGGCCTTGCAGGCGGCGGGCGAAGGCTTCGATGATCTGCTGGCGGTTCAGCCCCTCGCCGCGCGGCCCGCGCACGGCCAGGATGAAGGGCCAGCCGAACTTGGCCTTGTAGTCGGCGTTGAGCTGCTGGATGCGGGCGAACTCTTGCGGTGTGCAATCGGCCAGGCCGGCCTTGCTTTGCTCGTGGGTGGATTCGGTGGTGAGCGCGCGCGCCACCATGGCCTTGCCGGCGAGCTCAGGGTGGGCGCGGATCAGGGCCAGTTGCTGCTCGCGCGGGGCCTGGCGCACCACCTGGGTCATGGCGTACTTCAGGGCCGTGAGCGTGGCAAAGGGCCGCTGCGCCAGGGCGGCGCGGGCGATCCAGGGCGAATGCTCGTAGGTGCCGTCGAGCAAGGCGCAGGCCTCGTCCAGCGGCACGGTGTTGAGTTGCTGCAGGGTGATCGCCATGGTGGGTGTGTTGCGGGTTGAGGTGCGGGCTGATGTGCGGGCTGATGTGCAGGCTGATGTGCAGGCTGATGGTGCTTGAAGTGCAAGCTCTTTTCCAAGCAAGGTTCGCGCGGGCTAACGCCAAATGAACGCGTTCGATGCATCGAAGGGATGCACGCGCTTCCAGTGCCGGGCGATGTCCACGCGCCGCGTCACCCACACTCGGTCGTGGGCCTCGATGTAGTCCATGAAGCGCTGCAGCGCGCGCATCCGCCCGGGCCGGCCCAGCAAGCGGCAGTGCATGCCTATGCTCATCATGGCGGGGGCCTCGGCGCCCTCGGCATAGAGCACATCAAAGCTGTCGCGCAGGTACTCGAAGAAGGGCTGGCCATGGCTGAAGCCCTGGGGCAGGGCAAAGCGCATGTCGTTGCAATCCATGCTGTAGGGCACGACCAGGTGGGGTGCGAGCGTGCCATCGCTGCGTTGCACCTGCAGCCAGAAGGGCAGGTCGTCGCCGTAGTGGTCGCTGTCGTACTCGAAGCCGCCGAAGTCGGCCACCAGGCGCCGGGTGTTGGGGCTGTCGCGGCCGGTGTACCAGCCGGCGCCATGCAGGGCGCGAGGCGTGGTGGGTGTTGCGCCTGCGGCGCCCGTGCTGCCCGCGGCGCTGATCGCCTGCCCGGTGAGCCGGCCAATGGCCGCCATGCCCAGGGCCAGGTGTTCGCGCTCGGTGGCCTCATCGAGCTGCTGGTAGTTGATCCAGCGCCAGCCATGGCAGGCGATCTCGTGGCCCCCCTCGATGAAGGCGGCGGTGATTTCGGGGCAGCGTTCCAGCGCCATGCCCACGCCAAAGACGGTGAGCGGCCATCCGCGGCGTGAGAACTCGCGCAGCAAGCGCCACACGCCAGCGCGCGAGCCGTACTCGTAGATGCTCTCCATGCTGAGGTGCCTGGCAGGGAAGGCCGCGGGGTTGAACATCTCGGACAAGAACTGCTCGCTGCCGGCGTCACCATGCAGCACGGAATTCTCGCCACCCTCTTCGAAATTGAGCACGAACTGCACGGCAATGCGCGCCTGGCCCGGCCACTGCGGATGCGGTGGATGCCGGCCGTGGCCGCGCAGATCGCGCGGGTAGCTGCCGTGGCCGCGCAGATCGCGCGGGTAGGGGTTCAGGGGCACCGGAGAGTCGCCATCGCCTGATGTTTTGGTCATGCGGACACCTGCAAGGCCGCGGCCAGATCACTGGCGCGCGGTGTGGGTTGAAGATTGCGCTCGACATGGCCCAGGTGGGCGCCGACCAAACGCGCTGCGGCGCGCGCGTCACGCTGCGCCAGCGCCTCGACGATGGCCACATGCTCGGCGTGCGAGGCCAGTGCGGAATGTGAGGACTGGTACATCAGCGACACCAGGGACGATCGCGACAGCAGATCGCCCAGCAGCTCGGCCAGCACCTGATTGCCGAGCATCTGCGCCAGCAGCACATGAAAGTCGGCCAGGAGCCGGGTGCGGCCGGTGACATCGCTGCGCGCGATGGCGCGCTGCTCAGTGCGCAGGTGGGCGCGCAACTGGCCAATCTGTGCCTCGGTGACCGTGGCGCACAGCGCGCGCAGCATGGCCGCTTCCAGCATGGCGCGCACGGCAAACACCTGCTGCGCTTCCGCCACCGAGGGCTCGCGCACAAAGGCGCCGCGCGCGGGCTCGAGCCGCACCAGGCGATCACGCGAGAGCTGGTTCAGCGCCTGGCGCACCACCGTGCGCGACACCTTGAACAGCGTGGCGATGCGCTGCTCGGCGAGCTTGGTGCCGGGCATCAGCCGGCGCTCGACGATGGCGCTGGTGATGGCCTGGGCAATGCGCCGGGTGCTGGTGTCGGCGGGGTCGACGCTGGGCTCGGCGCCGGGCAAGTCGTTGGTGGTGCGAGGCATGCTCAGGGTTGATACGGGTGCATGGTGTATGCCAAAGTGTATACACTTTGGGCTTGCCGAGCGCTGCGTTTTGCCCGTCCGCAGATCGGTGTTTCCCCTGAAGGATCACCCACCATGGCCGCCCTCACCACCCATGTGCTCGACACCATGCATGGATGCCCCGCCGCAGGCATGGCGCTGGCCTTGTACAGAGTCAATCATGCCGGCGCGGTGCAGCTGAAATCCCTGCAGCTCAATGCCGATGGCAAGGCCAATGTGCCGCTGCTGGAGGGGCCGGAATTTGTCGCTGGTCGCTACCGGTTGTTGTTTCAAGTGGCGGCCTACTTTCGGGGCCGCGGCGTGGTGCTTCCCGAGCCACCGTTTCTGGACGCTGTGCCCGTTGACTTCGGCATTGCCGACACCACCGCGCACTACCATGTGCCCCTCTTGGTCAGCCCCTGGAGCTGTGCCACCTACCGCGGAAGTTGAAGGAAACACCATGCGCCATCGCTCTCACCTGCTCAACCTGGCCGCCTGCCGGGCCGTTTGCTTGGGCGCTCTCGCCGCCGGGCTCTTCAGTGCCGCCACCGCCCAGGCCGCCTGGCCCGAGAAGCCCATCCGCATCGTCGTCACTTTTGGCCCCGGTGGCGCCAGCGACATCGTCGCGCGGACCATCGCCGAGCCCCTGGCCAAGGCCCTGGGCCAGCCGGTGATCGTGGACAACAAGCCCGGCGCCGGTGGCACCATTGGTGGCGCCGAGGTGGTGCGCGCGGCGCCGGACGGCTACACCCTGATGCTGTCCAACAGCACGCCGCTGTCGATCGGGCCCTTCACCGTGCCCAAGTTGCCGTATGACCCGGTCAAGCAGTTCACCCATGTGGCCATGCTGGGTGTGGCGCCGGTGGCCATCATGGCCCACCCCAGGCTTGGCCCGGCCGCACTGAAGGATTTGCCCAAGGTGGCCAGCTTTGGCAGTGGCGGGCCAGGCTCCATCGGCCACATCGTCGGCGAGATGGCCAAGGGCGCGATGAAGTTCCAGATGACCCATGTGCCCTACCGCGGCGGTGCGCCCATGACCACCGATTTGATCGCCGGCACCATCCCGGTGGGCATCGATGTGGTCACCGCCTTCGTGCCAATGATTCGCCAGGGCCAGATCAAGGCCTTGGCGGTGACCACGCGCTTGCGCTCGCCGCTGTTGCCCGATGTGCCCACAGTGCTTGAGCTGGGCCTGCCGCAGCTGCTGGCCGAGAACTATTTCGGGGTGTCCGGCCCGGCCGGCCTACCCAAGGAAGTGAGCGACCGACTGGCCAAGGCCCTGGCCGAAATCGTCGCCGATCCGGCCACCGTCAAGCGGTTTGAAGAGCTGGCCATCACGCCTGTGAAGATGAGTCCGGCCGAGTTCACACAGTTTGTCGAGAAGCAGGTCAACGATTGGGCGCCAGCGCTCAAGGCGGCTGACATCAAGCCTTAGCGGCGGTGTGGGAGAGGGTGTGAAGACCACGGCGTGGCGATATCGACTTGATGGCCAAGACAAGAGGTCCGTGACCTGATGGAAGCCTATCTGCTGGATTGGGCCAACCTGCTGCTGCGCTGGTTGCATGTCATCACCGCCATCGCCTGGGTCGGGTCAAGTTTTTACTTTGTCTGGCTGGACAACCACCTGATCCGGCCGAAATCGCCCGATCTGCTGGAAAAGGGCGTCGACGGCGCGCTCTGGGCGGTGCACGGCGGCGGCTTTTACAACCCGCAAAAGTACATGGTGGCGCCGCGCAAGATCCACACCGAGCTGCATTGGTTCTACTGGGAGGCCTACTCCACCTGGCTGTCGGGCTTTGCCCTGTTCACGGTGATGTACCTGTGGAACGCCGCCACCTACCTGGTCGACAAGAGCGTCTTTGCCTGGAGCGCGCCGGTGGCCGCGGCCACGGCCCTGGGCTTCCTCGCTGTGTTTTGGTGGGTCTACGACGGCATCTGCCGCATTTTTGGCGCCGGGCCCGAGGCCGATAAAAAGGTCGGCGTGGCGGTCTTTGTCTTCATCGTCTTCGCCTCCTGGCTGGCCTGCCAGTTGTTTGCCGGGCGTGCGGCCTTTCTACTGGTGGGCGCCATGATGGCCACGGTGATGAGTGCCAATGTGTTTTTCTGGATCATTCCCGGCCAGCGCACCGTGATTGCGGCGATGGAGGCCAAACAGCCCGTCGACCCCGTGCATGGCCGCCGCGGCAAGCAGCGCAGCGTGCACAACACCTACTTCACCCTGCCGGTGCTGGTGGCCATGCTCAGCAACCACTATGGCCAGCTCTATGGCCATGGCCACAACTGGTTGGTGCTGGTGCTGCTGATGCTGGCCGGTGCGCTGATCCGGCACTTCTTTGTGGCGCGGCACAAAACCCATCTGGCCGGCCAGCCGCAGCCCTGGGTGTGGGCCGCGGCGGCGGTGGCGCCGCTGCTGCTGCTCATCGTCTGGATGGCACCCTGGGCCAGCCTTGGGGCGGGCAAGGTGTCGGCTGCACCCGTGGGTTATGCCGATGTCAAGCCGATCATCGAGCAACGCTGCGCGATGTGCCACAACGCCGCCGTGCAGCAAAAAAACATCGCCCTGCATACGCCAGAGCTGCTGGTGCGGCACGCCAGCGCCGTGCACCAGCAGGTGGTGGTGCAACGCAGCATGCCGCAAAACAATGCCACGCAGATGACCGATGCCGAGCGTGCCCTGATTGGGCGCTGGTTCCTGGCCGGCGCGCCCACGCCTTGAAACGCGACTTTGAGTGAATTCACCATGACCACCGCCTTTTCCACCCTGAGCACCACCTTGCGCACCACCTTGAGCACCGCACTGGGCACCGCGCTGACCACCGCACTGTTGTCCCTGCTGCTGGCCAGCACCAGCCAGGCGCGCATCACCCGCATCGTCATCGATGAGACCGCGCCGCTGCCAGCGGCCGCGGGCACACCGGCGCTCTCCGCGGCGATCGCCTATGAACAGATCGCCGGCCGGGCCTTTGGCGAGCTCGACCCCAAGCTCGCCGCCAACGCCATCATTCAGGACATCGAGCTCGCCAAGGATGCCGACGGCAAGCTGCGCTATGTGGCCTCCTTCGTCATCTACAAGCCCGTCAACCTGGCCCAGGCCAGCGGCCTGATGTGGCACGACGTGCCCAACCGCGGCCGGGTCTTTCCCTTCGCCCCGCAAGAGCGGGCTTTGGGCGATGTCATGCTGGCCAGCGCCTGGCAGGGTGACGACGCCGGCGCCACGGCGGTGCGGCCCAAGGCCAGCGTGGCGGGTATGCAGTTCCTGCAGTTGCCGGTGGCGCGTGGTGCGGATGGCAGCCGCATCACCGGCGAGGTCTTTGCGCGCATCGTCAACCGCAGCGGGCCGGCCTCGCAGCCGCTGATCGTGCAGACCAACCCCGTGCCCTATCGCCCCATCAGCCTGGACACTTCGAGATCGCGCCTGGTGTCGCGCGGCGCCGAGAACCAGCGCGGTGAGGTCAGCGACGAGCGCGTCATCGCCCCTGGCGATTGGGCCTGGGCGCGCTGTGACGCCGCCAGCCCCTTCCCCGGCACGCCCGACGCCACGCAGATCTGCCTGAAGCAGGGCTTCGATGCGGCGCGCCTCTACCAGGTGGTGTTCACCGCGGCCGACCCCATGGTGCTGGGCGTGGGCTTTGCGGCCTGGCGCGATGTGGCGGCGTTTTTCAAATCCGCCGCGGCCGATGACCACGGCACGGCCAACCCGCTGGCGCTGACGGCGGCCCTGCCCGCTGCCGCAGCATCCACCACTGCCAACATTGGCTCGGGCACGCCGGCCACCACCACCACCACCGCCGCCACCGCCACCCCAGCTGGCCAGGCCAAGACCGCCATCACCCACAGCATCACCCGCGGCATCTCGCAATCGGGCAATTTCCTGCGCGGCTGGCTGCACCTGGGCTTCAACCGCAGCGAGGCCGGCGCGCAAGTGCACGACGGTATGTGGCCCATCATTGCCGGGCGGCGCATTGCGCTCAACTTCCGCTGGGCCCAAGCCGATGGCGTGCTGGAGCTCTACCAGGCCGGCAGCGAAGGCCCGCAGTGGTGGCTGCCGCACGCCGACCCGGTGCGCGGCCACGCCCCGGCCGGCATTCTGGGGCGTTGCATGGCCAGCAACACCTGCCCCAAGGTGATCGAACACTTCGGATCGGCCGAGGTCTGGGCCTTGAAGCTCACGCCCGAATGGGTGGGCACCGACGGCAAGGCGGATCTGCCACTGCCCGATTCGGTGAGGCGTTATTACATTGCCAGCTCGACCCATGGCGGTGGCGCCGGCGGCTTTGATTCCAGCCTGCCTGGTGTGGGCCTGCCCGCCACGGGCGCCATGTGCCCGGGCAACAACTTCGGCCAGGGCGTGCTGCCGGCCAACCCGGTGCCACACATGCACACCGTCAACGCCCTGCGCCTGCACTTTCGCAACTGGGTGATGAATGGCGTGGCGCCGCCGCCCAGCCGTTACCCCACGCTGGCGGCCGGGCAGCTGGCCCCGGCGCACAAGGCCGCGCTGGGCTTTCCCACGCTGCCGGGTTTGCGCGCCAGCCTGCCCGAGGCCGACTTCATCATGCCGGTGCACGACTACGACTGGGGCCCGCAGTTCAATGCGGTCGATGGCTCGGGCATTGCAGCCCACGCGCCGCCGCCGATACGCCAGGTGCTGCCGATGTGGGCGCCCAAGGTCGATGCCGATGGCAATGAGCTGGGCGGCGTGCCCGTGGTGCTGCTCGATGCGCCGCTGGGCACCTACCTGGGCTGGAACATCACCGCCGCTGGCGCGCGGCCCTTTCACAAGGGCCAGATCTGCAACTACGTCGGTGGCATGCTGCCCTTTGCGCGCAGTGCCGAAGAGCGCCGCGCCAACGGCGATCCGCGGCCCTCGCTGGCCGAGCGCTATGGCGATCACGCCGGCTATGTGGTCGCGGTGATGAAGGCCGCGCAGCGCGCCATGGCCCAGGGCTTCTTGCTGGCTGAGGACGCGGCGGCGCTGATCGCGGCGGCGCAGGCCAGCAAGGTGTTGCGCTGAGGGTGATGGGCGGCCCGCGCCGGGCGGCAAGGCCCGGCGCGATCGGAAGATTCAGCCCTTTCGCAACACGACACACAACCCCGCAATCGGCTGGCGCTGGTCTTCGCGCAGGGCCAGCGGGTGCAGATCGATCAGCTGCAGTCCGTGCGCTGCGGCCAGCTCGGTGACATAGCGCCGCGAGTGCGCATAGCGCAGGCTGCTGCGCAGCTCGAAATCCACGGCGTCCGTCGCCAGCTCCACCGTGAAGCACAGCGCCGCGCCGGGCAGCATCACCGGCAGCGCGGCAGCCAACACCGGGTGCAGATCACCGACGTAGATGAACACATCCGCCGCCACCAGCAGGTCGTGGCGCTGGCGCGTGTGCAGCTGCTGCTGCAGGTGCTGCACCAGATCGGCCTGGTGCAGGTGGCGATACAGGCCGCTGGTGCGGGCCTGGGCCAGCATGGCGGCCGACAGGTCCACACCATCCACCTCATCGGCCACCTGGCGGATGGGCGCGGCGCACAGGCCGGTGCCGCAGCCCAGATCGAGTGCGCTGGTGAAGCGCCGCGGATCGGCAATGTGCAGTCGCGCCAATAACGCGCTATGGCCTTGGTATTTCAGATCGCCCAGCAGGTGTTCATTGAAGCCCTCGGCGTAGCCGTCGAACAATTGCTGCACATAGTGCTGGGGCGGCGCCGGCGGCGCATCGCTGCCGGTCAGGCCGGCCAGGAAATAGGCATTGAGCTGCGCATCGCCACCCTCGGCGATGGCGCGGCGAAAGGCGATTGCGGCCTCGGCCCCGCGGCCACTGTCCTTGAGGATGTTGCCGCGGTTGCTCCAGCTCTGCGCCAGGGTTGCATCCAGCGCCAGGGCGCGGTCATAGGAGACGAGCGCGGCGTCGTGTCTGTCCAGGTGCTGCAGGGTTTGGCCGTGGTGCTGCCAGGCCAGGGCATCGCCGGGCGTCAGGCCCAAGAGGTGGTCAAAGGCCGCCAGGGCCGCGGCGTAGCGGCCCAGCGTGCCCAGGGTGCAGGCGTGGTGCATGCAGGTCTGGGCATCGTCAGGCCGGCTGGCGAGGGATTGCTCCAAGGCCTGCAGCGCGGCCTCGGGCTGCCCCAGTTGCAAGCGCGCCGCGGCCAGGTTGGCCAGGGTGGAGGCGCGGCCGGGCAGCAGTTGCAGCGAGGCCAGATAGCCCTGCTCGGCCTGGGCGAAGCGGCCGGCCTCGAAATCGGTATTGGCCTGGGCGAAGAGCTGCCGCGCCTGGTCGAAGCCATCAGCCATGGTGGGCCTGCCGCCGGTGGTGGCCGCGCTTGAGCCCGCGCTTGAGCCCGCGCTTGAGCCCGCGGTTGCGCCCGCGCTTGAGCCCCGCGCGCGCCAGGCAAAGCGTGAAGCCGGCCATCAGGCAATCGCCACCGTCAAGGGATCGTAGGGATACAGCCATTCATTGCGCGAGCGCGCGATGTCGCGATCATGGAAGGCTTGGCGCATGGCCTGGGCATCGTGGATGTGATAGAGCTCGCCCATCTCGGTGGATTCACGTACCACGCGCGCGGTGCGCGGCGCGCGGTGCTCGTGATAACGCCTTAAGCGATCATGCAGCGCGCCGGGCAATTCAAGGGCGCGGGCCAGCACGGCGGCGTCCTCGATGGCCATGGCCGCGCCCTGGGCCATGTAGGGCAGGGTGGCGTGTACAGCGTCGCCCAGCAGCGTGGTGCACTGGCCGCTCCAGCCAAAGCTGGGCACGCGGTTGTTCAGCGCCCAGCGGTAGATCTGCTGGGGGTCGGCGCGCTCGATGACGGCGCGCACCTTGGGGTGCCAGCCCTGGTAGTAGGCATCGAGCTCGGCCCAGGGTCGGCGCTCGGTCCAGGATTCCTCGACCCAATCGCCCTCGACGCAGCCGACGAAATTGAGCAAGGCGCCGCCGCGCAGGTAGTACATGACCGCATGGTTCTTGGGGCCGCACCAGATGGTGGAAACGATGTCGGTGCGCAGCTCGGGCGGAATGTCGGCCGTGGCCACGCTGCAGCGCCAGGCCACCTGGCCGGTGAACAGCGGCTGGTCGTCGCCCAGGATGAGGTGGCGCACCACCGATTTGATGCCGTCGGCGCCAATCACCAGATCGGCCGTCACCGCGGGCAGGCCATCGAAGTGCACGGTCGCGCCAGTCGTTTCCCCTGCGCCTTCTTCGACCGACAGTGCGCGCGCATTGAGTGTTATTGAATTCGCGTCCAGGGCGCGCACGGCCTGGTGCAGCGCGGCGTGCAGATCACCGCGGTGGATTTGAAAGTAGGGCGCGCCATGGCGCTGCTCATGCGCCGCGCCCAGCGGCAGCCGGTGCAGCATCTCGCCATCGTCAAAGCGGCGGAACTCGAATGCCTGCGGGCGCACCGCCTGGGCCTCGAAGGCCGGGCGCAGGCCCAGGTGATCAAGCACTTTGACGGCATTGGCGCTCATCTGTATGCCCGCGCCAATCTCGCTCAATTGCGCGGCCTGCTCGAACACCCGCACGCGGTGGCCGCGCTGCAGCAGCAGGGCGGCGGCGGTGAGGCCACCGATGCCGGCGCCGACGACGACGATGTTCATGGGCAGCATGGCAAGCACCGGCGCTGGCGTTGTTGACCGGTGGCGGCGGCGATGGGCGGCTTCTGCATTTGGGGTAAGCGCCGGTTGGTGGCGCAGGGCGATGGCGAAATCAGGTGCGGCAGTCTATTGCGCGCTTTGGCTGATGCGCCCATTTGGCTATTGCGCCCTTTTAGCTATTGCGCCCTTTGGCATCACGGCGCGCGACGTCGGCTTGTGTGTCCACCATTCGCCCCAACGCGCCGAGCAGGCAAACCACGCGCTCGGTGGGCTGCGAAGGGCTGAGCTGGATGCCACATGGGCTATGCTGATTTGCAACACCAACACCGCAGGCTGATAGGCACACACCGTGGCTAATGCAAAGACACACATTGCCGCCCCAAGCGGGCCGATCGCCACCGTTACAGCGCTTGTCGTGCCGGGGCCGCGCCGTGGCGCGTTCGGGCTGCGTGCGCCGCACGGCATGTTGCAGGCACGGGTGCTGGCAGTGTTGTTGGCGCTGTTGCTGGCCCTGGTGCTGGCACTCGGACTTCAGCCGCCGGCGGCGGCGCAGACCATCGACCCGCACACGCAGCGCGCGCGTGATCTGCTGCAGGAGCTGGTGGAGATCAACACCGTCACCGCCACCGGCGACAGCCTGCAGGCCGCGCGGGCGATGGCGGCGCGGCTTGTGGCGGCAGGGTTTGCACAGGCCGATGTGAGGGTGCTGTCGCCGGCGCCACGCAAGGGCAATCTCGTCGCCCGTTTGCGCGGCAGCGGGGTGCGCCGGCCCATGCTGCTGCTGGCGCACCTTGACGTGGTCGAGGCCGGCGATTGGTCGAGCGACCCCTTTCGCATGACGCAAAAGGATGGCTACTTCTACGGCCGCGGCATCGTCGACGACAAGTCCATGGCCGCGGCCTTCGTCGCCAGCCTGATCCGCATGCAGCAGGAGGGGCTGCGCCCGGAGCGCGACATCATCCTCGCGCTCGAGGCCGACGAGGAAATCCTCGATGCCAACGAGATGGGCATCCGCTGGCTGCTGAAGAACCACCGCGATCTGATCGACGCCGAGTTCGCGCTGAATGAAGGCGCGGGCGTCGTGCTGCGCGAGGGCCGCGTGCAACGCGTGGGCCTGCAGACGAGCGAGAAGGTCAGCATCAGCTACCGGCTTGAGGCCACGGGTCCTGGCGGCCACAGCTCGCAGCCTTCGAAGGACAACGCGATCTTCCGCCTTGGTGCCGGCCTGGCGCGGCTGGCGGGATTTGACTTCCCGGTGGTGTTGAACGAAACCACGCGCGCCTTTTTCGAGAAGATCGCCCCGCTGCAGGAGCCGCAGGTGGGCGCCGACATGCGTGCTGTCATCGCCGGCCAGGCCGATGCGCAAGCGCTGGCGCGTCTGTCGGCCTGACCGGCACCAATGCGCAACTGCGCACCACCTGTGTGGCCACGCAGCTCGACGGCGGCATCGCGCCCAACGCGCTGCCGCAGCGGGCGCGCGCCACCGTCAACTGCCGCGTGCTGCCGGGAGAATCGGTGCCCGAGGTACAGCGCACGCTGGTGCGCGTGCTGGCAGACGAGCGCATCAGCGTCACGCCGACCCACGAGCCGGTGACGAGCGCGCCCTCGCCACTCACGCGCGCCATCCTGGCGCCCATCGAGCAGCTCGCCGCGGAGTTCTGGCCCGGTGCACCGGTGGTGCCGACGATGTCCACCGGCGCCACCGACGGCAGCTTTCTGCGCAATGCCGGCATCCCCACCTATGGCCACTCGGGCATGGCGCTTGAGGGCAGCGACGCGGTGCGCATTCACGGCAAGGACGAGCGCATTGCCGTCAAGTCGTTCGATCAGGGGGCCGAGTACCTGTACCGCCTGGTGAAATTGCTGGCGACTCCGCCACGGTGAGGCCTAACCCATCAATCAAGCGGATCACCAAGCGCAGGCCACCCGTCCCGGTCTGGCGCCGCGCCCTACACCTGGCGCTGGGCAGCGTCGATAATCACCGCCTTCTCCCCTTTGCCCCATCCCGCCATGTCCATGGTCAGCAACAGCGTTCGCGTCGTCATCGACGGGCGCATCATCGAGGCGCAGGGTCTGCGCCGCACCACCACGCTGCTGGATTTTTTGCGTGAGCACCAGCACCGCACCGGCACCAAGGAGGGCTGCGCCGAAGGCGATTGCGGCGCCTGTGTGGTGCTGGTGGGCGATCTGGACAGCAGCGGCCAGGGTGTCAATTACACGGCGGTGAACAGTTGCCTGCAGTTGCTGCCGGCGGTGGACGGCAAGAGCATCAAGACCGTGGAAAGCCTGAAGCGCGCCGATGGCGGCCTGCACCCGGTGCAACAGGCCATGGTCGACTGCCACGGCTCGCAGTGCGGCTTTTGCACCCCGGGTTTTGTGATGAGCCTGGCCGGCCTGATGCAGACCAACGCCTGCCCGAATCGCCAGCAGGTGAACGATGCCTTGCAGGGCAATCTGTGCCGCTGCACCGGCTATCGGCCCATCGTCGATGCCGCACTGGCCGCGGCCGAGGGCGCCGTGGCTGACCCCACGGTCTTGAAACTGCGCGATGCCGATGACCTGCCGGCGCTGCGCGAAATCCGCCGCGACAGCCCACCCACCTACAGCCTGGACGGTGAGCTGCTGGTGCAGCCCGTGGTGCGCACACGCAAGGGGCATTTGTTCTTCTCCCCCAGCACCGTGGCCGAGGTGGCCAGCGCCTTGACCGAGCACCCGCAGGCCACGCTGCTGGCCGGCAGCACCGAGATCGGTCTGAAGGTGAACAAGCAGTTTTTCCGCCCCGATGTGATCGTCTACCTGGGCGGCGTGGTCGAGTTGCGCGCGGTGCACACCAGCGCCACGGCCTGGCGCATCGGCGCGGCCGTGCCGCTCGAGGAAGTGATGAACCGCACCAAGGCCGAGCTGCCGGACTTTGCCGAGGTGCTGCGGCGCTTTGGCTCGCCGCCGATCCGGTCCACCGCCACGCTGGCCGGCAACATCGCCAATGGCTCGCCGATCGGGGATTCGATGCCCTGCCTGATGGCGCTGGGGGCGACGCTCACTTTGCGTGTTGGCAAGGCCACGCGCCGTGTGGCCATGGACGCGTTCTACACCGGCCTGAAGGAGCATGTGCTGCGCCCGGGCGAGTTCATCGAAGCCATTGAGTTGCCGCGGCCCCAGGCCGGCGACGTGTTTCGCGCGCACAAGATCAGCAAGCGCTTTGATCAGGACATTTCGGCCACCTGCGCGGCCATAGGCTACCGGCTGGTGGGCGGCACGCTCAGCGGTGTGCGCCTGGCCTACAACGGCGTCACGCCCTACCCGGCGCGCGCCCCGCAACTGGAGGCCTTGCTCGAAGGCCGGCGACCCGAAGACGTGAGTGCGCAGGCGCTGGACGCGGCCATCGCCGCCAGCTTCCCGGCGCGCGATGGCCTGCGCGCCACCTGGGCCTACCGCGCCCTGGTGGCACGCAACTTGGTGATGCGATTCATTGGCAACGAAGAAGGAGCGCTCGCATGAATGCCCCCCAGCCCCTGCATACCCTGCTCAAGCCTGAGGGCAGCTCGCACGGCATCGCGCCCCGCTCAATGCCCGGCCCGCAATCGGGCAAGGAGCTGCCGCATGAATCGGCCGTGCTGCACGTCACCGGTGAGGCCGCCTTCACCGACGACATCGCCGAGCTGCGCGGCACGCTGTACGCCGCCATCGTCACCTCGCCCATCGCCCACGGCCGCCTGATCGGCCCGCACAACGGCGTGGACAAGGCCGCGCTCATGCGCGAGCACGGCGTGGTGGCGGTGTACACGGCCGAAGACATCCCCGGCGAAAACAACTGCGGCCCCATCGTCCACGACGACCCCTTCCTCGCGCCCGATGAGGTCAACTTCATCGGCCAGGCGGTGGCCGTGGTGGTGGCCAGAGAGATGGTCTATGCGCGTGAGGCGGCCAGCCGCGCCAAGCTCAACATCGAGCCGCTGCCGGCCATCATCACCATTGAAGACGCCCTGGCCGCGCAGAGTTGGGTGATGCCGGCCAAGAGCATTCACCGCGGCGACGCCGCCGGGGCCATAGCCAAGGCGCCGCACCGCTTGAAGGGCGGCACGCGCACGGGCCAGCAGGAGCAGTTTTACCTCGAAGGCCAGGTCACTTACGCCATCCCGCGAGAGGACGGCCAGCTCACGCTGCATGTCTCCACCCAGCACCCCGAGGGCAACCAGAAAGAGGCCGCCGCGGCGCTGAACTTGCACACCAAGGATGTCGAGGTGCTGTGCCGGCGCATGGGCGGTGGCTTCGGTGGCAAAGAGGGCAACGCCAGCATCTTTTCGCAGAGCGCGGCCTTGGCAGCGTTCAAGCTCAAGCGCCCCATCAAGCTGCGTGTCAACCGCGACGACGACATGATGATCACCGGCAAGCGCCATGATTTCCGTGTCGATTTCGAGGTGGGCTTCGATGACAGCGGGCGCATCCTCGGCCTGGATGTCATGCTGGCCTCGCGCTGCGGCTATTCGATGGATTACTCCGGCCCGGTGAACGACCGCGCGCTGCTGCACATCGACAACTGCTACCACCTGCCTCACCTCAGCATCATCGGCCACCGCTGCCGCACCCACACCCAGTCGAGCACCGCCTTCCGCGGCTTTGGTGGGCCGCAGGGGATGATGGGCATAGAGACCGTGATCGACGACATCGCCCGGCACTTGGGCCTGGACGCGCTGGACGTGCGACAGAAAAACCTGTACCGCCAAAGCAGCGACCCGGACACCCTGACCACGCAGTACGGCCAGGTCATCGAGGACTGGATTGGTGACCGGATCATGGCCGAGGCCGAGGCCCGCAGCGGCTACCGCGCGCGCCGCGCCGAGATCAGCGCCTGGAACGCCGCGAGCAAAACCCGCAAGCGCGGCCTGGCCATCACGCCGCTCAAATTTGGCATCAGCTTCACCGCCACGCTGCTCAACCAGGCCGGGGCGCTGGTGAACATCTTCAACGATGGCTCGGTGGCCGTGAACCACGGCGGCACCGAGATGGGCCAGGGCCTGAACACCAAGATCGCCCAGCTCACCGCCGACGCCCTGGGCATGGACATCGCCCGCGTGCGCGTCACCGCCACCGACACGCTGAAGGTGCCCAATGCCTCGGCCACCGCGGCCTCATCGGGCTTTGATTTGAACGGCGCGGCCACCGCCGAGGCCTGCCGCTTACTGCGCGAGCGCCTGGCGCCTGTGGCCGCCGCCGAGCTGGGCTGCACGGCCGAACAGGTGGTGTTTGCCGGCGACGCCGCCAGCGCGCCGGATGGCAAAAGCCTGCCATTCAAAACGCTTGTCAGCAAGGCCTGGGCGGCGCGTGTGGGCTTGAGCCAGACCGGCTACTACCGCACGCCCGAGATCGGCTACGACCCGATGAAGCTCTTCGGCCGTGCCTTCTACTATTACTGTTATGGCGCCTCGGTCAGCGAGGTCGAAATCGACACCCTCACCGGCGAGTGGTGGTTGAAGCGCGCCGACCTGGTGCACGACGTCGGCCGCAGCATCAACCCGGCCATTGACCGCGGCCAGATCGAAGGCGGCTTCATCCAGGGCATGGGCTGGCTCACCATGGAAGAGTGCATTTGGGATGCCAAGGGCAAGCTGCTCACCCACGGCCCCAGCACCTACAAGATCCCGGTGGCCAGCGATGTGCCCGAGGCCCTGCATGTGCACCTGTTTGATGGCGCCAACATCAAGCCCACGCCCTTCAACACCAAGGCCACGGGCGAGCCGCCACTGATGCTGGCGCTGAGCGTGTTCTTCGCCATCAAGGATGCGGTGGGCGCGGTCAAGCCGGGTACGGCGCAGGTGCCGCTGATTTCACCGGCCACGCCGGAGCGGATTTTGTTGGCGGCGCGGGCGCTGCGCTGAACCTCGCGGCTGCGCTGTGTGGCCACGCTGCAGCGCATCGCCACCTTTTTGAGCTGACACGCGCAAAGTGAGCATCAACCATGGCTGCCAATGACTTTGAATCCGCCAGCGTGCGCACCCTGCGCGCCGACCTGGCCCTGGCCCTGCGCGCCGCCGCCCACCACGGCCTGGCCGAGGGCGTGTGCAACCACTTCAGCGTGGAGCTGCCCGATGGCAGCGGCCGCTTCTTGCTGAACCCGCGCGGCCTGATGTGGCGCGAGGTGGCGGCTGAGGACATCGTCATGGTCGATGCCGCGGGCAAGGTGCTCGCCGGCCGCCATGCGGTGGAGCCCACAGCGATGTTCATCCACGCCGCCATCCACCGCCTGTGCGGCCAGGCCTGCGTGCTGCACACCCACATGCCCTATGCCACGGCCTTGACGCTCACGACCGATCGTGCGCTGGACACGGCGCTGTCGCAAAACGCCATGCGCTTTCACGGCCGTGTGGCGGTGGACGCGCGCTACAACGGCCTGGCGCTCGATGCCGCGGAGGGTGAGCGCATCGCGCGTGCCATAGGCAGCGCTGAGGTGGCCTTTCTCGGCAACCACGGCGTGGTGGTCTGTGGCCAGCGCCTGGCCCACGTCTATGACGATCTGTACATCCTGGAGCGCGCCTGCATGGTGCAGGTGCTGGCCCAATCCACAGGCCGGCCGCTGCTGCCGGTGGCTGAAGCCCTGGCGCGCCAGGTGTGCGAGCAGACCTTGGGCGAGCGCCTGCAATCCGAGCTGCACTTCGAGGCACTTCGTCGCCTGGTTTGATCGGTTAGGGCATCGTATTCACGGAATGTCGCGGTGTTCGGCCACGAGCAGATCTACCACCTGGCGCGTTGCTACGACCTGGCCTTTGGCTTTCGCGATGTCGGCGCCGAGTGCGACACACTGACGGCGCTGGTGGCTCGCCACGCGCAGCGGCCCCTGGCCAGCGTGCTCGAGCTGGCGGCCGGCCCGGCCCGCCATGCACGCGAGTTCGCGCGGCGTGGCCTTGCCGCCACGGCCCTGGATGCTTCGCCTGCGATGTGCGGCTACGCCCGGCACTGCGCCCAGCGCGACGCCGTGTCGGTGACGACGCTGTGTGCCGACATGGTCGAATTTGCCCACCCACAGCGCTTCGATCTGGCCCTGCTGGCCATGGACTCCATCAGCTATTTGCTGGACAACGACACGGTGCTGCGCCACCTGCGTTGCGTCGCCGCGCACCTGCTGCCGGGTGGCCTGTATGTGCTCGAGGCGTCGCACCCGCGCGATGCCTTTTGCCGCTGGTGCGCGCCAGCGGCTGTTTCGACATCGTCGAATGGCTGGGCGCATTGGCCCCGGCGCTGCCGTGCAGCAACGACGCCAAGGCGGTGCGCATGGTGGCGGTGCTGAGCCGGCGCGTGGCGCCGGCCTGAAGCGATGCCACCGAGGCCGCGCTCACCGGCCGCGAAGGTCTGCTCATTCCGGCGTGCGCTAAGCCTTCGCTGGCGTCGCCTTCTCTACCAGATTGCGGCCGACAGACCGAGTGGATGCCAGATTTTTGAGCACGTCAAACCAGAACGGTGCGCCCAGTGAAATGGCCAGGCCCGACAGCATCAGGCCCAGCAGCTTGAGCAACAGGGCCAAGCCGCTCAAGTCCGACCATTCGCCCGCCGCCCAACCCAGGCCCAGGCCGCTGGCGTCCAGGGTGTTGATGGTCTCGATGGCGCGCTTTTCGACATTTTTCTGCTCGCTCAAATAAAGTGTTAGCGCATCCTGCGTCGCATTGGCCGCTTGCTCAACGGCCCTGGCCTTTTCGGCGGCTGGCGTGTCGCCCGGGGCCTGCGGCGCTTTTGCGGCCTGGGCCAGCGCCGCACGCGCCTCGTCTTCTTCGGCCTGGCGCGCCTGGTGGGCCTGCCTGGCCTCGTCGCGCGCCTGGGTGTCGAGCAGGGCGCCGGCGTCGGTGGCCTGGGCCATCGCCAAGCCCTGCTTGACCAGCAGCTCGCGCACCTTGGGGTCCTGTGAAAGCTGCCGGGTGAGGGCCAGTGTGTCCACATTGCCGGCCGCGGCCAGGCACAGTGACAGCACCAGCAGCACGGCATGCGTCTTTTGCCGATACCAGGCGATCACCTGGTTCTCGAACTCCGCAAACCAGGTCTCAAAGCGTTGGCGAAACAGCTCGACCGAGCCATTGCAGCCATCGCTGAGATTGAGCAAGGCCACACGCAGGGGCGACTCGGCCGGCAGGCGCAGCGCGGCGTCTCGAATCTGCGCCAGTGTGGTGAATGAGGCCTGCGCCTTTTGCGTGGCGGCATACAGCATGCCCTGCAGCAGCGTCCAGGCAGGCACGTAGCTGGGTGTGAAGCCATGGCCGAGTGGGCCCTGGGCCAGATGGCTGATGAAGGGGCTTTGGTAGGTCTGCTCCACCAGGCTGGCCGCAGCGCTGGGCTGTGTCGCGCCCAGCGATGCCAGCCACTGCGCGGTGCCACCGGGCTTGCCCGCGGGCGACAGCAGCGCCAGCACGCCCTTTTTCAGCCAGCGGCCCCGGCTGCTGAGCGCCGCGGCAATGGCCTCATTGGCGGCAGACACCGACAAGGCCAGCACCAGGTAGACGGTGACCAGGCCAATGGCCACGCCCAGAACGCTCATGATGTCCATCGCTGCCCGCCTCTTGAACCTGGATGATCGACGCTAACAGTCGCGGGCCGGTTCGGCATTGGCACTTTCGATAGCGGCGCATGCCTTCCGACATCGCCGAGCTGCCCCGGCAGGCGCTGGGACTAACAAGCGCAGGTCAATCAGGCGCTGCGCAGTTTGATGGCCTTGGTGCCCACGGGCAGGCCACTCCAGCGGTTCAGGTTGAACAACTCCCACGTGGGAATGACATAGGCCAGGCCATTGGTGGCATCGCTGGCTATGAACAGGCCGACCAGTGTTTCGCTGCCGTCATCGGGCCAATAGCCGATCACCGCTGCGCCACTGTCGCCGGGGCTGGCCCAATGGGTACCGATCATTTGCAGGATCAGCAAGTCTTCGTGAAAGACATCAATTTCGGTCGGCGTACCCGACGCCGCTTCGACCTCGTATCGCACCGCCATGGTGGCATTGGCGTGCTCATGAAACCTGGCCGTCACCAGCGGCCGGGGATCGGGTCGTTTGGGCAGATTGCTGGCCACCAGAATGCGCAACTTGCCGCGTGCAATGTGCTCATGGAAACTCGTGAAATCGGGCACCTGGGGACGCGAAACAGACAAGTCCAGATCCGCCATTGCTGAGCGCAGCCAGGCGGTGTCGGGGACGGTGGCAAGCTGGCAATCGAAGCTGTGCCACGCAGCATTGCCAATGAGGCGACCCCCCATGCCAAGCGCCTGTCCAAGCTGGGTGCCGGGACCGCTGGCGCCCGACACCTTGTGCAGCACAGCCCCACTTGGCGGTGGGTCGGTGCCCGGCACCGCCATGGGGCTGAGCACATGCATCGCGCTGAGCACCAGATGGCGATGCAACGGCGACGCTGGTTGCAGTGCCACCGGGCAGGCCAATGTGCCCAAGACAGCGGCGCCACTGGAGGCCGCTGCTTTCACGCCACTGTCCGACGCTGCCCGGCCACCCTGCAGCCGGGCGGCTGGCTGCACATCGGTGGGCACCGCGACCAGGACGCGCTGGCCATCAAGCTGGGCGTGTGTCAACAGCTCGGCGGGCAAGTGCTGCCTTGCCGCATGGCCCAGCGGCAGGCCCGCTGTTGCCGGCCTTGTCGCTTGTTTGGGCCATTTGCGCTTGACAACGAAGACGACGCAGGCGCTGCACTGCAAGCGTTGCTGGCCTGTGGTGGTGGTGCGCTGCTTGAAGCCCGCAGTCACGGCCACCAGGTTCTTGTAGGCCAGAGTCAGCTCGGCGGCGCGCGTCTGGGCGATGTCGAGTGCCAGGCGCATGCGCAGCGCTGGCTGCGCAGCGAGTCGTCGCCAGTTCGACCTTGCCTGCGCCAGTTCGGGATGAACCAGGTCCATCGTGGCCTGCTCGGCTACGAGGGACCAAGGGCGCTTCGGCGCAACAAACCGTGCGCTTACTTTGTGAGGCATTTTGGATCGGACTTGAGGTTCACCAGCTCGATGCTGGCATCGGCATTGACTTCGTTCAGCAGGGCGCGACCCACCTGGGCGAAGCTGGGTTTGCTCGGGCTGAACGCCTTGCCTGGGCTGCAGGTCAGGCTCACCAGCCAGCGCCCTGCGGTCTGATCGACGCTGACGGCGGTTTTGGACCCCCATGTTTGGCCGGCAAACCGGAAGCTCCCATCGTCCAGCCTCTGATCGAGTCTTCGACGTGACTCAGCAACGCTGGTCGGGGCGGCCGGCGCGGAATTGGCTGCGGCGCCAGGGTTGCCCGCTGCTGCGACGGTGGTGGCGGGCTTTGCGGGCGCGCTGGCAGCGGCCGCGGGCGCGACGGTCGTCACGATCAACGGCAGCACGCGCACAGGTGATGATGAATCGGTGATGCGCAGTGTGGTCGAGCCGGCGTCGGCGTCAGCGGCCACGCTGATGTCGGTGTTGGTGTTGTTGCGGATGATGGGCCGAAGCGTGACGCCCTTGACTTGACTGCCGTCGATCTCAACCGAGTAGGGCGCTACACCACCCGAGATGTCCAAGGTGCGGCGATGGGCCGCACCCAGGGTGAAGTTCATGCTGGTTGGGTTGACCACCAAGGGTGTGACGACGATGGCCACACCGCAGTCCTTGAACGCAGTGGCATCGAACACGGTGCTGCGGCCGTTCAGGTGGCTGTTCACCGCGCCGGCGGCGATGGCCAGGGCCTGAGTGGCTTCGTGCAGGGCACGTGTGGCCAGAACGAGCGGTGATCCTAGCGAGGCACTGTTGGGTGTGCCATTGACGACTTCTGAGGCGGCCTTTGCACCTGCCGTGATCGATTTGCTCAATGCGTCACCCAGCACCTGCTCGACGCCTGCGCCCGGTGCGAACTGACCCGCCATGCCGGCCAATCCGGCAATGACCTTGGGTACCGCGGAGAGGTCAGGCAGCGCCTCCAATGTGGCGCGAATCACGGCGGCATCGATGCGATCAATGGCCAACACCAGCTCGTCACCCGCACGGCGCGCGGCACCGGCCAATGAGCGCCCGGCACTGTCGGTGGCCTCGGCTGCGGTGATCGCCAGCTTGGCTTCTTCCACGGCAGCGGTGGCTTCCTTGCCTTGAGTGCTGGTCAACTCGGCGGGCACCTTGTCCAACTCGACTTTGACCGTGCCCATTGCCTTGCGTGCATTGACAAGGGCCCTGGCGAGCGACGCCAACCCGATATCCAGTCGATCCGATTCATCGGCGGTCAGGCTGAAGGGCAGGACAGCGCGTTTAGCGCAGTTGAAGCCCTCAATGCCGGCCTGCAGCAGAAGCTGGCGCGCCCTGTTGAGATTCTGGTTGCCAATGGCGTAGGCCGTACCGGCCAACAATGAGGGGCCGACGATGGCATCGCGGTGCGCCTTGCCGAAGGCCAGGGCAGCAATCAATGCACCGCCACCGATCAGTGCGTTGGACAAGTCTGCGCTGGACTTGAGCTGGGCCACCAACTCGGCCTTGTAGCCATCGCGCGCATTGTCGGCATAGGCAAATGCGTAGCCCATGCCGCGTTTGACAAGGGTTTGCTCGGTACTCGGACGCTGCCAAGTGACCACCGGATTGACGGCGCAGCCGGCCAACATGGAAGCGGCCAGCGCCAGCGGCAGAGGGCGCAATTTCTGGTGTGTGCGGACACAGATGGGCTTTGGCGTCAGAGGCATGTCGTTCTCCCGGGGCAACGGCGGCGGCCGACGGGCGCGACGCCAAGCTGCCATGCTACTGAGCGGTATGCGGCATCGCATCCTCAGCATTGATGACATACAGCGCGCGATTGCGCGCCAGCCTCACCGCAGTGCCGACAAGAACTGCTTCAACTCCGCCGTCTGCGGCGCATCAAACAGCGTCTCGGGTGGCCCCATTTCATGGATGCGGCCGGCGTGCATGAAGACCACGCGATCACTCACGCGCCGGGCAAAGGCCATCTCGTGCGTGACCATGAGCAGGGTCATGCCCTCGGCGGCCAGGCGCTCGACCACGGCCAGCACCTCGCCCACGAGTTCGGGGTCGAGCGCCGAGGTGATCTCGTCGCACAGCATGACGCTGGGCTCCATGGCCAGGGCGCGGGCGATGGCCACGCGCTGCTGTTGGCCACCGGAGAGCTGATCGGGCCAGGCGTCGAATTTCTCGCCCAGGCCGACCCGGTGCAACAGCGCGCGGGCCTGGGCGCTGGCCGCGTCCTTCACCTGTTGCTTGACCAGGGTGGGGGCCAGCATCACATTGCCACCCGCACTGAGGTGCGGGAAGAGGTTGAAGCTCTGGAAGATCATGCCCACGCGCTGGCGCAGGGCGCGCAGGGCGGCCGGTTGGCGCAGATCCAGAGGCTGCCCATCGACGCTCAGATCGCCGCGCTCGAAGCTTTCCAAGCCGTTGATGCAGCGCAGCAGCGTGCTCTTGCCCGAGCCGCTTTTGCCGATGATGGCGACCACCTCGCCGGGCTGCACATCGAGATCGATGCCTTTGAGCACTTCGTTGTCGCCGAAGCGTTTGCTCAAGTCGCGGATGCGCACAATGGCGGCGGGCAGGGGATCAGCCACGGGCTAACTTCCTTTCAAGCCGACGGCTGGCGGCCGAGATCGGCCAGCACAGCGCAAAGTAGAGCAAGGCCACGCAGGCGTAGGTGGTGAAGGGCGCGAAGGTGGCGTTGGTGATCATGGTGCCGGCCTTGGTCAGCTCAATGAAGCCGATCACCGAGGCCAGCGCCGTGCCCTTGATCACCTGCACCAAAAAGCCCACCGTCGGCGGCACGGCGATGCGCAGCGCCTGCGGGCCGACCACATGGCGCAGGGTCTCGTTGAAGTTGAGTGCCAGGCTCTCGGCGGCCTCCCACTGGCCGCGCGGCACGGCGGCCACACAGCCGCGCCAGATCTCGGTGAGAAAGGCGCTGCTGTACAGCGTCAAGGCCAGCGCGGCGGCGAACCAGGCGGAGACGTTCCAGCCCAGCAGTGCCAGGCCAAAGTAGGCCAGGAAGAGCTGCATCAGCAGCGGCGTGCCTTGAAACAGTTGCACATACGCAGCCACGCCACGCGCCGCACCAGGCCAGCGCGCCAGCCGGGCCAGCAGCAGCGCCATGCCGACCAGGCCGCCGCCGATGAAGGCGATGAGCGACAGCGCCACCGTCCAGCGTGCGGCCAGCAGCAGGTTGCGAAAGATGTCCCAGAGCGTGAAATCGACCATGGCGAGGGCGCGGTTTTCAGCGCCCGCTGGGCGCGACGCGGCCAAAGACCCAGCGCGGCCCCAGCCAGTGCAAGAACTGCCGAATGCCGATGGCCAATAACAGATAAATGGCAGTGGCCGCCAGGGTGGCCTCGAAGGCGCGGAAGTTGCGGCTGTGGATCAGGTTGGCGGCGTAGCTCAGCTCCTGCGCCGAGATCTGCCCGCACACCGCCGAGCCCAGCATGACGATGATGATCTGGCTGGTGAGTGCCGGCCAGACGCGCGCCAGCGAGGGCGGCAAGACCACGCGGGTGAAGACCTGAAACTCGCTCAGCCCCAAGCTGCGTGCCGCCTCGAACTGGCCGCGCGGCGTGCCCTCGACGCCGGCGCGCACGATCTCGGCGGCATAGGCGCCCAGGTTCACCACCATGGCAATCACCGAGGCGGTCTCGGGCGTCAACCTCAGGCCCAAACTCGGCAGGCCGAAGTAGATGAAAAACAGTTGCACGATGAAGGGCGTGTTGCGAACCAGCTCGACATAGACGCCGACCGTGCGCGCCAGCCACGCCGGGCCCAGCGCCCGGGCCCAGCCACAGGCGATGCCCAGGCCGACACCGATCAGCGCGGAGGCGGCCGACAGGCCCAGCGTCAGCCCGGCGCCGCGCAACAGTGCGGGCCAGTGCTGCAGCACGGCGGGAAAGTCAAGGGCGATCATGTCGGCTGGATATTGCAGTTAGCTCGTGGTATTTCGAAGCCGCGCCGTGAGGCGGCGCAGTGCTACGGCCAGATGAGGCGGACCGGTGAAGCCTCGGGCCCTCCGGTGCCACGGGGCCATTCCTTGAACCCATCAGTTCGGCAAATCACCCGTCGGCCGGCCCAGCCACTTTTGCGCCATCTTGTCCAGATCACCGGCGGCCTTGGCGGCTGCAATGATCTCGTTGACCTTGGCGCGCAGCTTGTCTTCGCCCTTGTTCAGGCCGATGAAGTTGGGCGAATCCTTCAGCACAAATTTGTACTCGGTGCCGAGCTGCGGGTTGCGGCCCATCATGTTGCCGGCCACCGAGGCGCCGGTGGCAATGGCCTGCACCTGGCCCGAGACGAAGGCCGAGACCGTGGCGTTGTTGTCCTCGTAGCGCTTGATGTCGGCCGTGGCCGGCGCCAGCTTGGTGAGCTCCAGGTCTTCAATCGCGCCGCGCGTCACGGCCACGGTCTTGCCGGCCAGATCGGCCGCGCTCTTGATGGCCACGCCCTTGGCCGCGAACACGGCCTGGAAGAAGGGCGAATAGGCGGCGCTGAAATCGATCACCTTCTCGCGCTCAGCGTTCTTGCCTAACGTGGAAATGACGAGGTCGGCCTTCCTCGTCTGCAGGTAGGGGATGCGGTTGGCGCTGGTGACGACGATCAGCTCGACCTTCACGCCCAACTTGGCGGCGATGTAGTTGGCCATGTCGATGTCCAGCCCCTGCGGCTTCAAATCGGTGGTGACGAAGCCATAGGGCGGAAAGTCGGTCGGGATGGCGATGTTGATCTGCTTGCGCGACATCACCTCATCGAGCGCGTTTTGCGCCTGGGCAGTGGATGCGGCAAACAGGCCCAGCGCCGAGGCGGCGAGGGCGGCCAAGGTGGCACGGGTGAAGGGGCGGCGTTGCATATACAGGGTCTCCAGGGTGGGGCCGCACGGTGGCGGGCATTGCAGGTTAAGGGTAGGGGCCAGGGACTGTGGCAAGTTCAAGCTTTGATCGGCGCCATCATCTGCGCCAGTACCTGCGCCAGTACCTGCGCCATCAGCGCCGGGCGAATGTGCAGAGTGGACTGCTGCGCATTGCTTGAAGGGCCCGGCAGTATCCGTGAAGGCCGTGCCCGGGTGGCGATGGATGCGCGCGCTTCGCGAATGCGGGCTTTCGGGCTCGCGCTGACGAGCTCATCACTTCATCGCCCACTTTCGGCGGCCAGGGCGGCCGGGCCCTCCGGATCTCTCGTAGGCCTAGCTTGGCCGGAGCGTCGCCCAGCAGGAACTCAGTGACATGCTGCGACTTGCATTGCATTGAGCGGCACGGCGCTGCACACTGAGGCGCGCCAATTTGTCGCCGAACGCGGAGGGGGACCATGACCAAGTGCGATGGCTTGCACTCCATTGATGCCCGCCGCAGGTCGCTGGCCGCCGGCGCGGCATGGCCCGCACTGGCCTGGACGGGCGCCTTGCGCGCGCAGGCCAAACCGCCGGTGGTGATCGGGTGGCTGACCGTCGACAGCCGAGAGCAAGGCCGGGCTGGGCTGGCTGCCTTCAACGAAGGCATGGCTGCACTGGGCTGGAAGCAGGGCGCCCAGTACGTGCTTGAAGAATGTTATGCCGACGGGCGTTTGGATCGCCTGCCGACACTGGCGCAATAGCTCGCGGCGAAGCATCCCGCCGTCATCGTGGCACGGCCCTCGCCAGCCGCAGGCGCGGCGGCCACGGCAGCGCCGACGACGCCCATCGTTCTGTCGAACGGGGACCCCTTGACGTTTGGCTTGGTGTCGAGCCTGGCGCGGCCGGGCGGCATGATCACCGGCCTGAGCAATGTGTCGGCCGATCTGAATCAGAAGTTGATCGAGTTGCTGGTGGAGTCGGTACCTAAGCTGCAGCGCGTCGGGCTTCTGGCCGACTCGTCGTCGCCCCGTCTCAGCGCCTTCACAAGCAGCGCACTTCGCGCCGCTGAGCGATTCCGCGTCGAGGCCGTCGTCGCCGATGTGGCGCGCCCCGAGGACATCGAGCCGGCTTTCGAGCGATTGGCGAAAGCCAAAGTGCAGGGTTTGCCGCTCTTGGTCTACCACCTGGTATTTCAGCCACTTCCCGAAAATCATGGGTCTGGCGCTGGCACAACGCTGGCCCGTTGCGGGCAACCTCCCCGCGATCCCGCGGCTGGGTGGCCTGTTCAGCTATGGCCCGGATCGCGATGCGCTGGCCCGGCGCTCGGCCCACTACGTGGACCGCATCCTCAAGGGCGCCAAGCCGGGTGATCTGCCCATTGAGCAGCCGACCACCTTCGAGCTGGTGCTCAACCTGAAAACCGCCAAGCAGTTGGGGATCACCATGCCGCCCTCAATGATCATTCGCGCGACCGAAGTGATCGAATGAACACACGCCGCAAATGCCTCGTCGCTGGTGCGGCATGGCCCGCGCTGGCCTGGAGCGGCGTCCTGCACGCGCAGGCCAATCCCCCGGTCGTGATCGGATGGCTCGAAGTCGCTGGCCGCGATTTCGGCCTCTTTGGGCTGAACGCATTCAAGGAGGGCATGGCTGCGCTGGGCTGGCAGATCGGCACGCAGTACGTGCTGGAGGAACGCTACGCCGACGGCCGTTTGGAACGTTTGCCTGCGCTGGCACAAGAACTCGTGGCCAAGAAGCCGGCGGTCATCGTGACAACACCCTCAAGCTCAGCCAGGGCTATGGCCGCAGCCGCGCCGACGATACCGGTCGTTGTCGCGAACGGCGACCCTATTTCGACAGGCTTGGTGAAGAGCCTGGCGCGGCCCGAAGGCATGGTCACCGGGCTCAGCAACGTCGTGGGCGATCTGAATCAGAAGCTGGTCGAACTGTTGGTCGAATCTCTGCCGCGCTTGCAACACGTCGGGCTTTTGGCGGACCCAACGAGTCGCGCCCACGAAGCCACCGTGGCCAATATCCGTCGCGCCGCTGAGCGTCTTCGCATCGAAGCCGTCATCCTCGATCTAGCCAAACCTGAAGACATCGAGCCCGCGATGGCGCGATTGGCGAAGGCCAAAGTGCAGGCCCTGGTGATGTTGCCTTCGGCGTGGGCCGTTGCCTACATCCCGACCATCATGCGTTCGGCGCTGGCGCAACGCTGGCCGGTGGTCAGCTCCTTCTCCGGGTTCACAAGGCAAGGCGGCCTGTTCAGCTACGGCCCCAACCGCAAAGCGCTCTTCCGGCGCTCGGCTCACTACGTGGACCGCATCCTCAAAGGCGCCAAGCCTGGTGACTTGCCGATTGAACAGCCGACCACTTTCGATTTGGTGCTCAACCTGAAAACCGCCAAGCAGCTGGGCATCGTGATGCCGCAGTCGATGCTGATCCGCGCCACTGAGATGATTGAATGAACACCCGCCGCGGATGCTTGGCCGCTGGCGCGGCATGGCCCGTGCTGGCCTGGACAGGCGCCCTGCGCGCGCAGCCGAAGCCGCCGGTGGTCATCGGCTGGCTCAGCCCCAACGCCGGTGATAGGGGCCGAGTTTCTTTTGTCGAAGGCATGTCTGCGCTGGGCTGGAAGCTGGGCGCGCAGTACGTGCTGGAAGGGCGATGGGCGCAAGGGCAGGTGGATCGACTGCCAGGGCTGGCTCAAGAGATTGCCGCAACGAAGCCCGCCATCATCGTGACCATCACCTCCTCTGCAGCAAGAGCCGCGGCTGCTGCCGCGCCGGCGACACCGATTGTTCTGGCCAACGGCGATCCCATCTCGACGGGCTTGGTGCAGAGCCTGGCCCGGCCGGGCGGCATGATCACAGGGCTCAGCAACCTTTCAGGCGATCTGAATCAGAAGTTGGTTGAAATACTTGTCGAAGCGCGGCCGACCCTGCGGCGCATCGGGTTTCTGGCCAACCCAGCGGACAACGCGGCCGATGTGCGTCGTGCGGCAGAGCGCCTGCACGTGCAGGCGGTGGTCGTCGGCGCGGCGGGGCCGCAAGACATCGAGCCGGTTTTTGTGCGGTTGGCGGAGGCGAAAGTGCAGGCGCTCGTGCTGTTGCCTTCGTCGCGGCACTCCTCCTTCCAGCCGAAGATCATCGGGCTGGCCATGGCGCAGCGCTGGCCAGTGGTCGGCACCCTCCCTGCTACCGCGAGGCTGGGTGGTCTGTTCAGCTACGGGGCTGATCGCGATGCGCTCATCCGGCGCTCGGCCCACTACGTTGAGCGCATCCTCAAGGGCGCCAAGCCGGGTGACCTGCCGATCGAGCAGCCGACCACCTTTGAGATGGTGCTGAACATGAAGACCGCCAAGACGCTGGGGATCACGATCCCTCAATCGATTCTGATCCGCGCCACCGAGGTGATCGAATGAACACACGCCGCAACTACTTGGCCGCTGGCGTGGCATGGCCCGCGTTGGCGTGGACGGGCAGCTTGCTTGCGCAAGGCAATCCGCCGGTGGTGATCGGGTGGCTGAGCGCCAACAGCCGTGATATCACCGGGTCCAGTGCGTTCAACGAAGGCATGGCTGCACTGGGTTGGAAGCTTGGGGCGCAGTA
>JAYSSS010000027.1:0-13492 GCA_043720415.1 Ideonella sp.
TGGCCAATGCGCTGGCCATCAGCGCCGAGCATGCGCTAACACCAAAAGACCGCGTGCTGGCGGTGCTGCCGCTGTACCACATCAACGCCTTCGCGGTGACCATGCTGGCGCCGCTGGCGCACGGCGGCAGCCTGGCCATGCCGCCGAAGTTTTCGGCCGGCGCGTTCTGGGCGCAGGCCATCGCGCGCGAATGCACCTGGATCAACGTCGTGCCGACGATGATTTCCTACCTGATCGAAGGCGCCACACCCGCGCCAGAGGCCACCCGCCGCATCCGCTTTTGCCGCTCGGCCTCGGCCGCGCTGCCGCCCGAGCACCTGCGCGCCTTCGAGGCCAAATTCGGCATCGGCATCATCGAGACCATGGGCCTGACCGAGACCGTGGCGCCGGCCTTCTCGAACCCGCTGGATGCGGCGCAGCGCAAGCTCGGCTCGGTCGGCCGCGCCTCGGGCTGCGAGGCCGGCGTGATCGACACAGCGTTGGCGCCGGTGCCCGACGGCGCCACCGGCGAGATCGTCATCCGTGGCCCGCAGGTGATGCGTGGCTATTACAAAAACGACGCGGCCACGCTTGACAGCTTCACGCCCGACGGCTGGCTGCGCACCGGCGATCTGGGCCACCGCGACGCGGACGGCTTTTTCTACATCACCGGCCGCATCAAGGAGCTGATCATCAAGGGCGGCGAGAACATCGCCCCGCGTGAGATCGACGAGGCCCTGTTGCGGCACCCGGCGGTGCTCGAAGCCGCCGCCGTGGGCATCCCCGACAAGCACTACGGGCAAGAGATCCTGGCCTGCATCGTGCTACGCGAGGCTGCGGTGGGCGATGCCGCCACCGAAGCCAGCCTGCGCGAGTTTTGCGCCCTGCACCTGGGTCGCTACAAGACGCCCAAGCACTTCCGATTTGTGGCCGAACTGCCGCGCGGGCCTTCGGGCAAGGTGCAGCGGCTGAAGTTGTTGGACGACCTGGCGCTGTAGTGCGCCTGCAGGCCGGCGCCGCCAGCACAAGGTGGCGCATCAGGCTGCGGCCGTGCAGCGTGTTGCGGGCGCGCGGCGCACTTCGGTGCGCGATGCCGTGTTGAAATCGCGCTCCGCCGGTCGGCCCCCATGAATACCTCAATTCGCACCGTTCAAATGCACGTTATCACTCTGGCGCCGCAGTGGCGCACGATCCATGGATGCATCAACGGTATCGGGCAGGCTTCCTTGCTGGGCCGCATCACGGTGGCCGCGCCGCAGGGCTTCAAGGTGTCGGCCTTCGATGCGTGCATGCGTGGCCTGCTGCCGGCTGGGCAGCCACCGGCCGCCTTGGGCGACGACGCCGAGGCGCTGCTGCGCTGCCTGATCCATTGGGTTGGCGAGCTCCAGCGCCATGCGCGACTGGCCATCGACCAGGGTGCGCAGGTTTGGCCCGAGGCGCTGCCTGTAGGCGACGCCGCCGGGCTGGCCGCAGCGGTGAGCGCGCAGGATTTCGAGGTGGCGATCCCCTTTCGCGCCCAAGCGGCGGCGGTGGCAGCGCTGAAATTTGTGGTGATGGTGGCCAACGCCAGCCTGGCGCCAGACACGCCCGCGGCGGTGTGGGCCGAGCACCTGTCGCGGGCGCTGGGGCAATTGCAAAGTGAGGTTCAACCCCATGCCGAGCCAGGCTTCAACCAGCAGCACCTGCTGCAGTCGGCCTACCGCCTGGGCGTGGCGGTGACGTATCTGGGCGGGCGCATGTGGCGCCTGGGCAGTGGCGCCCGTGCCCGCCTGATGCAAAGCACGGTGAGTGACGCCACGCCCGCCTTGGCGCTGGCGATGGCACAGGACAAATGGCTCACGGCGCGTGTGCTGCGTGGCGTGGGGCTGCCGGCCACGCGCAACCTGCTGGTCAAGTCTGCGGATGCGGCGGTGGCGGCGGCGCTGGAGTTGGGCTACCCGGTGGTGGTCAAACCGGCCGATCAGGATCAGGGCCGGGGCGTGGCTGCGAACCTGGTCAACGAGCCCTCAGTGCGGGCGGCGTTTGACGCCGCGATGGCCTTCTCCAGCCGCATCCTGGTGGAGAAGCATGTGGCCGGCTTTGGCCACCGCTTCACGGTGAGCGACGGCGAAGTCATCGCTGTGCTCAAGCGCATCCCGGGCGGCGTGCAGGGCGATGGCCGCCACAGCGTGGCCGAGTTGTTGGCGCTGCAGTTGTTGCGCCCTGAGGTGCAGCGCTCGCTCAAGCTTGGCCGGGTCGAGCTCGACGCGCAGGCGCTGGAGCTGTTGGCCGATCGCGGCATGGGCCCCCACAGCGTGCCCGCAGCGGGTGAATTTGTGCTGCTGCGCCGGCGCGACAACATCTCCGCCGGCGGCCGCATCGAGCACCTGGACGTGGCCCAGGTGCACCCCGACAACCTGCGCCTGGCGCTGCGCGCGGTCAAGGCCCTGTACCTCGATCTGGGCGGCGTGGACCTGCTGTGCCCCGACGTGACGCGCTCCTGGCGCGAGGTCGGTGGGGCGATTTGCGAAGTCAATGCGCGGCCGCAGTTTGGCCCGGGCGCAGGCGGTGATAGCTACGATCGTGTGCTGGCACGGCTGTTGGGCACGAACGGCCGCATTCCCGTGCACCTGTGGCTGTGCGGCAGCCAAAGTGACAGCGCCTTGCCAGGCCAGCTGCGGCGCCTGGCGGCCGGGCTGGGGGCATCGGCCGTGTGCTGCCAGGCGGGGGTGTGGGTCGGCGACGAGCTGCTGGCGCAGGGCTTTTCCAGCGGCCTGGCTGCGGCGCGTGCGGCCCTGGCCAGCCGCGAGGTCGAGTCGGTGCTGATGGCGCTCACGCCGGTTGAAATCGCACGCCAGGGCTTGCCTGTTCAACACATCGCTTCCGTTCACGTCCAGGCCGATGCCGCCTGGCCTGAAGACGCCCGGCGCGAGCGCGAGCGCGCCCTGCGCTGGAGCGGCTGCCCAGCCGACCAGATTCACTTTGAAAGCCCTGCCCGATGAACCCCAACGCCAACACCGAGGCGACCGCCGTCGCGACTGCAAGCACGCCCCTGGCCACGCCCACGACCACCGCCAAGCCCGACGCCTGCATGGCCGACGCCTACCTGGCCGATGCGCTGCGCGCCCTGCCGGTGTGCATCGCCCACTGCAGTTGCCCTGATCGCTGGCACACCCTGTGGGCCGGCATCAAGGCCGTCGGTGCGCTGCGTGGCCTGCACGCGCAGACCGATTTTTTGCGCGGCCTGCTGCGGCCGCATGTCGGGCCGGGGGCGCAGGTGTTGATCGGTGGTGCCGCCGACACCGGCTCGCTCGAGGTGCTCAATGCCGTGCTCGCCGACCCGAGTGCGCGCTACTGCCTGGCCGATGTCTGCCCGGCGCCGCTGCACCTGGTGCAAGCGCGTGCCACCGAGCTCGGCCTGCAGCTGCAGGCCGAGCATGTCAGCCTGGACGAGGTGCGTGCCCGCCAACCCTGGGATCTGGTCTTCATCCACTACACCCTGTCCTTCATGGACGCCGCCGCACGCCAGCGCATGGCGCAGCACTTGCGCGAGGATCTGGCGCCCGGCGGGGTGGTGGTGTGTGCGGTGCGCCACATCCAGCCCGATCCGGCCAGCGACAACCACAGCCGGACCCAGGCGCTGCAGGCGCGCGTGGCCAGCCTGGGCCACCAGCTCGGCCAGACCTTTGCAAACGAGCCGGCGCTGCGCGAGCCGCTGCTGCACTCTCTGCCGGCCTATGCCCAGGCGCGCCAGGCGCGCGAGGCCATCACGCCGCACTTCGACACGGTGGCGGCCGAATTCAACGCCGCGGGTTTCGAGCTGCTGCAATGCCATCAAAACCCGGGCGATCCGGTGCGCCCGGCCACCGATGTCAGCGCGCCGGGCACGGTCACCACCTGGGTGGCGGTGTTCGCGCCGCGGCGGGGCTGAGCACGGCAGGTCGTGGCCGGCCGGGCCACGAGCGGTGATCCGCACCCCGGCCGCTACTTGGCGGCCAGGCCCAGGCGCTGCAGCAGCAGCCGTTGCCGCTCAAACTCTTGCGTGGCCCAGGTGCGGAACTCATGGCCGGGCAGCGGCCAGGGCTCCAGGCCCTGCTGCGCCATCAAGGCCAGGTTGCGCGCATCGCCCAGCGCCACCGTGAACAGCTCCTGCAAGCGCTTGGCGGCGGCGCTGTCCATGTCCTTGGGCGCCACCACGCCATAGCGCGCGTCGCTGACCAAACCAAAGCCCAGGGCCTTGGCCGTGGGCACCTGCGCAAACAGCGGGTTGGGGCGCTCGCCAAAGGTCATCAACAAGCGCAGCCGGCCGTCTTCGACCAGCTTTTCCCAGCCCGAGACATCGCAGGCGGCGTGGATGTGCCCGCCCAGCAGCGCCTGCATCATGTCCGGGCTGCCCTTGTAGGGCACGTGGGTGAGCTGCACCTGGGCGGCTTGTGCCAGCTGCTCGATCATCAAATGCCCGGCCGAGCCTATGCCCGCGCTGCCGTAGCTGATGGGCTCGCTGCGCGCGGCGCGCAGCAGATCGGCCGCGGTCTTGAAGGCGGAGTCCGCGCGCACCAGCAGGCCCGAGCCAAAGACCGCCAGGCCGACGACAAAGCTGAAGTCGTTGATCGGGTGCCAGTGCATGGCCTGCATGTGTGGCAAGCGCAGCATGGCCGGCGCAAACAGCGACACCGTGTAGCCGTCTGCCTTGGCCGTCTGCGCCATCACGGTGGCCCCCAGGGTGCCAGCCGCGCCGGGCTTGTTGTCGACGATCAGGGGCTGGCCCAGCGGGCCTTTGATGAGCTCGGCCAACAGCCGCGCATGGCGGTCTGTGGGGCCGCCCGCCGGGTAGGGCACGATCAAGGTCACCGGCCGGGTGGGAAAGGCCTGGGCGTGGGCGCGGCGCAGGGGTGCGGCCAGGGCGCCGAGGGCGCCCAGGGTGGTCAAGGCCAGCGTTTGGCGGCGTGAAATTGAATGCATGCCGGCAGTTTAGTGGCCGAGCCGCAGCGCCAGGCTGCTGTGCGGGTGAAGGGGCAAATCTGTATATTCATACAGCCTTGTTTGCACCAAAGAGGCATCACCAGTTCGGATCACCGCTCGGTTGTGGGCTGTCGGCGCGGCGCTGTCAACGGCGCGTCTCCCTCCCGCCCGCCCCGCCCCACCCACCCATCGCATTCAGCGACAGCGACAGCGACAGCGCCCAGTCCACCGTGGTCTCGCCCCCATCCAGCCGCCTGCTGCCGGCCTATGCCGAGCTGCATTGCTGCAGCAATTTCAGCTTCCTCACCGGCGCCTCGCACCCCGAGGAGCTGGCCGCGCGGGCGCAGATGCTGGGCTATGCGGCGCTGGCCATCACCGATGAATGCTCGCTCTCCGGCGTGGTGCGGGCGCACACCGAGGCCAAGCGGCTGGGGCTGCACCTGATCATCGGCGCCGAGATGCGTTTGGGCCTGGGCGCGGCAGGCAAGGGCGGTGCGGTGGCGGGCGCTGCGGGTGCCGCCAACACAGGTGCCACCCACGCGGCGTCCACCCACGCGGGTGCCACCCACGCGGCGCCACCCGACGGCCCGCACCTGGTGCTGCTGGCGCAATCGCGCCGCGGCTACGGCAACCTGGCGCAGTGGATCACCGTGGCGCGGCGCCGGGCGGCCAAAGGCCAGTACCTGGCGCACACCAGCGATGTCGAGGGCCGCGTGCCGCATGCGCCGTACCTGGCCGGTCTGCCTGATTGTTATGCGCTGCTGCTGCACCAGCCCTGGCAGGGCTTCGAGAGCCTGTTCGCGCAGGCCATGTGGGCCAAGACCTGGTTCGGGCTGGATCGCTGCGCGCTGGCCGTCGAGCTGCTGCACAGGCCCTTCGATGCGCAGCGGCTGGAGGTGCTGCAGCGCGTGGCCGCACTCACCGGCTTGACGCTGGTGGCGGCCGGCGATGTGCTGATGCATTCGCGCCAGCGCAAGCCGCTGCAGGATGTGCTCACCGCCACGCGCCTGCAGTGCGCGGTGGCCGAGGCCGGCCTGGGGCTGCAGGCCAATGCCGAGGCGCACTTGCGCTCGCGCCAGCGCCTGGCCACGCTGTACGCGCCGGCCTGGCTGGAGGCCACCGTGCGCATCGCCGCAAGCTGTGCTTTTTCGCTGGATGAGCTGCGCTACGAATACCCCGAAGAGATCGTCCCCGAGGGCCACACGCCCAGCTCTTGGTTGCGCGCGCTGACCGAGGCCGGCGCGATCAAACGCTTTGCCGGCGGCGTGCCGCCGGCCGTGCGGGCGACGATCGAGCACGAGCTGGCGCTGATCGCGCAGCTCAAATTCGACCCCTACTTTTTGACCGTCGCCGACATCGTGCGCTGGGCCCGCGAGGAGCAAGGCATCCTGTGCCAGGGCCGGGGCAGCGCGGCCAATTCGGCGGTCTGTTATTGCCTGGGCATCACCGAGGTCGATCCGGCGCGGGCCACGCTGCTCTTCGAGCGCTTCATCAGCGCCGAGCGCAACGAGCCGCCCGACATCGATGTCGATTTCGAGCACCAGCGCCGCGAAGAAGTGATTCAGTACATCTACCGCAAATACGGCCGCCACCGCGCCGCGCTCACCGGGGTGATCATCAGTTATCGCCCGCGCTCGGCCCTGCGCGATGTGGGCCGCGCACTCGGCCTCGATCTCGATCGCATCGCCGCCGTGGCCAAGGGCCAGCATTGGTTTGATGGGCGTGAGATTTTGCCCGAGCGCTTGCGCGAGCAGGGCCTCGACCCGACATCGCTGGTGTGCCGGCAGTGGACCGAGCTAACGAAAATACTGATCGGCTTCCCGCGCCACTTGAGCCAACACCCCGGCGGCTTCGTCATCGCCCGCGACGACATCTCGCGCCTGGTGCCAGTGGAAAACGCCGCCATGGATGGCCGCACCGTGATCCAGTGGGACAAGGACGATCTGGACGCGCTGGGCCTGATCAAGGTCGATGTGCTGGCGCTGGGCATGTTGAGCGCGATACGGCGGGCGCTGGATTTGATAACGATCAAACGAAATGACCTACTCCCGGACTGCAGGCTTGCAGCATCGGTGACCGACGTCACCGCAATGCCCAGCGCGGGCGCTGAAAAGTTCCGCATGCAAGACGTGCCGGCCGAGGACGCGGCGGTGTACGAGATGCTGTGCCAGGGCGACAGCGTCGGCACCTTCCAGGTCGAGAGCCGGGCGCAGATGAGCATGCTGCCGCGCCTGCAGCCGCGCAATTTTTACGATCTGGTGATCGAGGTGGCCATCGTCCGCCCCGGGCCTATCCAGGGCGGCATGGTGCATCCCTACCTGCGCCGGCGCAGCGGCGAAGAGGCGGTGGATTACCCCAGCGACGAGGTGCGCCAGGCGCTGTCGCGCACCCTGGGCGTGCCGATTTTTCAAGAGCAGGTGATGCAGCTCGCCATCCTGGCGGCCGATTTCACGCCGGGCGAGGCGGACGCGCTGCGCCGCGCGATGGCGGCCTGGAAGCGCAAGGGCGGCCTCGGGCCCTTCCATGCCCGGCTGGTTGGGCGCATGGTCGAAAAAGGCTATGAGCCCGAATTTGCCGAGCGCATCTTCAAGCAGATCGAGGGCTTTGGTGAGTACGGCTTTCCGGAGAGCCACGCCGCCAGTTTTGCGCTCCTCGTCTACGTCAGCGCCTGGATCAAGCACCACCACCCGGACGCGTTTTTGGCCGCGCTGCTCAACAGCCAGCCCATGGGCTTTTACGCCCCCGCGCAGCTGGTGCGCGACGCCCGTGAGCATGGCGTGCAGGTGCTGCCGGTGGATGTGCTGCGCAGCGATTGGGGCTGCAGCTTGGAGGCGATAGCTAACACACAAAGAGAATGCTGCGCGCCGATGCCGGGCGCGCACCGGCCGGTGCCGGGTTTGTGGCCAGTGCGCCTGGGCCTGAATCGGCTGAGCGGCTTTCGTGAAGAGGATGCGCAGCGCCTGATCGCCGCCCGCGCGGACGGCCCGTTCCGCAGCGTCGAAGACCTGGCCCGCCGCGCGGCGCTGGATGCGCATGCGCTGCAACTGCTGGCCGA
Source organism: Ideonella sp. (assembly GCA_043720415.1). Classification (GTDB taxonomy): domain Bacteria; phylum Pseudomonadota; class Gammaproteobacteria; order Burkholderiales; family Burkholderiaceae_C; genus Pseudaquabacterium. Next base: position 7,976 of record JAYSSS010000027.1, read on the forward strand.
GGGCGATGCTCTGGCGCCGCTGGTCGGCCACCAGCACCAGGCCGCCTGGGCGGTGCGCGGCATCGACACCCGGGCCACGCCCATGCTGGCGGCCACGCGCACCGATGAGGCCCAGGCCGAGCTGCTGCCGCCGGCCGCGGGCGAGGCCATCGTGGCCGATTACCGCGCCACCGGCCTGTCGCTCAAGGCCCACCCGCTGGCGCTGCTGCGCGATCGCTTGGCTGAATTCAAGATCCAGCCGGCCGCAGTGCTATCGCTCTATCGACACGGCCAGTTGGCGCGCGCCTCGGGCCTGGTCACGCACCGCCAGCGGCCCGAAACCGCCAAGGGCGTGGTCTTCGTGACGCTGGAGGACGAGACCGGCGCGGTCAATGTCATCGTCTGGCCGGCGGTGGCCGCGGCCCAGCGCCAGGCGCTGCTGGGCGCCAACCTGCTCACGGTGTATGGCATCTGGCAGCGCGAGGGCGCGGTGCGGCACCTCATCGCCAAGACCCTGATCGACCACACGCCGCTGCTGCAAGGGCTGGTCACGCACAGCCGCAACTTTCACTGATTGGCCGGCTCAGGCCGGCCATGGGCGCCCGTCAGACGATGTCGCCCGGCGCCGCGCCTCGCTTGCGCCCGGTGAACATGGCGCGCACCAGGTTCTCGCGCTGCAGGATCGAGGTGAGCAGCACACCGCCCAAATGCAGCGGCACCAGCCCGGCAAAGGCCCAGCCGCTGATCTGGTGCAACAGGTACAGCGTGGGGTCGCCCCAGAAGCGGTCGGTGTTGTACAGCGCGCCGCTCACCCCGGCCAGCAGCGCGCAGGCCAGCAGGGCCAGGATCATCCAGGCGCCCAGCGGGTTGTGGCCCAGGTGGCGCGGCTCGCGTCTGTGCCGCAGCGCGCGCAGGTAGGCCAGGGTCGCGGCGGGGCCGCGAACGAAGCGAGCAAAGCGCTCGTCGGCCGGTCCGATCAAGCCACGGGTTAGGCGCCAGATCACAATCACCAGGGCGCTGTAGCCCAGGGCCAGGTGCACATCGCCGCCCTCGTGCGTCCCCAGGCAGCCCAGCACGCTCACGGCCAGGCCCCAGTGCGCGACGCGCAGCGAGGCCCGCCAGACTTTGATCGCAGCGGACTGGCCCACCGACTGGCCCACCGACTGGCCCACCAACCGGCCCACCAAGCGGCCAGTCAGCGCGCTTTGGTCGGCACCGGCGCCAGCGTCACCGGGTGGAAATAGGCCTCCACCCGCGCGCCCTTGTCGTCCAGGCCATACACCTCGTAGCAGCCGCCGTCCTCCTTGATGCGGCGCACCTGCCAGCCTTTTTCCTTGAGCATCAGCTCCAGTCTGGCCTGCGGTTGCCAGCCCTCGCGCGGGCCGGAATCACAGGTGGCCAGGCCGGTGGCGTGGGCGGAGGCAGACAGCGCGAGCAGGGCGCCGGCCATGAGGGTGTGGAGACGGGTGTGGAGACGGGTGTGGAGGCGGGGTGTCATGGTGTGGACTGGGTCGGGTGGGTGTGTGAACACGCTGCAGACCCGCCAGTGTGCCAGCCGGTCATTGCTGCCATGTTGCCCTCACGGACAATGCGCCATGCTCTTCCTGCTGTCCCCCGCCAAGACCCTGGATTACGAGTCGCCGCTGAGCGCCGCGCAGCGCCGGGCCGCCACCGACCCGCTCTACCCCGACCAGGCCACCAGGCTGATCGAACGCCTGGCGCCCCTGGCCGCCGGCGAAGTGGCTCAACTCATGAGCCTGTCGGACGATCTGGCCCAGTTGAATGTCGCACGCTTTCGCGCCTGGTCGGCGCAGGCCACGGCGCGCAACAGCCGCCCGGCGGTGTTGGCCTTCAACGGCGATGTCTATGAAGGCCTGCAGGCCGGCAGCCTCTGCACTCGTGATCTGAGCTGGGCGCAGCAGCATGTGGTCATCCTGTCGGGCCTCTATGGCGCGCTGCGACCGATGGACAGGCTGCAGCCCTATCGCCTGGAAATGGGCACCGCGCTGAAGACCGATCGCGGCGCTGACCTCTACGCCTTCTGGGGCGAGCGCATTGCCCAGCACCTCAATGCGCAGCAGGCCGACGAGGCAGCGCCGGTGGTCGTGAACCTGGCCTCGCAGGAGTACTTCCGCGCGGTGCGCCGTACGGCCCTGCGTGCCCGCGTGGTGGAGTGCGTGTTCGAGGATTGGAAGACCGATCAGTACAAGGTGATCAGCTTCTTCGCCAAGCGCGCCCGCGGCCTGATGGCGCGCTGGGCGATACAGCAGCGCGCGGCCTCGGTGCGCAAGCTGCGCCAATTTGCCGCCGAGGGCTATGCCTTCGATGCCGATGACTCCAGCGCTGATCGGCTGGTGTTCAGGCGCCGCCTGGCTTGAGGCACGGTTCGCCACCGGCGGCCATGCGGCCGCCATTGACTGACAAAATGCCTGCCCATGAATTCGCAGCCCGTCACCCCTGAATTGCGCCAGTGGATCCTTGAGCAGGCCAAGGCTGGCTGCCGGCCCGAGGATGTGTTGGCCGCGATGCGGGCCAGTGGGTGGCAAGAAGATGTGGCCTTGGATGCGCTGGAGCAGACCCTGCGTGCGCACCTGGCCAGCCAGGCCCAAGGCCTGCCGGCGCAGGCCGCTGGTGACCAAACTCAGGCGCTGCTGCCTGGCCAGGCCCTGGACCCGACGCCTGGCCAGGCCGTGGCGCAGGCGGCCCAGTCCAACGCGGTGACCGGCCTGCCGCCTGCCGTGCCCGTGCCCGAGCCCGATCTGGCCGGTTCACCCAGCAGCTTGCCCCTGAGCGACCGCCGGGTGTCGGTGCTGATGGCCATGCGCAACCCGCGCGTGGTGGTGCTGGGCGGCTTTTTGTCCGATGCCGAGTGCGACGCGCTGATCGCCGCGGCGCGCCCGCGCATGTCGCGCTCCGAGACGGTGATCAATGCCACCGGCGGCAGTGAGGTGCATGAGGCGCGCACCAGCCGCGGCATGTTCTTCGGCCGCGCCGAGACGCCGCTTTGTGATCGCATCGAGCGGCGCATCGCCGAGCTGCTGCGCTGGCCGGCGGAAAACGGCGAGGGCCTGCAGGTGCTGCACTACCAGCCCGGCGCCGAATACAAGCCTCACCACGACTACTTTGATCCGGCCCAGCCCGGCATGGCCACGGTGCTGGCGCGCGGTGGCCAGCGCGTGGGCACCCTGCTCATGTACCTGAACACGCCTGACAAGGGCGGTGGCACGGTGTTTCCAGATGTGGCACTGGAGGTGGCGGCGGTGCGCGGCACCGCGGTGTACTTCAGCTACGACCGGGCCCACGCCGTGACACGCAGCCTGCATGGCGGCGCGCCGGTGATCGCCGGTGAAAAGTGGGTGGCCACCAAATGGCTGCGCGAGCGCGAATTTGTATAGCGGCCGTCAACCACCTCGGTGGGCCTGGCGTTGGGGCTGCCGAGCGCTCATGCTCGGTCTACGTCCAATCCATACATCATGAACAAACTCCTCGCCGCCCTGATCGCCGCCACCGTCTCCTTCGGCGCCACCGCACAAACCGCCGCTCCGGCTGCCGCTCCGGCCGCCAAGCCTATGGCCGCCGCCCCGGCTGCCGCTGCCGAGAAGAAGGCCGAGCCGACCAAGAAGGCCATGAAAAAGGCTGGCAAGAAGGCCAGCAAGAAGGCTTCCAAGAAGGCCGCCTAAGCTTCCCAGGCGTTGGCCCAAAAAAAACCCGGCCTTGGCCGGGTTTTTTGCGTCTGGTGCGGCGCACCGAGCAGGGCTTGCATCGGCCCGTTCAAGCCGTGGCCATGGCGCGCGGCGTCGGTTCAGTCACCGCACTGCCCTGTGCTGGGTCGGGCGCCGCCCCCTCAGCCACTTCGCGCTGAGCAAACCACTGCGCAAACTCATCCGCGTCCGCCGGCTGGGCAATCAGATAGCCCTGCATCTCATCGCAGCCCTGGGCGCGCAGGAAGTCGGCCTGGGCCTGGGTTTCCACGCCCTCGGCAACCACCGACAGGCGCAACCCATGGCCCAGTGCCACGACGGCGATGGCGATGGCGCTGTCCTCGGGGTCGTCGGGGGTGTCGCGCACGAAGGAGCGGTCAATCTTCAGTGTGTCGACATCAAAGCGCTTGAGGTAGCTCAGCGATGAGTGGCCGGTGCCGAAGTCGTCGATGGCGATGCGCACGCCCATAGCGCCCAGCCGCGACATGATGCGCACCACGGTTTCGCTGTCGTCGACCAACATGCTTTCGGTCAGCTCGAGCTCCAGGCGCGCGGGGGCAAAGCCGGTGGACAGCAGCACCTGGGCAATCTGCTCGATCAAATCACCTTGCCGGAACTGCCGTGCCGACAAGTTGACGGCCAGGTTGATGGGCCGCATGCCTTGCCGCTGCCAGCGCATCATCTGCTCGCAGGCCGTGCGCAGCACCCACAGGCCCACTGGCACGATCAGGCCGGTTTCCTCCAGGATGGGCACGAATCGATCCGGGTTGACCACCGCCTGTCCGGGCCGGTGCCAGCGCAGCAAGGCCTCTACGCCGGTGACACGGCCGTCGACCAGACACACCGTGGGTTGGTAGTGCAGCAAGTACTCGTTGCGTTCCAGCGCGTGCCGCAGCAGACCTTCCAGGTGGTGGCGTTCAATGGCCGCGGCGTTGAGCTCCTGGTTGAAAAAGTGGAAGGTGTCGCGACCGAGCTCCTTGGAGCGGTACATGGCCAGATCAGCCTGTTTGATCAGACCATCGAGGTCGTTGTCGTCACGCGGATAGAGGGTGATGCCGATGCTGGTGGAGATGTAGAGCTCGTGCTCACCGATCTGTATCGGTTGGGCCATGGCGTCAAGAATGCGCTGCGCCACCAGGGCCGCCGGTTCGGCGCCGTTCAAGTCTTCGAGCAGCACCGTGAATTCATCGCCGCCCAGCCGGAACACCTCGGTCGCCGACAGGGTGTCGAGCAAGCGTGTCACGCTGTCGCTCTCGCGCACGCACTCTCCGATCAGTTTGCCCACACGCTGCAGCAGCTTGTCGCCGATGTCGTGCCCCAGGCTGTCGTTGATCGCCTTGAAGCGATCCAGATCGAGAAACATCAAGGCCAGCAGCCGGCCGCTGCGCCGTGAGCGCGCCATGGCGTGTTGCAAGCGCTCACGAAACTGGCTGCGGTTGGGCAGGCCGGTGAGGCTGTCGAAGTTGGCCATGTGCGACAAGCGCGCCTCGTGCTGCTTACGCTCGGTGATGTCACGAATGATGCAGATGCGTTGATGGCTGCCCGTCATGTGGGTGTCACTGACGGTCAGGTCCAAATACTCATAGTTTAACTGAGGAGAAGTGACCTGACGGTCGTCCGGGCGTTCAAGGTACCGGCTTTAGTTTCGGGCTGCTTTTGTGCTTTCGCTGGACCCGCGCCATGGCGGGCGCGCAGTCAATGTGTACGTGCCTCTTGGCGGTACGGTCGTGGGGTGCGTAGCTGGAGTTTCTGCGCTTGATCATGCGCGGATTGCGCTTGTTTTTGGTCTGTCTTGACCTGAGGCGGCGGCTTTCCATCAGAACTCTGTCCCACTCTC
>JAYSSS010000028.1:0-13480 GCA_043720415.1 Ideonella sp.
ACCAGCCGCTGTGGCTGGTGCTCGATACAAATGTCGTTGTGGCGGGGCTGTTGTGGAATGGGCCGCCCCGGCGCTTGATCGAACTGGCCATCGAAGGCGAGGCGATCAAACTTTTCAGCAGCCCAGCGCTGCTTGATGAGCTGGCGCATACGCTGGGCTACCCGAAGTTCGCAGCGCGCATCGAAGGTTTCGGGACCAGCATCGCGGCGCTGGTGGGGCAGTACACGGCGCTGGTCAGTCTGGTGACGCCGGTCAGCGTACCGCGCGTGGTGGCCAACGATGCCGATGACGATCACGTCATCGCGGCGGCTGCGGCCGCCCAGGCCGAGCTGATCGTCACCGGGGATCGCAAACACCTGCTGCCCATCGGAACCCATCAGGGCATCGCCATCGTCACCGCACGAGAGGTCTTCGACAGACTTGACGCAAGACTCAAGACCTGACCCCGCGCCGGCGGGTTGTTCTGCCGTTGGCCTGGACGGCTACGGCGGCCGGGCGCGCAGGGCCCGCCGCTATCATCCGCCGCAGCCATGCCCGCTGCGACACCGCCCACCGCCGCGCCTGAAACGGGCACCCACCTGCACCTGTTCGGGCTGCCCTGCGTGGTCAGCGCGGGGCGCCGGATTGCATTGCCGGTGCGCAAGACGCTGGCGCTGCTGGTTTACCTGGCGCTGCAGGGCCCGGCCTCGCGCAGCAGCCTGTCCGCCTTGCTCTGGCCCGATCTGGACGACACCACCGCCCGGCGCAACCTGCGCCACGCATTGCATCGGCTGCGCGCGGCCGGGCTGGATGGGCTGCTGCAGGTGCACGACGAACAGGTGGCCATCAGCGGGTTGAGCCACGATCTGCAGCAGCTTGAGCAAGCCCTGGCCGACGCCGACGTGGCGCGGGCCCAGGCACTGCGCACGGGCAGCTTGTGTGACGGCCTGGAGCTGCCCGACGCGCCGGCCTTCAACGCCTGGCTGGCCGCTTGCCGTGAGCGCTTTGTGCGCACCTGGCGTGCCGCCATGGGCCGCCAGGTCCAGCAACTGCAGGCTGCCGGCGAGCTGGAGGCGGCGCTGGCGATCCAGCAGCAATTGGCAGACGACGATGTGCTGCACGAATCCACCTGCCTGGACTTGATGCAGCTGCACGCCGAACGCGGCGACAACGCCGCCGCGCTGCTGGCCTACCAACGCCTGTTCGACGGCCTGCGCGACGAGCTGGGCGTTGCGCCCTCGCAGCCGCTGCAGGCGCTGGCCCTGGGGTTGCGCGGGCCGCCTGTGCCCCGCAACGCAGTCGCAGGCGCCGCGTCAGGCCTGGCGTTGGACCTTGTCCCCGCTGGCGTGCAAGAGGCGGCGCCCGGCGTGAAAACGCCGCCAGCGGGCCCGCTGCCGACCTGGACGGCCCCGGCCGCCACCCGCCTGCAAGGCGTTGCTCCGACCGGCCTGCCAGCCCACGTGCCTTTCATCACCCGCGCCGCTGCCCAGGCGGCCGTCGAAGCCGCCTGGGCGCAGGGCCAGCGGGTCTACCTGCACGGCGTGGCTGGTGCCGGCAAGACCCGCCTGGCGTGTGAGCTGGCGGCAGCCCGCGGACCCTGGCTGCGTGTGGCCTGTGAGCCGCAGGATGCCCTGCTGCCGTACTCATCCATCGTGCGCCTGCTGCGCGCGGCGCAACAGGCCGCGGCCGATGTCGTGCTGCCCGATTGGGTGCGGCGCGAGCTGGCCCAGCTGATGCCCGAGCTGGGCACGCCGCCCGACAGCCTGGCCACCAACGAGGCGCGCCAGCGCCTGCTGGCCGCCGTGGCCGAGTGCTGGCGCTTGCTGGTGCACGACAACTTCAGCGCCGTGGTCCTGGACGACTGGCACTGGGGCGACAGCGCCAGCGTCGAGTTCTGGGCCGGCCTGGACGACGCCGGCCCCAACCCGACGCTGGCCGCCGCCGCGCCGATCGTCTGGCTCATCAGCCACCGCAGCGCCCAGCTGCCGGAGGCCGCCCTGCAGCGCATGCGCGCCGATGTGGACAGCGGGCGCGGCGTGTCGGTGGCGCTCGAAGGCATGACCGCAGCCGAAGTGCTGGTCCTGACGCAGACCCTGTCCGGCACCGGCGGCGCGCAGCTGTTCTCTCAGCGCCTGCACCAGGCCACGGCGGGCAACCCCTTCTTTCTGCTTGAAACCCTGCGCCACCTGTTTGCGCAGCGATTGCTGGTGGCCGACAGCCAAGGCTGGAGCACGCCCTTCGACGACCTCACGCGCGACTACGCCGAGCTGCCGGTGCCGGCCAGCGTGCACGCCACGGTGCTGTCGCGCCTGCGCGCCCTGGGCGAGGCGGTCCAACAGCCGCTGGAGCTGGCCTGCCTGTGCAGCGGGCCCATCGACGCGCGCCTGCTGGCCGGTGCCGGTGGCTTGGATGAGGCCAGCGTCATCACTGCGTTGGAGCATGCCCAGGCCGCCCAGTTGCTGCACGAGTGGCCAAATCAGGACCAGGACCAGGGCCAGGGCGCGGGCTGGCACTTTGCGCACGACCTGGTGCGCCAGGCCTTGCAGCGCAGCCTGTCGTCGGCGCGCCGGCGCCTGCTGCATGAGCGCCTGGCCCAGCAGCTCGAACGCAGCGCCGCCGAGCCCGCGCTGGTGGCCGCCCAGTGGGAGGCCGCGCAGCGGCCCGGCTCGGCCCTGCGCTGGCGCATCGCGGCGGCCGAGGCGGCGCAGCGCGTGCACGCGCTCGGCGAGGCGCTGGCGCACTACGGCCAGGCCTTGGCCCACGCCGCCACTGGGGGCGGCTCGGTACTCTCTGCCACTGGGGGCGGCTCGGCAATCTCTGCCGCCGATGACGGCTCGGCAACCATCGCCAGCATCCACCTGGCCTGCGCCCGTTTGCACGCCCGCCGCAGCGATCGCGACGCCGCAGATACCGCCCTGGCCGCCGCTGTCACGGCCGCAGCAGAAGCCAGCCGCAGCCCGGCCGCCGTGGGCGCGCCCGAGCCGGCCGATGCGGTGCTGCACATCCAGCTGTTGCAGGCCGAGTACCTGGTCGAAACCGGTCGCGCCGCGCCCGCCGGCAGCTTGCTGGACGCCCTGGCGCCCGAGCTGGCCCGCGCCGCGCCGGCCTTGCGCGCCCGCGCCCTGGGCGTGGCTGGCGGCCTGATGGTGCGTGACGGCCGGCACAACGAGGCCCAGGCCACGCTGCAGCAAGCCGCCGATCTGCTGGAAGCGCTGCCCGAGGCGCGGCCGCAACTGGCCGCGCTGCTGCTCGAGCAGATGCGCCTGTGCCACCGGCGCGGCGACCGCGCAGAGTGGGGCCGGCTGGCGCAGCGCGCGGTCACCCTGCACCAGGCCATCCATGCGCCGCAGGGCCAGGCCCTGGCGCTGGCCCAGCTTGGTGCCTACCACCTGGAGAGCGGCGACCGCGCGGCCGGCCTGGCGGCCACCGAGCAGGCGCGCCAATTGGCCCAGCGCTGCGGCCTGGTGCAGGCCCAGCGCGAGGCCATCGTCATCCTGGTCGAGGACGCCTTCTGCACCGGCGACATCGACCGCGTCATCGCCCTGCTCGATCAAGGCCAGGCGCTGGCGCCGGTGTTCGAGCTGCGCCAGACCGAGCTGAATTTTCTGGCCGCGCGCTGCTATGCGCACCAGCTGCGCGGCGAGCTGGACAAGGCACTGGCCGCTGCCGGCCAATTGCTGGCCGCGGCGGCCCAGTTGACCGAGCCCATGCTGCGCATCGTCTACCTGCACATCGTCGTTGAGCTTCACCTGCTGTCGGGCGACGCGGCCGTGGCGCGCCGGCTGCTGGATCAGGCGCAGGTGCTGGGCGATGCCTTGCGGGCCAGCGGCGAAGGCAATGCCTACGCGGCGCGCCAGCTCAGCCTGCAGGCCTGGCTGGCCTTGAACGAGGGCCGCGCAGCCGACGCCTTGGCGCTGTTGAGCGAAGGCACGGCTTTGGCCGAAGACCCGCGCGACCGTTTCGAGATCGCCTGGATCGCGGCGGCGGCCGCCCGCGCGCTGGGCGATCTGGCGCAGGCACGTGATCGGCTGGCCACGGTGGGCTTGGGTGACGACGTCGGTGGCGCGCTGTTGGCGCTGTGGCTCGAGCAGCGCCTGGGTTTGGCCGTTCAATGCGGCCAGGCCGATCCTGCCGCGCGGGACAAGGCGCGTGAGCAGTTGGCCAGTGGCCAGGTGCCGCCCCTGTTGGCGCCGCGCCTGCAGGCCGCGCTGGACGCGGCTGCGGGTTTGTAAGCCGCGCTGGACCCGGCCGCGCGTCTGGTGGGCTGACCGGCCGGAGCGCTGACCGGCCGGCGGCCGGCGGGCCGCTGAGGTCACGGGGACGCTGCGGGAACGCCGGCCGGGCACATTGGCCGCATGCCGCGCCGGAGCCGCCCATGACCGCCCACCACGAACCCACCGCAGCCGCCCTGGCCCCCCGCCGCTTTGAGCTGACGGTGTGGCCACAGGCGCCAGGCCAGGCCTGGCGCGCCGAGGTCAGCACCGACCCCTGCTGCGAGCCGGGCGGCCAGCCGGGCGCCGATCCAGTGGCTCCGCGCGAGCCACAGCGCCAGCGCTTTGACTTCCCGCTCGAGCTGATCCTGTTCCTGACCCAGCTGCCCGGCTCGACGCCCGGCCGCTCAGGCCTGCGCTGAAGACTTGACGAAGCACGATCCGGAGACCCGCCGCCATGTTCACCCACACCCACACGCACACCGACACGCACACCCGCACCCACACCCAGCCCAGCACCCGACGCGAGATGGCCCACTCTGCACCGACCGCTTGGCCCACTGCGGCCGGGCTGATCCTGGCCACCGCGCTGTTGCTGGTCGGCTGTGGCGGTGGCTCGGAGCCCGAGGCGGACACGGCCCCAGCGCCCAGCAGCGCGGCTGCCGAAGCCGCGCCGACCGAAGTGCCCGTACTGCCCGCTTCGGCAGACGAGTCACTGCGGCGAGCGCTGGCCCCGTTACCGCTGGTGTTGCCACCCGCGCCGCCAACCTGCCTGGTCACCCTGGCCACCGCCCACGGCGACATCGCCAAGACCCAGTGGTCGGACGGCGCGACATGCCCCACCACGCCCGGCCCGGCGTGCGTCAAGCTGCTCGCGCACATCACCGCATCGGGCAATCCCATGTCGCTCTGCGCCCCGGGGACGGATCTGTTTTACATGCATGACACCACCTGGACCCAGTGCCCGATCGCGTATGCAGAGGTCACCGGTGACGATGCCTTCAGCACCCAGGCCTGGCACAACGGCCACTCCCGTCTGTGCCACCGGCTGAGCAGCTTGCCCGGCGGCGGCGGCCGTCCCGTCCCGGCCTGCAAGCTGATCAACCGGCGCTGGGTGTGCCCGATTCCCGTACCCGGCCTGGCCGGCTACGACCTGTCCAATGACCGCGAGCCGCCGCCCCGGCCGAGCCTGGATGTCAGCGGCGTCGGCGCCTTTGGCCTGCAATCGGTGGTCATCTTTGTGCAGGACAACGGCCCGCCCGGCCAGATCCCGTTTCGCCTCAAGGCCAGCGATCCCAATGGCCTGGGCGGCGTCGAGCTGCTGGAGGACATTGGCCCGGTCTCGAACGGCGAAAGCGGCGAGCTCTTCGAGCGCCAATTGGTGCGGCGCTGGCAGGCCGACCCGGCCACCTTCAGCGGCAGCCCGGTCACGAACTATCACGGCCCGCTGTTTCATGTGCCGTACAGCCTGGGCGACCCCGCCAAACGCTCGTTTTTTGTCCGGGCCTATGACCGCGCGGGCAACAGTGCGCGCTCGGTTTCGAACCGGATCTATCAACGCCATCTTCAGTCGATCCAGATCCAATCCTTCACCGTCACGCCGACCAGCCTGCCCGTGGGCGGCGGGCCGGTCACCTTGAGCTGGAGCTTCTGGCTGGCCAGTGCGGCCAGCATCGACAACGGCGTGGGCGCCGTCCCCGCCACTGACACGGCCAGCTTCTACAGCCAGGGCTCGCGCGTGGTCAACGTCACATCCAACAAGACCTTCACGCTCACCGCCACGCGGCCCGATCGGCTGCCCAAGAGCGCCAGCGCCAGCGTCAGCGTGCTGGCCGACACCGGCGCGCCCGTTGTCAGCCTGAGTGCCAGCCCGGCCACCGTGGTGGCCCCGGGCAGCAGCACGCTAACGGCCAATGCGAGCGACTCGACCGGTGTGGCCAAGGTCGAGTTCTACCGTGGCGCCAGCCTCATCGGCACCGATTTCGCAGCGCCCTACCAACTGCCGCTGAACTTCACCCTGGCCGATGTGGGCAGCGCCAGCTACAGCGCCAAGGCCTATGACGCCGCCGGCAACGTCGGCACCAGCAACCTGATCAACCTCAGCGTGGTGCCCGACACGACGCCGCCCACGGTCAGCCTGGCCGCCAGCCCGACCGCGTTGCAACTGCCCGGCAGCAGCACGCTGAGCGCCACCGCGGCCGACGCCTTCGGCATCGCCAAGGTCGAGTTCTACCGCGGCAACAGCCTCATCGCCACCGACACCACGGCGCCGTTCAGCTTTGTGGTGAACTTTGGTGCGGCGGATGCGGGCAACGCCAGCTTCACCGCCAAGGCCTTCGACCCGCAGGGCAACAGCGCTACCAGCGCGCCGTTGGTGATCAGCGTCGCGCCCGACACCACGCCGCCCACGGTCAGCCTGCAGGCCAGCCCGGCCACGGTGGTGCTGCCCGGCGGCACCACGCTGAATGCCACGGCCACCGACGCAGTGGGCGTGACCAAGGTCGAGTTCTATCGCGGCAACAGCCTGATCGCCACCGACTTGACAGTGCCGTTCAGCCACAGCCTGACGTTTGGCAATGGCGACATCGGCAACCTGAGCTTCACCGCCAAGGCTTTTGATGCGCAGAACAACAGTACGACCAGCGCGGCGGTGATCGTGGCGGTGAGCGCGCCGGTGGCGGGCGACACCTATGCCAGCCCGACTGGGGTGGACACGGGCAACACCACCTGCGGCCAAGCCACGCCCTGCCTGACCATCACCAAAGCGGCCAGCCTGACCGGCGCCAACGCCACGGTGTGGCTGGCCGATGGCACTTACCCCAGCCAGCCGGGCTTCAGCGGCACAGCCGTCATCCCGGCAGGGCTGACGGTGCGCGCCGCCACCGCCGGCGCGGCCATCGTGCAGCGCAACCTGGTGCTGCTGGGCAGCGCCACCGTGTTCGGGCTGGTGATGGACAGCACGGTCAACGGCAATCACTCGAACACCATCACGGCCAGCAGTGGCACGGTGGTGCTCGATGGGGTGCGCTGGGCCGGGCGGCTTGGCAGCAGCCCGCCGCTGAACTTGAGCGGCACGGCCCAGGTGACGCTGACGCCGGGCACGGTGGCGGACTACTCCAGTGCGCTGACTTTCCTCGACCAAAGCTACTCGACCTTTGCCAATCTGCAGGACAGCGCGCAGCTCACCATCAATGGCGGCCAGCTTGGCGGCACCGCTTTGGGCAGTGCGGACTACTACGGCTACAAAGCGGCCTTCGTCCTCAGCGGCAACACCCGTCTGTCCTTGAACAACGTGGCGGTTCAGGTCGGCGGCCATGGCATCTACATGGCCTCGGGCACCCCTCAGGTGTCGATGAACAACGCCAGCTTGACGGGCCTGTCCACCGTCTTCACCAGCACCGGCATCGTTGCCCACACCGGCGCGCCGGTGATCACGCTGGTCAACTCCACCATCAGTGGTTTCAAGAAGGACACGATATCGGCAGGCATCACCATCGGCGCCGGGGAAGGCAACGGCTGGCCGGCCGTGACGGCATCGATCACGCTGACCAGCGCCGTGCTCAGTGGCAATGCCCGGGGCCTGATGGTCTACAACAACACCGGACCGACGCAGGTCACCCTGCTGGGCAACGGCGCGCAGATCAGCAACAACCTGATCGGCGGCCTGGTGTGCGAGGCCACCTGCAACATCGACTTGAGTGGCGGGCAGATCAGCGGCAACGGCAGCACCAACAACATCGTGGGGTTCACGCAATCCGGCTTCTTTGGCGGCCTGTACTTGCCGCGCACCGATCGCCCCTACAACCTGAAGCTGCGCAATGTGGCCGTCACCAACAACTACAACTTGAACACGATCCCGGGCAGCACCTCGGGCAACGTGCCCGAGAACTCCGGCCTGACGCTGGCCGGCAATGCGGCGTCGAGCTTCGATCTGGGCACCGCGGCCAGCCCGGGCGGCAACACCTTCACCGGCAACAACAGCGGCAACCAGACCAGCGGTATCCATGTGCGCGCGAACGCTGGTGTGACGGTCAGCGCTGTGGGCAACACCTTCATCGCTAACACGCAAAGCGCCAATGCGCAGGGCCAGTACGTGCTGAACACTGCGCCGTGCGGCGCCGCCAGTTGCAACGTGAGCGGCGGCGCCGGTGCCAACTACCGGGTGGTCAGCGGCGCGCTGCGGTTGGCGCAGTGAGGGTGCGGGCCAGGCCTGCGGCCGCCGTGATTGCCATCGAAATCGGCGCATCGGCCGCAGCCGCATGGCCCTGCGCGTCACTGAATCCCGGCCAGCGCCACTACGCCGGTGGCGCTGAAGTCGGTGAACAGGCCGTTCACGCCGGTGCTGGTGAGCAGGCCACGGCCGTTGGCGCAGACCAGCGAGTTGCCATTTTCGGTGAGCTGTTTGACGGCGAAAGTGCAGCGAGCCTATGCGCCATGGGCCTGCGCCACATGGGCAACCATCGCTTTGCCGATTGCCTCCCCAAGCCGGACAGGAACAGCATTGCCGATCAGCCGCCCCATGCGGTTGAACTTAACTTCGCAGGGGGCACCCGCGAACTGGTAATCCGGTGGAAACGTTTGCAAGATTGCCGCCTCTCGCAAGGAGATTGCCCGGTCCTGCTCCGGGTGGCCGAATCTGCCATTGCCGTAGCCGAAACATTGCGTGGTGATGGTCGGCGCAGGCTGGTCCCACTCCATGCGGCCGTACACGCTTGGGTAAGTAGCGCCACTTTGCTTGCGATGGCAGTCCGCCTGAAGCTCGTGCGGCCAATCGCGCCAGGTGCCACCCGGGCGGGACGCTCTGATGCGTCGAGTGTTAATTGCGCTTAGCGATGGTGAGGCATGGAGAAAATCAATGGAATCTCGACCACCGGCGTTTAGTCGAGGCAGGCTGCCAATGGCTTGCCTAACGGTAACCGCGTCTCCCTTGATTTTTTGCAAGCCCAGTTCGCCACCTTTCAATTGAGACGCCAGCAGCACCAGGCGCTTGCGCGTCTGTGGAATGCCAAAGGTCGCACACTCAACAACCGACCACCAAGTCGCGTACCCATCAAGGCTGGTCAGGAATTGCTGAAAGACAGCATGGTCGAGCAATTGAGGCACGTTTTCCATGGTGACGAGGTCGGGCCTGATCTGCTCGACTAGACGGCCAAACGCGAGTACCAATGGCCACTGTGAATCAGGGCGGCCACTGCGCCCGCGTCTGCTGTAGCTTGAGAAGGGTTGACAGGGAGCACAGCCGGCCAAAAGGCTGGCGTCGCCGCCCGAAAAGTAGCGTTCAATGTCAGTGGCCTGAAGCGAACCAACGTCTCGCTCAAGAAAGACAGCGCTGTTGTTTTGCTCGTAAGCAAATCTGCAGCCCGGATCGACATCGATTCCCGCCTTGACTCGAACGCCGCCCCGCGCTAGGCCGTGCGTCAACCCGCCAACGCCACAAAAAAGATCGACCGCATGGATGCGCGGGCGACGCGCGCCGGCTCTGAATTTCTGGGCGCTCAAATCGGCCGCCGCTCTGGTCGAAGGAATTCGAATCGGCTGAGATGCCAGACAAAGCAATTGACAACCTCACGCAGATAGCCGGCGGTCAGGCACTTCAAGTTGATCAATTCCTTGACGGTCACTTGGTCCGCACATTCGGCAAAAGAGATGGACCCGTGCGCCAGGCAATTGCGCAGGTGCTTGACCATTGCGAGTGGGCCTCGCTCATCTCGGATGGGTTGCTTCACTGCCGCGTACACCTCTTTGCTCACCTTCAGCTCAAACCCCAGTCGGCGGCTGACGCGCTCAATTGCCAAATCGTCCCAATTGCCGCCACTGCGTTTGTCGATCTCGAACGCCTCAATTGGCCGAAAGTCGATCAAACGATTGGAGAGAAGCATGGCTCGGCTGAGCCTGTTTTCAGCGCTCATTTCAACGTCCGTCTCGGCAACTGCCCGGACCCACTCCTCCAAAAGTGATGGACTGAGGTCACCGGCCTTCCATTTCCCACCGTCCATCACCGCTTGGCCTACTGCCTCAAGGCAACGCGTCATGGTTGACTCGACCAAGTTGTACAGCTGAAGGTAAACACTTGAATAGAGCATCCGCTGCTGCGAGGCGGTGATCGGATGATCGGCGCCATGTAGCTTTGGCGGCCCCATTCGG
Source organism: Ideonella sp. (assembly GCA_043720415.1). GTDB lineage: Bacteria > Pseudomonadota > Gammaproteobacteria > Burkholderiales > Burkholderiaceae_C > Pseudaquabacterium. The sequence continues at coordinate 10,335 of JAYSSS010000028.1, forward strand.
GCCTGTGCTTCGAGTGTCTTGAGAAAGTCGATATAGGTATCGACTTCACCCAAGCGCTCCTCAAATGACACCAGCAAGGCGTCCATGTCACTGGCCCAGCAGCTTGCGCCGAACGAAGTCCAGCCGCTTGATCAGCTTTTTGGTGACGTTTGCGCCATCAGATCCAGTGACCGTGTCGAACTCCTCGCTGTTGAGCCATGACCCCACATTCGGGACATCGCTGGGTGCCAATGTTGGTCGCTCATCAAGCGCCAACTTCGTACCAATCGCAATGGCTTCAAAGCGTGCCCTTGGGGTGGTCCCGCTCTTGGCCGACTTTCGGAAGCCATGCGGAAACACTTGGCCGACGAAGGTCATCGTTTCAACAAACCGCTGCCGGTATGAATCGAGCAGTGTCGAGTCCTGCACGACGCGTTGATTCATGGACTTGACGTAATTGAACATGAACTCAGACGGCCTGTCGCGGTAGGCGATGAGCCCGTCGCCATAGGCAAAAAATCGAGTCACCAACTCTTCGCGCTCACGCTTGTCTTCGGTCGACTGGGACATCGGCGCCATCGCCACAAAGTCAGGCAGGTTCGCCAGCTCAATGGCCAACGCCATAAATGGACCCCTGAGGGCGCCGCGCCGAATCTCCGCTGGTTTGGCGGTCAGACTGCCTGTGTTGATGCGGTCAAACAGGTCAAGGCGAGCCTGTTCGTCTGCGGCTTCGTTGAGCACGACGCCACGAATTGACTTGTTGACGAACTTTCGTTGCCTCGAATCGGGCAAGTCGCCGTACTTGAAGCCCGAAGACAGTGTCAGGTGTTCTAACTCGCCGAGCCGCAACTCACCCAGTACGAACTCCTCAATCGTCCGTAATCGCTGAGACCCGTCAACGATCTCCAGGCGACCATCGTCCGGCCGCTCCCAGAAGAAGAGAAACGGTATCGGCAAGCCCATCAGCAGTGACTCAATGAATCGCGACTTGCGTTCGGGCGGCCAGGTGAACTCGCGCTGGTACGCCGGTATGACGAAGTCCTTCTTGCGCATCTTTTGAGCCAGTAGCTCGACGGTGTACTCCGTCACGTAGAAATCAATGCGTTTGGACGACTCGTCGATTTGGGCCTCCGCAGCGCCGACTTCGTCTGCGGTCCTGTCTGGGTAGGTCTTTGGTTTCTTCACCTCATCCTCCTTTGGCTGATCCCGTGCGTCGCAGCGAGCTTCGTGTTGCCTTTTGGGTCGCTTCATGTGCCATGCCGAGGTCGACGAGACGCCTGACTGCCTCAGGGCGTGTCGGAAGGTCCGGTTGCCGCTTACGCCACCGATCAATGGCATCCAACATCTCGGCCTGAAGGCGCGTACCTACCAAGGTGCCTGTTGTTGGCGCTCGTTGCCTTGTCGCAGTGATGGCCTGGATCTGCTGTGTTTTCACGATATCACGGTAGCACGAGAATGCACGACACTAACCCGACCCAGCAATTGACTCCGACTCCCTGAAGCGCAGTCACACCGCTGTTGCAACCGGGCGAATCGGCAGTTACTCTTTGAGTGGCATCGCAGGCACGACAGCATCGGGCACCTTGACCGGCGCCGTGCTCAGTGGCAATACCCGGGGCCTCGTCCTCTACAACAACACCGGACCGACACTGGCCCGCGTGGTCGGCAACGGCGCACAGATCAGCAACAACCTGATCGGTGGGCTGTGGTGCGAGGCCACCTGCAACATCGACCTGAGCGGCAACCAGACCAGCGGTATCCATGTGCGCGCGAACGCTGGTGTGACGGTCAGCGCCGTGGGCAACACCTTCATCGCTAACACGCAAAGTGCCTATGCGCAGGGCCAGTACGTGCTGAACACTGCGCCGTGCGGCGCCGCCAGTTGCAACGTGAGCGGCGGCGCCGGTGCCAACTTCCGGGTGGTCAGCGGCGCGCTGCGGTTGGCGCAGTGAACTTTGCAGTGGCGGTGGCGGCGGCGTCGGTGACCAGGGCCAGCGCGACTGCCTCGGCGATGGGCAGCGTGCTGCCCTCGACGCGCAACGCCTCGGCCAGCGCCGGGCCCAGGTGCAGGTGCAGCAGCAGGCGCGTGCGGCGCAGCTCGCGCGCCTCGATGCGGTTGATGCCGTGGTACAGGCGCTGCCAGTGGGCGACGGCAAAACCGTTCAGGCGCGCGGCTGCGTCGGCCTGGCCCAGCATGACCATCGCCTCGGGCACATGCAGCAGACCGCGCGCCAGGTTTTGCGGGGCTTGCCGTTCCCAAGCCAGGCGCACGCTGCGGCGGTAGGCGGCCAGCGCCTCGGCCCAGCGCCGCATGCGCACATGGACGCGGCCGATCTGGCGCGAGGCGTACATGGCACCGGCCCAGTCGTTGTCGGCCAGCACGGCGCGCTCGCATTCGGTGAGCACGGTCAGCGCTTCTTCGTTGCGGCCCATCCAGGCCCACATGGTGGCGCGGTTGTTCAGTGCGGCGTAGGCCATGGGTCGATTGCCCAATCGTTCCCACAAGCGTTGGCAGCGCGCGGCCAGTTTCTCGGCGGCCTGGAAGTCGAGGTGAAAGTTGCACGCCACCAGGGCCTGAATGCGCAGCACCGAGGCCTGTGCCACCAGGTCACCGCAGCGGTCGGCGAGCCGCCAGGCATCGTCCAGCGCCGTGCCGATGGCGGCATCAAAGTGCCCTGCGTGATACATGCACCAGCCCCACTGCACCAGCGCCATGCTGCGCTGTCGGTCATCGTCGGCGAGCGCCAGCGCGGCTTGCGCGTGGGCCAACGAGGCCGGGCCGAAACCGGCATTCGCGCGGCCCTGGGCGAGCAGCTCATGGGCCTCAAAATGCAGCCGCCGATGGGTCGCTCGAGGGGATGCAGCGGGGTCGCCAGGGGCGTCGCATGCAATGCCCTTCGCAATGCTTGTCGCATGGACGCTCTCGGTGCCGCTTGCCGCGTCGTTCGCATTGCCCTGCGCCGTGACGTTCGCATTGACGGCCGCATTGACGTCCGCTGTGTCGGCCAGCGATTGCTCCAGCGCCTGCAGCATCGACAAGGGCACGGCGTCGGTGTCCCAGTATCTGCGCAGCGTGACCGCCAGCTCCAGCGCCTCGTGGCCGGCGCCATCGGCTGGCGCACTGAGGATGGCCGCGTGCACATGCACCACGTCGTGGCTGATGGCGG
>JAYSSS010000029.1:0-44413 GCA_043720415.1 Ideonella sp.
CCGCAAAAGCGGCATGTCGGCCAAACTGGCCCGCCACGGCATTGACCTCGATCTGGATGTGTTGAACGACACCAAACGCCAGCTTGCGCACCCCCTGCCCGCACCCACCCGCGTGGGCCAAGCGCTGGTGAACCTGCAGGAGGTGATGGACGACCTGGGTGACATGCTGGCCCGCGTCAAGCCGGCACCCCACGTACTGGCACCCAACGCCTGACCTGAATGATGAGACATTGATGACCAAAAAAGCGCCCCGTCGAACCGCCGAGCGCATCCTGGAAGTGACGCTGGAGCTGTTCAACCGCTTTGGCGAGCCCAATGTTTCCACCACCTTGATTTCCGCCGAGCTGTCGATCAGCCCTGGCAACCTTTATTACCACTATCCGGCGAAAGACGCGCTGATCAACGCGATGTTTGACCGCTATGAGCGCTCATTGAACGGGCTGTTGAACGCCAGTGACGGCGTGCGGGATGTGGAAGATGCCTGGTTCTTCCTGCACTCCCTGTTTGAGCTGATCTGGCAATATCGCTTCTTGTACCGCGATCTGAACGATCTTCTGAGCAAAAACCGCCGTCTGGAAATACATTTTCAGGCCGTGCTGAAAAATAAGACCCACGCGATCAAGGCCCTGCTGGATGGCATGAGTCGCAGCGGGGCCATCACCATCGCGCCTGCCAGTGTCGAGCCTACTGCCACGACGATGGTGGTGGTGATCACCTTCTGGCTGAGCTTTGAATACGTGCGTGATCCGCGCCGCGCGCTCGAACCCGAGAGCGCTGGGGCCGCAATGTCACGCGGCGCCTACCATGTGTTGGGCCTGCTTTTGCCCTATCTGGAGGGCGCCTCGCGCGATCACCTGCACCACCTCGCCGATGCCTATCTGAATGCCGGCAAGCAACGCCCATCAATCACCATTGAATGAGGAGCCCGATATGGCCAAGTGGACCGCCTTCCCATATACCGATGCAGACTACAAACTGGAAGCCGCCGCATTGAAAAAGCAGTGGCCGCGGCTGCACGCTGGCGACGCCGAGCCACTGCCCAAGGACGACAAGGTGCTTGCCGCGTGGGCACTGTTCCATGCGGGCGAGTTTCAAAAGGCCTGCGAAGCCGGATTGAAGCTTGGCGCTGCCGGCCAGGCCGTCGCCAACAAGTCGCAATGCATCTACGCCAATTACCTGGAAAAGACCGAGAAGACTAAGTTGGCGCTGTTTCAGGAGGTCGCGGCGCGCGCCGAGGCACAGGCGGCTGCGGACCCCTCCAACGCCAGTGCGCACTACTGGATGTCCTATGCTTTGGGTCGTTATTCACAAGGCATCAGCATTGCCAAGGCGCTGGCGCAGGGCCTGGGCGGAAAGGTCAAATCGGCGCTGGAGACCACCATCAAGTTGTCGCCCAAGCACGCCGACGCGCACATTGCTCTGGGCGCCTTTCACGCCGAGGTGATCGACAAAGTGGGCAAGCTGCTGGGCCGCACACAGGGCGCAGACGCATCAACCGGCTTGAAGAACTTTCAACAAGCGCTCAAGCTCAACCCCACGAGCGCCATTGCCATGATCGAGTACGCCAATGGCCTGGTCATGCTCGAAGGCGACAAGCGCATGAAGGAAGCGGAGAAGCTCTACGAGCAAGCCGCTGCCTGTACCGCCGCCGATGCCATGGAGAGGCTGGATGTGGAGATGGCCAAGGCCGAGCTGGAGGACTGAAAGCGTCGCCACAGGGGCGGCCCGAATGGGCAGGCGCTTTGCTACCCCTGGACAAACGGGTTAGGCCACTCAAGAGGCGTTCGGTCTGCGCTTGTACCAGCGAATGGTTTGCTCGGGCACGGGGCGTGCCGGTGCGCCATGGGCCAGCAAGGTGAGGTCCAGGGCCGTGCCGGCGTCGTCGGCCAGGGCCGCCTGTCGGGCTGACATGACGGCGGCGGCACGTTCCGCAGCCGGGCGCGACGCAAAGGCCAGGTGGTCAATGATGTGCAGCAGGTTGTTCTTGCCGCGCTCATTGGTGCTGCCATAGCCTTTGATCAGGCGGCCGCACAGTGCAAGTTCATGGCCCAGTGACCAATGCTCTCGGGCGCCACGCTCAATGGCAGCCAGCCAGGTGTCGATCAGGCGCTGTTCAATCACAAATCGGCTGCCACGCCGGCGCTGCGACTTGCCCATGGCCACGAGCTTGAGTGCCAAGGTGCCCACGATGGTGTGGCTGCCTATGCGCAGCGGCAAGGCCCACGGCTCCAGCCCGCGCTGAATGCGCCGCCGATCCCACGCCTGCAGCCGGCTGGCCAGGCTTTGTGGCAGCAGCCCGGCGAGCTCGGCAACGCCGGGTTTGAAGTACTCGAAGACTTTGATGATTTCGCCCTCAGCAGCAGCCACTTCACGGCGCAGCCGCTGTTGGCGGCTGGCAGCAAGCTTGAGTTGAGCAACGCGAACGATGTCGTCAAACGCCATCCAAAGGGCCAACCAGCGTATGACTTCGGTATGGATGGCGCCAGCGTCAATCTCTTGCGGCGCGGCGCCATGCAGCGCGGCTTCGGCCCCTGCGTCTTCGGCCGCGCGAACACGCGCCAGGCGTTGCTCGTAGAGCTCGACATAGGCCGAGTCCTGATAGTCCAACAGGCGCGCTCGGGCCAACGCCAGCAGGTCTGGTGCGGTCAGCGCTGGCGCGAGCAGCGGCGAGGCCGCGGGCACTTGGGACATCGCACCCGCCTCACTGCTGGCCTGCGCCTCGCGCTCAAGCCACTGGCGTTGCTCGCGTGCGCCACGCACAGCGTCAAACCCTTGTGAAAACCCGCGAAGGCTGGAAGCCCCACCTTTGCCTGAGGCCTCAATCGTGGCTTCATCGACCGCTCGCGGCCAGGGCAGCAGGCCGCTGGCGGCCACGGCACCGTACATCACCGCACTCAACGCACAATCCGCGCGCCTGGCCAGCGCTGGCATGTCGAACAGGTCGGCCTGCACGCACTGCTGCAGCAAGGCGGCGATCAAGGCCGCATCGCTGCTGCGGCCATCGGTCATCTGCATTTTCTCGGCCACCGTCAGGGCGCGCGAGGTCGAGCCAATGATGCTGGTGCGCTGGGCGCTGGCCATGCCCAGGCTGGCCTGGCGCACGGTCTCAAGCAACTCCGAGGACACCAGCAAATCGATCTCGCCAGGCACGGGATTGAGGCTGAACACCGGGCGCTTGCCTCCCAGTGCGGAATCTGGCAAAGGGTAGAGCTCGACGTAGTAGGTGGTGGCGCCGGTACGCTGCGCCACGCCGGGGATCGAAGTCGTTTGCGCAGCATGGCCGGCGCGCACCGCAGCGCTGTAAAGCCATTCGGTCAAGACGCCGCCACCTTCGCCACCCAATGCGCACAACAGCAGGGTGATGGGCCGCATGGGTGAAGCAGCAGGCGCCGGTGAAGGGGCGACGGCGAAGACCATTGCGCCCGAGCTTGTAGGCGCGGCAGTGCGCGCTGTATTGGCGTTACTCATGCTGATCGTCGCCAGGGCTCATGCGGGCCGCAGCAGGCCGGTCACGGCATGGCGCAGGCGCGCCACGATGCGCTCGTGCCAGGCCGGGTGGCGGATGATCTCGGCCCGATAAAAGCTCGGGCACAGCGTGGCCGCATGGGCATTGGCACCGCACAGGCCGCAGCCGACGCAGCCCTCGATGACGGTGGCCACGGGGTCGACACGCAAAGGATCGGGGTTGTCCTTCAGCGTCAGCGTTGGGCAACCCGAGAGGCGAATGCAGGCGTGATCGCCGGTGCACACATCCTCATCCACACCGTACTTGACGCGTTGCACACGCTGTGCCCGCTTCAGGCGCGCAGCGATCCAGGGGCGGATGCGGCGCTGGCGTTCGAGTTGGCACTCGCCCTCGGCGATCACCACCTTCAGGCCATTGAAGGGGCTGGTGAAGGCCTCTTGCAAGGTGCGCCGCATGGTATCGACCTCGTAGGTGTTCACCACCCGCAGCCATTGCACGCCCATGCCCTTGAGGGTTTCTTCAATGGTCTGGTTTTTGTGCGCCAGGCTTTGATGGGCACCCGCGCCACCGCCCTGGCGGTAGGCCTCGGCCTTGCTGTCGTCATCGGGTGTGCTCAGGATGTCTTGCGTGCCGGTGGCTGAGGTGTAGCCGTTCTTCATGATCATCAGCACGGCGTCATCACCATTGAACAGCGCCGATTGCACGCCTGTGAGCAAGCCGTTGTGCCAAAAGCCGCCATCGCCCATCACCGCCAAGGTGCGCCGCTGCATCATGGGTGAAACGCCGGCGCGGCTGGCCAGGCTCATGCCATAGCCCAGGATGGAATGGCCCGACGAAAAGGGCTCGAAGGTGGCCAAGGCATGACATCCAATGTCAGCTGCCACGTGCACGGGGCCGACTTTTTGCTGCGCCAATTTCAGCGCAGAAAACACCGGCCGCTCAGGGCAGCCCACACAGAAGCTTGGTGGGCGCGCAGGCAGCGGGCCAGCGACCTGCGCCACTTCAGCGCGGCGTTGGCCATTGCCGGCCAGCCACTGCCGCGCGGCCCCGAGTTCCACACCAGGCAGATGGCGCTCGATGAAGGCCACCAGGCCAGGAAGCATGGACTCCACGGTGCATTCGCCCACCGCGGGCAGCAAGTCCTTGCCGTGCACCCTGGTTTGCACATCGAGACGGCGCAGTGCCTGCAGCAAATCCTTCTCGATGTATTCGGGGCTGCCCTCTTCGATCACCAGCACGGCAGCTTTGCCTGCGCAGAATCGGCTCACCTCGCTGGGCACCAGCGGGTAGGTGACGTTCAGCACCAGCACCGGGATCGCGCCGTCACCAAACACATCAGCCAGGCCCATTTGGCCTAACGCCCGTATCAAGGTGTTGTAGAGCCCGCCTTGAACGATCAGGCCAACGGTGTCTTGCGGGCCGTCGAACACCTCGTTCAGGCCGTGCTCAAGGATGTAGCGCTGCGCCGCAGGAATGCGCTGCTCGATCTTGAGCTTCTCTTGTCGAAAGGTGACGGGCGGATGCGCCAAACGCATGTAGTCGAAGGCTGCAGGCTCGTCGATCAAATCGCGGGTACTGAACCTCGGGGCGACGTTGTCCTTGGCGATGAACTGGCCGCGCACATGGCAGGCGCGAATGCGCAGCTCCATCACGGCGGGCATGTTGCTGGCTTCACTCAAGGCGAAGGCGTGTTCGACCTGCCGCACCATATTGCCCAGATCGGGCCTGGGATCGAACAGCGCCAGCGTGCTCTTCATGGCATAGGCATGGGTACGCTCTTGAATGACGCTGGCGCCCTCGCCGTAGTCCTCACCGACGACGATCAGCGCGCCGCCGACCACACCAGGGGAGGACAGGTTGGACAGTGCGTCGGCCGCGACATTGGTGCCCACTATGGATTTCCAGGTGACGGCGCCGCGCAAGGGGTAGTGAATCGAAGCGCCCAGCATCGCCGCCGCCGAGGCCTCGTTCGAGCAGGCCTCGACATGCACGCCCAGCGTGTCCACATAGGGCCGGGCCTGCACCATCACATCGAGCAGGTGCGACACCGGCGCGCCTTGATAACCGCCGATGTAGGCCACGCCCGACTGCAACAAGGCTTTGGTGATCGCCAGGATGCCTTCACCATGAAAGGTCTGGCCGGCGCCGAGCTTGAGCTGCTCGATCTGTTCGGTGAACTGGATTTCCATGGGCGCTCGCCTTCAGGTTGAGGTGCAGCGCTGCAATTCGCGGCGTCTTCAGACCAAGACCAGATTGTCTCGGTTGATCAGCTCGGGCTCGTTGGCAAAGCCCAGCATTCCGGCGATCTGCGACGAGGGTTTGCGCGCAATCAGCCTGGCCTCGGTGGCCGAGTAGTTGGCCAGGCCACGGGCAATCTCCAGGCCCTTGCTTGAGCGTACTGCGATGACATCGCCGCGGCGGAAGTCGCCTTCGACGGCCACCACGCCAATGGGCAACAGGCTCTTGCCTTGCTCACGCAGCTTGAGCGCCGCACCGTCATCCACGCTGACGGCGCCGGCAAGCTGCAGGTGATCGGCAATCCACTGTTTGCGCGCCGCGAGCTTGGGCGTGCCCGCGACCAGCGCAGTGCCAATGGCTTCGCCACCGGCCAGGCGCAACAACACATCGGTTTCACGCCCCCAGGCGATGACCGTACTGGCACCGCTGCCAGCGGCGCGCTTGGCGGCCAATACCTTGGTCAACATCCCGCCGCGGCCAATGGCTGAGCCCGCACCGCCGGCCATCTGCTCCAGTGCGGGATCACCCGCCGTGGCCTTGTCAATGAAGCGGGCAGCGGTGTCCTTGCGTGGATCGGCTGAAAACAGACCGCGTTGATCCGTCAGGATGATCAAGGCATCGGCCTCCACCAGGTTGGCCACCAAGGCGCCCAAGGTGTCGTTGTCGCCAAACTTGATCTCATCGTTGACCACGGTGTCGTTCTCGTTGATCACCGGAATGACCTTGAGCGCCAGCAGCGTCAGCAAGGTCGAGCGTGCGTTCAAGTAGCGCTCGCGATCTGCCAGGTCGGCATGCGTCAGCAGCACCTGGGCACTGCGCATGCCGTGCTGCGACAGCTGGCTCTCGTACATCTGTGCCAGGCCCATCTGGCCGACCGCAGCAGCGGCTTGCAGCTCGTGCAATTCGGTGGGCCGTGTGGCCCAGCCCAGGCGCTTCATGCCCTCGGCGATGGCGCCACTGGAGACCATGATGAGCTCGCGTCCTTCACCCGCAAGGATGGCCATCTGTCGGCACCAATTGCCCACTGCCTGCGCGTCAATGCCCCGGCCCTCATTGGTGACCAGGCTGGAGCCGACCTTCACCACAATTCGGCGAGCCGACTTCACCACATCAGGCATCGCCGCCACCCACGACCGGGTCGAAACGCGGATCAAGTTCTGGCGCCACTGGCACCTTCTGTGCAGCAACATGCTTGTAGATCGCCTGCACCAGCGGATCCAGGCCGGCGCGCGCCAGGGCTGAGATCTGAAACACCGGGCCCTTCCAGCGCAACCGGCGAACGAAGTCCTTGACGCGTGACTCGTGCTCCTCGGTGGGCACCATGTCGAGCTTGTTCAGCACCAACCAACGCGGCTTCGCATACAGCGCCTCGTCATATTTCCGCAGCTCCTTGACGATGGCCCTGGCTTGCGCCACAGGATCAACATCGTCATCAAACGGCGCCATATCGATGATGTGCAGCAACAGCCGCGTGCGCTGAAGATGGCGCAGAAACTGGTGGCCCAATCCTGCACCCTCGGCAGCACCTTCGATCAGGCCAGGGATGTCGGCCACCACAAAGCTGCGCTCAGGTCCTGCCCGCACCACGCCCAGGTTGGGGTGCAAGGTGGTGAATGGGTAGTCGGCAATTTTTGGGCGGGCGTTTGAGATCGCCGCGATCAGCGTGGACTTGCCGGCGTTGGGCATGCCCAGCAGGCCCACATCGGCGAGCACCCGCAACTCGAGCTTGAGCTTTTTTTGATCACCCGGCCAGCCCGGCGTCTTCTGCCGTGGCGCTCGATTGGTGCTGCTCTTGAAGTGCATGTTGCCAAAGCCACCGTCGCCGCCCTTGGCCAGCAGCACAGGCTCGTCGGGTTCAAGCAACTCGGTCAATATCGCGTCGGTCTCGAAATCCTTGATGATGGTGCCCACGGGCATGCGCAAGACGATGTCTTCAGCTGCGGCACCAAACTGATCGGAGCCACGCCCGGCCTCGCCATTGCGAGCCTCGTGGCGCCTGGCATAGCGGTAGTCGATCAGGGTATTGAGGTTGCGATCTGCCACGGCATACACGCTGCCGCCGCGCCCGCCATCACCGCCATTGGGGCCACCGAAGGGCAGGAACTTTTCGCGCCGAAAGCTCATGCACCCCGCACCGCCATTGCCAGCGGCAATGTCGATGGTGGCTTCGTCAACGAACTTCATGGCGCGATCCTTCAGCGTGATCCAAAAACAAAGAAGCCCCGGCTGGCCGGGGCTTGGCTTGGCCTGAGGGTTGTAACCCTCAGGCTGCTTTCACGTTCACGGTTTGCCGGTTCAACGCACCTTTGACAGCGAAGGACACTTCACCGTCGACCAGTGCAAACAGCGTGTGGTCGCGGCCCATGCCGACATTGTCTCCAGCGTGGAAACGCGTCCCGCGCTGGCGCACGATGATGGAGCCCGACGGAACGACTTGACCGCCAAACACCTTCACGCCCAGCATCTTAGGTTGGGAATCGCGGCCGTTTCGGGTGGAGCCGCCGCCCTTTTTCTGTGCCATGGTTCAAAACTCCTGGATTGCTGTTGAGTTGATCAAGCGCTGACGGCGCTGATCTGCAGTTCGGTGTAGGTTTGGCGGTGTCCGCCGTGCCGCTGATAGTGCTTGCGACGACGCATCTTGAAAATGCGCACCTTGTCGTGTTTGCCGTGTGCAACCACCGTGGCTGTCACGCTGGCGCCGGCAACCAAGGGAGTCCCGATCTTCAGGTCCGCACCGCTGCCAACGGCCAATACCTGGTCAATCACGATCTCTTGGCCCACGTCCGCTGCTAACTGTTCTACTTTGATCTTTTCGCCGGCAGCAACTTTGAATTGCTTACCACCGGTTTTTATGAGCGCGTACATATGTGCCTCTTTGGGTGTGCTAGGAATCCATCAGCCAAGTTCGGCCAAGGGAACCGGGGAGTATAGCATTTGAGCGCCAACTGGGCCGGCTGCGCAGCTGGCCTGCGCCCGGCGCCGCGCAACAGCGCCGAGCAACAGCGCCCTCCCTATAATTTCCGGCGCCCTGCACAAGAACCATTCGTGACCGATCCCTCCGCCATCGCATCTTCCGCGGCCGACCCCATCGCCTTGGAAATGCTGCAGGTCGATGCCGTCATTCGGCGCCGCCTGTCCTCCGACGTGGTCTTGATCAACGAGATTGCAAATTACATCGTTTCGGCCGGCGGAAAGCGCATTCGCCCACGTTTGGTGCTATTGACGGCTTCGGCCCTGGGCTACGTCGGGCAGCAGCGCTTCGAGTTGGCTGCGACCGTTGAATTCATCCATACCGCCACGCTGCTGCACGACGACGTTGTCGATGAATCGACACTGCGTAGGGGAAGACAGACTGCAAATGCCGTGTTTGGAAACGCGGCAAGCGTGCTCGTGGGCGATTTCCTGTATTCACGCGCTTTCCAGATGATGGTCAGCACCGGCCGATTGCGCGTTCTTGAAGTGCTCGCCGAGGCGACCAACGTCATCGCAGAAGGCGAGGTGTTGCAGTTGATGAATTTGCGCGATGCAGATCTCACAGTGCAAGACTACCTGCGCGTGATTCGATATAAGACAGCCAAACTGTTTGAGGCGAGCGCTCAGCTGGGCGCCGTCCTTGCCGATGCACCAGCATCCATCGAGCAGGCCTGCCGCGAATTCGGGCGCGCCCTGGGAACAGCATTTCAGTTGATCGACGATTTTCTGGATTACGAAGGTGACACCGCCGCTCTTGGAAAAAATGTGGGCGATGATCTGCGCGAAGGCAAGGCGACGCTGCCCTTGCTCTTGGCCATGGAGCGCGGAACGTCGGCAGAGCGCCAACTGATACGCGACGCCATCGAACTTGGCGAAGGCGAGCGCCTCACCGACATCGTGTCCATCATTCGACGGGTTGGCGCCCTCCAGGCGACCTTGGATGCCGCGCGCGAGGAATCCATCAAAGCGCGCGATTGCCTGAGCCAATTGCCGCCAGGGCCCGCGCATGAAGCGCTGCTAGAATTATGTGCTCAGTCGGTCGAGAGATTCAGCTGAGGGAAACAGCGTTTGGCGCCTAGTCGCGCCACGCATCGCGGGGTGTAGCTTAGCCTGGTAGAGCGCTACGTTCGGGACGTAGAGGCCGGAGGTTCGAATCCTCTCACCCCGACCATCTGTTTTGACGCAAGCCCACGCCTTACGCTGGCGGCGCGGACACTTGGCCAATCGCACGACGCAGCGGTAACCGCTCGTGAACAAGCGCCGGATCGCCTGTGGAATCCGGTTTACAGTGCCCAGTGGATCAAGGATCATGGCCTGGTCCTCTCCTAGGCCTTAAAACACTGCATCTGTGGACACCCTGGTCGAATCCGCTCAATCAAGCCTTTCTGGCGTTGCCCGTGTGCTGGTGCATGCAAGCCGTTTGTCGGTCAAGGCCGCGGAGGAGTTGTCCAAGCAAGCGCGTGAACGCAAAGTCGGCTTTGCTTCATTGGTCGTCTCCTCTGGCACCTTGTCGGCCGCAGATTTGGCGCACACGCTTTCGACTTCTCTGGCGTTGCCACTGCTCGATTTGAACGCCATTGATGTCGAGCGGCTGCCCAAGGCCGTCATTGAGGGCCGGCTGTCTCTGCAGTATCAGGTGCTGGTGCTGGCACGCAGAGGAAACCGCCTGTTTATCGCGGGGGCCGACCCGACGGACCAAGAGGCCACCGAGCGCATCAAGTTTGCGACACAGCTGACGCCCGAGTGGGTGGTGGTCGAGTTCGACAAGCTGGCCAAACTGTTGGACGCGCAGGGCACCAGTGCTGCCGAGGCCCTGGAAACGATCACCAGTGGCGATTTCGAATTCGACGTTACTGAAGAAAATGCAGGCCCCGAAACCGCAGATGTGACATCCGATGTCGAGGATGCGCCGGTCGTGCGTTTCCTGCAGAAGATGTTGATCGATGCCTTCAATATGCGGGCATCCGATTTGCATTTCGAGCCCTATGAAAGCACCTATAGGGTGCGATTCCGGGTCGATGGTGAGCTGAGGGAAATCACACAGCCGCCAATCGCCATCAAAGAGAAGTTGGCGTCTCGCATCAAAGTCATCAGCCGTCTGGACATCGCGGAAAAGCGTGTCCCACAAGACGGCCGAATGAAACTGAAGTTTGGCAGCAAGGCCATTGACTTTCGAATCTCAACCTTGCCAACATTGTTCGGCGAGAAGATCGTTATTCGCATACTTGATCCATCCAGCGCCAAACTCGGTATTGAAGCGCTGGGCTACGAGAGGATTGAAAAGGATCGGTTGATGGCCTGCATCAGCCGGCCCTACGGAATGATCCTGGTCACCGGCCCCACGGGCTCGGGCAAGACGGTGTCGCTGTACACCTGTTTGAATTTACTGAATCAGCCGGGCGTGAACATCTGCACCGTCGAGGATCCGGCCGAAATCAATCTGCCAGGCGTCAATCAGGTCAACGTCAATGACCGCGCTGGCCTGACGTTTGCAGCTGCGCTTCGGTCCTTTCTGCGCCAGGATCCCGATGTCATCATGGTCGGTGAAATTCGCGACCTTGAGACCGCCGACATCGCGATCAAGGCGGCGCAGACCGGTCACATGGTGATGTCCACCCTGCACACAAATGATGCGCCGACCACACTCACCCGCCTGTTGAACATGGGCGTGGCGCCGTTCAACATCGCCTCCAGCGTCATTTTGATCACGGCACAGAGGCTGGCGCGTCGACTGTGCGAGAACTGCAAGCAAAACGCCGACTACCCGCGCGAGGCCCTGCTGCGTGCCGGTTTCCAGCCAGAGGATCTGGACGGCACCTGGAAGCCCTATCGTGCAGTCGGCTGCTCGGCCTGCACAGCGGGCTACAAAGGTCGAGTGGGCCTGTACCAGGTGATGCCTATTACAGAAGCGCAGCAACGCATCATCCTGGCCGAGGGCACGGCGATGGATATTGCCGATCAGGCCCGCAAGGACGGGGTGCGCGATTTGCGGCAGTCCGGCTTGCTCAAAGTTCGATCGGGAATGACGACACTGGAAGAAGTGATTGCGGTCACCAATGAATAGGTCCGCGCACTTTGCTGCGGACAGGAACGATTGAGCCGGAGACGCCATGGCCACAGCAGTTGCCGCGAGAAACATCAAGGAAATGGTCTTCGAGTGGGAGGGCCGCGACAAGAATGGCAAGGTCGTGCGCGGCGAAATTCGCGCTGGCGGCGAAGCCGCAGTCAGTGCCAGCCTGCGTCGCCAAGGCATCCTTTTGACCAAGGTGAAAAAGCGCCGCACCAGTGGCGGTCGCTCGATCAGCCAGAAAGACATCGCCCTGTTCACGCGTCAATTGGCGACGATGATGAAGGCCGGCGTGCCCTTGCTGCAATCCTTTGACATCGTTGGACGCGGGGCGACCAATCCACGCATGTCGCGATTGCTCAACGACATCCGCTCGGATGTGGAAACCGGTACCAGCCTGTCGTCGGCGTTTCGCAAGCATCCGATGCACTTCGATGCCCTGTATTGCAACCTGGTCGAGGCGGGCGAGTCGGGCGGCATCCTTGAAGCACTGCTGGATCGGCTGGCGATCTATCAGGAGAAGACTCTCGCGCTCAAGAGCAAGATCAAGGCGGCGCTGATGTACCCGATCGCTGTGATCGTGGTGGCTTTTCTGGTGTTGACGGTCATCATGATCAAGGTGATTCCGGCCTTCAAGGATGTATTCAGCTCTTTCGGCGCGGATTTGCCGGCGCCCACTTTGGCCGTTATTGCCATGTCTGAATTTTTCGTGGCCTATTGGTGGCTGATATTCGGCATCATGATTGGCGGTGGCTACTTTTTCTTCCAGAGCTGGAAACGCTCCGAAAAGATGCAGGCCTTCATGGATAGGCTGCTGCTCAAGATTCCGGTCTTTGGCACCTTGATCGACAAGTCCGTCTTGGCCCGCTGGACGCGTACTTTGTCGACCATGTTTGCGGCCGGCGTGCCCCTGGTCGAGGCGCTGGATTCGGTGGGCGGTGCTTCTGGCAACGCGGTCTATGCCATCGCCACGCAGCAGATCCAGCGCGATGTTTCGACGGGTTCGGCTTTGACCACCGCAATGCAGACCACGGGTGTGTTCCCGAATATGGTGCTGCAGATGACTGGTATCGGCGAAGAGGCCGGCTCGCTCGACCACATGCTGGCCAAGGCAGCCGAGTTCTATGAGGAAGAGGTTGACGACATGGTCAAAGGCTTGTCCAGCTTGATGGAGCCCTTCATCATCGTCATCCTGGGCGTGCTGATCGGCGGCATCGTGATCGCGATGTATTTGCCGATCTTCAAGCTCGGCGCCGTGGTCTAGCGCAATGCCTTGGCAGGCCGTCGAATGGCTGTTGTCGCCACTGGCGCTGGCCTTGTTTGGCCTGGTGATTGGCAGCTTCTTGAACGTGGTGATTCATCGCATGCCCATCATGCTCGAGCGGCAATGGCTGGGTGACGCCAGCCAGTACCTTCAAGACGGCCAGGCCATGGCCAGGGTGCTGGGCGCGGGTTCGCAGTCCATCCCTGCCTTGGCAGGCATGGGCAAGTCGCTCGAAGCAGCGCTTGCAGCACTGCCGGCGCTGAGCCTTTCGGCACCGCGATCTCGTTGTCCGGGCTGCGCTCAAGCCATCGCCTGGTACCAGAACATTCCAGTTCTCAGCTGGCTGCGCCTGGGCGGCAAATGCGCCGCGTGCTCAGCTCGAATCTCCATGCGCTACCCCGCGGTCGAGCTCTTCACCGCAGCCCTGTTTTTTTCGGTCGGCAGCAAGTTCGGTACCACAGCGGCCAGTGCTGTGTACTGCCTTGCAGGCGCACTTCTTATCGCCGGGGCGTTGATTGATCTGGACACAACCTTGCTGCCCGACGACTTGACCTTGCCCTTGATTGGGCTCGGTCTGGTGGCCGCCTGGCAGGGCTGGATTCCTGTTAGTTTGACCGACTCTGCCTTGGGCGCCTTCTTCGGCTACTTCTCACTCTGGGCCGTGGCCCGAACCTACCGAGCCGTGCGCGGTGTCGATGGCATGGCAGAGGGCGACTTCAAATTGCTGGCCGGGCTTGGTGCACTGTTGGGCTGGCAGGCCCTTCCCGCCATCATCCTTTTGTCGTCGGCGGTGGGTGCCATGGTCGGCGTGTACCTGATTGTGGCGCGCGGCCATGGTCGAAATGTGCCCATTCCGTTTGGGCCCTATTTGGTGGGTGGTGGCATCGCGGCCTTGTTTTTTGGCGCCGCACTGATGCGCTGGTGGCTGCCGTTGTGAGCGTTGCGCCCTTGTCGCGCCGCTTGGGATTGACCGGCGGTATTGGCAGTGGCAAGAGTACGGTTGCTGCCTGCCTGGTCGATCTGGGCGCCATCCTGGTGGATACCGACGCCATAGCGCGAGCCATCACTGGCCCGAAGGGCCTGGCCATACCGCATGTCATTGCAGCGTTTGGCGCCGAAGTGATTGATGCACAAGGCGCGTTGGATCGTGCCCGTATGCGCGAGCTCATCTTCACCGATGCCCTGTCCAAGCGTCGTCTGGAAGCCATCCTGCACCCGATCATTGGCCAGGAAGCCATGGCGCAGGCCGCGGCGGCCGCTGAGCAGGTGGTGGTCTTTGACGTTCCCCTTCTTGGCGAATCCAGCCCATGGCGGGCGCGCTGTGATCGCATCCTCGTCGTCGATTGCGACCCGCAAACCCAGGTCGCACGCGTCATGGCGCGCTCGGGGTGGCCAGAAGCACAGGTGCGCAGCGTGATGGATCAACAAATTCCACGAGAACGCCGCCGCGCCATCGCCGACGCCGTGATCTATAACGACGGGCTGAACCTTGCAGACCTGGCCAGCGAAGTGGCGGCCATCTGGGCGCATTGGTCGGGAGTTGCAGGTCGTTGATCGCCGGGCATGGGCCGACTGGCCCTGTGAAACAATCTCAAAACATCCCCCTGAACGCCGGGCTACCGAGAGCCGACGAGGAACCCCGCCTTGGTACTGTACGAATTCCCTTTCAACGAGAGCATTCGCACCATGCTTCGGCTGGAGCATTTGTTTGATCGCCTCGGACAGCTGCTTGCCCGTACCGAGATCGTCGATCACCACTTTGCTCTGGTCACATTGTTCGAGATCATGGATGTGGCGGCGCGAGCCGATCTCAAGTCCGATCTGCTCAAGGAACTTGAGCGCCACAAGAGCCAATTGCTGGCCCTGCGCAGCAATCCACAGGTGTCGGCCAAGGCGCTTGATGCCGTGGTGGGCAGTATTGAACACGCCTTCGGGGCGCTCAACCAACAAAGCGGCAAGGCCGGACAGTCGCTGACCAGCAATGAGTGGCTGATGGCCGTGCGCAGCCGCATCAGCATTCCTGGCGGGACGTGTGAGTTTGACTTGCCGGCCTACTACGCCTGGCAGCAGCATGGCACGTCGCGACGGCGCGCGGACCTCAGCGCCTGGGCGGCCACCTTGACACCGATGGCCGAAGCCTTGCAAGTGCTGCTGGGTCTGCTGCGCGATTCCGGCTCACCGCACAAAGTGGTGGCCTTGGGCGGGCAGTACCAGCAAAGTCTGCCGCAAGGCCGTTCCTACCAGCTGCTGCGCCTTCGTATTGCGCCCGAGCTTGGCCTCGTGCCTGAAATCACCGGGCACCGGTTACTGGTGTCCGTGCGCCTCATGCGCGATACCGATGGGCGCTTGCGGCCAGCCCTTGATGATGCGAATTTTGAGTTGACCCTGTGCGCCTGAACCAGGGCGAGTTGGACACGATTCGCGTGATGGCAAGGTCACGCGTCCACTTTGCCACCGCCAACACCGCGATGACCGACACGAGCCCACGCGACGCGCCCATGGTGCGCTGCCCCACCTGCCAGACACCGGCGCGATTTGCCGCCGACAACATCTGGCGGCCTTTTTGCAGCCAGCGCTGTCGCGGTGTCGATCTTGGCGCCTGGGCCAGCGAGCGCTTTCGCGTTGCAGTGGCGCCCGACCCCGACGACGAAGCCGAGCCGCTGCACTGACGCTGCCGCTTCCGTTTCCGCGTCCGCGGCAGTGTCTGCAAAGTACGTTGCGCGCAATTTCGCCTCTTGAAGTACCGCCGGCGCACCCTATAATCGATTTGCTAGCACTCGCAATCAACGAGTGCTAACAACCGCCCGAAGTCCTTTCGGCGCGGTCAATCAACAAGTGAATGAGCGCTCGCTGCCGGTGGGCGCTGCTCACAGCCGATTTCGAACACACAGGAGCTGGAAATGAAACTTCGTCCTTTGCACGTTCGCGTGATCGTCAAGCGTCTGGAACAAGAGACCAAAACCGCCTCGGGCATCGTCATCCCCGACAACGCCGCCGAAAAGCCCGATCAGGGTGAAGTGCTCTCCGTCGGCCCCGGCAAGCGCAATGACAAGGGCGACCTGGTCGCCATGAACGTCAAGACCGGCGACCGCGTGTTGTTCGGCAAGTACAGCGGCCAGACCGTCAAGGTCGATGGCGACGAACTGCTCGTGATGCGCGAAGAAGACCTCTTCGCCGTGGTTGAGAAGTAAATCTCAGCGCCTCACTGATCATCCAACACTGAATTCGGAGAATTGAACATGGCAGCAAAAGACGTCATTTTTGGCGCAGACGCGCGTCACCGCATGGTTGAAGGCGTGAACATCCTGGCCAATGCGGTCAAGGTCACCCTGGGCCCCAAAGGCCGCAACGTCGTGCTCGAGCGCTCATTCGGCGCCCCCACCGTCACCAAGGACGGTGTCTCGGTGGCCAAGGAAATCGAGCTCAAAGACAAGCTCCAGAACATGGGCGCGCAGATGGTCAAGGAAGTGGCTTCCAAGACCAGCGACATCGCCGGTGACGGCACCACCACCGCCACCGTGCTGGCCCAGTCGATCGTCCGCGAAGGCATGAAGTACGTGGCCGCCGGCATGAACCCGATGGATCTGAAGCGCGGCATCGACAAGGCCGTCACGGCCCTGGTCGCCGAACTGAAGAAGGCCTCCAAGGCCACCACCACAAGCAAGGAAATCGCTCAAGTCGGCTCGATCTCGGCCAACAGCGACGAATCCATTGGCAAGATCATTGCCGATGCGATGGACAAGGTTGGCAAAGAAGGCGTGATCACCGTCGAAGACGGCAAATCGCTGGACAGCGAACTCGAAGTCGTCGAAGGCATGCAATTCGACCGCGGCTACCTGTCGCCCTACTTCATCAACAACCCCGAGAAGCAAGCCTCGCTGCTCGACAACCCCTTCGTGCTGCTGTTTGACAAGAAGATCAGCAACATCCGTGACCTGCTGCCCACGCTGGAGCAAGTTGCCAAGGCTGGCCGTCCGCTGCTGATCGTGGCCGAAGAAGTCGAAGGCGAAGCCCTGGCCACTTTGGTGGTCAACACCATTCGCGGCATCCTGAAGGTCTGCGCCGTCAAGGCCCCGGGCTTTGGTGATCGTCGCAAGGCGATGCTCGAAGACATCGCCATCCTCACCGGCGGCAAGGTCATCGCTGAAGAAGTCGGCCTGACGCTGGAGAAGGTCACCCTGGCCGATCTGGGCCAAGCCAAGCGCGTCGAAATCGGCAAAGAGAACACCACCATCATTGACGGCAGCGGCGCTGCGGCCGACATCGAAGCCCGCGTCAAGCAAATCCGCGTGCAGATCGAAGAAGCCACCAGCGACTACGACCGCGAGAAGCTGCAAGAGCGCGTGGCCAAGCTGGCCGGCGGCGTGGCGTTGATCAAGGTCGGTGCCGCCACTGAAGTCGAGATGAAAGAGAAGAAGGCCCGTGTCGAAGACGCCCTGCACGCCACGCGCGCAGCCGTCGAAGAGGGCATCGTGGCCGGTGGCGGCGTCGCGCTGCTGCGCGCTCGCCAAACGGCTGGCACCATCAAGGGCGACAACAGCGACCAAGATGCTGGCATCAAGATCGTGCTGCGTGCTGTTGAGCAGCCTCTGCGCGAGATTGTTGCCAACGCCGGTGACGAGCCCAGCGTGGTCATCAACAAGGTCCTGGAAGGCAAGGGCAACTACGGCTTCAATGCCCAGAACGGCGTCTATGGCGACATGATCGACATGGGCATCCTGGACCCGACCAAGGTGACGCGCACGGCCCTGCAAAACGCAGCCTCGGTGGCCAGCCTGATGTTGACAACCGAAGCCATGGTGGCCGAGGCCCCAAAAGAAGAAGCAGGCGCTGGCGGCATGAGCGGCGGCGGCATGGGTGGCATGGGTGGCATGGGCGGCATGGACATGTAATAGGCGTCATGCGGTCCAACGCCATTGCGGCGTCCGGACCTTTGACACAAAGGCCGCCCTTGGGCGGCCTTTTCATTGCCCATTGCCGGCAATTCGCCACCCGATAATCCGCGCCCAAATGGCCACGCGATGACGCACAGACATACCCTTCAGGACTTCATAGAAGACGAGTTGCTGCGCGCTCCGCTGTGCTTCGATCAAGCCATTGATGCGGTGCTGGAGCAATGGCGGCGAACCTTGCCTACCGCAGCACAGCGCCAGGCCGATGGCCCGCGCTCGGTCATGCGGCACCGCGCCGAGCTTGTGGGCGCGGCCATGACCGCCCTGCGCAACATGGTGCTCCAGCATCAACATGGCCTGAACGACAAGGCCGGTGCGGCCAAGCCCACTGCACGGCGTCAGGAGCTTTCGCTGATTGACGAAGACGAGGTCAGCGCCGACATCGAAATCGCCCGTGCCGTGGCATTGATCAAGTCGGAGGCCGAGGGTGAACTGCGTGCAGTTCAGGCGCTGACATCAGCGCTGGTCGATGACCTCAATGTGTCGCGAGACACCAACCCGTTTCGACCCGAGGCCTATGTGCGCGCCCTCTGGCAGGGCGTCGGCGTGATGGCTTTGTCACCCGCCATGAAGGCGGTGTTCATGCGCGACGCGGCACCCACTTTGGCACGCGTGCTACAGCAAGGCTACAGCGCGGCTTGCGCACGATTGGATGAGAAGGGCGTGGTGCCGGCCAAGTACCGCACCATCGTTCCCAGCGTCACGTCACGCGTCCTTGCCGGCCAAGGGCGCATGCTCGACGACCGACTGGCGGAACTGCGTGACAGCATGCCCATGCCGCTGGATGACTTGCCCGGGCCCGCAGAGCCGACCGCCGCGGAAGCGGCCAATCAACGTCCAGCAAGCCCGGACCCCAAGCTCATTGAGCTTTTACACCGCTTGTTCGAGGCCATGCTAGCCGAGTCCAGCCTGGCCAAACCCACGGCAGCGCTGTTGCGTCGCTTGCACGATGTCGCGCTGAACATTGCCAGGCACGATGCCAGCATGCTGGAAGGCTATGAGCACCCGGTGTGGCGTTTCATGGACCTGTTGGCCTTCACGCTGGAAACCGCCGCAACGGGCGATGTGGTGAGGTGCCTGGCGCAGTGCCGAAAGCTGGTCGAGGGCTTGGCAAGTGATTCCACCGCCAACGCGGCGAAATTTGATGGCGCCTGCGCCCGTCTCATCGACCTGGATCACCGACTGCTTGAACAAGCCGTTAGGGCTGCCCAACCTGCTATCGACCGGCTGCAGGCTGCCATAGACACCGCCAGCATGCCCATCGATGTGGGCACGCTGGACACCGTGCCAGCCGAGCTGATGTTGCACGACAGGCCTGCGCCGCCCGTCACACCTGACTGGTTCATCCTGCAGCCGGGTCTGCGCCTGCGGGCTTATTTGCAGGGCGATTGGCGCAATTTGCAAGTGCTGTGGTGCGACCCGATCGACGACCACTGGCTGCTGCGCGACATCGCCACCGATGAGTCTCTGGCGCTGCGACGCCGGGCCCTGGACCGCCTGGCCGCCGAAGAGCTGGCGCTGCCTTTGCAACCCCGGCCGCTGGTGCGTGCGGCCGCCGAGCGCGTGATGCAAAGTGTGGCCGGCCCGCAAGTCGGCAAACGCTGAACTGCCCACCTGCGCCGGCAGGCCGGCTGCAGCGCCAGCAGCCAAGGAAAATGCAAGACATGCAGTCTGTCCATCGCTCATCTGGCATCTGGCGCGCAGCCTTGATGCTGACGCTTGCCTTGGCCCATGGCTGGGTGCACGGCCAGCCCGCAAGCGTCGACCTTGCACCAAGCGTCTCAACGTCAGCGCAAGCACCACAAACCGCGGGCACGCCAGCCAAGCTCGGGCGCCCGCGCATTGGCCTCGTGCTCTCGGGCGGTGGCGCTCGCGGCCTGGCCCACATCGGCGTGCTCAAGGTGCTTGAAGAGATGCATGTGCCCATCGATGTCATTGCTGGCACCTCCATGGGCGCCATCGTCGGCGGCCTGTACGCCAGCGGCATGCGCGCAGATGAGCTTGATCGCGAGCTGCGGCGCGTGAACTGGGCGGAGGTCTTTGCCAGTCGCATTGAGCGGCCCCGCCTGTCGCAGCGGCGCAAGGAAGAAGATTTCGAGATCTCGCCCTTGATCGAGCTCGGCCTGCGCGATGGCGAGTTGCGTGCTCCTCAAGGCGCAGTGTCCAGCCGCGGGCTGGAATCGCTGTTGCGGCGCTACACCCTGGCGGTGCGCCACTTGGCAAGTTTCGATGCCCTGCCGATTCCATTTCGTGCCGTGGCCACCGATCTGGAGAGTGGCCAGGCGGTGGTGCTAGACAAGGGTGACTTGGCGCTTGCCCTGCGCTCATCCATGAGCGTGCCGGGCGTGTTTTCGCCAACCGAAGTGGAGGGCCGCATCCTGGGTGACGGTGGCTTGGTCGACAACGTGCCGGTCGGGGTTGCCCGTGCGCTGGGGGCCGAGATCGTCATCGTCGTCAACATCGGCACGCCCCTGGCCGGACGCGAAACGCTGAACTCGGCGCTTGGCGTGTCCAGCCAGATGATCAACATCCTGACCGAGCAAAACGTGCAGCGCAGTCTGGCCACCTTGCGCGCCGCCGACGTCTTGATCGCGCCCTCGCTGGGCACCCTCACCTCGCGTGACTTCCCTGAGGTGGATCGCTTCATCGGCCTGGGTGCAGCCGGGGCACGTGGCCGCAGTGATGCCTTGGCGGTGTTGTCCATCGGACCGCAGGCCTACGCGCAGTGGAGTGCCGCGCACCTGGCGCCAGTGGCGAGCGCACCGGCATTGGCCTTCGTGCGCATTGAAGGCACGACACGCACCAACCCCGAGCGGCTGCAGGCGATGCTGGAGTCCACCCCGGGCCGCGCCTTCAACATTGCCACCGCCGAACGCGACACCGTGCGCCTGGCCAGTGGCGGCGACTACACCAGCACCGATTACCAGCTGCTGCGTGAGCCCGCTGGCGAGGGCCTGGTGTTTGATCTGGAAGACAAACCCTGGGGCCCGAACTACCTGCGCGCCGGCATCGACATGAGCACGGATTTCAAAGGTCGCAGCGCATTCAATTTGAAGCTCAGCCACAACCGCCACTGGCTCACCCTCAGTGGCACCGAATGGCGCAACAGGCTGCAGATCGGCGAGGTGCCCAAGGCCTTCACCGAGCTGTATCACCCGCTGGCCTGGACCTCGTCGCGCGCCAACGACTGGTTTGTCTCGGGCTACGCCGCCCTTGAACGCCGTCGTCTGCTGCGCTACGCACCTAACCAATCCATCGAGCAGGCCACATTCCACCGCAACCTGTTGCTTGCCGGGGCCGACATTGGCCAGCCCTGGGGTGAGTTTGGTGAGTTCCGCCTGGGCTGGTCACGCCTGCTGCTGTACACAGTGCCGGAGTTGATCGGTGCGCAGTACAGCGGACCCATGCAGCGCACGCGCTGGGTCGAAGACGCTGTGCGTGCCCGCGTCGTCGTCGATCAGCTCGATTTCGCCAACTTCGCGCAATCGGGCTACCGCGGCGAGGCCGAAGCCTGGTTCGGCCAGCGCCGGGGCGATCTCAGCGGCAGCTTCGTTCGCCTGGAAGCCAGTGGCCAGGTCGTGCGCAGTTGGGGTGCGCACAGTTTGGGCCTGTACGGCCAACTGCAAATGGCCGATCAGCGCGGCAGTGTGGGCATCGAGCGCTACACCTTGGGCGGCTTCCATCAACTCTCTGGCTATGCCAGTGGCCAGCTCAGCGGCAACGATGTGCTGCTCGCACGCCTGACCTGGTACCGCCGCCTGGCCCAAGCCCCCGCGCTGACGCGTGGCCTGTTCGTTGGCGCAACGCTGGAGGCAGGCAACGCCTGGGCCACGCGCTCGGCCATGCGCCTGAGTGATCTGCGCACCGGCATGAGCCTGTTCATTGGCGCCGACACCGGCCTGGGCCCGCTGTACTTCGCCTTGACCTATGCACCCCAGGGCAGTGCCGGGCTGGCCCTGTTCATTGGCAGGCCTTGAGTTCGCCCTGGACGCGCCGCTGCCTCGTTAGCCGCACTGAGCGCGTTCGCCGCGCCAGGCCAGCAGCCTCGGGCTTCAACCGATCAGCCCCGGGCTTCAATCCAGCATCGCCACTTTCGGCTGCCAGCTGTGCAGTGTGCGTGCGGCATCACCCAGTCCGGCGCGCGAAAGCGCAGAGAACAGGCTCACGCTGATGTCTGAATCATCGGTCGCGACCTCGGCCAACACCTTCTTTGCCTTGACCAAGGCCTGCTGCGACTCGCTGCGATTGAGCTTGTCGGACTTGGTCAGCAGCACCAGCAACTTCACCTCGCCGGTGCACACCCGGGGCGCCACAAACTCCAGCAGTTGTTGATCCAGCGGCGTGAAGCTGTGGCGCGAATCCACCATCATCACCAGCCCAGATAGCGCGTGCCGATGGGCCAGGTAATCGGCCATCACCTGCTGCCAGCGCAGCTTGGCGCCACGCGCCACGGCCGCATAGCCGTAGCCAGGCAAGTCAGCCCACAGTGCATTGGGCGCATCGGCCGGGCCGAGCTCGAACAGGTTGATGTGCTGGGTGCGGCCGGGTGTCTTCGAGGCAAAGGCCAGCTGTCGTTGCTGCGCCAACATGTTGATGGCGGTGGACTTGCCGGCATTGCTGCGGCCTACAAAAGCCACCTCGGGCAGGCCAGGCGGTGGCAGCTGTTCAAGCTTGCTGGCGGTGGTGAGAAAGCGCGCGCTTTGGGTCCACGCCAAGGCCTCGCGTTCGGCCGGGTCAATCGTCGGGACAGGTGGGTTCATGGAGCATTGTAAAATCTGCAGGTTTGCCCACCCCAAGGTTTCCGGATATGAAGTCGCTGCTTGCCCTGGCGCTGTACGCCGCCTTTGCCATCGCCACCCCCGTTGCAGCTTTGGCCGCTGCCGCCGCAGCGCCGGTCAAGCCCGATCTGGCCAAGGGCCAGGACAAGGCCACACAGGTGTGCATCGCCTGCCACACCGCCGACGGCTCGCGTGGCAGCCCAGCCAATCCCATTCTTGCGGGGCAGCATGCCGATTACCTGAGCAAGCAGTTGCTCGAGTTCAAATCGAAGAAGCGCAGCAATGCCGTCATGGCGGGCATGGTCGAGGCGCTGACCGAGGCCGAGATGCGCGATGTGGCGGCCTTCTACGCCAGCAAGCAAGTCAAGCCCGGCTTCGCCAAGAACAAAGACAGCGTGACCTTGGGCGAGAAAATCTATCGTGGTGGCATCGCCGCCAAACAAGTGCCGGCCTGCGCCGGTTGCCACAGCCCCACGGGCGCCGGCATTCCGGCCCAGTACCCGCGCCTGTCGGGCCAACACGCCGATTACGCCGAGGCGCAACTGGTCGCCTTCCGCTCAGGCCAGCGCGGCAATTCGCCGCAGATGGTGGCCATCGCGGCGAAGATGAGCGACAGGGAAATCAAGGCCGTCACCGACTACATGTCGGGCCTGCGCTGAGCGTCTCGCCGCCGCCGATGCGCGGCCAGCGCGTCCCCCTATGACCCATCCTGCTGCAGCGCCACCCTCGCGGGCGCTCCGCGATCTGCTGGAGCTCATCTCGTCGATGCGCTTTGCCATCGCGCTGCTGAGCCTGATCTGCATCGCCTCGGTCATCGGCACCGTCGTCAAACAGCACGAGCCGGCCAACAACTACATCAACCAGTTTGGGCCCTTTTGGGCCGAGGTGTTCGGCCGCGTCGGCCTGTTCACGGTGTACAGCGCCTGGTGGTTCTTGTTGATCCTGGCCTTCCTGGTGGCCTCGGTCAGCCTGTGCATTGCGCGCAATGCGCCCAAGATCCTGATCGATCTGCGCAGCTACAAAGAAGGCGTGCGCGAGCAGGCGCTGGCCTCGTTTCACCACAAGGCGCAAGGCCAGCTTGCAATGCCTGCCGAGGCCGCCTTGCAGCGCATCAGCGAGGTCCTGGCCAGCTTCGGCTGGCAGGCCCGCGCCCAGGTGCGCGAGCACGGCACCATGGTGGCTGCACGCAAGGGCGTGGCCAACAAGATCGGCTACCTGAGTGCGCACTCGGCCATCGTGCTCATCTGCCTGGGCGGCCTGCTCGATGGCGACTTGATCGTGCGCACGCAGATGGCGTTGCTGGGCAAGAGCGCCTATGCCGGTGGCGGCCTGGTCAAGGACGTGCCCGCCCAACACCGCCTGTCGCCGCGCAACCCCACCTTTCGTGGCAACCTGCTGGTGCCCGAGGCCGGCCGCTCGGGCACCGCCATCCTGAACATGGCCGATGGCGTGGTGTTGCAGGATTTGCCCTTCGATGTCGAGCTGAAGAAATTCATCGTCGAGTACTACGACACCGGCATGCCCAAGCTGTTTGCCAGTGAAATCGTCATCCACGACCGTGACAGCGGCCAGGCCATCCCGGCCACGGTCAAGGTCAACGAGCCGGCCTACCACCGCGGCATTGCCATCTTTCAAAGCAGCTTTGACGACGGCGGCTCCAAGGTCAAGCTGCGCGGCTGGCCGCTGCAGGGCGGCACCAAGCCATTTGAAGTGGAAGGCGTGATCGGCGAATCCACCCAACTCAGCCGCGCCGACAGCAATGAGAAGCTGAGCCTTGAATTCAGCGGCCTGCGCGTCATCAACGTCGAAAACTTCGGCGCCACGCCGGCCGCCCAGGGCGCCACCGATGTGCGCAAGGTTGACCTAGTAAGCACGCTCGACAAGCACCTGGGCTCTGGCGCCAAGGCCGCCGGCGACAAGGCCTTGCGCAATGTGGGCCCTTCGGTCAGCTACAAGCTGCGCGACGCCAGTGGCCAGGCACGCGAATACCAAAATTACATGCTGCCAGTGCAGATGGATGGCCAGCGCGTCTTTCTGGCCGGCCTGCGCGACACCCCCAGCGAGCCCTACCGCTACCTGCGCATCCCCGTCGATGACCAAGGCGGCATCGAGGGCTGGCAACGCCTGAACGCCGCCCTGCACAGCCCGGCCGCACGTGCCCAAGCGGCCAAGAGCTATGCCGCCGCTGCTACGCCACCCGACAAGCCGCAGATGGCCGAGCAGTTGCAGCTCACGGCCCTGAGGGCGCTGAGCTTGTTTGCCGGCGCCGGCGGGCCCGTGGCGGCTACTGCAGCCACTCCCAGTGGCGCGGCTACTGCAGCCACTCCCAGTGGCGCGGCTACTGCAGCCACTCCCAGCGGCGCGGCTACTGCAGCCACTCCCAGCGGCGCGGCTGCTGCAGCCACTCCCAGCCCCGCCGCCTCAGCGCCCTCCCAAGGCGGCCTGGCCGCCCTGGCCCAGTTCATCGAAACCACCGTCCCCGAGCCCGAACGCGCGCGCATCTCCGATGTGCTGTTGCGCATCCTCAATGCCAGCCTGTTCGAGCTGACCAACCAGTCGCGTGAGCAGGTCGGCCTCAAACCCCTGCAGCCCAGTGAGGAGACGCAGGCCTTCATGCAGCAGGCGGTGTTGTCACTGTCCGATGCGGCCTTCTATCCCGCGCCCATGCTGTTTCAGTTGGCTGATTTCACCCATGTGCAGGCCAGCGTCTTTCAGCTCGCGCGCGCCCCCGGGCACTACCTGGTGTACTTTGGCGCGGCCCTGCTCATCATCGGCGTGTTCACCATGCTCTATGTGCGCGAGCGCCGCATGTGGATCTGGCTGAGTGCCGATGGCCAGGGTGGAACAAAATTGAGCGTGGCACTGTCCACCACGCGGCGCACACTCGACGCCGATGCCGAGTTCGACGCCATCCGCACCGCCTTGTTGAAGGACGCCACATGAACACCACCGCCGCCCCGCTACCAAGCAAGACTTTCGCGGTTGGCCAGGCCAGCCTGTTGTCGCGCCTGGCACGGCGCAGCGCCGGCGACTGGCTGTTTGCCCTGCTCATGGTGGGTGGCGCCGCCTACGCCTTCAATCGTTATCACGGCTCGATGGACGGCTACGAGCAGGCCATCTTGCTGGGCGCCGTGCCGGCCATGGTGGCCCTGGGCTGGTTCTGGTCGCCGCTGCGCGCCTTGACACTGGGCGTGGGTGCCGGCACCCTGCTGGCCATCGCGCTGTACAGCCGCGCCAGTGACAACTTTGGCGCCGATCTGGCGCAGGCCAACCAGGTCTTCCTGCTGAAGTATTTCCTGTCCAGCCAGAGCGCCATCCTGTGGATGGGCGTGCTGTTTTTCATGAGCACGGCGATGTACTGGATCGGCTTCTTCGCCCGCGTTGAGCCGGCCTCATCCGCGGGCGCCGGCATCGCGGACAACACGGCCCAGCGCCTGGGCTCCTGGCTGGCCTGGGCGGGTGTCTACATGGCGCTGGTGGGCATCCTGGTGCGCTGGTACGAGAGCCACCAGATTGGCCCGGACATCGGCCACATCCCGGTGAGCAATCTGTACGAAGTGTTCGTGCTGTTTTGCTGGCTCACCACCTTGTTTTATCTGTACTTCGAGCAGCACTACCGCACCAAGGCCCTGGGCGCCTTTGTCATGCTCATCGTCAGTGCTGCCGTGGGCTTTTTGCTTTGGTACACGGTGGAGCGCGGCGCGCAAGAAATCCAACCCCTGGTGCCGGCCCTGCAAAGCTGGTGGATGAAGCTGCATGTGCCGGCCAACTTCATTGGCTACGGCACCTTTGCCCTGGCTGCCATGGTGGCCTTTGCCTTCCTCGTGCAGCGGCAGGCGCAGGAAACCCGCTGGTGGAAGCTGGCCCCGCTGGCACTGCTGGGCCTGGTGCTGTGCTTCGAGCCCATCGTCTTTCGCACCGCCAAGCTCAGCGCCTCGGTCAGCTACTGGGTGGTCTATGCCGGCATCAGCCTGCTCATCGTCGGTGGTATTTTGGCTGCACGCCAGCGCATCGCGGCGCGCTTGCCGGCGCCCGAGGTGCTGGACGACCTGATGTACAAGTCCATCGCCATCGGTTTCTCCTTCTTCACCGTGGCCACCATCCTGGGCGCCTTCTGGGCTGCCGAGGCCTGGGGCGGCTACTGGAGCTGGGACCCCAAGGAAACCTGGGCCCTGATCGTCTGGCTGAACTACGCCGCCTGGCTGCACATGCGGCTGATGAAGGGCCTGCGCGGCAGCATCTCGGCCTGGTGGGCGCTGATCGGCCTGGTCATCACCACCTTCGCCTTCCTCGGCGTCAACATGTTCCTGTCGGGCCTGCACTCATACGGCGAGCTTTGACGCGGCCGGTGCGCCCAGCGTAAGTTTTCGGCGTGGCAGGCGACCACCTTGCCGGCACCCAACAGCCAAGCAAGCAGCCAGCCAAGCCATCGTCACCCAGCGGAGCCACCATGCACTTTCATCCTGACCGCGGCTTCAACCACACCGCAGCTTCTGAGATCACCCCGCGCGCCGCCTATGAAGGCCGGCGCCGCTGGTTGCAGCAGGTGGCCGCGGGTGCGCTGGGCACGGGTCTCGCGGCCTGGGCAGCACGCGACGCCCTGGCCCAGGCCAAGCCCACGCCGCCACAGGCCGCGTTGCCCGGCGCCAGGAGTGCTGTGGCCGGCGCCTTGACGATGGACAAGGCCACCTCGCGCCAGGACGCCACCACCTACAACAACTACTACGAGTTCGGCACCGACAAGGCCGACCCAGCGCAACATGCGCACACCCTCAAACCGCGTCCCTGGAGCGTGGTGGTCGAGGGCGAGGTGAAGAAGCCCAAGACCTTTGATCTGGACGAGCTGATGAAGCTCAGCCCCATGGAAGAGCGCGTCTACCGCATGCGCTGCGTGGAAGGCTGGTCCATGGTCATCCCCTGGGTCGGCTGGTCGGTGGCCGAACTCATCCGCCGCGTGGAGCCCACCGGCAACGCCAAGTATGTCGAATTCGTCACCCTGGCCGACCGCGCCCAAATGCCCGGCCTGAGCAGCTCGGTGCTGAACTGGCCCTATGTCGAAGCCCTGCGCATGGACGAGGCCATGCACCCGCTCAGCCTGCTGGCCTTTGGCATGTATGGCCAGGTGCTGCCCAATCAAAACGGCGCGCCGCTGCGCCTGGTCGCACCCTGGAAGTACGGCTTCAAATCAGGCAAGTCCATCGTCAAGATTCGATTCGTCGAGAAGCAACCGCAGACCTCCTGGGTCAAGGCCCTGGGCAGCGAATATGGCTTCTACTCCAACGTCAACCCCAAGGTTGACCACCCACGCTGGAGCCAGGCCACCGAGCGCCGCATTGGCGATGAAGGCGGCATCTTCGCCAAGAAGCGCCCGACGCTGATGTTCAACGGCTATGAGGCCCAGGTCGGGCAGCTCTACGCCGGGATGGATCTGGCCAAAAACTTTTAGGCCAAGCACTTTCAGGCCAAGCACTTTTAGGCCATGGCACCGGGCTGTGGCGTTGCGGCGGGCCCGAACTGCCTGCGCTCATAACACCTTATCTAGATGAACAAGCTGCTGCTGCACGCCGCTGTCAAGCCCGCGCTGTTTGTGCTGGCCTTGCTGCCCTTGGCGCAGCTGCTGTGGGGCGCTTTGACCCACAGCCTGGGGCCCAACCCGGCCGAGGCCCTGGTTCGCGGCAGCGGCGACTGGGTGCTGCGATTTTTGTGCCTGACGCTGGCGGTGACGCCGCTGCGTGAGCTCACCGGCTGGTCGGCTCTGGTGCGCCTGCGGCGCATGTTGGGTCTGTTCGCCTTCTTCTACGCGGTCATTCACTTTATGTGCTATGCCTGGCTGGACATGAGCTGGGTGCTGGCCGACATCGTGCGCGACATCCCCAAGCGCCCCTTCATCCTGGTGGGTAGCCTGGCCCTGCTGCTGATGGCGCCGCTGGCCGCCACCTCGTTCAACCGCGCCATTCGCGCCCTGGGCGCGGCGCGCTGGAAGGCGCTGCACCGCGCGATCTACGCCGTCGTCCTGCTCGGCCTGCTGCACTTTTTCTGGATGCGTGCGGCCAAGCAAAACTTTGCCGAGTGGTCGGTGTACGCCGCACTGGTGGCCGCCTTGCTGGGCTGGCGCTTGCGCGGCTGGGTGCGGCGGCGCTGGCCCGCAAGTACAGCGGCGACAAGGGCGCCAACGCGACATGATGGTGCTGGCACCAAGCCGACCTGAGGGTGCTGACACCCCCTTGCTTGATGGGCAGATGTGCCCAAGCGCTGTGCAGGCGATCACACCCAAGCGAAGGGCGCCCCCCGGCTCAAGGGGAAGGCAAGTCGGCGCGCTGGCCCTAGCATGGCCGACATGAATACTGACCTGCGCACCCCACTGATCATGGACAGCGCTGGCGCGCCCGAGTTGCCCGCGCCCGCCGCCCGATCGACCGCCAACACCAAGGCGCTCACCCGCCAGGCGCTGCAGTTGGCCATGCGCGTGCTCGATCTGGCCGAGGTCTACCGCAAGCCGCACGACATGTGCCAGGCCACCGCCCAGGTGGCGCGCTGCCTCAAGGCCATGGGCGATTACGCCTCGGCCGAGGCCTTCTTCAAGCAGGCCTTCGGCTGGACCGCGCAGGTGCATGGCGTCGATGCCCAGGTCGACCTGCTGTGCGAGCTGGCCGAGGTCACCTGCACTCTGGCCGAAACCACCGCCCACGACGGCGACAGCCGCGCCTGGCACGCCGCCCTGGAGCGTGCCCGCGACCACGCCTTCGAGGCCGCCGGCCTGGCCACCAGAACCGCCGATTCGCATTGGCAGGTGAAGGTGCTGCTGCGCGCCAGCGATGTGCTCAACCGCTGTGGCGACCATGAGGACGCCGCCAATATGCAGGACCGCGCCATCACCTTGCTGGGCTTGCAACCGGCTGAGGGGCTGGCCGAGGCCGCGCCTGACACCGTGCGTGCGCAGCCCTCGAATTTGCTGATGTAGGCCAAGCGAAGGCCGCGCCGCTGAATGGCGCAAGGGGCGCAAGAAGAAGCGCAAGGGGCGCATTCATCGCGCCGTACCGTGCCCCTATCGCAGCTTCACCCCGGCCTCACCTCGCCAACACCGGCCCCAGCGCCACCCCCGTGTGCGTGCCGCGCGCCACCAGCCACTCCGGTGGCCCTTCGGCCACCACCGTGCCACCCGCCGAGCCGCCCTCGGGCCCCAAATCGACCACCCAATCGGCCTCGGCGATGACGTCCAGATCGTGCTCGATGACCACCACGCTGTGGCCGCCATCGACCAGGCGATGCAGCACGCGGATGAGCTTTTCCACATCGGCCATGTGCAGGCCGACGGTGGGCTCGTCTAACACGTAAAGCGTATGTGGGGCTTTCTGCCCGCGGCGGCCCACGTCGTCGCGCACTTTGCTCAGCTCGGTCACCAGCTTGATGCGCTGCGCTTCGCCGCCGGAGAGCGTGGGCGAGGGCTGGCCCAGGGTGAGATAGCCCAGGCCCACGTCTTGCAACAGCCTCAGCGGGTGCGCGATGGCCGGCATGCTGGCGAAGAAGTCCACTGCCTCGTCCACCTCCATCTGCAGCACCTCACCGATGTGCCGGCCACGCCAGCTCACGGCCAGGGTCTCGGGGTTGAAGCGCATGCCGTGGCATAGCTCGCAGGCCACTTTCACATCGGGCAGAAAGCTCATGGCGATGGTGCGCAGACCCTGGCCTTCGCAGCCGGGGCAGCGGCCTGCGCCGGACTTTTGGCCGGCGGCCCCAGCGCCAGCGCTGTTGAAGCTGAAGCGCGCCGCGGCGTAGCCGCGGGCCTTAGCCTCCAAGGTTGCGGTGAACAAGCGCCGGATCGCATCCCAAAAGCCGATGTAGGTGGCCGGGCAACTGCGTGGCGTCTTGCCGATGGGCGTTTGATCGACCTCCAGCACGCGGTCGATGGCTTCGAAGCCTAACATTTCAGTGCAGCCGACAAGCGCCGGCAGCCCACCCGCGGCGCGCCCGGCGGCAATGGCCTCGCGCCCGGCCTTGCTGGCCTTCAGCGCCACATGGCTGTGCACATTGGTCAGCAGCACATCGCGCGCCAGGGTGCTCTTGCCCGAGCCGGATACGCCGGTCACCGCCACCAGGCGCTGCAGTGGCAGGGCCAGGTTCACGGCGCGCAGGTTGTGCAGGCCGGCACCTTGCACCGTCAATTTGGCGCTGTGCGCATCCACCCCGCGCCGTGCCTGCAGCGGGTGTTTCAAAGGATGCGCCAGCAGCCGGCCGGTGACGGATTCGGGCTGTGCCGACAAATCCGCCACGCTGCCCTGGGCGATCAAACGCCCGCCGCGTTTACCGGCGCCGGGGCCGATGTCGATGACATGGTCGGCGCGGCGGATGGTGTCCTCATCGTGCTCGACCACAACCAGGGTGTTGCCGGCCTCACTCAAGCGCGCCAGGGCCTTGAGCAGAACATGGTTGTCGCGCGGGTGCAGGCCGATGGTGGGCTCATCGAGCACGTAGCACACGCCCTGCAGGTTGCTGCCCAACTGCGCGGCCAAGCGGATGCGCTGGGCCTCGCCACCGCTGAGCGAAGGCGCGGCGCGGTCCAGCGTCAAATAGCCCAGGCCAACATCCTCCAGGAACTGCAGGCGGCTCTTGATCTCCACCACCACATCACGGGCAATCGCCGCGTCGCGCCCCTCCAGAGTGAGCTTGTCCACCCACTGCCGCGCAATGGCCACCGGCCACTGCGCCACGCCGGTGATGGTGTGGCCATCAAAGCGTATGGCCCGGGCGATGGCGTTCAGGCGCGCACCACCGCAATCCAGACAAGGCTCGCCGCCCACGCCTTCGACCTCTTGCTCCTCGGACGGAAAGCTTTGCTCGCGGCCTTTTTGATCGTCGTCGCGCACGCTGTCGTCATAGGCCTTGCGCTGCTCACGCGTCAGCGTCAGGCCGGTGCCCACGCAGCCGGCGCACCAGCCATGCTTGCTGTTGTAGCTGAACATGCGCGGGTCGAGCTCGGGGTAGCTGGTGCCGCATTGCGGGCAGGCGCGCTTGGTGGAAAAAACCTTCACCGCTCCGATGTGCGCCGTGGTGCCGCCCGTGGCCATGGCGCCGGCCAGGCCATCCAGCGGCGCCAGCAGGTGCAGCACGCCCTTGCCCAGATCCAGGGCCTTGGCCAGCAGCTCGCGCAGCTCGGTCTCACGCGCCTTGTCGATCACCAGATCAGCCACCGGCAGCTCCAGCGTGTGCTCCTTGAAGCGGTCCAGCCGTGGCCAGGGCGTGAGGCTCAAAAACTCGCCATCCACGCGCAAATGCGTGTGGCCGCGAGCCTTGGCCCAGCGCGCCAGATCGGTGTACACGCCCTTGCGGTTCACCACCAGCGGCGCCAGCAGGCCGACATGCTGGCCGGCGTGGTCGCGCAGCAGTTGCGCGGCGATGCTTTCCACACTTTGTGGCCGCACCTCGGCGCCATCGTGCACGCAGCGCTGCAGGCCGAGCTTGACCCACAGCAGGCGCAAGAAGTGCCAGACCTCGGTGGTCGTGGCCACCGTGCTCTTGCGCCCGCCGCGGCTCAGGCGCTGCTCGATGGCCACCGTGGGCGGGATGCCGTAGACGGCGTCCACCTCGGGCCGGCCTGCCGGCTGCACGATGCTGCGTGCGTAGGCGTTGAGCGATTCCAGGTAGCGGCGCTGGCCCTCGTTGAAGAGAATGTCAAAGGCCAGCGTGCTTTTGCCCGAACCCGAAACCCCGGTGATGACGCTGAACTTGCCGTGCGGGATGTTGACGTTCAATGCCTTGAGGTTGTGCTCGCGGGCGTTGACGATGCGGATGGAATCACTGCCGTCTGGCGACTCGGCGCGCTTGGCCCTCACCAGCCATTGCAGTGGCACGCCTTCTTCGACCTTGTGGTCACCAATGCCCAGCGAGGCCTCGTAGTCGCGCAGCGCGCGGCCGGTGTGCGAAGTGAGATGCGCTTTGACGTCATCCGGCGTGCCAACACACACCACCTGCCCGCCGGCATCGCCACCTTCGGGCCCCAGATCGATCAGCCAATCGGCATTGCGGATCACATCCAGGTTGTGCTCGATGACGATCAGCGAATGGCCGGCGTCGAGCAGCTTGCGCAGTGATCGCATCAGCTTGGCGATGTCGTCAAAGTGCAGGCCGGTGGTCGGCTCATCGAACAGGAAGAGCGTGCCCTTCTTCGCCACCGGCTGGCGCTGGCCCCAGGCGCCGGCGGCGCTGGCGGCCGAACTTGCGGCGCTCGCCAAAAAGCCCGCCAATTTCAAGCGCTGCGCCTCACCACCAGACAAGGTAGGCACCGGCTGGCCCAGGCGCACGTAATCCAGACCGACATCGACGATGGGCTGCAAGCGC
The DNA here is from genome assembly GCA_043720415.1 of Ideonella sp. Classification (GTDB taxonomy): domain Bacteria; phylum Pseudomonadota; class Gammaproteobacteria; order Burkholderiales; family Burkholderiaceae_C; genus Pseudaquabacterium. Next base: position 33,074 of record JAYSSS010000029.1, read on the forward strand.
GTGGTCACCGCCACATCGCCGCTGAAGACGATGCAGGCCTCGGCCACGGTGAGGTCCAGCACCTCGGACACCGACAGCTGGTAGTGCCCGCGCTGCAGCTTCACCTCCAGCAGCTCGGCGCGAAAGCGTTTGCCATCGCAGTCCGGGCAGCGCAGGTAGACGTCGCTCAGAAACTGCATCTCCACATGCTCAAAGCCCGAGCCGCCGCAGGTGGCGCAGCGGCCATTGCCGGCGTTGAAGCTGAACATGCCGGCGCCGTAGTTGCGCTCGACGGCCAGCGGCGCCAGCGCAAAGAGTTTGCGGATTTCATCGAAGGCGCCGACATAGCTCACAGGGTTGGAGCGCGCGGTCTTGCCAATGGGGCTTTGATCGACGAAGACCGCCTCGCTGAGCCAATCCATGCCCAGCAGGCGCTCGTGCGCGCCGGCGCCCTCGGTGGGCTTGCCAAAGTGGCGCAGCAGGGCCGGCACCAGCACATCCTGCACCAGGGTGCTCTTGCCTGAGCCGGAGACGCCGGTGACCACCGTGAGGCGCTGCAGCGGGAATTCCACCGTCACACCTTGCAGGTTATGTTCGGTGGCACCCTCCAGGATCAGCCGCGGCGTGGCGGCGTTCACCAAGCGGCGCAGGCCGATGCCGACCTGCTTGCGCGCGCCCAGGTAGGCCCCGGTCAAGGTGTTGGCATGGCGCGCTTCTTCAGGCGTGCCATCAAAGACGATCTCGCCGCCACGCTCACCCGGGCCGGGGCCCATGTCAATCAGCCTGTCGGCGCACAGCATCACCGCCGGGTCGTGCTCCACCACCACCAGGGTGTTGCCGGCGTCGCGCAGGCGGTGCATGGCCTGGGTGATGCGGTTCATGTCACGCGGGTGCAGGCCGATGCTGGGCTCATCCAGCACAAACAGCGTGTTCACCAGCGAGGTGCCCAGGGCCGTGGTCAGGTTGATGCGCTGCACCTCGCCGCCGCTGAGGGTGCGGCTTTGCCTGTCCAGCGTGAGGTAGCCGATGCCCACATCGCAGAGGTAGCGCAGCCGCGTGCGGATCTCATCCAGCAGCAGCTTCAAGGCATCGTCGAGCATGGTCGATGGCAGTGAAATGCCATCGAAGAAACGACGCAGGCGATCCATGGGCAGCAGCATCAAATCATGCAGGCTCAAGCCCGGCAGCGCCTGCAACTGCTCACGCGACCAGCCGGTGCCGGCGGGCAGTGCGCGCTTTTCAGGTGCCAGCACGCCATCGGCATCGGCCCGGCTGCCCAGGCGCCACAGCAACGCCTCGGTCTTCAAGCGCGCGCCATTGCAGGCGCCGCAGGGCGTGTAGCTGCGGTACTTGGACAAGAGCACGCGGATGTGCATCTTGTAGGCCTTGCTCTCCAGGTAGCCAAAGAAGCGGCGCACGCCGTACCACTGCTTGTTCCAGTTGCCGCTCCATTGCGGCGAGCCCTCGATCACCCAGTGGCGCTGGGCCTCGCTGAGCTGCAGCCAGGCGGTGTCGCGCGGGATGCCGGCCTCGCCGGCGTACTTCAGCAAGTCGTCCTGGCAATCCTTCCAGGCGGGCGTTTGCATGGGCTTGATGGCGCCATTGCGCAGCGTCTTGCGGCCATCCGGGATGACCAGGCCCAGATCGACGCCAATCACCCGGCCAAAGCCGCGGCAGGTCTCGCAAGCGCCGAAGGCCGAGTTGAAGCTGAACAGCGCCGGCTGCGGGTCGGCATAGCGCAGATCGCTGTCGGGGCAGTGCAAGCCGGTGGAGAAGCGCCAGAGTTCGGGCTCGGCGCTGGATGCGCCCGCGTCACCAACGCTGTCTGCGCTGGGCGCAGGATCGACATACACATTCACCCGCCCGCTGCCGCGCCGCAAGCCCAGCTCGATGGCCTCGACCACACGCACCTTTTCTGCGTTAGCCATGCGCAACCGATCCGCCACCACATCGAGCAGCTTGCGCTGGCTCACCACCCGTTCGGCCTGTACGCGGGTGAAGCCCGAGGCCGACAGCCACTGCTCCACCTCGGCCGGCGTCACGCTCTCGGGCAGCTCCACCGGGAAGGTGATCACCAGGCGCGGGTCGCCCGCCGCGGCGGCGCGGTCCAGCATCTCGGCGTAAATCGTCTCGGGCGTGTCGTGGCGCACGCGCTGCGCGGTCTGCTTGTCGAAGAGTTCGGCCGCGCGGGCGAACAGCAGCTTCAGGTGATCGTTCAACTCGGTCATGGTGCCGACAGTTGAACGCGAGGTGCGCACCGGGTTGGTCTGGTCGATGGCAATCGCTGGCGGAACGCCGTCCACGCGGTCCACCGCGGGCCTGTCCATGCGGTCCAAAAATTGGCGCGCATAGGCCGAAAAGGTCTCGACATAGCGGCGTTGGCCCTCGGCATACAGGGTGTCGAACACCAGGCTGGATTTGCCCGAGCCGCTGGGCCCGGTGACCACCGTCATCTCGCCGGTGCGGATGTCGAGGTCAAGGTTCTTCAGGTTGTGCTGGCGGGCGCCGCGAATGCGGATCAGACCGCTCATGGGATGCACCTTGGGGGACGAAGCGGAGCATTCTAGGCAGCGCGAAAACGGGCGCCCTCATGCCCTTGCCGTGGCCTCGGGCCGTTGCCGCAAGGCCCGCAAAACAGCTCGGCACAATCTGCCAGCCGCATGCCACGGCGCAGCAGCCACAATGCCCAGATCATTCGCTGGCCCCTCGCGGGCCAATTGAGGAGTGCACATGAAGATGCCACGATTCCTATCGGCCCTTGGCATGGCCGCGATGTGTCTGTTTTCCACCAACAGCCACGGTCAGATCAAGGTAGGCCAGACCTCCAGCTTCACAGGGCCGGTGGCCTCCGCTGTCAAAGAAGGTACCGACGGCGCCAAGCTCTACATCGATGCCGTCAACGCCAAAGGCGGTGTCAATGGCCAGCAGATCGAGCTCATCTCGCTGGACGACAAGTTCGATCCCAAGCTGGCGGCCGAGAACGCCAAAAAGCTGATCGACCAAGGCGTGGTCGCCCTGTTCTTCAACCGTGGCACACCGCAAGCCCAAGCCATCCTTCCCTTGCTGGAGCAGCACCGCGTCACCTTGATCGCACCATCCACAGGTGCCATGCTGCTGCACCAACCGGTCAACCCCTGGGTTTTCAATGTGCGAGCCACCTACCAAAAGGAGGCCGAGCGCGCGGTCAAGCACCTGATGCTCATCGGCGTGGAGCGAATCGCCTTGGTGCAATCCAACGACTCCTTCGGCGACGACGGCATTGCCGGCGCCATGAAGGGCTACACCGGCATCAATAAAAAGCCCGTGCTGCATGAAAAATACGATCGCACGAAGCCCGACTTCAGTGTCCTGGCACCCAAGATCGTTCAAGCCGACACGCAGGCGGTGTTCTTCGTGGGCGCGGGCACGCACGTCGCCGACGGCGTGGCCGCCATCCGCGGCGCCGGCTCACGCGCGCAGATCGTCACCTTGTCGAACAACGCGGCCTCAGGTTTCATCAAGGCCATGAAAGACCACGCACGCGGCACTGTGGTCAGCCAGGTCTTCCCACATGAACGCTCCACATCGGCACCCATCGTCAAGGAGTTGACCGACCTGCTTGCCGCCAAGGGCAAGGGCGAGGTCACGCCGGCCATGCTGGAAGGCTTTGCCGCCGCCAAGGTGCTGGTCGAGGGCCTCAAACGCGCCGGCAAGGACCCCACCCGTGATCGCATCCGCACAGCGCTGGAGACCTTCAAACGCTTCGACATCGGCGGCCTGGAAGTGAGCTTCAGCGCCACCGATCACACCGGCCTGGAGTATTCGGATTTGTCCATCGTGGGGGCGGATGGGAAGTTCAGGCGTTGAGCCAATTTGGCGCTGCCGCCAGGGTGTTGTCGAGCGCGCGTTTTGCCTGGGCGCACGGTGCGATGGGCCCTACTGCCGCGTTTCCAGCGTGGCCCTGGCGCTTTGGCCGCCCGCACCGGCCTGGGCCTGCATCAAGCGCCAAAGTGGCGTGGGCTCACCGGCATTGAGCGTGTCCAGCGCACGGGCGATCTGCGCCAGGTCGCTCACTTCAATGTCTATTCTGGCGCGGCGCTCCTTGGCGTCGATCACCGCCGATACCACCCGCAGACCGGGCTCGCGCAGGCTCTCCATGGCTTTGAGTGCGCCCGCCACGTCAAAGGCAGCGAGTGCGGCAATGGCCTTGGCATCGTCCAGATAGGGCGGTGGTGTTGCATTGGGCGCGGATGGCGGCGGTGCATTGGCGGGCGCTCGCGCAGATGTGCCATAGGCCTGCTCGGCAGCGGCACGCAGTTGCGCCCGCAGCTCGATGATGCGCAGGCCTTGGTGAACGGCAGCGACGGTGCCCAGTGCGGCCAGAAACATCCACAGCCAATTGGGCACACGCAAGGCCGCTTGACGGTGCTTCTTTGGCAATAGATTGATGGGCAGCGGTTTCATGGCTGAATGCGGGCCCATGGCATCTGCAGCGCGACATCTGCAGTTGTGTGATCAAGCCGCTGCGCGCCAAGCTCTGGCGCAAATTGCACGCGAAGTACGTGTCCTGGCGTCGCCGCATGGGTCACGCTTGCGCGCATCCATGCGGCCCGCGCGCTGGCAGGGTCGGCCAAAGGCGCTGCGGTGCTGGCCAGCGCAAACTGGCCTGCGCTGCCCGCCAAAACCGTCAATGAATCGCAATCGCGAACGCCGAGCAGTTCAGGCAGCGCCACGCCGCTGCGGCACAGGGCTGCATTGAGCACGCCGGCCCACCATGGCACCACGGCCACCGGCCGGCGCCGTGCGCGGTGCAGCACCGCCAGGCACTGGTCGAGCGCGGGCTGAGACATGCCCACCACCAGGCGCGGCGGCATGGCTTGGGCGCTTGGCGCCGCGCTGTGCGCGAGCTCCTCCGCCCACACCGCGCAGGGGCCCTCGATGCCAAGCTGGGCTGGTGCGAGGCTGCGCGCAACATTCTCAAACTCGGTGTGATCGGCCAAACCCGCTGGCGCCACCCAGATAAATGGCCGACAAAGCGCGCCGCTCAACCAAAGCCTTACCGCGGGACGAAAAATCCGCGCTGGCGTGGCCTGCAGCCGTGCAGTCAACCGCAACAGTGCGTCGTCCAATCCATTGGCCTGATCGTGCCACCCGCCCTGGCCCGAACACGCCACGGCGCGGGTGCCGATGTAGATGTCTTGCACGGCGGAATTGAGCTTCGGCGTCGTCATGGAGATCGTTGCAGAACCCATGTCGCGCTCAGCCCCAACCCACCACGCGACGCACCTCGTCCGTGGTGGTCGCGCCTTCGGCGACCCAGTGCGCACCCAATTGCGCCAAGCTGCTGACACCACTGCCCAGAACACGCTGACGCAGGGCAGACAGGGGCGCATTGCTGGTCACCAGATCGCGCAGTGCGTCGTCCACCGCATGAACCTCGGCAATGACGCCGCGGCCACGGTAGCCACTGCCCTGGCAGGCACCGCAGCCGCGGGCCTGGGGCACATCGGCCAGGTTCACCTGCTGCGCCTTGAGCCATGCCGATTCATGCTCGGTTGCGGCGCGTCGACCCGCGCAGTGCGGGCACAGGCGGCGCAGCAGGCGTTGCACCACCACGCCGTTGAGTGAGGACATGAAGCCGAACATGTCCAGGCCGAAATGGCGAAAACGCCCGGTCACATCGAAGATGCTGTTGGCATGCACGGTGGTGTAGACCTGGTGCCCGGTGAGCGCCGATTGCACGGCGATCTCGGCCGTCTCGGCGTCGCGGATTTCACCCACCAGGATGCGGTCAGGGTCATGCCGCAGGATCGAGCGCAGGCCCTTGGCGAAGGTCAGGCCCTTGCGCTCATTCACCGGGATTTGCAACACACCAGATAACTCATATTCGACCGGGTCTTCAATCGTCACGATCTTGTCCAGACCATCATTGAATTCCGACATCACCGCATACAGCGTCGTCGTCTTGCCACTGCCGGTGGGCCCGGTGACCAGCAGCATGCCGTGCGGCAGCCGGGCCAGATCGCGGATGCGCTGGCTCTCCGCCGGCGCAAAACCCAGGCTGGGCAGCGACACCGCCTCGCCGGCTGTGTTGAGGCGCGATTTGTCGAGCAAGCGCAGCACCGCATCCTCACCGTGGATGCAGGGCATGATCGAGACCCGCAAGTCCACGCCGCGCCCGTCGGCCTGCCACCGGAAGCGCCCATCCTGTGGCGTGCGCCGCTCGGTGATGTCGAGCTGCGCCAGCACCTTGATGCGTGAGATCACCTCTTCGGCACGCTGCGCGCCGGCCTGACGTGAGTGCGGCGACATCACGCCATCGCGCCGCAGCTTGACGGTCACACCGCCCCGGTCGCACTCAAAGTGCACGTCGCTGGCGCCTTGTTCGCAGGCTTGGTGGATGGCCTGGTTGACGAAATCCACCACCGATGCTTCGGTGTTAGCCAGGGCCCGCGCAGTGGGCACAGGAGCGGCCGGCGCGAAGGGGACCTGGACCGAACCCGGGGCTGCATGCGCAACCCCTTCGCGCGACGCCACCGCTGCGCCCAGATGGCGCGCCAGCATGGCCGCATCGACCGCCGCCAGCTCGGGCACAAAGCCCAGCACCGCCACGGCCGCGCGCAGCGCTGCGTCGTCCCAGGGGTCGGCCATGCCCAGCCGCAACTGCGTCTCGCCTGCCAGGCGCAGCGGCAGGCAGCACAGTGCTTGCGCCCGGCCGATTGAAAATGCCGACCAATCCAGGCTCAATGCCGCGCCGTCAACCACAGCCGCCACGCCAGCATGGCGGCGCAGCTGCCCATCCCAACCGGCGGCGGGGGGTTCGCCACCATCGCCTAACAGCTCGTCCAGCACGGTGCGTAAAGCCGGACTTGCTGCAGCTTGAGCCCCCACACGCAGTCGCGCCGCACGCAGCCGGCGATGCAGCGCTTCAGCGGCCAATTCGTCGCCTTCATTCATCAGTTAGCCCAGACTGCCGGCAATGTCAAACACCGGCATGTACATCAGCACCACCACGCCGCCCACCACCAGCGCCACCAGCATCAGCAGCACAGGCTCGGCCAGGCGCGTGGCGCGTTCGACGAGGGTGGCAAAACGCTCCGCGTGGCGCTCGGCGATGGTCTGCAGCACCTGATCAAAGTTGCCGCCGCGCTCGCCCACGCGCAGCAGCCGCTCGCCCACTGCATCGGCCAGGCCGGCCTGGCGCAGCGCATCCGACACCCGCGAGCCGCGCAACAGCGCCTGCTGCGCCAACAGCGTGGCCGCACTGAAGCGTGGCCCCAGGCCCAGCGCTGAGCAGCGCAGCAAGGCTTCGTCCAGCGCACTGCCGCCGCGGTACATCAGCGCCAAGGCCTGGTACAGCTTGGCCAGGCGGAATGCATCGATGCGACGGCGGATCGGCCCCAGCGCTTCGGCCGCCCGGGCCAGACCGGCCAGCGCCCAACCGCGCCGCCAGCCCCAGATCAGGCCTACCCCAATAATCAAGCCGACGGCGGCCAGGCCCTGTGCATGCTGCACCAACCACTGGCTGACGGCCATCAACGCGCCTGTGGCACCGCTGAAATTGCCACGCATGTCGGTGGTCATGGCCGAAAAGCGCGGCACCACAAACAGCAGCAAGAACAGCACGATGGCCACCCCCAGCCCCAGCACCAGCGCCGGGTAAATGGCCGCGCTGACCAGCTTGCGGCGCAGGCCTTCGATCATTTCGTGGTAGCGCAGGTAATCGTCCAGCGCCTCGGGCAGCGCGCCCGTGCGCTCGCTGGCCTGCACACTGGCCAGCAGCACCGCCGGGAAGCCGCCCGCGCTGGCCATGGCGGCGGAGAGGCTCTGGCCCTGCTGCAGGGCGCTGTGCAAGGCATCGTGCAAAGCCACGTGCAAGGCTTCATGCGCCGCCGATGGGCCGGAGGCATCGGCCTGGGCCCGCAGCGCATCAATGGCCTCGACCACCGTCATACCAGCGCGCAGCAGCACACGCAGCTCGCGGCACCAGCCGGCGACGTCCAACTTGCGCGCGGCACCGGCTGCTGCGCGCGAACTCAGGCCCACACGCCACGCATGGCTTGGCTGGCTGCCCTGCACCATCACTTCAGCCGATAGCAACACACCCGCGCCGGCCTGTGTCTGCAACTGCATTTGCGACACGGCCGCATCCTGCGAGGGCGCATCGACCAGCTCGTCGCGCACCGCATTGGCGGCTGGATCGAACCAGCGCAGGCGGATCAGCATGCTTGATTCACAGCCCGATGTCCGCATCGTCGCCCTGCCCACCCGGCGCGCGGTCGCGACCCAGGCTGTAGAGCTCGAATTCGCGGCCGCGCGGGCTGCTGAAGCGATACACATAGGCGCTGCCCCAGGGGTCGAGCGGCAGATCGCCCTTCAGGTACGGCCCGCGCCAGCGCCCCTCGCCGCCGGCCGGCGCCACCGTCAAGCTGCGCAGGCCCTCGCCATCGCTGGGTTAGCGGCCCATGTCGATGCGGTAGGCCTGCAAGGCCTTGTCCAGCGCATCGATCTGCGCCTTGGCCGCCGTGACTTCCGAGCGCTGAATGTGCGCCAAAAAGCGCGGCGCCACGATGCCGGTGAGCAGGCCGATGATCAGCACCACCACCAGCAACTCCAGCAGCGTGAATCCTTGGCGGCGGTTCATGGATGGTCCATTTTGTTGTTAGCTAATTCGCGGTTGGCTGCAATGTTGTCAGCGACTGGCTGCGGCCAGGAACTTCCAATCGGCGTAGCGGCGGGCGGGTGGCAGCGTGCGGTCTGGCAGCAGCACCGCCGCCCGCGCAATGGGCGCTGCCGTGCTTTGGCTGAAGACACCCGTGATGCGATCACGCTCGTCCTTGACCAGGCCCCAGGGGCGCCCGGGCTGCAAGGGATCGGGGTAGAGCTTGCGCAGATGGCGGCGGGTGCCGACGAAGCGCGTGTCCAGCAGCAGATCCTCCAATCGCGCTGGATGGTCGCGTGCGCTGCCCGGTGAGGATTGGTGATAGCTTCGAATAGCCTGCGCATACAGCGCACCGATGCGCAACAGCTCGCGTTCACGCTCGCGCCGCTGCTGTTGCGACCAGATCGGACCGGCCGCAGCCAGTGCCAGGCTGACCAAGGCCAGCGCTAGCAACAAGGCCACCAGGGTGAAGCCACGGCGCCGAAGCGCATCACCAACCCGCATAGTCACTGCCGTCCTGCGCCCGGCCCTTGGCGCCACTGCGCACATCGGCCACACCACGGCCGCCATCAACAGCCGGCACCAGCAGCCAGGTGTCACCACGTTGGGTGACGGGATCGACGGGCAGGCTGCGCAAATACCTCTGTGCCACCAGTTCATCCAACGCCTCGGGATAGCGCAGCTGATCGGCGTGGAACTTGTCGATGGCGTCGCGCAGGGCACGCAAGTCGTGCCTCAGCGCCACTTCGCGCGCTTGATCCAGGTGAGCGATGTAGCGCGGCGCGGCGATCGACAACAGCAAGGCAATCGCTGCCAGTACCACCAGCAGCTCGATCACCGTGAAGCCGCGCTGCGGCTCACCACTGGCGCAGCGGTACACCGTTGATCCCCATGCCGGTGCTGCGGCTGTAGACGTCAAACACCTCGGCCCCGGCCTGGGGCGCGTCGGCCTCGGAGTGGTAGCCGCGCAGGCCCCAGGTCTGTTCGGCCGGCAGGCTGGCATCGGCAAAAGGATCGCGCGGCACGCGGCGCAAGAAGCGCCGCTGCGCGCCCGCCCGATCGGCCCAGGCGTCGTGCTGCAGCAGCGTCAACGCCGCCAAGGTGGGCGGATAGGGCGCTGCGTTCGCCGGCCCGCCCAGGGCGCCCGATTCGCGCGCCAGGCGCCATTGATCCAGGGCATCGCGAATCTCCCACAGGGCGCGCTTGAGTTCGCGCTCGCGCTCGCGTTGCTGCACCAGTTGCGCCAGGGGCATGGCCATGCCGGCCAGCAGCGCCAGGATCGCCAGCACGACCAGCAGCTCGACCAGCGTATAGCCACGTTGAGACGCGTTCATAAGGTGTTATTTGGGCGAAGCCGTGATCAGCAGCGGCCAGGTCGCCGGTGGCACCGGCGGCGCCGCGCCGACCAGGACAATCGGCTGTGCGTTCTCCAGCCGCACCATTGCATTGCCAGCGGTCAGGGCCTTGAAGCGCACGCTGATCAATCGGCCCGGCCCGGGCAGGGCCGTGGCGCCCCGGCGCATCAAGGTGACGCGCAGCCGGCCGGGCGTGGTATCGGCGTTGGCCTGGTACAGGGTGGGTGCGCCATCGCGGTTGAACACATCGCCCTCGACGGCATCCAGCCATTGCAGGCGTTGGGCGTCATAGGCGATCTCAAAGGGCAGGCCGCGCATGGCCAGGCTCGGGGCCAGCATCAATTGCAGCTCGATGATCTCGCCGGGCCTGCCCTGGCCCGGCCCGGCCCAGGTGATGGTCAGCGGCGCGTTGCTGTCCACAGGTGGCGTCGGTGGGCTGGGTTGAGCCGTCGGTGCCAAGGCCGACATGGGCATCGGCGGCACCGCCGAAGTTGTGGAAGGTACTTGCATCGGCCCTGGTGCCAGCCCTGGTGCCAGCCCTGGTGCCAGCCCTGGCGCCGGCGCCCCGCCCGCAGCGCCGATCACAGGCGGCCTGGCCTGCCGCCAGCGCGGCAGCGCGTCTGTGCCCACCCACAGCTCGGCGCGGCCGGCCTCGGGCTTGGCGATGTTGCGCAAGATGCGCGGCGTGATCGCCAGCATCAGCTCAGTGCGCGAGCCTTGGTCGAGTTGATTCGAAAACAGGCGCCCCAGCACCGGCACATCGCCCAGGCCCGGCACGCGGGCCGCGCTGCTGCGCTCGTCCCGGCTGATCAGGCCGGCCAGCAATTGCGTCTCGCCATCGCGCAGGCGCAGCAGGGTGCTGGCATTGCGCGTGCCAATCTGGTAGGCCAGGCTGCCCGACGATGTCTTGACGGATGCGCCCAGTGAGCTCACTTCCAGCGCGATGCGGATGCCAACCTCATCATCGGCATAGACGGTGGGTTCGACCTCCAGCTTCAGGCCCACATCGAGGTAGCTGATGTCTTCAGAGACGAAGCCCCCTGTGCCCGTGGTGGTAGTCACGATGGGAATCTTGTCGCCGATCATGATCTTGGCCTTCTCGCGGCTGCGGGCCCGGATGCGCGGGTTGGCCAGGGTGCTGAAGTCGCCCACTTGGCGCGTTAGGTTCAACAACAGGCCGGCCACGCCCAGGCCCAGGCGGCTGCGGTCAATGCAGCTGGCGTTGGCCAAGGTCAGCGCGCTCTCGCCCAGCGGCAACAGCGGCGTGAGGCGCCGTCAAGAAATTACTTTTACAAGTGCCCATGAACTCAGTAGCATCGAGACATGGCCGACGACGAATCCAAAATTGCTGAGAAGTACGAAGCG
>JAYSSS010000030.1:0-13109 GCA_043720415.1 Ideonella sp.
GCCAGTGGGTGATGTCGGGGTAGCGCGCCGCCAGCGGGGCCCAGGTAAGGCGGTGCACTGCGGCGCGGAAGTCGGCGATGCGCCAGACATCGCCTTCGGCAACGGCCTGCGCTTGCTGTCCGAAGCGGGGGTCGCGCTGCAGGCCTCGCACAGCGATGGCTTCGGGCTGTGCGGCGTCGGTGCGCTCGGCCGCCGGGCGCAGGTCGGCCAGCGGCACCGCTGCAGGCGCGCGATCTCGGGTCACCACATAGCCGTGCAGTCCCTGCGACAGCCCGGTCAGGATCAGCACGGCCTCGCCCGGGCCCAGGCGGCTGCCAAGCTCGCCGGCCGAGGCCCTGCCCGGGCGCCACACCGCGGCGAAGGCCGGGTCCTGCGCTGCGACGGCCTGCTTCGAGGCCTGGTAGTGCTGCAGCGCTGCGCGTTCTTCGATCAGCTGCGCGTCTCGCGATGCGGTGAGCTCCTGCCGCAGGGTCTGGCGTACGCCGCGGGTCTGATCGGCCTCGTCGGGGCCGGCCTCGCTCAGCAGTTGGGCGATGCGGGCGTCGATCTGCGCGATCTGGGTGCGGATGGCAGCGAGCTCACGGCGGGCCTGCAGGAACTCGCTCTTGGCGTCACCGGCAGCGGCGCCGTCGCCAGCGTCGCCCGCCAGCACATTGCCAAGGGCGGTGGACCAGGCCTCCAGGCCGTGCAGCGGGGCGATGGCCTGCACGAAGCTGGACGGTGCATGAAGCAGGCACAGCGTCGCCCAACTCCGATGGAAGTGCTCGAAGTCGCTCCACACGCGGGCGGCAGCGTCGCTGCCTCGCAGCTCAAGTGCGGTTCGCATGGCGGCGCTGATCGGCGCGAGCTGGTCGAGGGCATCGAGCAGTACAGAAGCCGTGGAGGACGACGACGCGAGCGCCGGCTCGAGCAGTTCGAGGGCCGACCGCGCCGCAGCGAAGTACTCATCGGTGGAGAAGTCGAGCACGCCGGCCAGCACGCGGAGCTGCCGGAGGGCCAGCTGAACCGCAACCTCGGCTTCACCAACAGATTGCAGCATCCAGGCCAGGTTGGCGGCCGCGGTGAGCGTGTCGGGAAGCTCCGGCCCCAGCAGCCGTTCGCTGGCTTCGTACACGCGCTGCTGCAGCTCACGAGCCTCGCGCAACTCGCCGAGCGCTTGCAATGTCCCGGCGAGGTTGCCGGCCGCCGTGAGCGTGTCGGGATGCTCCGGCCCCAGCACCCGTTCTCTAGCTTCGTACACGCGCTGCTCCAGCTCGAGAGCCTCGCGCAGCTCGCCGAGCGCCAGCAATGTCAAGGCAAGGTTGTTGGCCGCCGTGAGCGTGTCGGGATGCTCCGGCTCCAGCACCCGTTCTCTGGCTTCGTACACGCGCTGCTCCAGCTCGCGAGCCTCGCGCAGCTCGCCGAGCGCTAACAGTGTCGCGGCGAGGTTGCCGGCCGCCGTGAGCGTGCCTGGATGCTCCGGCCCCAGCTGCCGTTCGCTGGCTTCGTATACGCGCTGCTGCAGCTCGCGCGCCTCGCGCAACTCGCCGAGCGCTTGCAATGTCGAGGCAAGGTTGCCGGCCGCCGTCAGCGTGTCGGGATGCTCCGGCCCCAGCAGCCGTTCTCTGGCTTCGTACACGCGCTGCTCCAGCTCGCGAGCCTCGCGCAGCTCGCCGAGCGCTAGCAATGTCAAGGCAAGGTTGTTGGCCGCTGTTAGCGTGCCGGGATGCTCCGGCCCCAGCAGCCGTTCAAAGGCTTCGTACACGCGCTGCTGCAGCTCGCGAGCCTCGCCCAGCTCGCCGAGTACTCGCAATGTCCCGGCGAGGTTGTTGGCCGCTGTTAGCGTGCCGGGATGCTCCGGCCCCAGCAGCCGTTCGCTGGCTTCGTACTCGCGCTGCTGCAGCTCGCGAGCCTCGCGCAGCTAGCCGAGCGCTCCCAATGTCGAGGCAAGGCTCCCGGCGGTCGTGAGCGTGTCGGGATGCTCCGGCCCAAGCAGTCGTTCGCTGGCTTCGTACACGCGCTGCTGCAGCTCGCGAGCCTCGCGCAGCTCGCCGCTTGCAAACAATGCTCGAGCCAACCACAGACTCGCTTCCATCGCCGGCTCGCTATCCGCGCCAAGCGCACTTTCGACGATCTGAAGCCGCCACCCGAACAGCGCCGCTGCGTCAGCGAACGACCCACACTCAAGCAGTGCTAGCGCCAAGTAGCAGGCAGCATCGGTCAACAAATTTTCAGCAAGGTCATCCTGCCGGGCCCGGGTCAATGATCGCTGGACAGACCCACGGCGCTGCCGCCGCTGTTTGCTGAGCAACAGCAGCCGCACCGCCAGCCCGAAGGATCCTAGAGCCGCGGCCCCGTCATCACCTTGCGCCACGCCGAACTCGATCAACTCTGTGCTGATCTGCTGCGCACTACCGCTTGGCAGCGGTCGCGCCAGGGCCAACTGCTCCCCTCTTTGTTCAACCTCCAGTCGAGCAGCCAGCGCTGGCCGCTGGTCTCGAAGCGCCGCCAGCACCTCGACCTCGAAGTCGTGCAGCGGCACGTCGGGCCTCCAGGCGCCAAAGGGATCGGTATGCGAATCGGTCATGGCATTGCTCTCCTAACGAAATCGACGTCTCGCGTCAGCCGCCCCGGCTTGCACCCACTGCCTGCCGCCGAAGCTACCGGCCGCGCCACAACCCGAGCGCCACCAGCCCCGCACCAAGCAGCATGCCACCACCTGACTCCGGCAGCGCGCTGATCGAGGTGAGCCGAAACCCTTCTCCGCCGCCTGCGACCGCACCGCCGCTCTGCGTCACGATGTACAGGCCTGTGACATGCGAGAGGTCGCCGAAGGCGGAAGCGGCGACAAAATCGCGCAGACGGAAATCCACCGTGACGGGCCCTGCGCTGGGCAGGATGTTCACGCCCAACTGGCCATAGTCGTCGATGCGGTTGCCGAAGTACATCAACACATTGAAGTTCAGTCCGCGTTCGACCTCGGCGAACTGGAAGCGAAGCGTCTGCTGCGCCGACAGGTCGAGGTCCATCGCATGGTCGTGGCCGACGTAGGTCTGGCCGTAGAACCAGTCGAGCCGGGTGCTGACGCCCAAGTTGGACTGCAGCCGAAAGCCATCGCTCGAAACGTCGACCAGCGCACCCAGTGCCGGGTTGCCGCGCACGAGCAGGGACCACTGGCGCATGCCGCTGGCCATGGTGCCCGCCTGTTCACGGTAGTGGGTGGTGTCGCCCGGAAATGCGCCAAACGCCTCGCTGAGCGCGCCGCTGGCGAAGTTGTCGATCACGACCTGCGCGTGGGCGGCGGTCGCGACGAGAGCGGCCGCGAGTGCCGACATGGCTGCAAGTTTCTTCAGCATGGTCAAAGCTCCTGTTGATCGATGAAGAAAGGTGACGGTTGAGCGAGACAAGCCTCATTCATCTGCCGATGACGTCGCCTCGAGCGCGAAGACGCTGCCGCAGCCGGCTTCGAGCGAAGCCCGAAGCGCCGCGTCAACATCGAGATGAGCGCTTTCCAGCGCGGTCCACAACGCCGGGCCGTTGAGCCCGGCCAGAACGCGGGTCGGGCGCTGCGCCTCGTCGCGCAGCTGCGTGGCAATGGCGCAAGGCGAGGTGCAGCCGGCAAAGTCGCAAAGGATGAGCAATTCCGGCTCGGGCCGACGGCAAATCGCGGCTTGTAATTGCTCGACAGCATGCTCGCGCGTCATGTCGGTCTCAAAGTCGAAACACAGCAGCGAGCGCTCTGCACCGGGGTAGTTCTGTTCCGTGGCCTTGCCGTAGGCACTGGCCACCGGCGCGTGCGCTATGGCCACGACCAGCGTGCGGCGGGTGGCAGTGTCAGCGTGGGTAGCAGATGTCATGGTTCGCTCCTGGCGGCGGGTGTTGATGGCCGAAAGCGTAGAAGCGGCGAAGCGATGCGGCCACCAACTGTGTTGGTGCGCAGGCATCGCGCCAGCGATTCGAGGCCTTTCGTTGACTTGCGCGCGCTCACGTTCCGTCGCGGCTCAACGTCAGCGTGGCCATTGCAGGCAACACCCCACGCACGGCAAGCGCCGCTTGCAGCTGGCGAGCCGCCTCGACCCGAGACTGGCCGCCTTGCGCCGCAAGAATGCGGTGGATGTCGAGGTCGATGTCGCGCGGCGTGGCCAGGCACGCCACCCAGGGTGCGGTGCCGGACGCGCGCGCCTTTGTCTCCGGGCTTACCACGGTGAATACCACGGTCCGATCCGTGCCTTGCGGCGTCAGCTTGCGCACCGCACCATGAACCTGGCGCGCGCCGGCATCGCCGTTGTTTGAGAAGCAGTAGGCGTACAAGCCGCTGCCCAAGGTCAACGCGATCCGGTATGGGCCATTCGAAGGACCGGGTTGGAGAGCCACGGAAATGGAGCCGGGCCCCTGCCGTGCCTGGCTGAACAGCTCCCGCGTGCGAGCGCCGACGGGTTCCGGGTTCAGCATCAGGTGCGCCCGGAAGAACTCTGGCGACGATTCGCTGCCCGGTGGCTGACCCAGCGCCTGGCCGTATGCCTTGATTGCCAGCGCGTAGGTGGCGGCGTCCCATTCGGCCGCTGATGCAACGACACCCAGTGCCTGCAGGCGCCTCAGATACAACGAGGTGCGCTCCTGTGCATCGGTGCCGCTGTACATGTCGTCGACCAACGTCGAGATGGCCGCTGCGTCGCGATGCGCGCCGTCGCATTGCCACCACGGCGTCTTGGTGACCACCCCGACGATCTCGATGGCGGCGCGCTCGACGAGGTTGCGCAATGCGACGGCCTTGCCCGCGGACGTGGCACGGCTGGCCTCCACGTTGACGCCCACCTTGGAGAACGCAGCCTTGCCGTCGCCGCCCGACTCTGTTTCCAGGATCGAGATCTTGTTGTGCGACGTCGCGCCGGCAACCAGCGACTGGTCCGCCGCCCGCACCACGAACAGGTCGAGCGCAAGCTCGCTGCGCGCCGTGGTTGCGCTGCCGCCGAGCGTCATCGCAACCTTGCCCAGGAAGCCGAAGTCGACGCCAACCACATTCCTGTCGGCCTGCACGTGGCGATCAAACTGCGACACCGCGCCGCGCACGATGTAGGTCGCGGCCGTGGCCGCAGCAACAGCTGGCGGGCGGGCCAGCCTCCCGCCCGCTTCGCGGTTTGGAGTCCATGTGGCGTACGGGTCGCTGACCGTGAGCGCGATCGTCTTGACGGCGCTGCTGCGAGCGGTCATCAGCGACATCGCGCTGATGAACATCTCGGTCACACCCGCCGGCTCGTTGAAGGTCTTCTCGGCGATGCTCTCGACCGCAATCGACGCCCGGCTGCCATAGGCTGTCAACAGCTGGCCCGTGCACTTGAGGCCTTGGGTGTAGGCGGTGGTGTTCAGCATCACCGGCAAGGCCGGCGCGGCGGCTTCGGCGGCTGCATCGATCTGCTTGTCGAACGGCTGGGTTGAAGCGCAGCCGCCAAGAAACGTCACCAACAGGAGAGTCGATATGCGCATGATTCGTCTCGCTGCCGGCGCCACATCCGAAGGCGCGGCGCCGGCGATGAAGAGAAGCGCGCCGGCGTACCGGCGCGAAGGCGATGGCAAACAGCCGTTCAGGTGCAACCCTCGCGGACGTACGCCGCAATGCATTCGGTTTTGTTCTTGTTCCTGGCTTTGGCGCAGGCACGCTTCGCCCGCACTGCACAAAAGTCCGGCTTGGTTTCACGGAATCCCCACTGCTGCAGGTCAAAGCCGGGTCCCGCATCATCGGCGGCCCTCCAATTGCCGCCGCCGCCGCCACCACCCCTAACACTGCCATCGTGGTCGCAATTTCCCCCCTCTCGCGCAATTGACGCGCATACCGGGTTGTTCGGACGGAGCGCAAAGGCCGGCTCCGGAGCCAAGATCGCCAGGGTGGCGATGACCAGCGCGCAGCTAGTCGCCACGACAGGGTAGACCCGCTTCGCGATGCCCTGCGAGCCCGAGACCTGCGTGTGCAAGCGGTGGAAGTACTGCCGCGCGGCACTGGCCGCTTTGACTTGCTCGAAATACATGATGAGACTCCTGTTTCCTACTAGAGGACGACCCGGAATTGAGTCGTCAGGGCGAATTAAAAAGGCGTTCGCCAAGCGCATCTCCCAATCGTGTTGGCTTGGGATCGGCATCAGAAGTGCTACGACACACGTTGCTTATGTTGTCGGTCAATGGCGTCCCAGCGACCGAAGGCGCACCAGTGAATCCAGCCCGCCGAGCGCTTCAAGGCCCGGCTCGAATTGATGGCCCGGGTCGAGCTGGCGCCGGCCCTGCTGTTCGGCGCACGCCGGTCTCGGCCCGTCGGGTGTTCAGGCCTTGGGCGAGTTGCTGAATGCCGCCGAGGTGCAGATCGCGCCGGCTGATGCCGCGCTGGTGCAAACCGCCTTCGACGCCTGGCAACGCTTCGGCAAGGGGCAGCATCCGGCCGGCCTGAACTTTGGTGATTGTTTTGCCTACGCCCTGGCCATGCGCCGGGGCGATGCGCTGCTGTTCAAGGGCAATGATTTTTCACAAACCGATGTCCCGCCGGCTTGAGCGTGGCGCCAGCGGGCGTGCGCAGCCGGCCCCATCGGCCCAGTCGAGGGCCATCACGCTGCGCTCCTGGAAACTGCCCGTGTGGCGGAGGCCCGGGCGGGCGGCAATCGGCGTGAGTACCGGGTGCGCCGGCCTGCTGTAACCGACGGGTTTTGCTCGGCCGGCCGAGCTAAATTCAACCCGTTGCAGCAGCGGGATTGGCCCTACGCTGGTGACTTGTGTCAATCCCCTCACGGACCGCCATGCCCGCCACCACCCCCACTGCGACCCCCACGGCACCCAGCGCTGCAACCCCCACGGCGCCCAGCCGCCTGCCCACCGCGTCCCGCCTGCCGCCGCCCTGCCGGGACGAGCACGCCGTGTTGCAAACCCTGCTCGCCACGCTGGGCCCGGGCACCCCCGGTGGCACCGGGCTCGATTGGCCGGCCGTCATCCGCAGCGCCAGCCCCTGGGTGCAGGCGGTGCGCGGCAAGCCGGCGCCGTTCTGGGCGATGGAGTCGCTGCTGCGTGAGTACCCCATCTCCAGTGCCGAGGGCCTGGCGCTGATGCGGCTGGCCGAGGCGCTGCTGCGCGTGCCCGACGCGCAAACCGCCATCGCGCTGACGGCCGACCAGCTGAGCCGGGCTGATTTTTCAGGCGGTGCGGCGGCCGGCTCACCGCACAAACTGCTGGCCGGCATTTCGGCCAGCGCGCTGGGTCTGGCGCAGCGGCTGCTGCCGGAGTTTGGCGATACCAAGCCCGGCCTGATCGACCGGCTGGGCGCACAAACCGTGGTGGCCGCCACGGTGCGCGCCCTCGGCCTGCTGGGCAAACAGTTTGTGCTGGGCCGCAACATCACCGAGGCGCTGCATGAGTCGCGCAGCCAGCGCCGCAGCCAGCCCCGGCTGCGCTTCTCGTTTGACATGCTGGGTGAAGGCGCACGCACCGACGCCGATGCGCTGCGCTACGGCTCGGCTTACGAAACCGCCCTGCGGGCGATTGCCGCCACACCGGCGGGCGCCGGCGACGGCCCGGCCGAGCGTGATGGCCTGTCGATCAAGCTGTCGGCCCTGCACCCGCGCTACGAAGAATCGCAGCTCGACCGGGTGCGGGCCGAGCTGCTGCCGCGCATCACCCGGCTGATCGACATCGCCGCTGCCGCGGACCTCAACCTCACCATCGACTCCGAAGAAAGCGACCGGCTGGAGCTGTCGCTGATCGTTTTTGAGGCGCTCGCTGACCACATCCAGGCCACCGCCCCGGGCTGGGCCGGTTTTGGCCTGGCGGTGCAGGCCTACCAAAGCCGTGCCCGCGAGATGATCGACGCAGTGGCGTCAATAGGCGCCGCGCGCGGCCTGCGCTTCATGGTGCGGCTGGTCAAGGGCGCGTACTGGGACGGCGAGATCAAGCGCGCCCAAGAGCTGGGCCTGGCCGGCTACCCGGTGTTCACCCACAAACACCACACCGACATCGCCTACCTGGCCTGTGCCCGGGCGCTGCTGGGCCACCACGCGGTGATCCTGCCGCAGTTCGCCACCCACAACGCCGGCACCATCGCCGCCATCCTGCAGCTGGCAGATTCAAAAACCGCCGACGCCGCCCGGGATGCCAACAGCGCCCCCGGCGCCGGCCGCTTTGAGCTGCAGCGCCTGCACGGCATGGGCGAGGGTGTGTTGCGCGAGGTGATGGCCGCCCGACCCGACATCAGCCTGCGCATTTACGCCCCGGTGGGTGAGCACCGGGATCTGCTGGCCTACCTGGTGCGCCGGCTGCTGGAAAACGGCGCCAACTCATCCTTTGTCCACCAGTTGGCTGATGCCGGCGTGGCGCCTGCACTGCTGCTGCAATCGCCGCTGCACCCGGCCGCCGTGCCCGGCCAGCCGCTGCCGGCCACGCTGTTTGGCGCCAGCCGGGCCAACAGCCAGGGGCTGGATCTGGCGGTGCCCGAGCAGCGCGCGCCGCTGCTGGCGGCCATCAACGCCATCAAGGCCACGCCGTTGCCGGCCGTGCCGCTGGCCACCGCTGACTCGGTGGCGCCGGTGATGGCGCGGCTGGCCAGCGGCTTTGCCGCCTGGTCGGCCCGGCCGGTGGCCGAGCGCGCCGCCGTGATCCGCCGCGCCGGTGACCTGCTGGAGGCCCGGTTGGCTGAGTATTGCGGCTTGCTGGTCACAGAAGCCGGCAAGACCCTGGGTGACTGCGTGGCCGAGGTGCGCGAGGCGGTGGATTTTTGCCGCTACTACGCCAGCCAGGCGGCCGAAAAACTCGCGCCAATCCCGCTGCCCGGCCCCACCGGCGAAAGCAACGAACTGCGGTTGCACGGCCGCGGCGTGTTTGTCTGCATCTCACCGTGGAACTTTCCGCTGGCCATTTTTGCCGGCCAGGTGGTGGCCGCGCTGGTCACCGGCAATGCGGTGGCCGCCAAACCGGCCGAGCAAACCCCGGGCGTGGCGGCGGCGTTTGTTGATCTGCTGCACCAGGCCGGTGTGCCACGCGATGCGCTGGCCCTGCTGCACGGCTCGGGTGACACGGTAGGCGCGGCGCTGGTGGCCCACCCGGCAGTGGCCGGTGTCTGCTTCACCGGCAGCACGCCGGTGGCCAAACACATTCAGCGCGCACTGGCCGCCGGTGACGGCCCGATCGTGCCGCTGATCGCCGAGACCGGTGGGCTGAACGCGATGATCGTGGACAGCAGCGCACTGCCCGAGCAGGTGATCGACGCCGTGCTGCAAAGCGCCTTCCGCTCGGCCGGCCAGCGCTGCTCAGCGCTGCGCCTGCTGTGTGTGCACCACAGCATTGCCGACGGCCTGATCGAGATGCTGGCCGGTGCGCTGGCCGAGTTGCGCCTGGGCGATGCCGCCGATCTGGCCACCGATGTCGGCCCGGTGATCGATGTCGAGGCCCACGCCGGCTTGAACCGACACATCGCCCGGCTGGAACAAGACGCCAAGCTGCTGGCGCGTGCCCCACTGGATGTACGCTGGGCCGCCAGCCACATCGCGCCGGTGGCCTTTGAGATCCAGCAGATTGAAGACTTGAAGACCGAGGTCTTTGGCCCGGTGCTGCATGTCGTGCGCTGGCAGGGCGAGGTGGGCACGCTGGTGGCGCGCATCAACGCGCTGGGCTACGGCCTGACTCTGGGCGTGATGACGCGCATCGACAGCCGCGCGCTGCGCATTGCCGACGCCGCGCGGGTGGGCAATGTCTACATCAACCGCAACATGATCGGCGCGGTGGTGGGGGTGCAGCCGTTTGGCGGTGAGGGGCTGTCGGGCAGTGGGCCGAAGGCCGGCGGGCCGCACTACCTCTACCGGTTTTGCGCCGAGCAGACGCTGACCATCAACACGGCAGCCGCTGGCGGCAACGCCGCGCTGCTGGCCGGGCCATCAGGCACGGTCTGAAATCACAGCCGGCCGGCCGCACGGCCTGGGTGCGGCCCGGCGGCTGGGTGATACTTTCAGGCTGCGGCGCCAGCGTGCTAAGGCCAGACGGCAAGACGCGACCCGCAGCGTTATCCCGGCACAGCGCAGACAAGGGCAAAAATTGACTAAAACGTTTACCCGTGGCGCCCTGTTGGCCGCCTCCTGGGCTGGTCCACTGGCGGCCGCCCTGCTGGTTTTGGCCGCCACAGCCGGCTGCAGCGGGTCCAGCGATGCGGATCTGCTGGCCTCGGCCAAAGCCCACCTGGCCAAACGCGAGACCGACGCCGCGCGGTTGCAGATCAAAAACGTGCTCCAGAAAAACCCGCAATCGGGTGAGGCGCGGCTGATGCTGGGCCAGCTGATGCACAGCAGCGGCGACATGGCCGGCGCCGAGGCCGAGCTGGTGCGTGCGCTAGAGCTGGGCCAGCCCGAGGGCGCCGTGCTGCCCATCCTGGCCGAGGCTTTGGTGGCGCAGCAAAAAGGCGGGCTGCTGCTGCAGCGCTACGGCAAAGTGGATTTGCCTGACGCCCGGGCCGACGCCGAGCTGAAAACCCAACTGGCCACCGCCGAGGCGATGGGCGGTGAGCTGGACGCCGCCGAAGACCGGCTCAAGCGCGCACTGCAACGCGACGCCGGCCACGGCCCGGCGTTGCTGCTGCAAGCCCGCCTGGCCAGCGCCCGGGGTGATGCGGCGGGCGCGCTGGCGCAGTTGACGGCGCTGCTGGCGCGTGACCCCCAAATGGCCGAAGGCTGGATGCTCAAAGGCGAGCTGCTGCTGCGCGCCAACGCACAAGACAGCGCCGGTGCGCTGGCCGCCTACGGCGAGGCCATCAAGCGCAAGCCCGATCTGGTGGCCGCGCACAACGCGGTGATCATGCTGCACCTGGCCAAGCCCGATGTGGCGGCCGCCAGCCAGCAGTGGGCGCAGATGCAAAAGGCTGCGCCCAAGCACCCGCAGACGCTGTTTCTGGAGGCCGCACTGGCCGAGCAGCGCGGTGACTTCAAACGCGCCCGCGAGCTGACGCAACTGCTGCTGCGCGGCGCGCCCAACAACCCGCAGGTGCTGATGCTGGCCGGCCAGACCGAGCTCAAGCTCAACGCCCTGGGCCAGGCCGAAACCCTGTTTGCCAAAGCGGTGCAGCTGCTGCCCAAAGCCCCTGCACCGCGCCGCCAGTTGGCGCAAGTGCAACTGCGCGCCGGCCAGGCCGACAAGGCCTTGAGCACGCTGCGCCCGCTGCTGGACGCCAACCCGCCCGACGCGCAAGCCTTGACGCTGGCCGCCCAGGCCCAGCTGATGAGCGGCGATAGCAAGGGCGCCGAGGCCAGCTTTGCCCGCGCCGCCAAGCTGCAACCCACTGACACCCGGGTGCGCACCACGCTGGCGCTGTCGCAACTGGCCAGGGGGCAAGACGCCGCCGGGCTGGCCGAGCTGCAAGCCATTGCCGCTGGCGACAAAGGCGCCACCGCCGACATCGCACTGATCACCGCCCGGGCGCGCCGGGGCGATTTTGCCGGCGCCCTGAAGGCGGTGGACGCACTGGCCGCCAAGACACCCGACAAACCGCTGGCCGACCAGTTGCGCGGCCGCATCGCCCTGCAGCGCAACGATGCGGCCGGCGCGCGCAAGGCGTTTGAGGCGGCGCTGGCCAAGAGTGCCGATTTCATGCCCGCGCTGGCCGGCCTGGCCGCACTCGATCTGCAAGACAAGCAGCCCGCCGCTGCCAAGGCCCGGTTCGAGGCGGCGCTCAAACGCAACCCGAAGAACACCGGCGCGATGATGGCGCTGGCCGAGATCGGCGCCCGGTCCGGCGCCAAGCCTGCAGAAACCGTGCAGTGGTTGGAGCAGGCCATCAAGGCCGACCCGTCTGACGTGACCCCGCGTCTGCTGCTGGTCGACCACCACCTGAACAGCCGCCAGACCAAGCCGGCGCTGAATGCCGCGCAGGCCGCGCTGGCCGCTGTGCCCGACAACGCCGATCTGCTGGACCGGCTGGGCAGGGCCCAGTTGATCGCCGGCGACAGCCAGCAAGCGGTCACCACCTTCACCAAGCTGGCCGGGATCAACCCCAAATCAGCGCTGCCGCAATTGCGCCTGGCCGACGCCCACGCCATGGCCAAGAACAGCCCCGCGATGGCGGCGGCGGTGCGCCGGGCCGGCGAGATCGCGCCCAAGACACTGCAAGTGCAGCAGGCCCAGGCCAGCCTGGCGATGATCGAGAACAAACCGGCCCAGGCCCTGGCCCTGGCCCGCACGGTGCAGGGCCAGCGGCCGGGCGAGGCGGTGGGCTTCAGCATGGAGGGCGACATCGAGCTGCGCCAAAAAAACTGGGACAACGCCGCCGCCGCGCTACGCAAGGCGCTGAGCCGGCAACAGCCGGGCGACGCTGCCCAGCGTCTGCACACGGCACTGAGCGCCGGCAAAAAAACCGCCGAGGCCGACAAGCTGGTTGCCGAGCACCGCAAGGCGCAGCCCGACGACCGGGTGTTTGAGCTGTACCTGGGTGATGTGGCGATGGCCAGCGGCAATCTGGCGCTGGCCGAACAGCAATACCAGCGTGTGCTGGATGGTCAGCCTGAGAACGCGCTGGCACTCAACAACCTGGCTTACGTGATGGCGATGCAGAAAAAACCGGGCGCGGTGGCACTGGCCGAGCGGGCCTTGAAAGCCGCGCCCGACACGCCCGCCTTGATGGACACGCTGGCCTTTGCCCTGGCCGCCGAGAACCAGTTGCCGCGTGCGGTGGAGGTGCAGACCAAGGTGGTGGCCGCCGCGCCGGACGCACCACAGTTCCGGCTGCAACTGGCCAAGCTGCAAATCCAGGCCGGCGACAAACCCGGCGCGCGCAGTGAGCTGGCCAGGCTGGCCAAACTCGGGCCCGGCTTTGCGCGCCAGGCCGAGGTGGCCGAGTTGTTGAAGTCGCTGGGCGGCTGACGCCTGCGCGTCAGGTCAGCGTCCACATACAGGCCAGGAAGCTGGGCGATGTCGGGTCGGCCGATACCGAGCCGTGGTCCCAGGCATGGTCGCTGACCGGGTCAGCGCCGCTCTTGCCGACCCACATCGCGCCGACGTAGATATTCGGCCCATCGGGCGCACCGTAGCCGTTGGTGGCCGGCTGGATCTCTTTGGCGGTGCGGAACCAGGCGTCGATCAGCGTGGCGCCGCCTTTGGCGTAGCGCGCCAGGCGGCCACCCTCC
>JAYSSS010000031.1:0-13102 GCA_043720415.1 Ideonella sp.
GGGCGCCACCGGCGTGCCGCCCCACTGCGCCAGCGGCGCCCCGGCATAGGTGCTGGCCAGGCCGTCGGCCAGAGGGATGCGCGCGCGCCAGCCCAGCGCGGCCATGCGGCCAACATCGAGCAGCTTGCGCGGCGTGCCATCGGGCTGGCCGGCATCGAAGACGATGCGGCCCTCAAATCCCACCACCTGCATGATGTGCTGCGCCAGCTCGGCAATGCTCAGGTCGATACCGCTGCCAATGTTGAGCAGCGGGCCGTCGTAGCCGATGTCCATGAGGTGCACGCAGGCATCAGCCAGATCGTCCACATGCAAGAACTCGCGCCGCGGCCGGCCGCTGCCCCACACCGCCAGCTCAAGCTCGCCGCGCTGCTTGGCCTCATGCGCCTTGCGCAGCAGGGCGGGCAGCACATGGCCGCTGGCCAGATCGTAGTTGTCGCCAGGGCCGTACAGGTTGGTCGGCATGACGCTGATGTAGGCCCGGCCGTACTGGCGCTGGTAGCTTTGCGCCAGCTTGATGCCGGCGATCTTGGCGATGGCGTAAGGCTCGTTGGTCGGCTCCAGCGGGCCGCTGAGCAGGGCCTCTTCGCGTATCGGTTGCGCGGCGTCGCGTGGGTAGATGCAGCTCGAGCCCAGGAACATCAAGCGCGGCACATCGGCCAGGTGCGCGGCGTGGATGAGGTTGGCCTCGATGAGCAGGTTTTGGTGGATGAATTCGGCCGGCTGCGCCTGGTTGGCGGCGATGCCGCCGACCTTGGCCGCGGCGATGAAGATGTAATCCGGCCGCCGCTGCGCCACGAAGGCCTGCACCGCGCAGCCATCCAGCAGATCGAGCTCGGCGCGGCTGGCGGTGATGAGCTCGGTGTGGCCGGCGGCGCGCAGCCGGCGCAGCAGGGCGCTGCCGACCATGCCGCGGTGGCCGGCGACGTAGATGCGCTGTGGTGGCGATGACGCGGGCCGCGGCGATGGCGATGTGGACGTAGACGCGGACGAGGACACCAGCGCAGGCACCGGCGACGCAGCCAGCCCCGGCGCTGCGTTTGACGCTGAATCGGCAGCGTTCACCCGGGCCTCACCTGGCCGGCCACCGGCCCGGCCTTGCGCAGCACATAGAACATGCTGCCCGGCGCAAAGCGCGAGGCCAGGCCTGTGCGGTGGTAGCGCCAGTTCCAGGCAAAAGCCGCTGCCAGCGCCGCATCCACAGCAGTCAACCAGCGCTTGTCAAACACCCCCAGGCGCAGCTGGTGCGCCAGCTTGGTGAGTGGGGAGAACTGGCAGGCGCTGGCGCGCACGATCTGCCAACCCGCGGCCTCGATGGCGGCGGCCAGGGGCTGGCGCGGAAAGCCGCGTTCGCGCCGCGTGAGGCCGGCGCGCGGCGCCCGCCAATCGCCCATGCTGGTGATGGGCTCACGCACCAGGGCCATGCCCCCCGGGGCGGTGACGCGGTAGAGCTCGCCCAGCACGAAGGACACGTTCGGGATGTGGTGCAGCACGCCAAAGCAGGTGAGCAGATCGAAGCTGCCGGCCGGCGCGGCGATCTGCCCGCTGGGCTGGGCCTGCAGGCAGCTCACCGCCCTGCCCTGCAGCGCCGGTGGCGCCAACTGTGGCGCGGCATCGAGCAAGGTGATGTGCTGCATGCGGCCCAGGTGGGGCAGCAGCTCATGGCCATAGGCACTGCCAAAGGCCAGCACCTGCTGCGCCCGCCAGCCGCGCGGCAGGTGGCTGAAACCATGCCAGTCGTTGAGGGCGTGGTAGCCATAGCGGTAAGGGCCGTCGGCGGCGGCCAGCAGGCCGGCATAGCCCTGCGCTTCGTCGGCAAACCAGGCCTCGATCTGCGCGGCGGTGAAGTCGTCGCCGTAGATTTGCTGGCCGGCAAAGTAAGCGTCCAGATCGGTGGGGAGCTCAGGGGCCATGTCCACTGGCGCGGCGGTCTGCGCTGCGCGGAGCTCGCCTGCCCGGCCCATGGCCTCAAGACTGGCGGCCATAGCTCGCAAAACCCGCGCCCTGCACGAGGTGATCACGCTGCGCGGCCAGGTAGTCGCTGCTCACCATCTCATCGACCAGCGCATTGAAGCTGGTGCTCGGCCGCCAACCCAGGGCCGCCTGCGCCTGGCTGGCGTCGCCGATCAGGGCATCGACCTCGGTCGGCCGGAAATAACGCGGATCGACCCTGACCACGACATCGCCCACCTGGCACTGCGCCAGCCTGCGCCCACCCACCTCATCAACATGCGCCACGCTGGCAATTTCATCGGCGCCCTGGCCGCTGAACTCCAAGCTCAGGCCCAGGCCCGCCGCGGCGCGCTCGATCATCTGCCGCACGCTGTGCTGCACCCCGGTGGCGATGACGAAATCACGCGGCGCCTGCTGCTGCAGCATCAGCCACTGCGCCTGCACAAAATCACGTGCATGGCCCCAATCGCGCAGTGCTGAGAGGTTGCCCAGGTGCAGACAATCTTGCAGCCCCAGGGCGATGCGCGCCAGGCCGCGGGTGATCTTGCGGGTGACGAAGGTCTCGCCGCGGATGGGGCTCTCGTGGTTGAAGAGGATGCCGTTGCAGGCGTACATGCCGTAGGCCTCGCGGTAGTTCACCGTGATCCAGTGGGCATAGAGCTTGGCCGCGGCATAGGGGCTGCGCGGGTAGAAGGGCGTGGCCTCGGTTTGAGGCACCTCTTGCACCAGGCCGTACATCTCGCTGGTGCCGGCCTGGTAGAAGCGCGTGCTCTTTTCCAGGCCCAGGATGCGCAGCGCTTCAAGCAGGCGCAGCGTGCCCAGGGCGTTGACGTTGGCGGTGTATTCGGGCGTCTCGAAGCTCACCGCCACATGGCTCATGGCGCCGAGGTTGTAGACCTCATCGGGCCGCACCTGCTGCACGATGTGGATGAGGTTGGTGCCGTCAGACAGATCGCCATGGTGCAGCTTGAAACGCGGGTTAGGCTCGTGCGGATCCTGGTAGAGGTGATCGACGCGCTCGGTGTTGAACAGCGAGCTGCGCCGCTTGATGCCGTGCACCACATAGCCCTTGGCCAGCAACAGCTCGGCCAGATAGGCGCCGTCCTGGCCGGTGATGCCGGTGATCAGGGCGGTCTTGGGCGCGGTCTTGGGCGCGGTGTTGGGCGCGGTGTTGGGCGCGGTCGCCGATGTGGCCAGCGGTGCAGCGTTTGCGGTGGCGGCCGATGCTGGCATGGTGGGGTGGGCTGGCATGGTCGGCGGGGATGGAGGCGGCATTGTGGGTCGGGCCCGGCGCGGGTTCAATGCGCGCTGGCTGGGCTGCCCACCAGGCGCGCCAGGCGCTGCGGCGGCAGCGTGGCCAGCAGCTCATGGATGAAGCTTTGGTGCAGGGCATAGGCCCGCGCCGGCTCGGCATCGATGGAGGACACGCGCACCAGCACGCCGTCGGGGATCAGCCCGGTCAAACCATAGCGGATCGCCACCCAGCGCTGGGGGTAGCCAAAGGGCGTGATGTGCTCGCCCACCAGCAGCCAGTAGGTGATGGGCTCGATGCGCGTGCCCATGGCCGCGACCAGGCGCGTGGCGGCGATCTCACGCTGGCCCAGGGAGACACTGGTCGTCTGGCTGGGCGCGACGATCTTGAAGCCCTGCGCCGGGTAGCAGACCTCGGGCCGATGGGTGTTCATGCCCTTGTGCTGGTTGCGACCGTAGGCCAGGGACAACATGATGCGCTGGCCGGCACCATTGCGGTAGGTCAGCGCCAGGGTCTCGTCATAGGTGGCATCGATGATGCGCTGCACATCGGGGCTGGGCGGCACGGGAATGATCGATCGATCAATCTGCCAATCGCCAAAGCTGGCCGGCACGATGCTGGCCAGGCGCTCACGCGCCACCTGATCGGCCAGAAAGCGCGAGGGCGTGAGCCACAGCGCCAGGCCGGCCGCGGCGACCATCACGCCGGCCAGGAGGGCGGCCCGGACGAGGTCGGACTTCATGGCGCCGTGCCGCCTGGTGCGGGCGCCTGCGAAGCTGGCTCTTGTGGAGGCGCCCCGCGTGGTGTCACCGGCTCATGAAAGTAGCGGCCCAGCAGCTTGTCGGTGGCCAGGATGAAGGCCAGTGCCGCGATGAACAGCACCATGCCGGCAAAGTCATGCGCAAAGCCCTGACCGGCCGCGTCACCCAAGTGATAGGTGACCAGCACCAAAACCAGCACGCGCACCACATTGGCGGCAAACGAGATCGGCACGATCAGCAGCGCCAGGGCGACATTGCGCGCCACCGAGGTGTAGCGCATGAGGTTCATGTAGAGCAGGCCCAGGGCTTCGAGTGTGAACAGCGAGTTCAGCCCGGCGCAGGCGTCGGCCACCAGCATCTGATAGGGGCCCACGCTGAGGATCACGCCGCTGCGGCCCACCGGGTAGCCGGCCAGGTGCAACAGATCCGCCGCCACGGATGACACCGCCAGCTTCAGCGGCTGGGTGAGCGCATCGACCCAGTCGCCCGGCCAGGGCACCATGAAGACCATGAAGAACAGCGGGAAGGCGGCAATGCGCAAGGCTGGCGGGCCGTAGAAGTACAACAGCAGGCCGGCCAGCATGAAAAGCTGCGCCGAGATCTCGGCCGACCAGATGGTTTGTGATCGGCCCAGGGCATACAGCGCCACCGCCAGCGCGATCAACAGCGCTGCCGGGCCCAGCGCGGGCGCACGTGTCAATGCCGCCAGCCGATCACGCCGCTGCCACAGCAGCCACATGCCAACACCCAAAATGATGGGGCCGTGGCCTTGTGCGTCCGAGGCCCACAAGTCCTGCGACAGGCCCCAGTAGCTGGGGCCAAACATCACCATCCAGCCCAATGCCAGCACGGCCAGGGGCAGGTGGGCCTGGGCCATCAAAACTCGTTGACGATCACACCCGCAAGAATCGCCGGGCCATTGGCGATGGCGCCGGTCAGGTCCTGCAACGCGGCCAGGCGCGAGGTGTTCTTGCGCGCCATCACCAGGGCCGCACCGCAGCGCGCCGCGATCACCTGGCAATCGGCGCCATAGGTGGCGGCCGGGGTGTCGACGATGACGTGATCAAACTTGTTCACCAGCTCATGCATCAGCAGGCCAAACGCCGGGCGCTCGACCAGCTCCAGCGGGTTGGGCGGGGTGATGCCCACGGGCAGCACGAACAGGCTGGGCACGCTGGGCACGCGCTGCACCACCTGGTGTTCATCGCGGCCCGACAGGATGCTCGACAGCCCGGCGTTGCTGCGCCGCAGATTGAACACCTGGCTCTGGCGCGGGCCGCGCATGTCGGCGTCAACCAGCAAGGTGCGCCCGCCCAGCTGCGCCAGGGTGACCGCCAGGTTGGCGGTGAAATAGGTCTTGCCATCGCCCGGGTTGGCGCTGATCACCGCCAGGGCACGGCGCCGCTCGCCATCCTGGCGTTCACCAAAGACCCGCGCCATGACCTGCGAGCGGATCGCCCGAAAGGCCTCGGCCTGCTGCGAGAAGGGTTGGTTCAACGCCACCAGCTCGGGGCTGTGTTTGCGCTGCTCTTCAGCCGCGTAGGGGTAGTGAAACTGCTGGGCCAGGGCGAACAGCACTTCATCGGTGCTGGCATAGCCGAGCTCGATGGCGGCCTCACCAAAACGGATGCCCTTCTGGCGCTGGTGCGCCAGGATCTTCTCGATCTGGTCGGCCGAGAGGTGGCGGGTGTCGCTGATGATGGCGCCGATGGCGCGGTCGTGCACACCCGTGCGCCGGCCGCTGCCGCCGATGTCAAGCAAGTCGTCGCTGAACTGTGAAGAGGCGGCGTCACTCACATCACACCTCACGCTGCGCCGGCCGCGGCAATTGCCCGACCACGCGCTGCTGCAGCCTGGAGGCACGCGCCTGGCTGCCGCGGGTGACGCGCCGCTGGCCGTTGGGCAGCACACCCAGCACCGGCAGATCGAGCGCGGCGACGATGTCGGTGTGGCCGCGCACGCGCCTGTCGGTGGCCTCGCGCAGCAGGGCCACCAGCACAGCCGCCAGGCTGGCGCCAAACACCGCCAGCAGGGTGTTGAACATGACGCGCGGCGAGGCCGGGTCTTCGGGCGGCGTGGCCTGCGTCAGCGGGTACACATTCGATTGGTTGGCGTGGCTTTCCAGGCTGCTTTGCGACTGCCTGGCCTGCACCGCATCGTGCGTGCGTTGGGCGTTCTCGACGTCGCGTGCCAGCACCATGCCCTGGTCGCGGATGGCCTTCATGCGCAGCACCTTGGCGCGCTGCGATTCCAGCTCACCACGCACCTGGCCCTCGCGCTGCTTGTTGATGCTGGAGGTGACGCCCACACCGGCGGTGACGCGCCGGGTCTCTTGCTCCAACTTTTGCTTCAGCTCGGCGATGTTGACCTTGGTTTCGATCACCGTCGGGTGGTTGTCGCCATAGCGTGAGCTGAGCTGCTGCAAGCCCACCTCGGCCCGGCTCAACTCGGACTTCAAACCCATGACCACCGGGTTGCTCAGGACATCACTCAACTTGTCGGCCGAAGCGCCCTGGGCCTGGGTGTTGCGGCTGGTGGATTCGGCCGAAATCGACTGCATGGCCACCACCTGGGAGGAGAGCTCGTTGAGCCGGGCGTTCTCGACATCCAGGCGCTCTTCGGTGGCGACGATGCCATTGGCCTTTTGGTAGGCCGAGAGCTTGGCCTGGGCGGCCTCGACGGCGTCGCGCGCTTCTTTCAGCCGGCCATCGAAGAAGCTGGAGTACTGCCGTGCCGGGTTGACGCGCATCTCCAGCACAGTGTCCATATAGGCCTGGACAAAGGCGTTGGCCATGCCGGCGGCAAAACGCGGGTCGTTGGCGCGGTAGCTGACATTGAGCACATTGGATTCGCGCGAGGGCTTGACCTCGAGGCCGCGGCCCAGGTTTTGCGCCAGCCACACCACCGCACTGCCCTGGCCCTGGGTGGCCTCGCGCCACTGGCTTTGCACCTGTGGGTTCTCGGTCATCTTGGTGTTGATGACGACGCGCTGGGCGACACGTTCGCTGGAGAGGATATCGACCTGGGTGGCCATGTAGAGCTGAGAGCCCATGCCGGGGTAGAGCATGGCCGAGAGCGGATCGGGCTTGGCATCGATGACGACGCTGGCTGTAGCCAGGTAACGCTTGGGCCAGACCAGGCTGGCCGCCACCACCGCGCCGACGATGAGCACGAAGACCGCCAGCGCAATGAGCCAGCGCGCGCGCAGGATGATGAGGAACTGGGCTGCGGTCATGCGCTGTGGCGGTTCAGAACAGGCTTTCGCGCACGTAGACCACGTCGCCGTCCTGCACCCGGTCGTCCATGCTGGGCTGCAGCACCTGCAGCTTGCCGTCGGCACTGCGGCGGTGCAGGCGCAGGCCTTTCTCGGTGCCGCGCTGCGTCAAGCCGCCGCCGGTGGCCAGGGCCTGCAGCACCGACATGCCGCGCTCCAGCCGCATGGGGCCGGGGCGCTGCACCTCGCCATAGATGTAGACGATGGCCTGGCGATCGACCCAGACGGTGTCGCCGTTTTGCACCAGCACATCCTTGGGTCGACCATCGGCCGCGAACAGGCTGGGCAGATCGACCTCATGCCGATAGGGCCGGCCCTCGCGGGTGCCGACCAGGACCACCAGATCAGCACCACCGGGGCCAATGCCGCCGGCCGTGGCCACCAGATCGGACAGCCGCATGTCGGCCACCTCGATGGGATAACGCCCAGGGCGGTTCACCTGCCCGAGCACGCTGGCCTGGTTGCCACGCACCTGGGTGACGACGATGGTGACCTGCGGCTGGCGCACGAAGCTGCCACTGCGCAGGCCATCGGCGATCAGCTTCTCGGCCGCGGTGACCGACAGCCCGCCGATGCGTATCGTGCCCAGCAGCGGGTAGCTGACGATGCCGGCCTCGGTGAGCCGCGTCTCCAGCGTCAGGTCGGGGTTTTGGTAGACCGAGATGCGCACCACATCGCCCGCACCCAAACGGTATTCCACCGGCGCCACCACTGGCGCTGCAGTCGCCAGTGGCTGCGCTTGTGCCTGCGCTTGTGCCTGCGCTTGTGCCTGCGCCGGGGCCACCAGTGCCTGCAAGATGGCCGCACACAGCAGCCAGCGCATCGCCAAGCGCGCCATTTGATGGACGCCAGCGGGGGCAGTGTTCGCCACGGACTTCACTTCTTCAGACCCAAGCCCTTGCTGATGTCATCGCTGCTCAGCGCGGCACTGCCCGCCGGCGCTGCAGGCGTGGCGGCGTCGCCCGCGGTGGGTGCAGCAGGAGCAGCAGCACCAGGGGCCGAAGCCGCCGCTGCGCCCGGCACAAACTTGCCGATGAATTCGATCTTGGCGGCGCCGCGCAATGTCCTGACGTCCTCTTCAATGAGCTTGCGCTTGCGCTCATTGAGCAGATACAGCTCGATGGCGCCCTTGGCCTTGTCCAGGCTCACCGGCTCACTGCGCGAACCGGCCAGCACCACCACCTGCACGCCATTGGCCGCGGGCACCACCATGGCCTGCCCGTCCTTCATGCGAGCAAACGATTCCACACTGGGCAGCGGCAGCTGCTCGGCAGCGCGCACGGCCTGGTTGGCGGCAAATTTGTAGCCATTGGCCTTCAGGTAGTCGACAAAGACGGTGATGTTTTTTGCCGCACTGAGTTGCTCGCGCAGGGTGGCGATCTGCTCGGGCTTGGCTTCTACGCCAATCTCCTGGATGTTGTAGATGCGGCGCTCACTGAACAGCGCAGGCTTGTCGTCGTAGTACTTCTTGACTTCGTCCTCAGTGGGCTTGGTCGCGCGCTCGCCCACACGCTCGAGGTAGGCGCGCGAGACGATTTCGCGTTTGGCCATCTCGATCTGCTGCACCACCCGCGGGTCGCGATCAATCTTCTGCTCCTCGGCCTTTTGCAGCGAGAGCTGCTGATCGATCAGTCGATCAAGGATTTGCTTGCTGGCGGCATCGGCCTGTTCGGGCCGCAGGCCGCGCTGCTGTTGCAGCACGAAATTGATCTGGTGAACGGTGATCTCTTCCTTGTTCACCTTGGCCGCGGTCTGGGTGGCGGCGTCCCTGCGGTTGCCGCAGGCGGCCAGTGACAGCGCGACGGCCAAGCACAGTGCGGACAGGCTGCCAAGACGGGCAAATGCAGTGGTCGATGGGGTCATGTCGATGCGGGCTCCAAACGGGTGGGCCGAGAGGCCGAGTGTGCTCGTGGCAGATGGTCGCGGCGGACGGTCGCGGCGGTGACGGCTGCGGAGCGCGCGAAGTGTAAGGTTGTTGCCCACCGATGCGGGGTTACGGCAGGCCCGTGCCGGCGTGGCGCGCGGCCAGCCTGGCGCCTGGCGTGCGATGTTCACGCCGCGATGGCCCCGGCCAGCCAGCTCAGCACTTGATGCCCGCATGCACCGCCACCACGCCGGCGCTTAGGTTGTGCACATCGACATGGCCAAAACCATGGGCCTTCATCAGCGTCTTGAGCTCGGCCTGATCGGGGTGCATGCGTATCGATTCGGCCAGGTAGCGGTAGCTGTCTTCATCCTTGGCAACCCACTTGCCAATCAAGGGCAGCAGCTTGAAGGAATACCAGTCATAGGGCTTGGCCAGGGGCGCGGCGACCTTGCTGAATTCGAGCACCAGCAGGCGCCCACCCGGGCGCAGCACTCGGCACATCTCGGCCAGGGCCAGGTCCTTGTGCGTCATGTTGCGCAGGCCAAAGGCAACGCACACCAAATCAAACTGCCCGTTACCAAAAGGCAGGCGCTCGGCATCGCAGGTGACGGTGGGCAGGTTCAGGCCTGCATCGAGCAGGCGGTCGCGGCCGGTGTGCAGCATGGCCTCGTTGATGTCGGTGTGCACGACGCAGCCGGTCTGGCCCACCTGGCGGGCGAAGGCGCGCGCCATGTCGCCGGTGCCGCCGGCAATATCGAGCACCTTGGCGCCGGGCTTCAGGGCCGCCAGGGCCACGGTGTAGGCCTTCCAGGCGCGGTGCAGGCCCATCGACATCAAGTCGTTCATCAGGTCGTAGCGCGTGGCCACCGAGTCGAAAACGCCGCGTACTTTGCGGGCTTTTTCCTGCTCGTCGACCTGCTGGAAACCGAAGTGGGTCTGGGCCATGGGGGGTGCGCAAAGGCAATCGAATGCGTCGGGTTGGGCTGGGCTGGGAAGACTTCGGCGGGTGATGATCGTCGGCGTTGACTCAGTGGCTGTGGCCATGGCTGGCGCAGGCGCCACCACCGCTGCCACCACCGCCCGCGCCGGCCTTGCCCATGGGCTCATCGCGGTCCGCGCCGGCCTGGGCCAGGCGCTCCAGATAACGCGCCCACATCACGTCCTGCTCCTGCCCCAGGCGGTAGAGGTAATCCCAGCTGAAGATGCCGGTGTCGTGGCCATCGCTGAAGGTGGGCTGCACGGCGTAATGGCCGACCTGCTGCAGATCGGTGATGCCGACCTCGCGCTTGCCGGTCTGCAAAATTTCCTGGCCCGGGCCATGGCCCTGCACCTCGGCCGAGGGCGAGTACACGCGCAGCAGCTCAAAGGGCAGGCGAAAGACCTCGCCGCTGGCGAAGCCGAGCTCGAGCACACGGCTGGACTGGTGCAGGGTCAGGGCGGTGGGACTGGGGGCGGTCTTGGCCATGGTGGGGTGCCTGTGTGGAAGGGGTTGCGGCTGCTAGGCGCTGTGCAGGGCCTGGGTGCAAGGCGATTGCGAACGAGTGTAGGCCTGGGGCGGCGCGGGTATCTGGGCCATGCGGGTCAGACCAGCACGCGCTCGATGCCACCCGCGTTGGCCTTGGCCACATAGTCCTGCAGCCAGCTCTCGCCCAGGATGTGGCGGGCCATTTCGACGACGATGTAGTCGGCCTCGAGCAGGCCGCTGGCCGTGTCGTCGCGGAAGCGTGACAGGCCCTGCAGGCAGCTCGGGCAGGAGGTCAGGATCTTGACGTTTTGCTGCGGCGCCACCGCGCCGGATTGGCGCAGTGCAGCCTCGCCCTTGCGCAGCTCTTCTTCCTTGCGGAAGCGGATCTGCGTGGAGATGTCGGGCCGCGTCACGCCAAGCGTGCCGCTCTCGCCACAGCAGCGGGTGTTGTCGAGGACGTTTTCGCCCACCAGGGCCTTGACGGTCTTCAGCGGCGCCTGCAGTTTGAGTGGGCTGTGGCAGGGGTCGTGGTACAGGTAGCCGGCCTGATTGCCCTGCAAGGTGATGCCTTTTTCCAGCAGGTATTCGTGGATGTCGATGATGCGGCAGCCAGGGAAGATGTCCTCGAATTTGTAGCCCTGCAGTTGGTCGTAGCAGGTGCCGCAACTCACCACCACGGTCTTGATGTCGAGGTAGTTCAGGGTGTTGGCCACGCGGTGAAACAGCACCCGGTTGTCGG
Organism: Ideonella sp.; assembly: GCA_043720415.1. GTDB lineage: Bacteria > Pseudomonadota > Gammaproteobacteria > Burkholderiales > Burkholderiaceae_C > Pseudaquabacterium. The sequence goes on from JAYSSS010000031.1 coordinate 11,309, forward strand.
TGATGATCTGCTCGGCCTTGTCAAACTGGCCGCTGCCGCGCTGCGGGTAGCCGCAGCACAGATAACCCGGCGGCAACACGGTCTGCACGCCGGCGTGCCAGAGCATGGCCTGGGTGGCCAGGCCGACCTGGCTGAACAGGCGCTCCGAGCCGCAGCCGGGGAAGTAGAAAACGGCCTCGGTGTCGGCGGTCGTGGCCTTGGGATCACGAATGATGGGGACGAAGTTGCGGTCCTCGATATCAAGCAAAGCACGCGCCGTTTTCTTCGGCAAACCGCCGGGCAGCTTCTTGTTGATGAAGTGAATCACCTGCTCCTTGAGCGGCGCCGTGCCCACGGTGGCGGGCGGTGCGCCGGTCTGCTTGCGCGCGGCAAGTTTGAGCACATCGTGCGCCAGGCGCTGCACCTTGAAGCCGACGCCCACCATGGCGCTGCGCACCACCTTGATGGTGGTGGGGTGGGTGGCGTTGAGCATCAGCATCGCCGCCGCATTGCCCGGCCGAAAGCTCTTTTGCCCCATCTTGCGCAGCAGGTTGCGCATGGCCATGGTGACGTCGCCGAAGTCGATGTTCACCGGGCAGGGCGTGAGGCATTTGTGGCACACGGTGCAGTGGTCGGCCACGTCTTCAAACTCTTGCCAGTGCGCCAGGCTCACGCCGCGCCGGGTCTGCTCTTCATAGAGGAAGGCCTCGACCAAGAGCGAGGTCGCCAGGATCTTGTTGCGCGGGCTGTACAGCAGGTTGGCACGCGGCACATGCGTCGCGCACACCGGCTTGCACTTGCCGCAGCGCAGGCAGTCCTTGATGCTGTCGGCGATGGCGCCGATGTCGCTGCGCTGCATGATCAAGGACTCATGGCCCATCAGGCCGAAGCTGGGCGTGTAGGCGTGGCTCAGGTCGGCGGCGTGGGTGTCGGCGGCGTGGGTCTCGGTGGTGAGGGTAAGCGTGTCGGCGGAAAGAGGGTTTGCCGCCACTGGGCGCAGCAGCTTGCCTTTGTTGAAGCGGCCCTCGGGATCGATGCGCGCCTTGTAGTCGGCGAAGGGCTTGAGCTCGTCATCGGTCATGAACTCGAGCTTGGTGATGCCGATACCGTGCTCGCCGCTGATCACGCCACCCAGGCTGCGCGCCAGGGTCATGATGCGCGCCACGGCCTCGTGCGCGGTTTGCAGCATCTCGTAGTTGTCTGAATTGACGGGGATGTTGGTGTGCACATTGCCATCACCGGCATGCATGTGCAGCGCCACCCAGACGCGCCCTTTGAGGGTGAGGCCATGCAGGCGCTGGCACTCGGCCAGGATGGGCGCAAAGGCATTGCCGGCGAACAGCGATTTCAGCTCGGCCAGCACCTGCAGCTTCCAGCTGGCGCGCAGGGTTTTGTCTTGCAGTGGGGCGAAGAAGCTGTCCAGCTCAGCCAGCCAGAGCTGCCACTGCGCGCGCACCGTCTCCAGCGTGGCCAGGGCCTGCTGCACGCGCTCGTCCAGCAGCTCGGTGGTGGGCAGCTCGCTGGCGTCATCGGCCTTGCCCAGGGGCAGGTGGCCGCCGGACAAAAAGGCCTGCACGGCACCCAGCATCTGCAGCTTGTTGCGCAGGCTCAGCTCGATGTTGATGCGCTCGATGCCCAGGGTGTATTCGCCCATGCGCTCGAGCGGAATCACCACGTCCTCGTTGACCTTGAAGGCATTGGTGTGGCGGGCGATGGCCGCGGTCTTCTTGCGATCGAGCCAGAACTTCTTGCGCGCATCGGCGCTGACGGCGACAAAGCCTTCACACCGCGTGAATTGGCGATGCGCACCACCTC
>JAYSSS010000032.1:0-43914 GCA_043720415.1 Ideonella sp.
CGCGGCGACACGTCGTCGTGGCCGATCGGCGGGGCGCGCGCCGGAGCCGGCGTCGGCACCTCCGCGGGCAGGGCGAGGTGCGTCAGGATCCGCTGCGCCGTGGCGGACGCCTCGATTCCCCATGTACCGGTTCGCCAGTGGGTGCTCATTTGGGTCATGAGGCTGCCCATCCCGCTGCGCCTGCTGCTGGCCGCACACCCCAAGCTGGTGACGCCCGTGCTGCAGGTCGTGCACCGCGTGATCACGCGCCACCTGCTCGGGCAGTCCGGTCTCGAGGCAGCCGCCAACCTGAACAGCCACCTGCACTGCCTGGTGCTGGACGGCGTGTACCGGTGCGGTGCCGACGGCGCCCCGGTCTTCGCCGAAGTGCCCGCGCCGACCGATGAAGCGCTGCATGCGGTGTTGCACAAGATCATCACCCGAACGATGAAGTTGCTCACCCGCCTGGGGGTGCTCATCGAAGAGCAGGGCCAAACGTACATGGCCGACAACGACGGCGATTCGGACGAGGCCCGCACGCTCAGGCCGCTGCAGGCCGCGGCGTGTACTTACCGCATCGCCTTCGGCCCACGAGCCGGGCAGAAGGTGCTGACGCTGCAGGGTGCTGAGCGTGGACATGGGACCCGCCCCTGCGGGCGGGCCCGTGCCTCGCGAAGGGCTCGCGCCTCGCGAAGGGCTCGCGCCTGCAAGCGCGAGCGCGGCCTGCAAGGCATGCCCAGGGAGACGGACTTCAAGCAGAACCTGTGCGCCGACAGCAACGGCTTCAGCCTGCACGCGGCTGTGCGTTGCGCGGCCGACGACCGCAAAGCGCTGGAACAGTTGTGCCGCTACATCACGCGCCCAGCGCTGGCCAACGAGCGCGTACAGACCAACGCCGCTGGTCAGGTGGTGCTCAAGCTCAAGACAGCCTGGCGCGACGGCACCACGCACCTGGTGATGTCGCCACTGGAGTTCATGCAGCGGCTGGCCGCGCTGGTGCCCAGGCCGAGGCTGCACCTGATCCGTTTGGTGTCCGCGTAACTTCGCTGCGCGAAGTGAGTGGACCCCCGCTGCGCGAACCACGGCGTGCTGGCACCGAACGCCAAGTTGCGCGCGCAGGTGGTGCCGCAAGAGGCCGAGGCGCCCGTGCAGGCTGTGCCAAGCGCCGATTGCGAGGCGAACTGTGCGCACCACCGCCCGGTGCGGCTGAGCTGGGCAAAGCTACTCAAGCGTGTGTTCGAGCTCGACTTGGAGCATTGCCCAAACTGCGGCGGCGAGCTCAAGATCATTGCGGCCATCCTGGAGCAACCGGTGATCGAGAAGATCCTCATGCACCTGGGGCTGCAGGCCCGGGCGCCGCCACGGGCACCTGCGCGTGGCCAGGCGCTGCAAGCGGCCTGAACACGGACAACTCATCGCCGATCAAGCGGCCCGGTGCTCTGGGCTGCGGGGACCGGCTGTGTCTGGGGCTTTTTGCGACCGGTCGAAGCGGCCTGCCGCGCCAGGTTCACCCGTAGGTGACCCACAAGACCGGCGTTCTTCGGCTGGGTCGTCGCCCCTCAACGGGTCGCAGCCGACTCCAAGGGTCGCATCAAGCCTGCCCAGTGTCGTCGCCGGCGGGGTCAGGGGTGAGAAAAAGGGCGTTTGAATTCCCTATCCTCGCCTGGCCGCGGCATGGGCGCGCGAGCGAGGCGCTTCGCGTGTCGCTGCGGCTGCCTGATCCCGGCTCCTTCGAGGATCTGCTTCGACCGACCAGGATCGAAGTCGCGTCGCTCGTGCGCTTGAGCCGGCATCCGGCCACCGAGCCGTACTGGTCTGCTGGGGTCTACCGTTTTGATGATCCAGATCCTGGCGGTGCCGGCCCGTTCGGCACCTGCTACACCGCGAGCACCATCGAAGTGGCCTTCGCGGAGAGCGTCATCCATGAGTGCGGGCGGTTCGTCAGAGGCAGCTACGAGGTGCCGGCCGCAGAACTGACGGAGCGCTCGGTCGTGCGGTTTGCCTGTGATCGGCGCAAGTCGCTGGTTCTGGCTGACCTGACCGGTGCAGTGCTCAAGGCTCTGGGACTGAACAACGACATCAGTACATCCGCCGACTACACGGCGAGCCAGGCCTGGGCGCGGGCGATCCACGGTGCGAATCCGCGCTGGGACGGTATACGGTACGTGTCGCGGCAGATGAACCAGGGGTTCGCCTACGCCATCTTCGAGCGCAGCGGGCTGCGCAAGCTGCGCGCCGAGAAGCTCAAGGCGCGGCAGGTCGATGACCTCTGCGATCGGTTCAACGTCACCGCGGTCTGACGGCGCCGCGGTCCGAACGCGAAGGTCGGCGACCTGGTGTACTCCGGCCGTTCGTCGGCGAAAACCGGTCGGCTCCAGTCGGCCATTTGCGGGTACTCGCGTGCGGCTGGTTTGGAGCAGGTCAGTTGTTGATCCTGACGTGGCCGGTATCTACGGCGTGTTCGAGATCGACATGGAGCACTGCCCGAACTGCGGCGGCGAGCTGAAGATCATTGCAGCCATCCTGGAGCAGCCGGTGATCGAGAAAATCCTTAACCACCTGGGTCTGCAGGCGCGGGCACCGCCTCCGGCACCAGCCCGCGGCCAGGCGCTGCAAGCGGCCTGACGCTGCCCAACCGTGCCCGTTCAGGCGACTCGGCGACATGGGCCGCTGGAGTCGGCTACGTCCGAGAGTTTGCGGGACAAATGGAAGCGGCCTGGTGATAAGGGATAAACCGCAGGCTGCGCCCGAGAAAGACGATTTTCGGCGGCGCTGTCAAAGCTCAAGAGTTCTCAGCCAGCTTCAAAGACCGACTCAAACGCCTCGGGTGCCATGTTCGGGGTGCCATCGGGAAGGAAAAAGGGTGTTTGAAAACACTATCCTCACGCAAGCCTCTTACAGCGCGGCAATCCCGCAGGCTGCCCGTGGCGCCTGGGTAATACCCGACAACCGTGAGCGCAATTTGCACATAAAGTTGGCCACCGAGCGCGCGCTCATTGGTCCACCAATTTGAACAGGCTAGCCCATGCGATTCATTCTGTCGATCCTCGTCCTGTGTTCGTCGCTAATGGCCCTGCCGGCCAGGGCCGCAGAGTTCGGAACCAAGGCTGAAGCGGTGGCGATGGTTAAACGCGTGCAGGCCAAGTTCAAGGCCGAAGGCGCCGAGGCCACCTTCAAGGCGGTCTCGGACAAATCGGTCGCCGAGTTCCATGATCGTGATCTGTACCCGTTCATCTACGACATGGAAGGCCTGAACGTCGCGCACGGCGCGCGCCCGGCGCTGATCGGCAAGAACCTGATCACGCTGAAGGACCAGGACGGCAAGTTCCTGGTGCGCGAGATGCGCGACATTGCCAAGACCAAGGGCAGTGGATGGTTCGACTACAAGTGGCCCAATCCGCTCAACAGCAAGATCGAAGACAAGACCAGTTATGTCGAGAAGATGGGTGACTACTGGGTCGGCGTCGGCGTCTATCGCTAGACCTTGATGAAGTACTTCGCGCCAGCAGCACCGCCACGTCCACCGCCGAAATGAACTCGTCGCGCCGTTGGCTCGGCCGGGGCGCTTTCGACGACCTGCCGATCCAGCTCAAGGCCTCGCTGGCGTCGCTGCTGCTGCTGCTGTGCCTTTTGGCGCTGGGCTTCAACGCCTACCTGACGTCGGCCCGCTCGGCAGCGGGGCTGCGCGTACTGTCCACCGAGCTCGTGCCCAAGGAGCAGGCGTTCTCCGTCGTCGGCAAGGAGGTGGTAGCGACGCACATGAAGATTTTTCGCTACGTGTCGTGGGCCAGCAATGGCATCACGGCCGAACTGCTCAAGCCGCTTGAAGAGCAGATCCTTGCCGAACTGAACGCTTCGTCCGCGCGCATCGCGGCCTTGAACGAACGCGCGGACTTGTCTGACGCGGAGAGGACCGCGCTGCGCGGACTGCTAACGAAGTGGCAGGCCTGCCAGGCCCAGGCCAAAGACACGCTGGACGTCGGCCGCACCGACGCAGCGATGGCCACCATGATGATCGGCCAGACCGACGACAGCTTCGAAGCCGTCGACGACGACCTGCGCAAGTTGTCGCAAGCGCTCACGGCCAATGCCACGGCGCTGCAAAGCCAGCTCGCCTCGGACGCCAAACTCAACCAGCAGGTGGTGCTGCTAGTGACGGCACTGGGCCTGCTCATCAGCGTGGGCGTGGCGCTGGTGATCGGCCGCTCGATCGTGCGCCCCATCCGCTCCATCACCGAGGTGATGCAGCGGCTGTCGGCGGGCGAAACCCAGGTCGAGATGGCGCACGGCGCGCGCCGCGACGAGATCGGCACGATGGCGCAAGCCATTGATGTCTTCCGCAAGAACATCATCGACAAAGTTACGGTTGAGCAGACCCTGGCCGAGGCCATCGAGGCCATCACCGACGGCTTCTCGCTCTACGACGCGCAGGACCGGCTGGTGGTGTGCAACTCGCACTACCGCGAGATGTTCTCCTACGGCCCCGACACGGTAAAGCCGGGCACGAGCTTCGTCGACATCATCGGTGCGGCGGCGGGACGCATCGTCGACGACGCTGGCAGCGGGGACCCACAGCTGTGGCTGGCCGACCGCCTGGCGCGCCACCGCAACCCTGCCGGGCCGCACGTGCAACACCGCTCCGATGGCCGCTGGGTGCGCGTGAGCGAACGCCTCACCGCCGCCGGTGGCGTGGTGGCGACCTACACCGACATCACCGAACTGAAGGGCCGCGAGGCTGAGCTGGCCACGGCGCACGCCCAGGTCAGCTCGCTCAACGACAAGCTGCGCAGCGACAACCAGCGCATGGAAGGTGAACTCGATGTGACACGGCGGCTGCAGATGATGCTGCTGCCCACGCCCGACGAACTGCGCCGGATCGAGGGCCTGGACATCGCCTGCCACATGCAGGCCGCCGACGAGATCGGTGGTGACTACTACGACGTGCTGCAGCATCAAGGGCGGGTGAAGATCGGCATCGGCGACGTTACCGGCCATGGGCTGGAAAGCGGCGTCGTCATGCTGATGACGCAGGCCATCGTGCGTGCGCTGCTGACCAGCGGTGAGACCGACCCTGTGCGTTTCCTGGCGGTGCTCAACGCGGCGCTGTACGGCAACGTGCAGCGCATGGGCAGCGACAAGAACCTCAGCCTGTGCCTGCTGGACTACGCTGCAGGCGAACTCAAGATCAGCGGCCAGCATGAGCTGGTGATCGTGCTGCGGCGCGACGGCACGGTGGAGATGCTCGACACCATCGACCTCGGCTTCCCGGTCGCCTTGGAGCCCGACATCAGCGCCTTTGTCGCGCAGGCCCACGTGCGCCTGCAGCCTGGTGACGGCGTAGTGCTCTACACCGACGGTGTCACCGAAGCCGAGAACATGGTCAAAGAGCAATATGGCGTGGCGCGCTTGGCCGCCGTGCTGAGAACCCATTGGACGGCCAGCGCCGACGCGATCAAGCAGGCGGTCATCGCCGACTTGAAGCACTACATCGGCGCGCAAACCGTCTACGACGACATCACGTTGGTGGTGGCCAAACAAACCTAAGACGCAGCGAGAAACACAACCATGGCACAGACATTCGGTGATTTCGTCGAGCTCGTGGCAGGCGACGGTGAGTACCTGAAGATCGGCTTCCACCCGTCGTCGATACCGCTGCAGCAACGCTGGCGCAACAACGGCCTGTCGGCGGACTTCCTGGCCGACTACCTGAGTACGTTTTTTCCCGGCGAGGACGTCGCCTCAGCCGACCGCCAAACGCAGATGAAGGACGCCGTGGGCTACATCGCCAACGAGTTGCTGGAAAACTGCATGAAGTACAGCTACGCGTCCAACCAGCATCTGGTCAGCATCGAGATGTTCTTGGCACCCGAGGCCATCACGCTCTACACCAGCAACGGCATTGCGCCGGCCAGCATCGCGCCGTTCCAAGCCTTCATCCAGCGCCTGTTGTCCGAGGACATCGACGTGCTGTACACCGAACAGCTTGAGCGCAATGCCGAAGGCCACGACGACGACGGCGCGTCCGGCATGGGCTACTTGACCATGCTCAGCGACTACGGCGTGAAGGTCGCCTGGCAATTCTCCGACCCCAGCCAAGACGGTGGCGAGGTGGCTGTGAAGACGATGGTGCGCATGCCGCTGTAGCCCGGCTTGGCGGCGCCTGGCCACCACGGCACACGCGCCAATCACGGCCGAATCCGAAGACTTTGGAAGACACACTAGCTATGGAAATTTCGCATCAGGACTACCAGGTCCAGTACGACGAGGCTGCCGCCTCGGTGCGCTGCAGCGGCTCGTTTCGATTGCATGGCGATGAGTACCAGCCAGTGCTGGAACTGCTGCTTCAAGCGGCCGATGCCAAGCCCGCCCTGCTGACGCTGGACGTGCGCGAGTTGCAGTTCCTGAACAGCTCGGGCATCAACACGCTTTCGAAGTTTGTCTTGCAGGTGCGCAAGCACGCCGCCAGCGGCGTCACGGTGCTGGGCAGCACACGCTTCCCCTGGCAGGAAAAGTCCTTGAAGAACCTGCAACGTCTGCTGCCAACGCTGACGCTGGAAATCGTGTGAGCACAAGCGCCCCTGCCGCCCCGGGACCCGACGCGTCCCGGGAGGAACTGCTCGCGGCGGGGCAGCAGCTACGCCACAGGGTGCAGGAGCTCGAGCAGGAAAAGCGCGACCTGGAGTTCATGCTGGAGAACGCGTCGGCGCATGCCGATCACGTCTCCGAAGCGCTTGAGTCCGAGCGCAACGACCTGGCCACGATGCTGGAGATGACCACCGAGCACGCCGACACGGTGGAAGACGAACTGCACGAGCGCGCCACGGCCACGCTGGTGCGCAGCGCCAAAGAGCTGCGCATGATCCTGGAGGCCACACCCGCGGCCGTGATCATCGTGCGCGCCGCCGACGGCGTGCTCGTCTATGCCAACCGGATGATGGGTGCACTCTTCGAGGTCGAGGCACAAGAGCTTGTGGGCAAGCAGATTCTTGACCTCTACTTCGATCCCGCCGAGCGCGACGCGCTGATGCGCGCGCTGCAAGCCGAGCGATCTGTCGATCACCAGGAGATCCGCTTCCGGCGGCCTGGCGGCGCCGTCATCTGGGTCGACATCTCCCTGCGCTTGCTCGACTTCAATGACGAGCCCGCCATCCTCTCGGCCTTGCACGACATCACCGAGCGCAAGGCTGCCGAAGCCCAGCTGCAGCAGCAGGTTGAAGCGCTGCGCCTGGAACTCGAAGAGACCAGCAAAGACAGCGAGCTCGCCAGAAGCACGGGCACGACACGTTTCGAAAACCTGGACGCGGCCGTGATGCAGCGGGGCGCCACCGAGTTCATCGCGGTGCATTCCTTTCGCGGCGGCAATGGCAAGTCCAGCATCGTGGCCAATGTCGCCGCGCTGCTGGCGCTGTCGGGGCAGCGTGTGGGCGTCATGGATGCCGACATCCAGTCACCAGGGCTGCACCTGCTGCTGGGTCAGGCTGGCAAGAAACTCGGGCTCACGCTCAACGACTATCTGCTTGGCAATTGCAAGCTCGAAGAGCTGGCCGTGGACCTCACCGACCAGCTCGGCCCACAAGTCGCCGGCCGGCTGTTCCTGGTGAGCGCCAGCCTCAACCCCGGTACGATGGCGCAGGTGCTGAGCCAGGGTTATGACGCGCAGCGCCTCACTCGCAGCTTCCATGAACTGGGCGAAACACTGCGCCTGGATACCTTGCTCATCGACACCCACCCCGGCTTGAACGAAGAAGCCTTGCTGACGATGCGCGCCGTGCACACCTTGGTCGTGGTGCTGCGGCCGGACACGCAGGACTTTGAAGGCACGGGCGTGACGGTTCAGGTCGCGCGCCAGCTGGAAGTGCCGCGTGTGCTGCTCGTCATCAACCAAGTGCCTGCGGGCAGCCAGTTCCAACGGGTGCGCGCGCGTGCGCAGACCACCTTCGACACCGAAGTGCTGGCCGTCATTCCGCAATCTGCGGAGTTCACGGCCTACGACGAGGACCTGCCCTTCGTGCTGCGCCATCCGCAGCATCCCGTCGCGTTGGCCCTTCAACAAGTGGCGCTGACGATGAAGACAGGCGCCGGCCAGGCTCCGAGCTCGGCCCCATGAGCTCGGCCCACCGAGCGCGGCCGCGATGAGCGAGATCCAGCGCCTGCGCCACCTGCTGCACGAGACCGTCACGGTCACCCTGCGCCCTTACTGGCGGCTGCACGCCTTGATCGCGGTGGGCGTGATCGTGGCCGTGCTGTTCGAGACCTGCGTGCCGCTGGCGATCAGGTTCCTGATCGATGACGCGCTGATCCCGCATGACCGCGGCAACTTCATCACCGCCATGCTGATGCTGGTGCTGCTGTTCGCGCTGGCGGCCGTAGCCCGCTTCGTGCTAACCGTCATCCGTGCGCACCTGGCCAGAGAGATTTACTGGGACCTGAGCACCGGCGTCTTTCGTTGGCTGCACAGACTGCCCTTGAGCTACTTCGACCAGATCCCGCCGGCGCACTTTTCACCGCTCTTCGACACCGAGCTGCTAACGTTCACGCAGATGGCACGCGAGCTCTTCGAGAGGGGGCTGCAGGCGCTGCTGCAGCTCGCCGTGATCATGATCACCTTGCTTGTCCTGAGCTGGCCCTTGGCGCTGCTGACGCTGCTGCTGCTGCCGCTGCTCGCCTACCCACCGCAGCGAAAGTTTGGCGCCACGCTGGACGGCCTCGACCGCATTCGCAATGTGGTCGAGCGTGTCAACGCCATCGTGCAGGACCAAGTCGCGACGCAGCCGCTGGTGCGTGCCTTCGGCCGTGGCGGCGAGGCGTCCAGACGCTTCGAACAAGACGTCGCCGCGCGCAAGGGCAAACCCAATACCTTGCGCAACCTGGCCGATGTGAAGCGCACCTTGAAGATCCCGCAGTACCAATTGCAAAGCTTCAAGCTGTCGATGGACAACATGCAGGCCAGCGTCACGCTGCTGGTCTTGGGTGCCGGTGCCGCCTTGTGCTTCGCCGGCCTGCTGAGCCTGGGCACGCTCTCGGCCTTCATCCTGCTGCTGCCCGTGATGATGCGCGCCATTGCCGGACTGGCCGCGCATGTCCAGGACCTGGGCCGCGCGTCGCTGAGCCTGCAACGCATCGAAGCCGTGGGCCATGCCTTGCTGCCGGATCACGAGAGGCAGGCCGTACAGCGTCTGGACGTGCCATCCGGCAGCATCCGTTTCGAGCAACTCGACTTCAGCTACGGCCAGAGCAAGACCGGCATTCGCGATATCAACCTTGAGCTGCCGATCGGGCAATCCGTCGCTTTCGTCGGCCGCAGCGGCGCCGGAAAGAGCACCTTGTTCAAGCTGCTGCTGGGCTTCTACGCCCCCAGCGCCGGACGCGTGAGCATCGACGGCCATGACATTCGTGATCTCAACCCGGCCGAGTTAGGTGGCCGCATCGGCACGGTGCTGCAATCATCGCTGCTGGTGAACTCGACCGTGCGCGACAACATCTGCTTTGCCAAGCCAGGCGCCAGCGACGAGGAGGTCATTCGCGCCGGGCAACTGGCGGGCATTCATGACTTCGTGGTGGCCCTGCCCAAAGGCTACGGCTCGCCCGTCGGCGAGGGTGGCAAGTTCTTCTCTGAAGGGCAACGCCAGCGCATCGCCCTGGCCCGCGCCATCCTGCCTGGCGCGGGGATTCTGCTGCTCGACGAGGTGACCTCGTCGCTCGACCCCGAAACCGAGTTGGCGATCAACGCCACGATCGAGCAACTGGCGCGCGAACGCACCGTGATGCTGGTGACCCACCGGCTCGCATCGGCACGTTTTGTCGACCACATCGTCGTCATGGACCAGGGCCAGGTCAGGGAACAGGGCCGGCACGACGAACTGCTGGCGCGCGGTGGCCTCTACCAGCAGCTCTGGCAGATGCAGACCGGGTTCGTGGTCAGCGGTGACGGGCAGCACGCCGAGGTCAGCGGCGAGCGGCTGCGCGCCATCCCGCTGTTCAAGCAGGTGAATCTCGATACGCTGGAAAGCCTTTCCGGGCGCTTCATATCGCGCTCCTACGCGCCGGGGCAGACGATCTATTCACAAGGCGACGCGGGCGAGAAGTTCTACATCGTCGTGCGTGGCACGGTGACGATCTCGACGATGGACGCGGCAGGGCAGGCCATGCGTTTGGCCGACCTTCAAGATGGCGACTACTTCGGCGAAGTCGAGATGGTCAACAAGGGGCGGCGCACGACCACGGTGAAGGCGCAAACCCCGAGCCTGGTGCTCGCACTGGACGCCGTGCACTTCCGCGCCATGGTCGAAGAGCTCGGCGCGCTCAGCAAGGTCGTGACGCAGATGGCCCTAGGGCGCAGCCTGTCCACACTGTGCAGCGTGGGGCGCCGACGCCGCAGTCACCCGGTGTGGCAGTTGTTGCGTCCGCCGGTGTGAGAGCGTCAATGTCAGGCTACTAGCGCCAGTGCATCAAGAACTGCATCCCAGGGCCAGTCTTGGCGGCGGCCGGCGCCACCAGTGCCCAACACAGCGCGACCCAGTACAGGCGGCGCCTCACGGTGAAACTCGGCTTGGGTGTCATGGCCGTTGGGTGCTTGTGTTCACCGGGGGGTGAACACGGGTCACATCAACATCGACCCCGACGCCGCGAACTTGACCCTTCAGGTCGAAGTTGGCCGAGCCTTCGCGCAAAACCGGGCAAGCTTGTCGCCTTGCCTGGCCTTGCGCCTCAACGCTTGGGCGTGGTCAAACGCGGCCCGCTGGGGCGCGCCGCATCGCCGCGGTCATCGCGCCGCACCTCGCGCCGGCCATGGGGTTGGCCGTGGGGCGCGGGCTGCGTGGCGTGGCCTGCGCCCACACGGTCATGGCGCGGCGCGGCCGGGCGGTGGCCGGCCGGGGCGGGTTCGCGACGGGCGTCATTGCGGCCACCACCGTTGCGGCCGCCACCGCTGCGGTCACCTGTGCCGGGGCCACCGCCTGGGCGACTGCCCGGCCGCCCACCACCGCCGCCACCGGCGTTGCGCCGCGTGCCGCCCACGCCGATGGTCATGCGGCCCAGCACGATGGGCTCGGCCTTCTCATGCGAGGGCGGCTCGAAGCCAGTCACCACCTCGCGCGGGATGGCGCGCTTGATCAGGCGTTCGATGTCGCGCAGGAAGATATCCTCATCCACACAGGCCAGTGAAATGGCCTCGCCAGGTGAGCCCGCGCGGCCGGTGCGGCCAATGCGGTGCACATAGTCCTCGGGCACATTGGGCAGCTCGAAATTCACCACATGCGGCAACTGGTCGATGTCGATGCCGCGGGCGGCGATGTCGGTGGCCACCAGCACCTGCAGCTCGCCGGCCTTGAAGTCAGCCAGCGCCTTGGTGCGCGCGCCCTGGCTCTTGTTGCCATGGATGGCCATGGCGCTGATGCCCTCGTCGTTGAGGAACTCGGCCAGGCGGTTGGCGCCGTGCTTCATGCGCGTGAACACCAGCACCTGGTGCCAGTCGCCCTTGCGGATCAGGTGCGCGAGCAATGCCTTTTTCTGCTCGCGGCCCACCGGGTGCACCTTTTGCTCGATCAGCTCGGCGGTGGCATTGCGCCGCGCCACCTCGATCAGCGCCGGGTTGTTCAGCAGCCTGTCGGCCAGGGCTTTGATCTCGTCGCTGAAGGTGGCCGAGAACAGCAGGCTTTGCTTCTTCGCGGGCACCGCGGCCAGCACTTTTTTGATGTCGTGGATGAAGCCCATGTCGAGCATGCGGTCGGCCTCATCGAGGATGAAGATTTCCACATGGCTCAAATCCAGCGTGCGCTGGCCATGGTGATCGAGCAAGCGCCCCGGCGTGGCCACCAGGATGTCCACGCCCTTGCGCAACTGGTTGATCTGCGGCTGCATGCCCACGCCGCCAAACATCACCATCGATGTCAGCGGCACATGCTTGCCATAGAGGCGCACGCTTTCTTCCACCTGGGCGGCGAGCTCGCGCGTGGGTGTCAGGATCAGGGCGCGGATGCAGATGCGCCCGCGGCTGTCTTTCTTGCTGGGCACGGCCATCAGGCGCTGCAGCATGGGCAGCACAAAGCCTGCAGTCTTGCCGGTGCCCGTTTGTGCGCCGGCCAGCAAATCGCCGCCTTGCAGCACGGCAGGGATGGCCTGCGCCTGGATCGGGGTGGGGGTGTCGTAACCCTGCTCGCGAACGGCGCGCAGCAGCGGCTCGGCCAGGCCGAGGTCGGTGAAATTCATGGGTGGGGGCCCAGAGCTGGGCCATGGTTCGCAGCCTGCTGTCGCCTCTAAAGGGGCGCTCCAGTCGGAAGGTGCGAGAGATTGAGGGTGTCGGAATCGACTGCGCCGCGATGACTGGATGTCGCGGCGCGGGTGCAATTGTAGGTCAGCGCCGCGCCGCGTGCGGCGACAATGCTCGGTTTGGCGCGTGGCCCAGGCCGCATGCAAGCCAACTTCTGCGTACTTTGCGCCTCACCCCAGCCCGAGATGCCCATGGCCCAATATGTCTTCACGATGAACCGCGTCTCCAAGACGGTTCCCCCCAAGCGCCAGATCCTGAAGAACATCTCGCTGTCCTTCTTCCCCGGCGCCAAGATCGGTGTGCTGGGTGTCAACGGCTCGGGCAAATCCAGCCTGCTCAAGATCATGGCCGGCATCGACAAGGAGATCGAAGGCGAGGCCACGCCCATGCCCGGTCTGAAGATCGGATACCTGCCGCAGGAGCCCTTGCTCAACCCCGACCAGACCGTGCGGCAGGCCGTCGAAGAAGGCATTGGTGGCGTGCTGGCTGCAAAGAAGCGGCTCGATGAGGTCTACGCCGAATACGCCGAGGAAAACGCCGATTTCGATGCCCTGGCTGCTGAGCAAGCCGAGCTCGAGGCCGTCATTGCCGCAGCTGGCTCGGAGAACACCGATCTGCAGTTGGAGCTGGCCGCCGACGCCCTGCGTCTGCCGCCCTGGGAGGCGCAAATCGGCGTGCTCTCGGGTGGTGAAAAGCGCCGCGTCGCGCTGTGCCGGCTGCTGCTCTCCAAGCCCGACATGCTGCTGCTCGATGAGCCGACCAACCACCTGGATGCCGAGAGCGTCGAGTGGCTGGAGCAGTTCTTGCTGCGCTTCCCCGGCACCGTGGTGGCCATCACCCATGACCGTTATTTCCTGGACAACGCGGCCGAGTGGATTCTTGAGCTCGACCGCGGCATGGGCATCCCCTGGAAGGGCAATTACTCCGATTGGCTGGAGCAAAAAGAGAAGCGCCTGGAGAGCGAGCAAAAGAGCGAAGACGCGCGCATGCGGGCGATGAAGGAGGAACTGAAATGGGTGCGCTCCAACTCCAAGGCGCGCCAGACCAAAAGCAAGGCGCGGTTGGCGCGGTTCGAGGAGCTCAGCGACGTCGAATACCAGAAGCGCAACGAGACCAACGAGATCTTCATCCCCGTGGCCGAGCGCCTGGGCAACGAGGTGATCGAGTTCAAGGGCGTGAGCAAAAGCTTTGGTGACCGGCTGTTGATGGACAACTTGAGCTTCAAGGTGCCGGCCGGCGCCATCGTCGGCATCATCGGCCCCAACGGCGCGGGCAAATCCACGCTGTTCCGCATGCTGCAGGGCGTGGAGAAGCCCGACTCCGGCGAGGTGCTGATCGGCAAGACCGCGCAGATGGCCTTTGTCGATCAAAGCCGGCAAAGCCTGGCCAACGAGAAGACGGTGTGGCAGGACGTGTCGGGCGGCCTGGACAACATCATCGTCGGCAAATTCGTCATGCCCAGCCGGGCCTACATCGGCCGCTTCAACTTCAAGGGCAATGATCAGCAAAAGCTCATCGGCTCACTCTCTGGCGGCGAGCGCGGCCGCTTGCACCTGGCCAAGACCTTGGCCCAGGGCGGCAACGTGCTGATGCTCGACGAGCCGAGCAATGACCTGGACGTGGAAACCCTGCGCGCACTCGAAGAAGCGCTGCTTGAGTTTGCCGGCTCGGCCATGGTCATCAGCCACGACCGCTGGTTCTTGGACCGCATCTGCACGCACATCCTGGCCTGCGAGGGCGACTCGCAGTGGTTCTTCTACGACGGCAACTACCAAGAGTACGAAGTCGACAAGAAAAAGCGCCTGGGTGAGGAGCGCGCCAAGCCGCACCGGCTGCGCTTCAAGGCGCTCAAGTAACGCGGTATTTGAGCGATTTGCCTGGCGCTTGAGCGATTTGCCTGGCCTTGGACCTCGGTCGGCCTTCACCGGACCTTCACCCATGCCTATCTCCACCAGCGTGTTCATCCGCCTGAGTGCAGTCTGCACGCTTTCAGTTCTCGCAGCATGTGCGGGCGGCCCACCGGGCCCGGCTGCAACGCCGAGCACGGCGACGTCGCCGGCCACTGCAGCGTCTGCGGCCGCAGCGAGTCTGCCGGCCGCTACGGCGCCACGTCCCAGCCTGGCCGCACTGCAAGCAGGGCCCGCGGCCTCGGCGCCCGTGGTGGCGACAGCGCCGGCGCCCCCG
Source organism: Ideonella sp. (assembly GCA_043720415.1). Lineage (GTDB taxonomy): Bacteria > Pseudomonadota > Gammaproteobacteria > Burkholderiales > Burkholderiaceae_C > Pseudaquabacterium. The sequence continues at coordinate 14,432 of JAYSSS010000032.1, forward strand.
GCACCCGGCCAGCCGCCGCCCTTTGCCATCGTCATCCGCGACGCCAAGCAAATCGACGGCCTGTTCACCCTGCACCAAAAGGACGAACGGGTCTGGATCGAGCTGCGCCCTGAGGATTTCAACAAGCCGTTTTACTTCTCCCCCAAGCTGGCCCGTGGCATCGGCGAGGGCCGCATTTTTGGCGGCACCATGGTGGGCAGTTTTGGCAGCCGCGCGCGCGCCCAGGTGGTGGAGTTCGAGCGCGTGCACAACCAGGTGCGCCTGGTGGCGCGTAACCAGCAGTACATCGCTGAGCCCGGCTCGCCACAGGCCCGTTCGGTGGCGGCGGGCTTTTCCAGCAGCCTGCTGTCCAGCAGCGGCGTGGTCAGCCAGCCCCACCCGCAACGCAAATCGGTGCTGGTCGATGCGTCGCCGCTGTTTTTGGGCGACCTGCTTGGCCTGGGCAGTGTGCTGCAGCGCGCCTACCGTCAAGCCTATGCACTCGATGGCCGCCACACCCACTTCACGCAGCTGCGTGGCCAGCCGCGTGAGGTGGTCTTCAATGTGCAGGCGCACTACGCCACCGCCAGCCTGGCCATGCCCTTGCCGGGCGCGCCCCCCGGGGCACCGGTGCCCACCTTGCCGGTCAGCTTGCCCGATGCGCGCAGCATGTTCATCGGGCTGCACTACTCCATCGCCAAGCTGCCCGAACAGGTGATGCGCACGCGCCCGGCCGACCCTCGCCTGGGCTACTTCACCAGCGATGTACACAACTTCAGCGATGAGGCGGCAGCGAGCACCAAGCTGCGCCACATCAACCGCTGGCGCCTGGAGAAAAAGGACCCCGCGGCCGAGCTCTCCGAGCCCGTCAAACCCATCGTCTTCTGGCTCGACCGCAGCGTGCCTTTGAAGTACCGCGAGACCGTCACGCGCGGCATTCTGGAGTGGAACAAGGCATTCGAGAAAATCGGCTTCAAGGGTGCCATCGAAGCCCGCCAGCAGGACGACCAGGCCAGCTTTGACACGCTCGATGTCGGTGTGGCCTCAGTGCGCTTCATCAGCTCGGCCAGCCCGGCCTTTGACGGCTTCGGGCCGAGCATCACCGACCCGCGCAGCGGCGAAATTCTCGACGCCGACATCGTGCTCGATGGCAACCTGGCACGCACCATGCGCGGCCTGCGCGCCCAGGTGCTCAACCGCGACGCACTGCAGGCGCGCGGCATCGATGCTCAGCAGGCGCGCGGCATCGATGCCGACGACATGCCCAGCCTGATGCAGCTCGGTGGCCCGGGTCACAGGGCTGATGGGGTGTCCGTAGGCCATGCCCATGCCGATGGCGCCCTGTGCGATTACGCCGCGCAGTCGGCTGAAGCCTTCAGTTATGCCCTGGACGTGCTCGATGCACGCGGTGAGCTGCCCGAGGGCAGCGCGTTGCCTGAGCAATTCGCCCTGCAGCGTGTGTTTGCCGTGACCATGCACGAGGTGGGCCACGCGCTGGGCCTGCGCCATAACTTCCGTGCCTCCAAGGCGGTGTCCCTGGCGCAACTGGCTGACCCCGCCTTCACCGCGGCGCATGGCACCTCGGGCTCGGTGATGGACTACTCGGCGTTGAACATCCCGCCCCCGGGCGCGGCCTTCGATCAACATGGCTCGGTGCACCGCAGCGCCTTGGGCGCCTACGACTACTGGGCCATCGAGTACGGCTATCGGCCCTTGGCGGCGGCCGAGGAGACGGCTGAGCTGCAGCGCATCGCCTCCCGCAGCGGCGAGCCCGCCCTGGCCTTTGGCACCGACGAGGACGCCAGCCTGGGCATCGATCCCGAGACGCTGACCTTCACCCTGGGCAACGACCCACTGGCCTTCGCCCAAGCGCGCCTGGCCATCGCCAAGGATTTGATCGCGCGGCAAGAATCCCGCCAACTCAGCCAGACCACCAGCTACGCGCCACTGCGCCGCGCCGTGCGCTACGCCGTGCGCGATGTGGCCTCTGCCACGGGCGTGCTGGCACGCCAGATCGGTGGCGTGCGCACCCTGCGCGATTTCCCCGGCAGCGGGCGTGACCCGATCCAGCCCGTGCCGGCGGCACTGCAGCGCGCCGCACTGGAGATGCTGGCGCAGCAGGTGCTGTCGATGGACAGCCTGCGCCTGTCGCCTGCGCTGCAGCGCAAACTTGCGCCGGACTTTCTGGACCGCGGCGACGACACCGACACCGCCACCGAGTACTCGGTGACCGAGGCGGTGCTGGCCCTGCAGCGCACCCTGCTGGGCCAGCTCATGAGCGACACCGTGGCCAGTCGCATTCTTGAAAACGAAGGCAGGTTCGAGCCTGAGACTGGCGCCACGGCAGTGGCAGCAGGTGCAGCGCCTGGGGCGGCAGCGGGGCTGTCATCTGCCGCGGGCGGGGCATCGTCGGTGTTCCATCTGGCGGAGCTGTATGCGCGCCTGTCGCAAGTGATATGGCGTGAGCTCGATAGCCCACGGCCCGAGATCAGCGCGCTGCGCCGCGAGCTGCAGCGTGAGCATGTCAACCGCCTGGCCGCGCAGTTGCTGCGCCCCTCGGTGCAAAGCCGCTCCGACGCCCGCGCGCAGATGCGCGAGCAGGCGCGCAGCTTGCTGCCGCGGCTGCAGGCCGCACTCAAGCGCAGCGGCTTGAGCGCCACCGCACGCGTGCACCTGGCCGACGCCGCCGACACGCTGAGCCAGGCCTTGGCAGCGCCACTGCAACGCCAGAGCCTGTAAGGCCAGGCCCCGGGCCTGGGCCCGGCGCCGTGTCCTGCACCTCGCCTGGCGTCGTTCGTCGCAAGGCCACGGTGGCGGCCTTGGCGCAGCGGTCTTCACGGGCTACCGTGCGGCCAGGCCTTTGTCGAACCCCACGCTCGGCGCCTTGCTGCGCGAACTCAACTTGCCCAAGGTGGCGTGGACATTGGGCACTGCCTTGGCCGTGGCCACCTTGCTCAACCCGATCTATGTGCCGCCCTTTGTGGTGGTCGTGGGCCGCACCACCTTCGTCGCGCTGTGGCTGCTGCTGGCCTATGTCGCTGCCGGGCAGTGGCAGCAGAGCCTGCTGCCGCGCTGGCTGGCGCAGATCCTGGCCGTGGCCTTGACGGCGCCGGTGGCGGCCTTCGCCGTCTACCTGCTGGCCACCGACGGCGATGTGCAGGCCATCGTCGGTCACCCTGGCCGGCTGCATGGCTTGATCCTGATCACCGGCAGCGCTGTGCTCGTCGGCTTGATCCGGTCGTTAGGCGCCCAGGTGCGCGAGCGCGAGGCCAAGGTGCGCGAGCGCGATGCGCGGGCGCAGGCCCTGGCGCTGCAGTCCCAACTGCAGGGCAGTGTGCAGCAGCGCCAGGCGCTGGATGCGCGGCTGGCCTTGCTCACCGCCCAGATCGAACCGCACTTCCTGTTCAACACCCTGGCCAATGTGCAGGCCCTGGTGGAATCCGGCTCGCCGCGTGCGGCCGAGGTGTTGCGCAGCCTGATCGCCTACCTGCGCGCGGCGCTGCCGCGCCTGCACAGCGGCGGCGGCCTGCCCACCCTGGGCAATGAGGTCGAGCTGGTGCAGGGCGTTTATGGTGCTGCCGCGAGCCTGAGCTTGAGCGCACACCTGCCGCGCGGCACCTGTGCGCAGATTGACTTGCCGCCGGACCAGCCGCCGGACCTCAAGTTCGCCAGCCCAGGACAGACGCCGCGTGACGTCCCGCATGAGCCTGCCCGGCGCACATCGTCTTCGTCACCGCCTTCGAGCAATATGCCGTGCAGGCCTTTGAACAAGAGGCGCTGGACTACCTGGTCAAGCCCATCGCGGTGCCGCGCTTGCAGGCCACCGGCACGCCCTGGCTGCGCTGGATCAAGGCCTCGGTGGGCCAGTCCGTGCGCTTGATAGCGGTCGACGACGTGATCTACCTGCGCTCGGACGAGAAGTACACCCTGGTGGTGTCGACATCTGGTGAGGCGCTGATTCGCAAACCCATACGAGAGTTGGTCGGCGAGCTCGACCCGGCGCAGTTTGCCCAGGTGCACCGCTCGGTGATCGTGCACTTGAAGCATGTGGCGCACGTCCTGCGTGGCGCCAACGAGACCGCCGATGTGCATCTGCTGGGTCGCAGCGAGACCCTGCCGGTGAGCCGCAACCACCTGCACCTGTTCCGGCAGATGTAGCCAGCGCGCCGGCAGTCAAGGCAGGGCGTCGCGCCACAGCCAGGCCGCGCCGCGCACACCCGAGGCATCGCCGTGCAGGCTGGGCAGCAGCCGGGTGCGCACCGGGTCTTTCAAGCCGCCGCTCACCACCCATTGCCCCCACAGCGCGGGCACGGCGTCGTAGACGCTGGCGATGCGCGACAAGCCACCGCCGAGCACGATGACATCCGGGTCGAGCAGGTTGATGACCTGGGCCAGCGCGCGGGCCAGGCGATGCTGCCAGCGCAAGAGGGTCTGCAGGCAGGCGCCGTCGCCTTGCGCCGCGGCTGCGGCGATGGCCTGTGCGGCCAGCGCCTGCCCGCTGTGCAGCAAGTGGTCGCGGGCCAGGCCCGGCCCGCTCACCAGGGTCTCAATGCAGCCGGCCTGGCCGCAATAACAATCTATCCACGCGTCCTGTGGCTCGCGCCAGGGCAGCGGGTTGTGGCCCCATTCACCAGCCAGGCCGTTGGGGCCGGTCAACACCCGGCCGTGCACGGCAATGCCCGCACCCGTGCCCGTGCCCAGGATGGCGGCAAAGACGACTGCGGCGCCCGCGCCGGCGCCGTCCACGGCTTCAGACAGTGCCAGGCAATTGGCGTCATTGGCCAGGCGCAGCGGCTGGCCTATGGCCTGCGTCAAATCGCGCAACAGAGGCCGGCCGTTCAGGCTGGTGGTGTTGGCGTTCTTGATCAGGCCCTGCGGCGTGAGGCTGCCCGGTGTGCCCAGCCCGATCGTGGCGACATCGCCACCGGGCTGGTGGCGTGCGCCCTGGGCCAGGCTGGTGATGGCCGCCACCATGGCGTCGTAGCTCTGGGCCGGCGATGGCAGACGTTCGCGCCAAAGCAGCGCGCCGCTGCCATCGAGCAACACCGCTTCAATCTTGGTGCCGCCGACATCAATGCCGATGGCAGCACGGGGTGCAATGTGTCGATCAGCGGGAGCCATCTGCGCGAGCCTACCAGCGCGCACAAAGACCAGGCGGGCGTGCCCACCAGGCGCACCGCGAGGGCAGGAACAGCCGGGCTGTAGGGCCGCAATTCAAGGCGTTCGCCAGCGCAGGTTTGCCGAAAAATGGCCGCATCCCGCGCAAGCTGTGCCGATTGAGTGCCAAGGCCAAATTGTCTGGATTGAGGTGTTTGCCTCAGGCGCCGCGGGCCCGCCCGAAATTGTTCAATCCCCCTGTGCAGGAGAAGCTCATGTTCCGAATCACTCGCACGCTCAATGTGGTCGCCGCAGGCGCTTGCCTGGCGCTGCTCAGCGCAGAGGCCGGTGCAGCCGGCATCGCCACCCAGGCCGAAGCCACCGCCCTGGTGAAAAAGGGTGTGGCCTTCATCAAGGCCAATGGCAAGGACAAGGGCCATGCCGAAATCAGCAACAAGCAGGGCCAGTTCATCGACCGCGACCTCTACCTGGTGGTCTACGGCCTGGACGGCACGGTGCGCGCCCACGGTGCCAATGAACGCATGATTGGCAAAAACTTGATCGACCTGAAGGATGTGGACGGCAAACCTTTTGTCAAGGAGCGCGTCGAGCTGGCCCAGGCCAAGGGCACGTTCTGGCAGGACTACAAATTCACCAACCCGACCACCAAGAAGATCGAGCCCAAGAGCATGTACTGCGAAAAGCTCGACGACGCGGCCGTGTGTGGCGGCATCTACAAGTAGGCCGCAAGCAGGGCCTCTGCACGGTGCAGGCGCGTCAAGCGCGGCCCAAGGGAGAACAATTTGAAGCTGCGCTGGAAATTGATGTTGGCGCCCGCAGCGAGCGGGCTGATGCTGGTGGCGGTGCTGGCCGGCTCACTGCGGGCTTCGCACGGCGCGCTGGACAATGCCGAGCAGGCCGACGTCAGCACGCGCGCACGCCACGACCAGCACGCGCGTCAGCAAGCGCAGTTGGCGACGGCGCACATGCAGCTCTACCGTGCCATGACCATCATCGCGTCCTTGGACGACAACGCCGTCAAGGCCTTGCGCGAGCGCCTGGCCAAGCAGTTGACGGAGCTGTCTGCGCAGTTCGCACAACAGGCTGCTGCGCTGGCTGCCAGTGATGCTGCCAAAACCACACTCAGCCAACTGGCGGCCCTGGCCAAGAAGTACCTCAAGGAAGCGGACAGTGCCATCGATCTGTCCACCGTCGATCCCAACACCGGTGTGGCGGCACTGCAAAGCGCCGACACCGAGTTCCGCGCCATGGCGGCCCTGATGGGCGAGCTGCAGACCTTGGGCGATCAGGCGGACATTGCTCTGGCATCCCAACACAAGCAAAGCGCCAATCGGGCGGCACTGTTGATCGGCGTCATTGGGCTTCTGGCCTGCCTGGGCTCCTTGGGCTTCGCCTGGATCACCCAGCGCCGCATGGTGCAAAAGCTCGAGATCGCAGCGCATGCCGCGCAAAGCGTGGCCCAGGGCCGCCTGGATGTGCAATTGCGCAGCCGCTCGAACGATGAGCTCGGCGACATGATGCGCGCCATGGGCGCCATGATCGGCCAGTTGCGCGGCACCATACAGAGCGTGCAACAGGCTTCGGTGTCCATCCGCACGGCGTCGTCTGAAATTGCCATCGGCAATGAGGAGTTGAGCCAACGCACGGAGCAGACGTCCAGCCGCTTGCAAATGGCTGCGGCTTCGATGGAGCAGCTCAACACCACGGTGCAAACGAGCAGCGAGTCGGCGACCACCGCCAATGCCCTGGCCAGCAGCGCGGCCCAGGTGGCACAGCGCGGTGGCGAGGTGGTGGCCAAGGTGGTGCACACCATGACCGAGATCAACACCAGCTCCAAGCGCATCGCCGACATCATTGGCGTGATCGACGGCATTGCCTTTCAGACCAACATCCTGGCCCTCAACGCCGCCGTTGAGGCCGCCCGCGCCGGCGAGCAGGGCCGCGGCTTTGCGGTGGTGGCCAGCGAAGTGCGATCCCTGGCCCAGCGCAGCGCTGAGGCGGCGCGCGAGATCAAGACCCTGATTGGCACCAGTGTGGGCAAGGTGCAGGACGGCACACGCCTGGTGCAGGATGCCGGCCGGACGATGACCGAGATCGTCGCCAGCGTGCAGCGTGTGAGCGATGTCATCGGCGAGATCGCACAGGCCACGGGTGAGCAAAGCCAAGGCCTGTCGCAGATCAATCTGGCCGTTGTCGAACTTGACGACATGACCCAGCGCAATGCCGCCCTGGTGGAGCAAAGTGCCGCGGCGGCGCAGAGCTTGAGCGAGCAGGCGCAGCACCTGGCGGACATGGTGTCGCGCTTCGAGCTGGGCGATGTTGACGACCCCGCACAGGCCTCGGCGGCGGCCCCGGCGAACGATAGCGACGCGGCCGCAGTGGCGCAAAGCGCGGGTTCGGGTGGGGCTGTGGCCGCCACGACGAGCAGGGCATTGCCTGGTGCTGCCGTGGGGATATTTGCAGCGCCGGCGGCACTGGCCCTGGCAAGCGCCGCGGGTGCCGCGGGTGCCGGCGTTGCCGCTCGCAGCGGTGGCGGCGACGACGACTGGGAGACCTTTTGAGCGCCCAGTGAACGTGCTCAAAAGTGCCCTCAATCGCAGCCGCCTGGCCTAAATCGGCTGCGTGCGCAGCAGCAGCCAGGTCAGAGCATCGCCATCTACTTTTGGTGATAGGCGATCACGTACCACAGCGTGATAGGCGTTGAGCCAATCCACCTCATCGCTGCGCAGCAGCGTGCGCTCGATGCAGCGCGTGTCGATGGGGCACAGCGTCAGCGTCTCAAACTCAAGCATGGCACCGAAGGCATCGTTCTCGGCGGTGGCCACGGGCACGTTGCGCACCAGGTTTTCGATGCGGATGCCCCATTGTCCCGGGCGATACAGCCCCGGCTCGATCGAGGTCACCATGCCGGGCTGCATGGCCATGTTCGCCTCGGGGATGGCGCGGCTGATGCTCTGCGGGCCCTCGTGCACATTGAGGAAATAACCCACACCGTGGCCGGTACCGTGGCCGTAATCCAGGCCATGCGCCCACAGCGGCGCGCGCGCGATGGCGTCGAGCATGGGGGACAGCGTGCCCTGCGGAAACCGCGTGCGCGACAAGGCCATCGTGCCCTTGAGCACCAGGGTGTAGTCGCGCCGGTGTGCAGCGGTGATCTGGCCTATGGGCCAGACGCGGGTGATGTCGGTGGTGCCACCCAGGTACTGGCCGCCGGAATCGATCAGCAGCAGGCCGTCGCCCTGCAGCCAGGCATAGGCCTCGGGCGTGGCACGGTAGTGCGGCAGCGCGCCATTGGCGTTGAAGCCGGCGATGGTGGAAAAGCTCAGGCCCACGAAGCCGGGGCGTTTGGCACGCGCCGCGCTCAGGTGCTCATCCACCGTGAGCTCGCTCATGCGCTCGCCGCGGGCCAGGGCGGCCTCGAACCAGGCATAGAACTCGCACATCGCCGCACCGTCTTCGGCCATGGCTTCATGGATGAAAGCCGCCTCGGCATCGCTCTTGCGGCTCTTGGCCAGGGTGCTGGGGTTGATGGCCTCGATCACGCGCACACCCGCGGCCACGCACTGGCGCAGGCCCAGGGTGATGCGCCGTGGGTCGATCAACAGGCTGCTGCCCGAGGGCAGCGCAGCCAGTGCCGGCGCGGCCTGGGCGTAGTCGGCCAGGTGCACGCCATCGGCGGCCAGGGCGCGCGCCAGGGCGGCATCGATCTTGCCCGCGCCCACAAACAGCGTGGCCCGCGTCATGTCGATCAGCAGGTGGGCCAGGAACACCGGGTTGTAGTCGACATCGGCGCCGCGCAGGGTGGTGATCCACGCGATGTCGTCCACGGTGGAGACGAAGTGCAGGCTGGCGCCATGCTGGGCCATGGCCTGGCGGATCTGCGCCAGGCGTTGCGCCCGCGGCAGCACCACCTGCGGCGCTGCATGCGCATAGACCGGGGCCTCAGGCAGGCGCGGGCGATCGGGCCAGATCGCGGTCAAGACATCGGTATCGGTGCGCAGCACCACGCCAGCGGCCTCCAGCCCGGCACGCAACTGCTGCGCCGCGGCCAGCCCCAACACCTGGCCATCCACCAGGCACTGCGTGCCGCGTGGGCAGTGCTGGGCCAGCCACTCGATGTGCTGCGTGCCGCTGCCGGTGGGGATGCGCACCAGCTCGATGCCGCTGCCCAACAGCTCGGCCTCGGCCTGCGTCCAGTAGCGGCTGTCGGCAAACAGCGCGGCCTGCTCGCGTGTGACCACCAGCGTGCCCATCGAGCCGGTGAAGCCCGACAACCATTCGCGCCCCTGCCAATGCCCGGGCAGGTACTCCGACAGGTGCGGGTCGGATGAGGGCACCAGCAGGGCCTGCGCGCCCTCGCGGATCAGGGCCTGGCGCAGCCACTGCAGGCGCTCGCGGGAAGGGTGCACTCTGGTGTCCATGGGGGTCCTTGGCGAAGGGCTTGTGTTGTGGCGCGGCCGGGTTTTCGGTTTGGATGGGAGCAGGCGGCCGGGCTGTGAATGCGGCGCAGGCCGGGCCGCAAAGGCGCGATTTTAGGAGCCGCTGGCCAGCGCCATGCTTGAACTTGGCCGCCCAGTGCGCGCGATGCGAAACGCGCAAAGTGCCATGCACCATCTGCCATCATCACGACCAAAGCCTTCAATCACCTGGAGAACCCATGTCCTTGCTTTCCATCCTGCGCCGCGCACTTTGCTTGTTGGGCCTGATCGCCGCCGCATCGCCTGCCCTGGCCGCCGACTTCCCCGCACCCAAGACGGGCACCTGGGTGGTGCGCGACTTTCGCTTTCACAGCGGCGAGGTGCTGCCCGAGCTGCGCCTGCACTACACCACCGTGGGTGAGCCCACGGGCGAGCCGGTGCTGGTGCTGCATGGCACCACGGGCTCGGGCACCGGCATGCTGGGCCCGGCCTTTGGCGGTGAACTGTTTGGCCCCGGCCAGCCGCTGGACGCCAGCCGCTACTTCATCATCCTGCCCGACGCCATTGGCACGGGCCGCTCGACCAAGCCCTCGGATGGCCTGCGCGCGGCCTTCCCGCGCTACAACTACAACGACATGGTCGATGCCCAGCACCGGCTGGTGACCGAGCACCTGGGCGTGCGCAGGCTGCGCCTGGTGATCGGCAACTCCATGGGCGGCATGCAGACCTGGATCTGGGCCCAGCGCTACCCGCAGATGATGGACGTGGCCGTGCCCATGGCCTCACTGCCCACCGAGATGTCGGGCCGCAACTGGATGATGCGCCGGCTCATCATCGATTCGATCCGCAACGACCCCGAGTGGATGAACGGCAACTACACCCGCCAACCCCGCAGCCTGCAGTTCGCATCGGTGTTTTATGGCCTGGCCACCAACGGTGGCAACCAGGCGCTGTTCAAGGCCGCGCCCTCACGCGAGAAGGGCGATGCGCTGCTCGATGGCCGCCTGCGCGCAGCCTTTGCCGGCGATGCCAACGACCACCTCTACCAATGGGATTCATCGCGCGACTACAACCCCTCGCCGGGCCTGGAGCGCATCACCGCCACCTTGATGGCCATCAACTCCGCCGACGATGAGCGCAACCCGCCCGAGCTGGGTGTGCTTGACCGGGAAGTTAGGCGGGTGAAGAACGGCCGCATCCTGCTGATCCCCGGCAGCCCGGACACCGCCGGCCACGGCACCACCGCACAGGCCAAATTCTGGAAGGCCGAGCTGGCCGAGCTGCTGCGCACGGCGCCGCGCTAATGTGACAGTGCTGAGGCCGCGGCGCTGAGGCCGCCGCGCTGAGGCCGCCGCGCTTTTACAGTTCGTTGCGAGGCCCTCGATGAAGCGCCGCACAGTGTTGCAGCGCTCACCGAGGAGACCCGCATGCTCACTGAACCATTGCTGCCGCCATCGACGGCAGCAACCGCGCTCAGCGCCGCCGCGCTGTTGGCCGCCTGCGGTGGCGGCAGCGATGGCCAGGCCTCACCCATCCCGGCGGCGCCCCCCGCAGCGGCCCCCAACGTGGCCCCCGCTCTGGCCACCCGCCCCAGCAGCGCCCGCGACGCCGCGCGCTTTTTCAGCCAGGCCAGTTTTGGCCCGCGCAGCAGTGCCGAGATCGAGGCCCTGCGCAGCAGTGGCTTCGAGGCCTGGCTGCAGCAGCAGTTTTCGCACAGCGCCGATTCGCACATCGCCTACGTTGAGCAGCAGCGCGCGCGCATCGACAACGGCCACGCCAGTGAAGAGCTGAGCTACGAGGCCATCTGGCAGCAGTGGCTGTTTGCCGAGGGCGGGCTGCGCTCGCGCGTGAGCTGGGCGCTGCTGCAGATCTTTGTCATCTCCAACATCGCCCCCGACATCCGCACCCATGCGATGAGCAGCTACATGGACATGCTCAACCGCAACGCCTTTGGCAACTACCGCCAGTTGCTCGAAGAGGTGACCCTGCACCCGGCCATGGGCTACTACCTCAACATGCTGGAGTCGGAGAAAGAGAACACCGACAAAGGCACGCACCCGAACGAGAACTTCCCGCGCGAGGTGCTGCAGTTGTTCTCCATCGGCCTGATCAAGTTGAAGCCCGATGGCAGCCCGGAGCTCGATGCCCAGGGCAAGACCCAGCCGAGCTTTGATGAGACCGTGGTCAAGGGCTTCGCCAAGGCCTTCTCGGGCTGGAGCTATGGCACGCTGGACAACCGCAATGTCAATGCTTTTCACGACCACGACGACAACGTCGAGGCGCTGTGGCAAACACCCATGCAGCCTTGGGCGGCCTACCACGACGGCGGCGTCAAGACCTTGCTCAACGGCCGCGTGCTGCCCGCAGGACAGACCGCGCAGCAGGACATGAAGGACGCGCTGGACAACATCTTCAACCACCCCAATGTGGCGCCCTTCATTGGCCGCTTGTTGATCCAGCGTCTGGTCACCAGCAACCCGAGCGCGGCCTACGTGCAGCGCGTTGCCGCGGCCTTTTCCGACAACGGCGCGGGCGTGCGTGGCGACTTGCGCGCCGTGCTGCGCGCCGTGCTGCTTGATCTGGAGGTGCGCGGTGATGACTTCACCATGCGCTCCAGTTTTGGCAAGCAGCGCGAGCCGGTGCTGCGTTTTGCGCTGCTGCTGCGCGCCTTGAACGCCAAGAGTGAAACCGGGCGCAACTCGATTCACTACCTGGACGGTGCCGATGAGGCCCTGGGCCAGAGCCCGCTGTTGGCGCCTTCGGTGTTCAACTTCTACGCGCCCTCGTTCCGGCCGGCGGGGCCCCTGGCGGCGGCGGGGCTGGTGGCGCCGGAGTTTCAAATCACCAGCGAGACCACGGTGGTGGGCTCACTGAACTTCTTCGCCTCGGTCATCTTCAGTGGTGGCTATGGCTGGGATGAATCAAAACTCCGCCTGGATTTCGCGCCGCTGCTGACCCTGGCCGCCACAGGCGATGGCAGCGGCTTGATAGACCGGTTAGACCTGCTGTTTTGCGATCTGCAAATGGGCGCTGCCACGCGAGCCCGGTTGCGCACCCTGCTGGCTGCCATGCCCGCCACCGATGTCTGGCAGCGCGAGCAACGCGTGAAGTCGGCGCTGATGCTGACGGTGATGTCGCCCGACCACGTGATCCAGAAGTAAGCCCTTTCAAAGGACAACAGCATGCAAAGACGCAGTCTCTTGAAGGCCGCCGCTGGCCTGGCCGCCGCCGGCCCCTTCGCCCCCTGGCAGACCCTGGCCGCGGCCACCGGCGGCAACGACTACCGCGCCCTGGTGTGCCTGTTCATGTTTGGCGGCAACGACGCCAACAACATGGTCGTGCCTCTGGACGCGGCGCGATATGGACAGTACCAGCGTGCCCGGCCCAATCTGGCGCTGCCGCAAGGCGCCCTGGTGGGCCTGGGCGCCTCAGGCTACGGCGTGCACCCGGCCATGGCGCCGCTGGCCACGCTGTTCAATGCTGGCCAGGCGGCGGTGCTGGCCAATGTCGGCCCGCTCATGGTGCCCACCAGCAAGGCGCAGTTCGAGGGCCGCAGCGTGCCCCTGCCGGCCAGCCTGTTCTCGCACAGCGATCAGCAAGGCGCCTGGCAAAGCGCTTTGGTCGACGCGCCCGCGCGCAGCGGCTGGGGCGGGCGCATGCTTGAGCGCGTGGTGGCCGCGGGCACCACCAACCGCGGCTACAGCGCCATCAGCCTGAGCGGTGGCAACCTGTGGGAGGGTGGCGACCGCGGCCTCTCGCCCTACCGTGTCTCCTCCAGCGGGCGCTTTGGTTTTGAGTTCTACAACGCCGCCGGCGGCGACCCGCTGTCGGTGGCCATCAACGGCCTGCTCGGTGAAGCGCGCAGCGACCCCTTCGACCAAACCTGGCTCAACATGATGGGTCGCTCCATCGACAACCAGCGCGTGCTCACAGGCGCCTTGAACAGCGCCAGCTTGGCCACTGTGTTCCCCGACAGCGGCCTGGGCCGGCAGTTGCGCATGGCCGCGCGCCTGATCGCCGCCCGCGGCCAGATGGGCCTGCCGCGGCAATGCTTTTTTTGCAGCATCGGCGGCTTTGACACCCATGGCGACGATCAACTGCAGCGCCAGAACGAGCTGCTGGGCGAGATCGCCACCGCCGTGGCGGCCTTTCATGCGGCCACGGTGGAGATGGGCGTGGCGCGCGAGGTGACGCTGTTCTCGGCCAGCGATTTCGGCCGCACCCTGGCCAGCAACGGCGCCGGCAGCGACCACGGCTGGGGCGCGCACCAGTGGGTGGTGGGTGGTGCGGTCAGGGGCGGCCGGGTGGTCGGGCGCTTCCCTGAGCTGGCCATCCAAGGGCCCGATGACGTCGGCCAGGGCGTGTGGATACCGGGCATCGCCGTCGATCAACTCGGCGGCGAGCTGGCACGCTGGTTTGGTGCCGATACCGGGCTGATCGACGAGGTGTTTCCGCGCCTGCAGTACTTCAACCGCGACATTGGCTTGATGAATCTCGTCTGAATGGCCGACGGCGGGGCCCCATGCATGACGTGTTGGGCAGGTCAGGGCGCAGGAGCAGCTCGGTGACTTCGGCATGACGCCATTGCGCTCAAGCCTGCAAACAAGGCGGGTGGCCCTGAGCGGCACGGCGACCGCAAACTTCAAGGGGTGCGCCATGCACTGTTCGATCATCAAGGCGGTGGGTCTGGCGGGCGTGGCCGCCCTGGCACTGCAGGCTGGCCTGGGCAGGGCGGCGGCGGTGTATGTGACCACGGTGTCGCCGACTTTCGGCGTCCAGGCCGCATCAGGCGATGTCGTGGTGGGCAGCCACTTTGGCACGCTTGTCGCCGTGGGCCCGGGTGCTTCGGCGCACGACCTGGGTGTGAGCTCGGCCGGCTTCATCAAGCCGGCCAAGATCTTGGCCACGGTGGATGGCTCGGCGGTGGCTTCGGTGATCGTCCCCTTCAGATTCGGCTTCACCTGGGACAGTGCCGTCCGCGTCGTTGAACCTTCGCTGGGGTTCGTGTCTTCAGGCGCCCACTTCGGCACCAGCGGTTTCAAGCCCGGCATCGACGCCACCGACGTCGATGCCGATGTCGATGACTTTGGCCTGCCCACAGGCGCCATGACCGGGCCCGACTCGGGCTTTTTGTTCAATCCCGGCAACGCCACCTCGCTGAGTGAAGCCGAGAGCTTGGACAGCCGCGTGGTCACCGGCTTCATCATCGTCGCGGCCGGTGAGGTGGGCGCGTTCAGCGTCATCACCGACGCCTCCGGGCGGGCCTTTGCGCGCGTCAGTGAGCCGGCCAGTATTGGCATCGCCGGCTTGGGCCTGATGGCCGTGCTGATGCAGCGCCGTCGGCGAGACTAGCCGGTTAGGGTGTGCGATTGGGCATGTCGGCGACGTTGGCCAAGCCGGCCAAGCCACCCATCAGGGCGCTACACCAAGAAACGCCTTCACCACCGCCACCGTGGCCGCCGGGTCCTCTTCTTGCGGCACATGGCCCAAGTCGTCAAACAGGTGCAAGCGGCTGCCGGCAATGTCTGCCGCAAAGCGCTGCGCCAGCGCCGGCGGAATCAAGCGGTCGCGGCCGCCCCACAGGATCAGGGTGGGCGTCTTGATGCTGGCGATCTGCGCTTGGTCGCTGCCGCGCTGCATCTGGCGCATGCGCTGGCCCAGGGCGCGGCGGTTGCCGCTGCGCAGCGTGAGCTCAAAGTAGCGGTCCACCAGGGTGTCGTTGATGCGCTTGGGATCGCCGTAAGCATCGACCAGGCCGGAGACGATCAGCGGCCTGGGCAGCATCTGTTCGAGCAGGGTGTTGAAGCCTGGCAGCTTGGCCAGGCGCCAGCCCAGGGGCACCGTTTCGGGCTCGAAGTCGTAGCCGGCGGCATCCACCAGCAGCAACTGCTGCACGCGCTGCGGCGCGGCCACAGTGATGCGCCAGGCGAGCTCGCCACCGAGAGAGTTGCCGCCGATGACAAAGCGCTGCAGCTTCAAAGCATCGATCACATCGAGTGCAAAGCGCGCCAGTTCAGGGCCGGTGTATTCACGCCCGGCGTAGGCGCCCGCAAAGGGCCCCGTCAGGCCAAAGCCTGGCAGATCAAAGCTGATCACCCGGCGCTGGCCGCGCAGCGCCTTGGTCCAGCCCTCCCAGGTGTGCAGGCTGGCCGAGGTGCCGTGCAGCAGCACGATGGGCGCGGGGTCGTCGCGCCGGCCCTCGTCGCGGTAGTGCACGAGCTGGCCGTTGAGCTCCAAAAAATCCGAGGGCGGCGGCGCCCAGCGTTGCACCAGGGTTTCAACGGCGCGGTCGGGCGCACGCATCAAGGGGATGGCCAGCGCGGTGAGCAGCAACAGGACGCCAAAAATGCGCACAACGATGCCGAGCATGGACGCCTCGTTTGCGGGTTAGGTGTTCGGCACTGAAGCCGATTCCGGTACCGGCACCGTCGGCACTGGCTGCACTGGCACCGCCTGCGCCGCCAGATCGGCGTCCAGGCCCACGCGCTCATCAAACACAAAGCATTGCCCCACCCAGCCCGGTGCCGCACCGGCGGTGGCAGCAAAGTAGTTGAGGATGCCGCCATCGAGCTGCACGCTGTGCAGAATGCCAAGTTCTTGCATGACGATGGCTGCTTTCTCGCAGCGGATGCCACCGGTGCAATAGCTGACCACGCGGTGGCCGGCCAGGGCCCCGCGGTGGGCGGCCAGCGCCGCCGGGAAATCACTGAACCTGTGCAAACGCCAATCGAGCGCGCCGACAAAGGCGCCGGCATCGACCTCGAAGCCATTGCGCGTGTCCAGCAGCGCCAGCGGCCGGCCTTCATCGTCCTGGCCCTGGCCTATCCAGCGCGCCAGCGTGGCCGGGGCCACGGCCGGCGCGCGGCCGGCGGCAGGGCGTATCGCGGGCAGGTTCATGCGGATGATCTCGGCCTTGATCTTGACCTTCAGGCGCTTGAAGGGCTGGGTCAGGCTGACGCTTTCTTTGATCGTTAGCCCGGCGAGGCGCGCATCGGCCTGCAGCACCTGCAGCCAGCCGCGAATCGCGCCCCTTTCGCCGGCCAGGCACAGGTTGATGCCCTCTTCGGCCAGCAAGACCGTGCCTTTGATGCCGGCCTGCGACGCCGCCGCGAACAGCCGCTCGCGCAGCACGGGCAAGTCCTCGAGCGCAACGAAACGGTAGGCGGCGATGTTCAGCATGGGCACGCGCCGATTGTAGAAACCCGCTCCCTACAATCCCGCGCATGGCCTTCGTACACCTGCGCACCCACACCGAATACTCCGTCGTCGATGGCACTTTGCGCATCGATGAATTGGCCGCCGCCGCACGCGCTGACGGCCAGGTGGCGCTGGCCATCACCGACCTGTCCAATCTGTTTGGCGCGGTGAAGTTTTACAAGGCCAGCCGCGGCAAGGGGCTCAAGGCCATCATTGGTGTGGACGTCTGGGTCGAGCCCGAAGGCGCCGCCGCCGCGGCCGCTACGGCCACCGCGGCGGGTGTGGGCAAGGGCATGGGTTTGGGCATGTCAAGCGTCGGCGACAAGCAGCCCTCACGCCTGCTGCTGCTGGCGCAAAACCGCCAGGGCTATCTGAATATTTGCGAGCTGTTGGCCCGCGGCTGGACACGCAACGCCCAGCGCGCCCAGGCCTGGATCAAGTGGGAGTGGCTGGCTGAGTTGAATGCCGGCTTGATCGCCCTCTCAGGCGCCGATCTTGGGGCCGTGGGCGTGGCCCTGCTGGCCGGCGACGCCGAGCGCGCACGCGCCGTAACGCTGCGCTTGGCGGCACACTTTCCGCAGCGCTTCTACATCGAGCTGCAGCGCGCCGGCCTGGCCACGAACGAGGCCCATGTGCGGGCGGCGGTGCCCCTGGCCGCGGCCCTGGGCTTGCCCGTGGTGGCCACGCAGCCGGTGCAATTTGCCCAGCCCGATGACTATGAGGCGCATGAGGCCCGGGTGTGCGTGGCCGAGGGCGAAACCCTGGGCAATGCCAAGCGCATCAAGCGCTTCTCGCGCGAGCAGTATTTCAAGAGCCAGGCGCAGATGCAGGCGCTGTTTGCCGACGTGCCCTCGGCCATCGCCAACACGGTGCACATCGCCCAGCGCTGCAGCCTGACGCTGGAGATGGGCAAGAACTATCTGCCCGATTTCCCAACACCCATGGTGGATGGCCAGCGCATGGCCATGGCCGACTACTTTCGCCAGGCCAGCGCCGAAGGTTTGGAAGTCCGATTGCAGGCCTTGTACCCCGATGTGGCGCAGCGCGAACAGCAGCGCGCGCGCTACACCGAGCGCCTGGAATTCGAGATCGGCGTCATCCTGGGCATGGGCTTTTCGGGCTACTTCTTGATCGTCGCCGATTTCATCCAATGGGCCCGCAACAACCGCTGCCCAGTGGGCCCGGGGCGGGGTTCGGGTGCGGGCTCGCTGGTGGCATATTCGCTGCAGATCACCGATCTGGACCCGCTGCGCTACGGTCTGCTGTTCGAGCGTTTCCTGAACCCCGAGCGCGTGTCGATGCCCGACTTCGACATCGACTTTTGCCAGGGCAACCGCGACCGCGTCATCGACTATGTGAAGGACAAATACGGCCGCGAGGCGGTGAGCCAGATCGCCACCTTCGGCACCATGGCGGCCAAGGCCGCGCTGCGCGACATCGGCCGCGTGCTGGGCATGGGCTACGGCCATGTCGACTCCATCGCCAAGCTCATCCCGGCGCCGCCGGGCAAGACCGTGACCCTGGCGCGCCTGCCCAGCGACCCCGACCCCAGCATCATCTACGCCCGCCAGGAGGCGCCCGAGCTCGAGCAGCGCGAGGCCACCGAAGAAGAGGTGGCCGAGCTGCTGAGCCTGGCCATGCGCGTGGAGGGCATGGTGCGCAACATCGGCATGCATGCCGGCGGCGTGCTCATCGCGCCGGGCAAGATCACCGACTTCTGCCCGCTCTACCAGCAGCCCGGCAGCGACTCGGCGGTGAGCCAGTTTGATAAAGACGATGTCGAGGCCATAGGCCTGGTGAAGTTCGATTTTCTGGGCCTGGCCACGCTGACCATCCTGGAGCTGGCCAAGGACATGATCCGCGCGCGCCACGCCGACCGCGCCGATTTCAATTTCGAAGCCGTGCCGCTGGATGACCCCCGTGTTTACAAGTTATTTGCTGACGGCCTGACCGAGAGCGTCTTCCAGTTTGAATCGCGCGGCATGCAGGGCATGCTGCGCGAAGCCAAGCCCAATCGGCTGGAGGATCTGTTCGCGCTCAACGCCATGTTCCGCCCCGGCCCGATGGAGAACATCCCGAGCTTTTGCGCGCGCAAGAACGGCCGCGAGCCAGTGAGCTATCCGCATGCGCTGCTGGGCAAGGTGCTGGACGAGACCTACGGCATCTTTGTCTACCAAGAGCAGGTGATGCAGGCGGCGCAGCTGATGGGCGGCTACTCGCTGGGTGGTGCTGATCTGTTGCGCCGCGCCATGGGCAAGAAGAAGGCCGAAGAGATGGCCACGCACCGCGCCATCTTCCGTGAAGGGGCGGGCAAGCAAGGCATTGCCCAGGACAAGGCCGACGAGGTCTTCGACCTGATGGAGAAGTTTGCCGGCTACGGCTTCAACAAAAGCCATGCCGCGGCCTATTCCATCCTGGCCTATCACACCGCCTGGTTGAAGGTGCATTACACGGCCGAGTTCTACGCCGCCAACATGACGGTGGAGATGGACGACAGCGACAAGATCAAGGCGCTGCTCAATGACGCCAAGCTCTTCAACCTGGCGTTTGAGCCGCCGGATGTGAACCGCGGCGAATACCGTTTCGAGCCAGTGACGGCCAAGCTGGTGCGCTATGGCCTGGGCGCCATCAAGGGCACGGGTCAGGGGGCGATCGAGGCCATCGTCGAGGCACGCACGGCGGGCGGGCCCTTCCACAGCTTCTTTGATTTCTGTGGTCGCATAGACCGCAAGCGCGTCAACAAGCGCGCGGTGGAGGCGCTGATCAAGGCCGGGGCGTTTGACGCCATGCACGCCGAGCGCTCCAGCCTGCTGGCCAGCGTGGGGCTGGGTTTTGATTGGGCCGACACGCAGGTCGTCAACGCCACGCAAGGCGGGCTGTTCGATGACTTTGGCGGCGACAGCCATGGCTCGTCATCGCAGGAGCCGCCCTTGGCCGCCGCCGAGCCCTGGGGCATCAAGGAGCGCTTGACGCAGGAGAAAACCGCGATTGGCTTTTACCTCTCAGGCCATTTGTTCCAGCAGTGCGAGACCGAGGTGAGGCGTTTTTGCAAGCGCCGTATTGCTGACTTGGTGGACAGCCGCGAGCCGCAATTGCTGGCGGGCATTGTGAGCGACATGCGTTTCGTCAATGGCCAGCGTGGCCGCGTGGCGATATTCAAGCTGGACGACCACAGCGAGGTCATTGAAGCCGTGGCCAATGACGACCTGATCAATGCCAACAAGGAGCTGCTGCGCGAGGACGAGCTGATCATCGTGCAGGGCAAGGTGCAGACCGACCGCTTTGCCGGCGGCCTGCGCCTGAACATCAACCAGGTCTGGGATTTGCCGGGCGCGCGCGCCCGCTTTGGCAAGCACCTGGCGATGGCGCTCAATGGCGGCATGCCGGCACTGGCGGACTTGGTGCGCACCTGGCCGGCACGGCGCGAAGCCACCGACGAGGGCGAACTGGTGCGCGGCCTGGGCCTGCGCCTGCAACTGGCGCGGCCCACGGCCAGCGCCGAGCTCGATCTCGGTGACGACGGCCGCTTCTGGCCCTGCGACGAGGCGCTGGCGCGCTGCAAGGCCCTGGCGCATGGCGGCCAGGCGGCGGTGGTGTACGAATAGCCTCGTGTTGGCGCTGATGGCCCCGCGATGGCGCTGATGGCCCCGCGATGGCGCTGATGGGTTTACGCTTGTTCACCAAAGGTCCGCCAACGCAGGCCACAGGCCGAGCGTTGCCAAACCTCGACCGAATCAATCCACCCGACGGTGCCCGCACCGTCCACTTGAAGGAAGCGTTATGAACAAGCTCGTCGCACCCGCAATGGCCCTGTCGCTGGTCTTCACGCTCGCTGCCGCCGCGGGGTCGGCACAGGCCGCCGATGTGGGCGTGTCGATCAGCATCAGTCAACCAGGTGTCTATGGGCGCATCGACATCGGTCGTTTTCCACAGCCGACCGTGGTGGTGGCCCAGCCGGTGATCGTGCACCAGCCAGCACCGCACGCCGCCCACCATCCGCGGCCTGTGGCGGCGCAACCCGTCTACCTGTGGGTGCCGCCTGGCCACCGCAAGCACTGGCACAAGCACTGCGCACAGTACGGCGCGTGCGGCGTGCCGGTGATGTTTGTGCAGGACGCTTGGTACAACCAGCATGTCGCACCGCACGGCAAGGGCCACGGCAAGGGCCATGGCAAAGGCCACGGCCATGGGCATGGGCATGGCCATGGAGACGACCACGGCAAGGGCCATGGCCACGGTGATGGCCGCGGCAAGGGACATGGCCGCGACTGAGGCGCGACTTGGATGGCTCTGTGAGGCGCGTGAAGCGCCGTAAACCCGGGCAATTCGGGCGCTGCCACAGGCCCCACGCGGCCAGAATGCGCCCATGTACGAGACACCCATCACGGGCCTGGTGCTCACCGGCGGCGGTGCCCGCGCGGCCTACCAGGTGGGTGTGCTCCAGGCCATTGCGGCGCTGCGCCGGCAAACCGCCACCGATCTGCGGCGCAACCCCTTTGCGGTGATTTGCGGCACCTCGGCCGGGGCCATCAACTCCGCCGCATTGGCCTGCCAGGCGGATCGCTTTGACGAAGCGGTGACCACACTGTGCGAGGTGTGGCGCAATTTCAAGGCCGAGCAGGTCTACCGCGCCGATTCCTTGGGCGTGATTCGCAGCGGCGCGCAATGGCTGACCATGCTGTCCATAGGCTGGGTGCTGGCACGCTGGCGCAAGGCGCGGCCACGCTCGTTGCTGGACAACTCACCCCTGGCCGAGCTGCTGGCGCAGGCCGTGCCGATTGAGCGCCTGCCGCAGCTGTTGGCCTCGCGCGAGCTGCAGGCCCTGGCCATCACGGCGTCGAGCTACAGCAGCGGCGACCATGTCACCTTCTATGAAGCGGCAGCGCCGATTGCGCCATGGACGCGCTCCTTGCGCATTGCCCATAGCACGCAATTGACGCGTACACATCTGCTCGCCTCCTCCGCTATACCCTTCGTCTTTCCGGCCGCCGAGCTGCAGCGCGAGGGGCAGCTGGAATGGTTTGGCGATGGCTCGATGCGGCAGACGTCGCCGATCTCACCGGCCATCCATTTGGGCGCGCAGCGGGTGGTCGTGATCGGCGCCGGGCGCATGCACGAGCCGCCCGGCCGACCGGTGCCCAACCTGGGCTACCCGAGCCTGGCGCAGATTGCCGGCCATGCGCTCTCAGGCATCTTCCTGGATGCCCTGGCGGTGGACATCGAGCGCATGGAGCGCGTCAATCGCACCCTGGCCTTGTTGCCCGAGCAGGCGCGCCTGGCCACGCCGCTGCGGGCGGTGCAGGCGCTGGTGATCGCGCCCTCGCAGCGCCTTGACGACATCGCCGCGCGCCACCAGGCGCATTTGCCCCGCCCGGTGCGAACCCTGTTGCGTGGCATGGGCGTGAGTGGCTCGGGCGACAACGCGCGTGGCGCGGCGCTGGCCAGCTATCTGCTGTTTGAGTCGGGCTACACGCAGGAGCTGATGGCGCTGGGGCAGGCCGATACCCTGGCGCGGCGCGATGAGGTGCTGGCGTTTTTTGGCTGGCCCCAGAAGCCCAAGAGCGAATGAAAAAAAAGGCCCCGCGTGGCGGGGCCTTGGCCAGGTCTGACAACCTGAACGGTCGGCGATTACTTCTTCGCAGCAGCGGCAGATGCGGCGGGTGCCGCGGCGGCGGCCGGCTTGTCTGACTTGGCGGCCTTGCTGTCCTTGGGCTCGGCCTTGGCTGCGGTGGCCTTTTCTGCGGGCTTGGCATCAGCGGCCTTGGCGGCCGGCTTGGCTTCAGCAGCCTTGGCCGGCGCCTTGTCAGCGACCGGCTTGGCGGCGGCGCCCTTGAAAGCCTGGCCATTCACTGTCAGGCCTTCAGCCGAGAACTTGGCGGCGTTGCCATCGCCCACACCCTTGACGCGATCGACCATGTCGGTCCAGTCCTTGAAGTTGCCCTTCTTGCGCTCATCGATGATCTTGCTGGAGATGCCGGGGCCGATGCCCTTGATGCCTTCGAGTTCGGCCTGGGTGGCCTTGTTGGCATCGACAGCAGCGAAGGCTGTGGCCGCAATGAGTGCGAACAGGGCAGCCAGGAAGCGTTTGAACATGTAGTGACTCCGTTGAAGCAAAGGTGCAGGGCGCGCCTGCGGGTTGGGAAGAGAACTCGGTCGAGACCTTGATTGGCCCCGACCGCGACCCGCAACGCGACCCCTCTGGCCGTGGTTGACGGTGACGGGCAGCGACTGCGGGGGGGCAATTGTCAGCCAGTGTCAAACCCGAGCGGCCAGGCGATGGCTTGCGCGTGCCAGCACTTCATCGACCTGCGGCCACCGCGGCCAATGGCGAATCACTTCGACGTTCGGTCCCCAGGGCGCCCACTGCTGCGGCAAGGTCGGGCCCAGCACACTGAGCAAAGGGGCGCCCACCGCAGCGGCCAGGTGGCCCGGCCCGGTGTCATTGGCCACCACCAGCGCAGCGCGGCGCAGCAGCGCGCCATAGACCCCCAGGCGCACACCCTTGAGCGATTGCGCCTTGGGGTGGTGCTCGGCCACAAAGGCCTCCTCGCCCGGCCCGGGACAGACGACGATGTCTCGGCCCAGCGCCGACAGGGCCTGCGTGAACGCGGCAAAGTGCGGCCAGGATTTGTCCAGCTTCTCGAAGGTGCCGCCGGCCATGGGGCACAGCGCAATGAAGCCGGGCCGGATGCCGCGCGCTGCCAAAAGCGCATCGGCGGCCGCTTGATCCGCTGGCGCGCTGCGCAGATCGATGGCCAAGGGCGGCGCCGCGTGAATGTCGAGAAAGCGGCAGCACAGCGTCCAGTAGCGCATGAGCGCATGCGCGTCGTCGCCCGCCCGAGGCAGCGCGCGACCCAGCAAAAAGCTGCGGCCCTCGTGGGCATAACCCGTAGCGCGCAGGCCGGCCAGGCGCATTTCCAGGGCACTGGAGAAAGAGTTGGGCAGAACCAAGGCATTGGACCGCGGCGGCTTTTGCGTGGGGTCCTTTGCAGCGCCGTATTGCATGCTGCGCAACAGTGCCACATTCGCGCGCAGACCCTGAGGCCGCACCTGCACCGGCCAGTGCTCGCCACTGAGCAGGGCTGGCGCCCAGGCCTTGCCCACCAAGTGCGGGCTGTGGCCATGCTGCTGCAACATGCGGATCGAGGGCAGGGTCAGGATGACATCACCGACCCAGTTGCTCAGCCGAATGATCAGCGGGCGAGCGGACATGCGGTGTCGATTGAGGGCTGCATCCTGGCGTCGATAATTTGAGCTTCACATTTTGGCATCCGACCATGGCCGACACGCTGCCCACTGCACGCGACATCACCACCCTGCATGACCAGGCTTTGGCCGACGTCCGCTGGCCAAATGCCGATGCCGATGCCGATGCCGATGCCGATGCCGCGCCTGCCGCTCGCGCACCCCAGGGCCTGTGGCATTGGATAGGGGCCAACCACCGCTTCAACGCCCTGCTGTGGGCGCAGGAGGATCTGGCCCGGCGCACCCGGGTGTGCGACAGCGAAATTGCCGCCAACAAGCGCGCCATCGACGGCCACAACCAGGCGCGCAACGACGCCACCGAACGCGTCGATGAATTGCTGCTGATCACCCTGGGCCTGGTCGACGCGGCCTCGGCGCGCACCGACGCGCCCGTGGCCACCGTGCCCGCCACGGCCAGGCTCAACAGCGAGACCGCCGGCAGCATGATCGACCGCTTGTCCATCATGGCCTTGAAGGTGCATGCCATGCGCGCCCAGACCCAGCGCCGCGATGTTGACGCCGACCACCTCAGCGCCAGCGGCTTGAAGCTGCAGCGGCTTCTGCAACAGCGCGCCGACCTGGCCGCCTGCCTGGATGCGCTGCTGGCCGATGCCAGCGCCGGGCGCGCTTACTTCAAGGTTTATCGCCAGTTCAAGATGTACAACGACGCCCGCTTCAACCCGGCCTTGGTTGCTGAGCTCGCGCACCAAGGCGCGCCTGCGCGCGGCTTGGTGGCTAGCGAAGCGCCGCCGCCTGCCAGCGGTGGCGTGGGCGAGCTCGCCAAGCGCTGACACTCAAAGTGCGCGTCCTCATCGTCAAGACCTCGTCCATGGGCGACGTGGTGCATGCGCTGCCCGCCGTGAGCGACATCTGCCGCCTGCGCCCCGACGTTGAAGTGCACTGGATGGTCGAGTCGGCGTTTGCCTCCATCCCGGCCCTGCACCCCGGGGTGAAGCGCGTGTTGCCCATGGCCTGGCGCAAGTGGCGCAAGAGCCTGTGGACCGCCGCCAGCCAGGCGGCCATCGGCGCCTTTCGCCACGAGCTGCGCCGCGACAAGTACGACCTGGTGCTCGATCTGCAGGGCCTGTTGCTCAAGAGCGTGCTGTGGGGCGTGCAGGCGCGCGGGCCGCTGGTGGGCTACGACCGCCACAGCGTGCGCGAACCGCTGGCGGCGCTGTGCTACAGCCGTGTCGCTGCGGTGCCGCGTGAGTTGCAGGCGGTGCAGCGCAATCGCCAACTGGCCGCTGCACATTTGGGTTATGCCGTGCCGCAGGCGCCAGCGGATTTCGGTGTGCTGGCGCCCACGGGCGGCTGGCGACCCAGCGCCGCCGATCTGCCTGCCGGTGCTGTGGCACCGTCTGCGGCCGACGTTACCGGCTTGGCCAACGCCCCCTTCGCGGCCCTGATTCCCTGCGCCAGCCGGCCTGAAAAGCTCTGGCCCGAGGACCATTGGATCGCCCTTGGCCAGCGCCTGCGCGCGGCCGGCCTGTTGCCCGTGGTGGTCTGGGGCAGTGCCGACGAGGGGCAGCGCGCGCAGCGCATCGCCCAGGGCTGTGGCGGAGTCGTGCCGCCACTGCTCTCGGTGGCTGAGATGGCGGGCGTGCTGGGCCGGGCACAACACGTCGTCGGCCTGGACACAGGCTTCACGCATTTGGGCGCGGCCTTCGGTTGCCCGACCTTGGGCATCTACTGCGATCACGAGCCTGGCCTGGCCGGCATCACGGGGTCGGGCCCTGTCGCCAGCCTGGGTGGCAAAGGCCAGGTGCCCAGTCGCGAGGCGGTGTTGGCGCAATTGGTGGCGCAAATCGCGGCGCGGGCGGCGGCATGGGTGGCTGTGCACCCGCCGCCGCAGGCGCAGCAGCGGCCCAAGCGCTGAGTGCATCGCTGCTTCAGCACCGCACAGAGCGGTGCAGCCTGTGGCCTAAAGCGACTCGATGTGCTGCGACGGAAAGCTGTCCCAATTCAAACAGCCCGGGCATTGCCAGAAGTGGCGCTGGGCCTCGAAGCCGCAGGCCGCGCAGCGGTAGCGCTGCAGTGGGCGCGCGACGCGGGCCACGGCCTCGCGCATGGCCAGGCGCGCGCCCTCGGGCCAGGCCTCGGTGGGGGCGTCCAACACCTCAAGTGCCGCCGACAGGCTGGGCTGCACCCGCAGCAGGGTTGCCAGGCGAGGGGATTGGCTGGCCGGCACACCTTCGAGCGTGGCCAGCGCCCGCAGCAGCTCGATGCTGGGCAATTGATCAAACATCTGCTGCAGGGCTTCATGGGCGCTGCTGGATTGGCCTGCAGCCAGTGCCCAGGCCGCATAGTCGCCGGCCAGGCGCACAAAGCTTTCAGGGTTGCGCAGCCGCAGCTCGTTGCCCAGATCAAGGGCCTCCTTGGCCTGGCCCAGCCGCGCCAGGCGCAGCGCCCGCTGAATGAGAGGCCGTGCCGCCAGCGGCGCTGCGGCCTGAGCGGCCTGCAGTGCCGCGGCGGCACTGGCCTCGTCGCCACGGGCCTCGGCTTCGAGTGCCAGCTCGCACTGGTAGTGCGCGATGCGCGCCGCAAACGAGCCGGTGCCGCTGGCTTCGAGCTGGGTGGCCATGTCCACCGCCGCCAGCCAGTCGCGCGAACGCTCCATCAGGCCGAGCAAGGCCAGGCGGGCGTCGGTATCGAACACCGTGCCCTGCAGTGCTCGCAGCGCCGGCTCAGCGCGGTCCAGCAGGCCGGCGCTCATGAAATCCTGGGCCAGGGCATGCTGGGCACGGTGGCGGTCCAGGGCTTTCAAATCGGCGCGCTGCAGCAGGTGCTGGTGCACCCGCACGGCACGCTCGAACTCGCCGCGGCGCCGGAACAGATTGCCCAGCGCAAAGTGCAACTCGCTGGTGTCGGGGTCGTGTTGCACGGCCTCGATGAAGGCGTCGATGGCCTTGTCGGTCTGCTCATTGAGCAGCAGGTTCAGGCCCTTGAAATAGGCCTTGGGCGCGTCGCGGTCGGCACGCTTCCATTGGCGCATGTCGATGCGCGAGGCCATCCAGCCCAGCGCAAAGGCCACGGCCGGAACCACCAAAAACCATTGCCAGTCGAAGTCCACCTGCTGCGGCCCGTGTCTAGAACTTGGCTGTGGAGATCACGCCCGCAGCCCGTGCCTAGAGCCCATCCCGCGGCGGGATCTTGGGCAAGGTGTTGGTGCTGAGCGATTCACCTGACTTGGCGGCACCAGTGGCCGGCTCCGCCTGCTCGATGCGGCGCACCACCTGGCGATGCCGCCACCAGCCGGGCACCATGGCCAGCACACCCAAGGCCGCACCCGCGGCAAAGGCCGTCAACACGATGATGACCATGGGCGCACGCCACTGCGTGCCGAAGAAGCCGTTGACCACGGCTTGCTGCTCGTTGTTCAACGAGAAGGCGAAGAGCGTGAAGAAGATGAGGGCGCGCAGGGCCCAGACCAGGGGTCGCATTGCGGGTCGCCTGGGTGTTGGCCGTCAGCCGCTCAGAGCGGTGAATCGCCCGCCGGCAGGTGATCGTCCACCGATTCGCGCAGGGCCTTGCCCGGCTTGAAGTGCGGCACCAGCTTCTCGGGGATGAGCACCTTCTCGCCGCTGCGCGGGTTGCGCCCCAGACGGGGAGGGCGCCGGCTGATGGAAAAGCTGCCGAAGCCGCGGATCTCGATGCGATGGCCGCGTGCCAGGGCGTCGCTCATGGCATCGAGCACGGTGCGCACCGCGAACTCGGTGTCACGCTGGGTGAGCTGGCTGAACCGATCTGCCAGGCGGGCGACGAGGTCACTGCGTGTCATGGGCGCGAGGGGTGCCGTTGGTTCGTCGATGGAGGCGTCGAAGGAGGCGTCGGAGGGGCGTCGATCAGCAGTTCGGTTTGCATTTCCAAGAGGCCAGGCACGGTGAAGCGCCTGGCCTCGATCCAAGCACAGCGGCCCACTGGGGCCGCCGGCTTTGATCCGCCGCGATTACTCGCGGTTGTCCAGCTTGGCGCGCAGCAGGGCGCCCAGGCTGGTGGTGCCAGCGGTCTCGCGCTCGTTGCTAACAGCCAAACGCTGCATGGCCTCTTGCTGGTCGGCCTGGTCCTTGGCCTTGATCGACAACTGGATCGAACGCGCCTTGCGGTCGACGTTGATGATCATCAGCTCAAGCTCTTCGCCTTCCTTGACGATGCCGCGTGCGTCTTCGACACGGTCGCGGCTCAACTCGGAAGCGCGCAGGTAGCCGGTGACATCGTCGGCCAGTTGCACCTCGGCGCCACGGGCATCGACAGTCTTGACCGTGCCCTTGACCAGCATGCCGCGGTCATTGACCGTGGTGTAGGTGACGAAGGGGTCGCCATCCAATTGCTTGATGCCCAGGCTGATGCGCTCGCGCTCGACATCAATGGCCAGCACCAGGGCTTCGACTTCCTGGCCCTTCTTGAAGTTGCGCACGGCGGCCTCGCCGGTCTCGTGCCAGGACAGATCGGACAGGTGCACCAGGCCATCGATGCCCGAGGCCAGGCCGACAAAGACGCCGAAGTCGGTGATGGACTTGATCGGGCCCTTGACCTTGTCGCCGCGGTGCACGGTGGACGAGAACTCTTCCCAGGGGTTGGCCTTGCACTGCTTCATGCCCAGGCTGATGCGACGCTTGTCTTCGTCGATCTCCAGCACCATGACCTCGACCTCGTCGCCGAGTGCCACCACCTTGGCCGGGGCCACGTTCTTGTTGGTCCAGTCCATTTCGGAGACGTGGACCAAGCCTTCGATGCCGGGCTCGATCTCGACGAAGGCGCCGTAGTCGGCAATGTTGGTGACCTTGCCGAACAGCCGCGTGCCCGAGGGATAACGGCGCGACACGCCCATCCAGGGGTCGTCGCCCAACTGCTTGATGCCCAGGCTGATGCGCTCGCGCTCAACGTCCACTGCCAGCACCAGGGCCTCGACTTCCTGCCCCTTCTTGTAGTTGCGCACCGCGGCCTCGCCCGGCTCGAGCCAGGAAAGGTCGGACAGGTGCACCAGGCCGTCGATGCCAGCCGACAGGCCGACGAAGACGCCAAAGTCGGTGATCGACTTGACGGGGCCCGTGACGCGGTCGCCGCGCTTGACCGTGGCGCTGAATTCTTCCCAGGGGTTGGCCTTGCACTGCTTCATGCCCAGGCTGATGCGGCGCTTGTCCTCGTCGATCTCGAGGACCATGACCTCGACCTCGTCGCCCAGTGCCACGATCTTGGAGGGCGAGACGTTCTTGTTGGTCCAGTCCATCTCCGAGACGTGCACCAGGCCTTCGATGCCTGGTTCGATCTCGACGAAGGCGCCGTAGTCGGCGATGTTGGTGACCTTGCCGAACAGGCGCGTGCTCTGCGGGTAGCGGCGCGACACGCCGTGCCACGGGTCGTCGCCCAATTGCTTGATGCCCAGCGAGACGCGGTTCTTCTCGGCGTCGAACTTCAGCACCTTGGCCGTCAGCTCCTGACCGACGGTGACCACCTCGCTCGGGTGACGCACGCGGCGCCAGGCCATGTCGGTGATGTGCAGCAGGCCGTCGATACCACCCAGGTCGA
>JAYSSS010000033.1:0-12827 GCA_043720415.1 Ideonella sp.
GCGGCTCAAGGGCATCGTTGAAAAGAGCGTTCATGAAGGAAACGTTCATGAAAAAAACTCGGCGATCAGCAAACCAGCGGGCGGAGAATCCCGGGCCGATACCGAAGCGCAGGTGTCGTTGCGTCAGCGCGCTTTTCCGCTTATCGACCTGCTCACCCGTGCGGCCGCGCGCGATAAGGAAGTCCTCTGGAAGTAGCAGCATCCTGAACGGTTGCAACCCCGCCCGCAATTCGAATCCCCCGCGCCTGGAAACAAGATGCCGCCGCTTCCCCGCTTCGAACTGATTGCCACCAACGGCGTCCGGCTGCGATGCGTCGTCGAAGGCGAAGGTCCGCTGGCGATCCTGGTGCATGGCTGGCCGGAATCCTGGTATTCCTGGCGCCACCAGCTCACCGCGCTGGCGCAGGCCGGCTACCGCGCCGTGGCGCCCGACATGCGCGGCTATGGCGGCACTGCGGCGCCGGCCAATGCCGACCAGTACACCCTGCTGCACCTGGTGGGCGACATGGTCGATCTGGTGCAGGCCCTGGGCGAAAAGCAGGCGGTCATCGTCGGCCACGACTGGGGCGCGCCAGTGGCCTGGCACAGCGCCCTGCTGCGGCCCGATGTCTTTCGCGCCGTGGTCGGCATGAGCGTGCCCTACACGCCGCCGGCGCGGGTGGACTTGTTGACGGCACTCGCCAGCCAGGGCATCGACGACTTCTACATGCAGTACTTCCAGACGCCGGGCGTGGCCGAGGCCGAGTTCGAGCGCGACGTGCAGGGCGCGTTGCGGCGCATCCACTTCAGTGGCTCGGGGGACGCGCCCGAGCGCGCCAGTTTTGGCCGCTTGAACTTCGATGAAGGCTTCCTCGGCAACACCCTGGAGCCCGAGGTGCTGCCGGCCTGGATGAACGCCGAGGACCTGGCGTATTACTCGTCGGAATTCGCCCGCGCCGGCTTTCGGGGCGGCCTGAACTGGTACCGCAACCTGCGCCGCAACCAGGCCCTGCTGATGCCCTGGCGCGGCTGCGCGATCCAGCAGCCAGCGATGTTCATCGCCGGCGCGCGCGATGGCGTGCTGCGCTTCCCGGCCTCGCAATCCCAGATCGAGCGCTTCACCAGCACCTTGCCCGCCCTGCGCGGCTGCCACATCCTGCCAGGCGCCGGCCATTGGGTGCAGCGCGAACGCGCAGCCGCGGTGAGCGAGCTGCTGCTGGGGTTTTTGCGGGGCTTGTGATCGGGTTGCCGGTCGACACCCTCTCAGCCCTTTGCCGTGGCCGCTGTTTCGTCGGCTGTACAGATGAGTTAGGCCGGAGTTAGGCCGAGAGTCAACGATCCTCTGTCAACGGCCCGTCACTGGCCTCGGGCCAAGGACTTGGCCCAAGACCAGGCGGACGACGGCCTTCAGATACCACGGCAGGTGAGCGGCCACATAGTCCTGCGTGGAGGGCGTGCCGGCTTCAATCACCACGGCATCGACAGCGCTCAAAGCGCCCGCCGCCCTCAAGCCGCTTGCTTTTGCAGCTGCGGGTTCAGCGCATCCAGCGCTTGCACCACATGGCCCACGGTGCGCTGCACGTTTTGCAGTTTCTCCAGGCCAAACAGCCCCAGGCGGAAGCTGCTGAAGCCGGCGCCCTCATCGCATTGCAGCGGCACGCCAGCAGCGGTTTGCAGGCCCAGGCCGAGGAACTTCTTGCTGCTCTGGATGCCGGCGTCGTCGGTGTAGCTCACGACCACACCCGGGGCCTGGAAACCGGGCGCTGCCACGCTGAGATAGCCGCGTGCTTCCATCGCCGCGCGCACCTGGGCGCCGAGTAAATTTTGGTCGGCGCGCAGCCGCTCAAAACCATAGGCCTCGGTCTCGAGCATCACGTCGCGCAGCTGGGTCAGCGCATCGGTGGGCATGGTGGCGTGGTAGGCGTGGGCGCCGCCCTCGTAGGCTTCCATGATCTGCAGCCACTTCTTCAAATCACAGGCGAAGCTGGAGCTGGTGGTGGCATCGATCTGCTGGCGCGCCGCGGCGCTGAGCATCACCAGGGCGCAGCAGGGCGGGCCGCTCCAGCCCTTTTGCGGGGCGCTGATGAGCACGTCCACGCCGGTGGCCTTCATGTCCACCCAGATGGCGCCGGAGGCGATGCAGTCCAGCACAAACAGGCCGCCCACTTCATGTGTTGCTTGGGTCACGGCGCGCAGGTAGTCGTCGGGCAAAAGCATGCCCGAGGCGGTTTCCACATGGGGCGCAAACACCACCGCTGGGCGCTGCGCGCGGATGGCGGCGACGACCTCTTCAATGGGCGCTGGCGCGAACGGCGCCTGATCGCCGGCGCCCGTGCGCCGGGCCTTCAGGACGATGCTTTCCGAGGGAATGCGGCCCATGTCGAAAATCTGCGTCCAGCGGAAGCTGAACCAGCCATTGCGGATCACCAGGCACTTTTTGTCGCCCGCAAATTGCCGCGCCACGGCCTCCATGCCGAAGGTGCCGCTGCCCGGCACGATGAGCGCCGAATGCGCGCCGTAGACCGACTTCAGGATGCGCGAGATGTCGCGCATCACGCCCTGAAACTTGCCCGACATGTGGTTCAGCGCGCGGTCGGTGTAGACCACCGAAAACTCCAGCAGGCCAAGGGGGTCGACGGTGGGAAGCAAGCCGGGCATGGTGATCTCTCGTGGTGCGGCGCCAACAACGGCGGGCCCGCAGCTTAGCACTGGGGCCAGTGCGTGACGGGCGCAAATGCATGCAGCGCATCACGCGCGGCGCACACCGATGCGATGATTCGGCCCTGCCTTCTTGACACCGTCTATCACCCTAATGGAGCGAACATGTCTGAGCCCAAAGTCTGCGTCATCACCGGCTCGTCCTCAGGCATCGGCGCCGCCACCGCGCGCCGTTATGCCCGCGAGGGCTGGAGTGTCGTCATCAACTACTCGCGCAGCGAGGCCCCGGCCGAGGCCGTGGCGCAGGAGTGCCGCGCGCTGGGGGCCAAGGTGCTGGTGGTCAAGGCCGATGTCGCCAGCGAGGCCGATTGCCGGCGCCTGGCGCATCAGGTGGACGTGCATTTCGGGCGCTGTGATGTCCTGGTGAACAACGCCGGCACGACCAAATTCGTGGCGCTAAAAAACCTCGACGGCCTGCAGGCCGAGGACTTCCAGCGCATCTATGGCGTCAATGTGGTGGGGCCCTACCAGATGACGCGGGCGCTGCTGCCGCTGATGCAGCGCCACCCCGAGCGCGTGCCCAGCGCGGGCGTGGTGAACATCTCCTCCATCGCCTCGATGATGGGCCGCGGTTCTTCTATCGCCTACATGGCCAGCAAGGGCGCGCTCAACGCCATGACCGTCGGATTGGCTCGAGCGTTAGGCCCACTGGTGCGGGTCAACGCCATTGCCCCCGGCCTAGTGGAATCAAGCTGGCTGCAAGAGGGCATGGGCATGGAGCGCTACACCGCGGGTGTGCGCGACTACAAGGCCATGTCGGCGCTGGACGCCGTGATCCAGCCCGACGATGTGGCCGATGCCGCCTGGTGGCTGGGCGCCGGCGCGGCCAAGACCACCGGCGAGGTGATGCTGGTGGATGCCGGCCTGCGGCTGACGCGGGGTTGAGGCTGATGCGGTCGGGGCTGGCGCTGGGCTAACGCTGCTCCGTCAGAGGCCTCAAACAATGCGCGTCTTGCGCCCCGCCCAGTAGCTGTCGCGCAGCGGTTTCTTGTACAGCTTGCCCGTGGGCAGGCGCGGCAGGGCATCAGAGAAATCAATCGAACGTGGGCATTTTTGGCGCGACAAATGCGCCGCGCAAAAGTCCAGCAGCTCGGCCGCCAGACCGGGCTCCCCGGCGTGCGCGGGCAGGGGCTGGACGACGGCCTTGACCTCTTCGCCGAGGTCTTCATTGGGCACACCAAACACGGCGGCATCCATCACCTTGGGGTGGATGATGAGCAGGTTCTCGCACTCTTGCGGGTAGATGTTGACGCCGCCCGAGATGATCATGAAGGTGGAGCGGTCGGTGAGGTACAAAAAGCCGTCGTCATCGACATAGCCGACATCGCCCACGGTGCTCATCGTGCCGTCGGCCGAGCGCGACTCGGCGGTGCGCCCCGGGTCGTTGAAGTAGACAAAGGGCGAGGCCGTCTTGAACCAGATCTCGCCCGAGCTGCCTTTGGGGCTGGGCTGGCCCTGCTCATCGAGGATGTGCAAATCGCCCAACAGCACGCGGCCCACCGTGCCCTTGTGCGCCAGCCACTCGGCCGAGCTGCAGGCGGTGAAGCCTAAGCCTTCAGTCGCGCCGTAGTACTCATCAATGATCGGGCCCCACCATTCGATCATTTTTTCCTTCACCTGCACCGGGCAGGGCGCGGCGGCGTGGATGGCGACCTTTAATGAGGACAGGTCGTAGCGCGACCGCGCCTCGGGGGGCAGCTTGAGCAAGCGGCTGAACATGGTGGGCACGAGCTGCGAATGGCTGACCTGGTATTTCTCGATCAACGCGAGGTAGTTCTCGGGATCGAAATGCTCCATGACGATGGCCGTGCCGCCGTGGCGGATGGTCAAGGCCACCGCGGCCTGGGGCGCAGAGTGGTAGAGCGGCGCGGGCGAGAGGTAGACCATGCCATCGCAGTAATGCCACAGATTGCTGAGGAAGTGGAACAGCGGCAGCGGCTCGGTGGGCGGGTTGTCGGGCAGCGGCCGCTGTATGCCCTTGGGCCGGCCGGTGGTGCCGCTGGAATAGAGCATGGCTGTGCCCAGGGCTTCATCGGCGACGGGCGTGGTGGGCTGCACGTCGATGGCCTGCGCGTAATCGACAAAGCGCGGCTCGCCGGCATCGGGCGAGGCTTGTACATCGCTGCCGCCCAACGCTGCGGCGCCCTCCACCACCAGGCAGCGCAGCACACGCGGGCAATCGCGCAGGGCCACCTGCGCCACGGCCAGCTTCTCGCGCGAGGTGATCAGCACCTGGGCCTCGCAGTTGTTGACGATGTAGGCCAGCTCCTCGGCGGTGAGGAAGGAGTTGATGCAGGTGTAGTACAGGCCGGCGCGCTCGCCCGCGCAGCAGGCCTCGATGAAGCGCTCGTTGTTCTCCATGAACATGGCGATGTGGTCGCCCTTTTTTAGGCCATGGGCGCGCAGCACATGCGCCAGTTGGTTGCTGCGCGCTTCAAGCTCGGCGTAGCTCACGGTCTTGCCGGTGGCGGCCATGATGAAAGCGGCGCGGTCGGGGTGCAACTGGGCGTGTTTGCCGGGGTACATGGGGGTGACTCCTTGATGGAATTGGGAGGCGGTGCAGGCCCTGTGTGCGGCCGTGCACGTCGCCCGCGCGGCGAGCGATCACGTTAGCATCGCCGCGCCCGGCCGCCCATGCGGGACGGCCCTCATGTCTACCGGAGCACTGCTTGGATCCAGCACGTTTTGCTGCCCCGACCGACGGCGCCGCCGCGGCGCAGCCGCCGCTTACGCTGCCTGCATTGCTTGAGGCGCTGCTGCCCGTGGCCCGCGCCGCAGGCCAGGCGGTGATGCAGATCTACGCCACCGACTTTGCCGTGCAGGGCAAGGCCGATGCCTCACCGGTGACGGCGGCCGATGAGCAGGCCGAGGCCATCATCTTGCAAGGCCTGGCGCGGCTGGCGCCGGGTGTGCCGGTGGTGGCCGAAGAATCGGTGGCGGCTGGGCGCGTGCCCGATCTCGGTGGCAGTGGCGGCACAGGCGGCGCTGTCCCGCCCGAGCGCTTCTGGCTGGTCGACCCGCTCGATGGCACGCGCGAGTTCATCCAGCGCAATGGCCAGTTCACCGTCAACATCGCCTTGATCGAGCACGGCGTGCCGCGGCTGGGTGTGGTCTTCGCGCCCGCCCTGGGGCGACTCTTTGCGGGCATCGTCGGCGAGGGCGCGTTTGAGGAAGATGCCCAGGGCCGGCGCACCATCACCACCCGCGCCGTGCCCGCCCTGGGCCTGAGCGTGCTGGCCAGCCGCTCGCATGGCGACGAGGCCGCCCTTCAGGCCTGGGTCGCGGCGCAGCGCGCGGCCGGCCAGGCGGTGCATGAGGTGGGCACCGCGGGCTCATCGCTCAAGCTGTGTTTGCTGGCCGCGGGCCAGGCCGATGCCTACCCGCGCTTTGGCCGCACCATGGAGTGGGACATCGCCGCCGGCCATGCCGTGCTGGCCGCCGCAGGTGGCGGCGTGTGGGCCCTGGACGCGTCGAACTTGCGTTATGGAAAGCCGGGTTTTGAGAGCCCGCACTTCGTGGCCTGGGGGCGGGCGCCGGGCGGCTAAAGCCCCGCGCCTTCAGCGCACATGGATGCCGCTGACCCGGTCTGAGAAACGCGCCATCTGAGTGGCCGACCAGGGCTGGGGGAAATCGCGCAGGTGGGCGGTCCAGACCTTTGTGAGAAGCTGAAGGAATTCGGGGCTGGGGGCCTTGGTCACCGGGTTGGCGGCTGCGCTTGCGGCTGCACTTGCGGCTGCACTTGCGGGTGCGTTGGCGGCTGCGTTGGCGGCTGCGTTGGCGGCCAGTGCGGCCGGCCACTCGGCCAGCGCTTTGAGCATTGCGGCATGGGCGCCGCGTTGAGCCTCGGCCGCAACAGCAGCAGCGGCTGCGGCTGCGGCTTTGCGTACTGACCCCAGGCGTGGCGCGTCGGGCTCGACCGGCGCTTCGTGCCTGGCCTGTTCTCGCTCGGACTGATGGACCAGCGCTCGCAGCGCCTCCAGGTAGGGCGGCCCCACATGGTGCAGCGCCGCCATGGCCACCAGTTGCGCGTCGTCGGTGGGGGCTTGCGATCGCGCCTTGGCCTCTTCGTTTTCATACGAGGCAAACAAGCGCGCGCGGTTGTAGAAGCGCTTCACATGCCGCGGCGTCGGGTCGTGCGCCGTGATCACCGGGTTCCACAGCGCCAGGGCCTGCATGAAGCGCCCGGAATCCTGCGGGCGGTTGGCGCCACCCAGGGCCACGCGTATGGCCTCGCGGTTGCGGCGGTAGGCGGCGTAGGCCAGGGCCGCGGCCAGGGCCAGGGCAGCGGCACCGGCCGGAGCCAGCGGCCAGGGGGTGGGCGCGGTGGGGGCGAGACCGACATCGCTGCGGGGCGCTTCGCCGGCGCGAAGCGGCGTGGACTCGCCTGAAGGCAAGGCGAGGACACCTGGGGCCGGTGCGCCAGGCGCGGGGGCGGACGCGGCAGCCGGCCGCGCCTTCACCTCCAGACCCTCCCCGCTGCCTTGCGTGTGCAGCAGCTCGCCCAGCCTGAACACGACGGTGAAGGCCGCCAGCCCCAGCGCCACCAGCAGCCAGGGCGTGGTTGCGCGCCGCAGGCGTGGGGCCACGCGGCGCCAGCGGGCCAGCCAGGGCCGCCAACAGCGGCGGGTCCACCAGGCCCATGCAGCGTGCAAAGGCCAAGCGCTGCGCGTGATCGGCTCGGCGGCGGCCAGGGCCTCAGTGGCCTCAATGCGATCACGCAACAGGCCTTCAAGCTCAGCCCGGCGCAGTGGCACCGGCAGCTCGATGTGAATCAGCTTGCGCAGGTAGTCGTTGGCATAGGTGGCGTCGTACTTGCCATCCACCGGCGAGACGATGCACAGCTTGACGCGATCGACCGCCGCGCCTATCACCACAAAGCAGCGTCCTACATCCACCAGGTAGTTGGTCATCTCCAGAATGCCGCCCACCGTGGCCGGCGTGCAGCGGTCGAGGTCGTCGATGAAGATCACCAGCCGGCCATCGAGCGCGTCGCACAGCATGCCGAACTCGGCGCGGTAACGCTCGATGGTGCCGGCGGCCTCTTTGCCGCCGTCCTTGCCCTTGTCCTCGGGCCCGAGCAGGGCGCGCAACGGCGCCAGCAACTGCAGGCCGTAGATCGACACGCCCTTGGTGAAGAGCAGCGCAATGAAGCCGGCCAGGCCACCGAAAAGCGCGCTTTGCAGCCAGCGGAACAGTGGCGGCGGCGGCAGTGTCTCGGCCGCGGCGCGTATGGCTTGCTCCTCGCTGGGCCAGAGCTCGCCCAGGCCGGCCGGCCCGCCCTTGTGGCGCTTGTTGAGCGTGGCGATGAGGTCGGCGGCGCTGTTGAAGATGCAGCGCTTGGCGGTGTCGGCCACAGCGGGCTGCTCGACGCTGCAGTTCGCGCCTTCATCGGCCGGGTCCCAGACAAAGTGGCGCTTGAGGTCGCAAAACAGCGCCAGGCGGATGGGCTCGGCGCGCTTGTTGGCGCTGGCTGAGAGTTTGGCGTCGCAGGGGTCGGGCGGCGGCGCGGGTATGGCGGCCTTGGGGGTGCTTGCCGTGCCAGCCCTGGCAGCGGCGCTGTCGGCGGACGCGGCTTGACCAGCGCCCGCAGTCGAAGCCGCGGACGCTGGCGCTGACGATGGCGCTGCGGCCTTGCGCGCCGGATCGAGCTTGGCCAGGCTGACGCCGGTGATGGCCGTTCGCTGCTGCTGAAAGACATGGTGAGTGATGTTGTCGCGCAGCCGCTCCCAGGCCACGCCCGGCCCTTCGGCCAACAGATCACCTAACGACAGGGCAATGCCGACGGCGGCAATCAACGACACGGCCTTGTAGAAGGCATCGCGCCCCCAGATCAGGCGCGAGCGCACGCGCAGCGCGTTGAAGAACTGCCAGCCCCACCAGCGCGGCACGGCCTGGCTGCGGATGGTGTTGAACAGCGCCGAGAGCTGCCGCCCTTCCTGCTGCTGGTGCCAGGCGTTGAACCAGGCGGTGCGAAAACCCTCGCGCTGCAAATCGGTCTGCAGCATGCGCATGATCGAGCTCTTGCCCGAGCCCCATTCGCCAGTGACGGCAATCGTCACGCGCGGCTGCGTGCCGCGGTTGCGGATGAAGGACGAGATGGCCTCGACCGCGGGGCGGTAGCCGAGCCGGTCGCCCTGCTTGTCGGCCTGCGGTTGGTCTGAGCGCAGGGTGGTGGCGGCGCCGCCGGGGGTTTCGGATGGGTTGAGGTCGGGTTCGGTTTTCTCGCCGGGCTTGTAGGGCTGGACGAGGCCGATGAGCACCCCGAGTGCGAGCACATTGATCGTTAGCACGGCGAAGTACCAGGGTGGCCAATGGCGTTGATAAGTCGCCAGCGCCTGCCATTGCTGGCCGCCGTTGGTGCTGCCCAGCACGGTGGCATCGCGGCCGACGATCCAGCCGGTTTGGTTGTCGGCGGCGAAGTGCACGGCTTGCAGAGAGGCGCGTGTGCCACTGGTTTGGCGTGTCCAGGTTTGGCCAGCGTCGGTGGTGGCGCGAATGCTGCCTGGGGCACCGATGGCCCAGCCCTTGTCGCCATCAGCGGTGAAGTAAATGCCGCGCGCGCCCAGGTTGGTGGCGCTTGGCGCCCTCCAGGTGAGGCCGCCGTCGAGAGTGTTGAGGACGCGGCCTGAGAAACGCATCGGCGTGTCCGGAATGTTGCTGCCGGCAATGAATGCCAACATGCCGTCAGCGATGGCCCAAGCGCGGCGGCCATCCCGCGCCCAGACCACATCGCGCAGCCCAAAAACGCGAGCCGGGCTGCCAGCGCCCGCGCCGCTGGGTGCTGGCGGGCGCTGCGGCGATGACGACACCGCCTGCCAGCTCAAGCCGCCATCGCTGCTGACAGCGATGCGGCCCTCGGTGCTGCTGGCCCAACCGGTTCTGCCGTCAAGGCCAATATTCAATGAGATCAGTACGCCAGGCAATCCGCTGTCCTGCCGGGACCACGTGCCCGCCCCGCCCGATCCGTTGGCCAGCACCTGGCCCGATGCCGCTGCGGCCCAAAGCCGCTGGCCATCGTCGTGCAGGTGCAGGTCCATCAAACCCAAGCCATGGCCGGTGTCGATGGGCTCCCAGTGGTCACCGCCATTCGCAGTCGTCAACAGCCGGCCACCGAACTCCAGCGCGAAGCCACGCCGGCCATCGGCGGCGAAGCGAAGCTTGGAAATCTCCATGGTGCTGCCGCTGGCCTGCTGTCGCCAGCTGTGGCCGCCGTCGCTGCTGGCCAGCAGACGGCCATCGCGCCCTGCCATCCAGCCGCGCAGTTTGTCGGCGTTGAAGTGCAGGGCGAAGAGCTCGGCGCCACGACCTGCGGCCTGGGCCACCCAGGTTTGACCGCCGTCGCCAGTGGCCAGCAGCGTGCCGCCATCACCCACAGCCCAACCCTTCAATCCAGCCGACGCGAAATGCAGGCCAACGAGGTTTGAGCGCGTGGGGCTGGGCGTCACAGTCCAGGTCGTGCCGCCATCGCTGGTGCGCAGCAACTGCCCCCTGTCGCCGGCAGCCCAGCCGCGGCGCTGATCGGCATCAATGTGCAGTTTGTTGAGGTGGCGATCGAGCTTGGCCTCGGGTCGACCGCCGGCCCTTACCGCCTGCAAAGACCAGCTTCTGCCGGCATCGGTGCTGATGCGCACGGCGCCCCTGGAGCCCGCCACCCAAAGTCGCTTGCCGTCTTCGGCGACATGCAGCGCAAGCAAGTCATCACCAATGTCGTTGCGCCGGTGAATCCAACTCCGGCCGGCATCCGTGCTGGTCAGCACCACGCCGTCATCGCCCACAACCCAGCCACGCTGACCGTCGGCGGTGAAGCCCAGCGCGGCAAGCGTCAAATCGACTTGTCTCGGGTCGCCGGCAAGGTACTCAAGCCTGGCCGCCCCCCAGGACTGACCCCCATCGTCTGTGACCAGCAAGGTGCCCGCCGCACCGGCGATCCAGCCCTTGCGGCCCTCCGCATCAAAGCGCACATCGGCCAGGTCGGCCTTCACCTTGCTGTCCTGCTGCTGCCAGTTTTCGCCGCCATCGCCCGTAGTCAGCACCGTGCCGCGCTCGCCCACGGCCCAGCCCTTCATGGCGTTGACGAAGAAGACGCGGCGCAGATCGGGCTCGCCCAGCGGGGCGCTGGCGGCGCCGGCGGCTTGAGGCGCGGAAGCCGCTGCCGGTGCAGCTGCCGGCGCCGCTGCCGGTACTGCGGGCCGCTTTGGCGGTTCAGCCTTTACAGCACCGGCTTTGACGTCGCCAGCCCTATTGGCAGCAGCCTTCGGATCGATCCCACGCGGCTGCACCTGGCCTTGCACCTGCACTTGCGCCTGCGACTGCGTTGGCGGCGGCGGCAAATTGGCCTGCACCGCGTTCTGCTTAGGATCAAATTCCTTGGACGCCGCAGCCCCCTTGCCCAGCTTGGGATCGGCCCCCTTGGCCTCCTGCGCCTGCGCAGCGGGGATGACATCGGGCAGCCAATCGGCCAGGCCACGCAGGGCCGAGCTGCGCGTGTTGCCACCCGGCCTACCGACACCACCG
This sequence comes from Ideonella sp., assembly GCA_043720415.1. Classification (GTDB taxonomy): domain Bacteria; phylum Pseudomonadota; class Gammaproteobacteria; order Burkholderiales; family Burkholderiaceae_C; genus Pseudaquabacterium. The sequence goes on from JAYSSS010000033.1 coordinate 11,212, forward strand.
ACACCCTCTGCACCCACACCATCCCCACCCGCCACCACCACCGGCCTCTGCTGCTGCCACTGCCGCCCGCCATCCCGGCTGTGCAGGATCAGCCCCGCCGAGCCCACGGCCCAGACCTGTTCACCATCGGGCAGGGCAAACACTGAAGTCAAATCGCCGCGGATCACCGTGCGTTTGAAGGCATTGCGCTCCAGTGGGTAGCGCCACCAATCGGTGTTGAGCCAGGGCTGTGGGCCGAGCACGCGGTGCATGTCCGGGTGCGGCGCCTGTTGGGAAGCGAACCAGGTGCCAAGCACGATCAGCAGCACGCACACGGCCATCAAGGCCAGCCGCAGCCAGGCTGTCATGCGCCAGCGCCCGTCGCCCACCGTGGTCGCCTGTGGCGCCGTGCCCGCAGGGCGCGCAGGCCCCGCATGTTTCACTGGCCCCGACGGCGCGCTGCCGCCCCCCAACGCAGCCGGCACGGGCGCTGAAGGGGTGCTGGCGCTGACCGGCTCCATGGGCCCTTCGGGTGGTGAGTTCGCCGGGACTTAACCCACAAACACAGGCTGGACGCCCTGCCTAACCCAGTTGTGCAGCCGACGGCTCAGGCGGCGCTGGCTGGGCCACTTGCTTCGCCTTCTCAGCATCGCGCATCAAGCGCGCCACCACCAGGCGCATCACGTGATAGCCGAGCTTGGGGTTTTGGTAGTACAGCGCGGCCATGCCCTCGCCCGACAGGCTGTACAGGGTGCAGGGTGTGACCGTGGTCAAGGTCAGGGTGCGGCGGTTATCGGGGGCGAAAAGGCCGATCTCGCCCACCAGGGCACCCTTGCTCAGGGTCTCGTCGATTTCCACCAGGCGCAGCGTGCCCTCGTGCACATAGAGCATCTCCTTGGCGACATCGCCCTTGCTCCACAGCGTAAGCCCGGCCGGCACCACACGGCGCAGCATGTTGGGCAGCAGCCAATCGGCAATCGGCGCATCGGATTTGGCGTGCTCGATGGCCTTGACCAGCTTGCGGATCTCCCAGGCCTTCTTGGCATTGATGGGGATCATCACCGAGTACAGCGCCAGTGAGGGCAGGGCCGATTCCAGATAGCCGTAGGCGACGAAGAAGACATTTGAGGCCAGGGCCACAAGGCGCAGCGGCATCATGCTGTGCATCATGTAGCTGGCGACGGTGAGGCCCGCGCCGATAAAGCCGCAGGCGTAGCCGATGGTGGTCATGCGGGGTGCTCCAAAAATGGATGGGCCGAGAAAAGGGGCGGGGCGTGGCAGCGCTTGAGGCCCCGGAGTCGGCGCAAGCACCGACCGCGGCGAAAACAGCGCTGACTGTAGCGTCTTGACCTATGAGCGACTGGCCGCGGTGCGGCCCGGGACCACGGCGGCCTCGGGCGATTCCCGCCGCCCAAACCCCGGATCGATGCGCAGCAGCGCGGCCGCGGCAAAGGAGGGCAGGGTGGCCAGGCAGGCCCAGATGAAGAACTGCGTGTAGCCCAGCTGCGCCTGCAGCCAGCCCGCGGCCATGCCGGGCAGCATCATGCCCAGGGCCATGAAGCCGGTGCACATGGCGTAGTGCGCGGTCTTGTGCTGGCCCTGGCCGGCCACCATCAGCATGAACACCATGTAGGCGG
>JAYSSS010000034.1:0-43433 GCA_043720415.1 Ideonella sp.
TTCGGTATAGGCAAAGCCGATGTCGATGGACAGGCCGCGGCGCTTTTCCTCCTCCAGCCTGTCGGTGTCGACGCCGGTCAGCGCCCGCACCAGGCTGGTCTTGCCATGGTCCACATGGCCGGCGGTGGCGATGATCATGACGCCGCCTTTGAGGCCGGCACGGAGGTGGTCGGCAAAGTAGCCGCCGGCGAAGTAGTGGCTGGCAAAAAAATGGCCGGCAAAAGAGTGGCCAGCAATGACTTGGCCAGCACAAGCATGGCCGGTGGCGCCGGCATCAGCCGCGCCACCTGGCCGCCGCCATCAACTCACGCCGCGGCCAGCAAGCGCCGCATGATTTCCGGCAAGGCCGCATCGGCCAGAGCGCGCAGCTCAGCGTCGCTGCGGTCCTGGATGGGGTGGGCGACAAAGACCATCGCCGGGTCGAAACCCAGCGATTTGGACTGCGCGGCCGCGGCCTGAACAAATTCTTGCGATGCAACACCCACTCCGGGAATGCCACGCGACTCCAGATCGGCGATGTCATGCATACAGCACGACGTACACGATCCTCAGTCGGCCAGGCCTTCAACGACGAGTTGGCATTCCAGGGCAATCTGCTGGCGCAGCGCCGTGGGTGCTGGCCGGGTGAAGGTCGGCTTGCTGTAACGCTTCACACGGATGCCGCTCTCACCCAAGCGCTCGGACAAGCGGTCAAGAAAAACGTCACCTCGGGCTTTTGAGATATCGAGCAGGCCCACGGTCAGGCCGGCCGCCGAGGGCGGTCTCGCGGCCAGCGCGCGGGCCACGGGGGCACGCTGCGAGGTCGGGTCGAGTAAGACACTGGACAGGTTCATTCGGTGATCTCCTTGGAAACAGGGATGGAGCCCTTGGGGCCAGAGGCCGCCCAACCGGCGATGACGGCCGAGAACAAACCGGCGCCGCCGCCGGCACGCACGATGAGCAGGCCGCCGGGGCGAAATTTCGGCACGCGTTTGCCGGCCATCGACAGCGGCACGCCCTCGGCGATGCCGCCCGCGCCCATGATCATTTCGTCGCCATCGAGCAGCAGCAAGCGATCCAGCTCTTCCAGCAGCCGCGCCTTGGACCAGCCGGCCTCGATGAAGACACGCGAATGGTCGGGTGAGACCACCAGCAGCGCGTCACCCGCCATGGCCAGCTTGGGGTGATCCACCGCGCGCAGGCAGGCGGCAAAGCTCAGGGCCAGCGACTCGGGTGTGCGCGATTTTTGATCGACGATGCCCTGCACGCCTTCGCCGGCAAACAGCGTGACGACCGAGGCCCCCGGCGCAAAGCCGCGCTGCACCGACAGCGGCTCCCACACCGAATCGGCTGACTCGGCAAAACAAAAGGTGTACTTGCCCGGCGTGCCCAGAGTGGAGCGATCCACCTCGCCCGGGCGACCACCGCCAACATTGCGTACGATCAACTGCAGCGCGCGGCCAATGGTGGCGTTGGCGCGGTGCCCCTGGCCGAGCGCATTCACGCCCGAGTTCACGCCCACGCGCTGCGCCGCCGGGCCGTTGATGACGAGCACAGGCCCGGCAAACATGGTGGTGCACAGGATGCCGTGCAGGCCAAATTCTTCGATCAGCGCGCCTTCCACCGCGGCCAGCACCAGTGGCATGTACTCGGGCTTGCAGCCGGCCATGACGGCATTGATGGCGACCTTCTCCACCGTGCAGGGCTCCAGGTCGGGCGGCATCAGGCCCAGCACCTCACCCGGCTGGCGCGCCGTGCCGGCCAGCATGCGCAGCACGCGCAGTGGGGTCGGTGGCACCACAGGCAGGCCATCGCTCCAGCCGCGGTCATAACAGGCTTCGATAGCGTCCTCGGCATCACCAAGCTCGATCTGCCGCGACTTCAGTCCGCTGTCGCCAAAGCGCAGGGTCAGCTCCTCGGCCGTGCCGGGGTCCAGCGTCTTGGAAGCACAGCCGGCACGCAGCTCAGGCAGTGCCGCGCCCAGCTCGGCCAGGCCGCTGATCTGGCGCCATTCACCGCGGTGCCAGCCGTAGGTGCGCGCCACCTCCTGGCCGTCGGCCATGCGGATCAGGGTGGGCACGATCTCGATGTTCAGGCGGTAGCTGCGCTCGAGCGTGGCGTCGTGCACCTGGCCCGGCACGTCGGCGGCAAAGCGGGCGTCGTCCTGGACGATCACGGTGAGGGTGGCGTCTTGTCTGGACAACTCATGCAGCACCGGCTCAATCAGCGTGCAGGTGGGGCAATCGCGTTTGACGACGACGATCAGGCCGTGGGTGGGGGCAGTCATGGGCTCGAAGAATACCTGCAAGCCACAAGCCGCCGGGCGGCTGGGGCGCTTGGCCGCCGGGCCGGTGGGGCGCTTGGCCGCTTGGCCGCTGGGCCCATCGTGTCGCGGCGGGGCTTGGATCCGGAGCGCCATCAAGGCCTGCGCTATATTGGCCGCGGAGGTTCAATGCCATGGGCGCCATAGACGAATTGCCTTTGTTTCAGCGACACCGCATCACGGTGGATGAGTACCACCGGCTGGTGCCCGCAGGAGTGATTGCGCCCAAAGCGCGTGTGGAGCTGATCGAGGGGGAGGTGATTGAGATGGCACCGATTGGCATTCGGCACTGGGCGCTCGTGAATCAGCTTCGGCGCACCATTGAGAGGGCGGTGGGTGATCGCGCACTCGTCTCAGAGTCGAGCATGCAACTGGGAGGCCAATCCGAGCCGCAACCCGATATCGCCCTGTTCAAACCCCGGGAGGACTTCTATCGCGGCGTGGGGCTGCCCAGTGCGGCAGACACCTTGCTCGTCGTCGAGGTGGCCGATAGCACGGTGCGCTATGACCGCGAAATCAAGCTGCCGCTGTACGCCCGTCATGGCGTGTGCGAGTTGTGGATCGTTGACTTGAGCGCCAACATGCTGCGCATGCACCGCGATCCACAAGGCGAGCGTTACCTGCACGGCATCGAGACAGCCGAGCCGGGTGTGGTCGGCATCAACGCCTTGCCCGGCGTGGCGATTGACCTGAGCGGCTTGTTTCGCTAAGGGACGGGGGCCGCCGTGTCCCGGCCGCGCCAAAGGCGGTCGATATGATCGCCAGCGACCCACCGCTTGCGCTCATCCCGCCGCCATGCCCCTGACCTTCTCGCGCAACACCGCTGACCGCCCCACTGACCGCCCCGCTGACCGCCCCACTGAAGGTTCGGCCCTGGCACCGGCCGCCGCGCCCGCGGCCAGCCCCATCGACGGCCAGCATTTCCGCGGCGCCCTGGGCGCCTTCGCCACGGGCGTGACCATCGTCACCACCTGTGACGAGCAGGGCAACGATGTCGGCCTCACCGCCAACAGCTTCAACTCGGTGTCGCTGGACCCGCCCATGGTGTTGTGGAGCCTGTCCAAGCACGCCGGCAGCCTGCCGGCCTTCCAGGGCAATGCCCACTTTGCGGTGCATGTGCTGGCGCTGGATCAGCAGGCGCTGTCCGACCGTTTCGCCAAACGGGGCGCGGATCGATTCGCTGGCCTGGAGCTGGGCCGTGGCGTGGGCGGGGTGCCCCTGCTGCAGGGCTGCTCGGCGCGCTTCGAGTGCCGCACGGCCTTCCAGCACGAGGGTGGCGACCATGTGATCTTTGTGGGCGAGGTCCTGGCTTTCGATCACTTTGAGCAAGCGCCGTTGGTCTTCCACGGTGGCAGTTATGCCGATGTGCAGCCGCGCGCGAACGCGCCCGCTCCGGGCGCAACAGCACCTGCCGCAGGGGGCCCGGCTGAGACCGCAGCATCCCGCCCTGGCGGCCCCAGCGATGCGGGCCACGCCAGCCTGCCTGACGGAAACAACAGAAGCAACAGTGGCGACAGCAGCAGCAATGCCGACAGCAGCAACAGCGACGAGCTCGACAGCAGCTTCCGCAAGGACTACCTGGGCTATTTGCTCGGTCTGGCCTCGATGCAGCTGCACCAGGCGGTGCGCGAGCGCTGTGTCGAGTTGGGCCTGAGCGACAGCGACTACCACATGCTGACCCTGCTCATGTCCCGGCCCGATCTGAGCCTGGACGAGGTCAAGCGCCTGCTGGCCGTCTCGGGCACGCGTCTGGCGCCTGAGCAACTGGCCGCCATGCTGGCCAGGGGCCTGATCCGCCCGCTGGCGCCGGGCCTAAGCGATGGCTCAAGCCGCCTGCATTTGAGCGATGCCGGCCAGCACCTGGCCATCGAGGTCTTTGCTGCGGCCAAGGCCGCCGAGGCCCACGCCGTGCGCGAGCTCGATTTTGACGAGGCGCAGTTGCTCAAGCAGTTGCTCAAGCGCGTGATACGCAGCCATTTGTAGGCGACGCTGCAAGCCCGTCAGCGCTTGGGCCGCTTGCCAGTGCTGCTGAGCTTGCAGGCCCGCTACATCGCGTTGGGCTTGTCCTTGCCCTGCACGATGCGGTCCAGGATCAGCGCGCAGCACAGGATGGCCAGGCCGGCCAGCAGGCCCTGGCCTTCGGAGGCGTATTGCAGGGCCTCCAGCACCTCTTCGCCCAGGCCTTTCGCGCCGATCAGCGAGGCCACCACCACCAGCGCCAGGCTGAGCAGAATGGTCTGGTTGACGCCAGCCATGATGGTGCGCGCGGCCAGCGGCAAATCCACCTTCCACAGCAGGTAGCTCGGGCTGGCGCCGAAGGCCAGAGCGGCCTCGCGCACGCCGGCCGGCACCTGCTGCAGGCCCAGGACCGTGAGCCGAACCACCGGCGGCGAGCCGAAGATCAAGGTGGCGACGATGGCCGCCGGCTTGCCCGCGCCGAAGAAGGCCACCACCGGGATCAGGTAAACGAAGGAGGGCATGGACTGCATGAAATCCAGCACCGGCCGCACCAGGGCAAACAGGCGCGGGCGGCGGGCGCAGGCAATGCCCAAGGGGATGCCCAGCGAGATCGACACCAGCGCCGCCGCGCCCAGCAGCGAGACGGTGGTCATGGCCTTGGCCCAAAAGCCCAGCAGCCCCAGGTACAGCAGCGCGGCCACGCTGAAGATAGCCACGCGACGCCCGCCGCTGAGCCACGCCAGCATGGCGATCAAGCCCATCACCACCGGCCGGGGCGTGCCGACGAAGAGCACTTCCAGGCCATCGAGCAGGCTGCGCACGGCCAGCGTGATGCTGCCGAAGACCCCATCGCCGGCGCGCTTGGCCCACTCAAACCAGGCCTTGATGCCATCGCTGGCGGCCACGCGCCAGGCGCGCTGGGTGGGGAAATCCATCAGCCACGGCAGCAGATCGGGCCGCGCGAAACGTGCACCGGTCAGGCCCACCACGGCGGCCATCAGCGCAGCACCGACCGCTGCGCGTGGCACAGACAGGCCGCTGGCCATGCTGCGCTCGGAGCGCCAGCGCGCGAACTGCCGCTCGAGCGCGCTGTTGGCCAGCACCGCCTGCAGGGCACGGCAGGCCAGCACCAGGCCCACGCCCAGCAGCACCAGCGTGCCACCGCTTTGGCTGGCGGCCTCGGCCTGGCGCGTGGCGTCGGCCAGCGCGCCTTCCAGCGAAGCGGCGGCGCGCTGCAGGGCTTCGGCCGAGGGCGATTGCGAGGCCTGCGCTTCGACGATCTGCTCGCGCCGCTGGGTGAGGGTGCGCAGGATGCTGGCGGCGCGCTCGTGCTGCTCACGCCCGCGGTCGCCGAAGCAGCCGATCAATATCTGCACCAGGCCAAAGCTTTCCAGCATCAGCAGGGGCAAGAACCAGCCCCACAGACCACGCGCCGCGAACCACACCGGGCCCACCACAGCGGCCATGGGGTTGAAGCTGGCGCGCCAGCCGGGGGCCTCACCCAGGCGCGCGAACTCGCGCTGGTAGTAGACGGCGCTGCGCCCGGTGAATTGGCCGATGAGGCGGGGCATGGCGGGCGCAGGATCGCTCACTGGATGGCCGCCTGCACCACCTGGGCCACCCGCGCCGTGCTGGCCACGAAGGCCGCCACGTAATCGTCGGCCGGGTTGTTCAAGATCTCTTCGGGCCGGCCCACCTCCACGATGCGGCCGTCTTTCATGATGGCGATGCGGTCACCGATGCGGATGGCCTCATCGAGATCGTGGGTGATGAAGATGGTGGTCTTTTTCATCTGCGCTGACAGGGCCATGAACTGGTCCTGCAATTGCCGGCGGATGAGCGGGTCGAGCGCCGAAAACGGCTCGTCCATCAGCAAGATGCTGGGGTTGGCGGCGATGGCCCGCGCCAGGGCCATGCGCTGCTGCATGCCACCGGACAGTTCACGCGCGTAGCGGTCTTCCCAGCCGTCGAGCTCGACCATGCGGATCACGCGCTCGGCCTCTTCGCGCCGGCGCGTCTTGCTCTCGCCGCGAATTTCCAGTGGCATGGCCACGTTGTCGCGCACGGTGCGGTGCGGCAGCAGGCCGAAGCTCTGGAACACCATCGCCACCTGGTGGTTGCGAAAGCGCCGCAGCTCGGCCGCGTTCATGGCCAGCACGTCCACATCGCCCACGCTGATGCGCCCGGCGGTGGGCTCGAGCAGGCGGTTGATGTGGCGCACGAGTGTGGACTTGCCCGAGCCCGACAGGCCCATGACGCAAAAAATCTCGCCGCGCCGCACCTGAAAGCTGGCGTCCGCCACGCCCACCACGCAGCCAAAGCGCTGCTGCACCTCGCGCTTGCTCAGGCCCTCACTGCGGATGGCCTGCAGCGCCTCGTGCTCGCGGGCGCCAAAGATCTTCCAGACACCGCTGACGTCGATGGCGACATCGGTGCTGACCCCGGCAGCGCCTGCAGCGGTGAGGCCCGCAGCGCCTGCAGCGCAGTGGCCGGCGTCGCCTTCAGCGCCAGGGGCGCTGCCCAAGCTCACAAGCCGAGCCAGCGGTCCACCACCTTGGGGTTGGCCGCGACCCAGGCCTTGACGACATCGGTCGGCTCCTTTTTCTCGGCGATGACCTCGCGCATCCAGCCGCCGACCAAATCGGTTTCGAGCTTGATGTTGGACAGGAACTTGGCCACCTGCGGTGCGCGCTTGTCCAGCGATTTGGAGTAAGCGATGTGCACATTCTTGGGCGCATCGCCGACGGTGATCTTGCTCTTGGCCATCCAGTCCGGGTCTTCGTTGGGCTGCACCATCTTGTACTTGGCGGCGTCGAAGGCCGGCTCGTCGAGCATGGTCACGTCGTACAGGCGGTGCACATAGTGCGGCGTGTAGCAGTAGAAGGCCACGCCCTTTTTCTTGCCGATCTGGCTGGCGAGCTTGGAGAAGAACACCGCCTCGTCTTCGCGCGTGGGCGCCAGGAAATCGGCAACGCCGTAATCGCGCACCTTGACTTGATGGATGGCGGTGCTGGCCCATCCGGTGGCACCGACCCAGATCTCGCCCTTGCCGTCGCCGTCGGAATCGAACAGCTTTTGCGCCTCAGGCGTGGCCAGGCCGTAGACCGATTTGATCTTGTGGTCCTTGGTCATGTAGGTGGGCACGCAAAAGCCGGCGCGGCCGGTGTAGGCGCCCTTGCTCAGCGCCACGCTCTTGGCGCCATCGACGTATTTGTCGGTGAAGCTTTTCTGATTGGGCAGCCACACATCGGGGTGCACGTCGATGTCGCCCTTGCCGCCATCCATGGCCGCGAAGATCACCGGGTTGGTGCCGGGCACGATGCCAGCCTTGCCGCCGAGACGGTTTGTTATCACATGCTGCAGCAGGTTGGCGATGATCTTGGCGCCGGGCCAGCTCGGCTCGCCGATCATGACTTTGTCTTGCGCCCAGGCGGGCTGGGCTGCGCACAGCGCCACGCTGAGGATGGACGCGGCGTGTGCCGCCAGGCGCCAGGGTTTGCGGATGAATTTCATGTTTGCTCCTTTGGGATGATAGGGTTAGGGTTAGGTTCTGGATCGGCGCAAGGGCTTCAAGCCCGCGCGCGCAGCCGCTGGGGATCGACAAACGGCGTGGCCGCCGTGGTGCACGGCAGGCGCCGCATCTGGCCGTCCAGCCGGCCGACTTCAAGCGTATGGCCGGGGGCGGCCCACTCTGCTGCCACGCGCGCCAACGCGATGGCGTGGCCCAGGGCGGGCGAGCGCACTGCGCTGGTGACGGTGCCCACGCGCTGGCGGCCGAGGAAGACGCCGTCGCCGTGCGCCGGCACCTCATCGCCACTGAGCAGCAAGCCGGTGAGCACGCGCCGGGGCGCGGCCTGGATGCGCGCCAGTGCCGCGCGGCCGATGAAATCGGGCTTGGCCAGATCGACGGCAAAGCCCAGGCCAGCCTCGAAGGCATCGATATCGCCGCCGAACTCGGCCCCCTGCGCGGCCAGGCCGGCTTCGACACGCATCAGGCCCAGGGCCTCGCTGCCCATGGGTTTGAGGCCGAGATCAGCGCCGGCCTCGGTCAGCGCATCCCAGATCGTCAGCGCATCGGCGCGGTCGCAAAAAATCTCATAGCCCAGCTCGCCGGTGTAGCCGCTGCGCGTGAGCATGAAGGCCGGCCCGTCGCGGTCACGCAGCCGCGCCACCGTGAAGCCGAACCACTTCAGGCTGTGCAGCGCGGGCATGTTGGGCTGGGTGAAGACCAGGGCGCTGAGCAGCTCGCGACTGCGCGGCCCCTGCAGCGCCAGATTGGGCAGGCTGCGCTCGTGCCCACGCACAAAGGCCTGCAGGCCGCGTGCGGCGGCCAGCTCGCGCAGGTGCAGCGCGCTGGCCTCTGAGCTCGGGCACCAGCGGAAGACATCCGGCGCCAGGCGCCACAGCGTGCCGTCGTCGATGACGCTGCCGGCCTCGTCGCACACCAGTGTGTACTGGCCACGGTGCACTGAGAGGCGGCGCACATCGCGCGTGGTGGCCAGATCGAGCAAGGCCTGCGCATCGGGCCCGGCGATGTCGTATTTGCGCAGTGAGGACAGGTCTTGCAGCGTCACCGCCTCGCGGCAGGCGCGGGCTTCTTCGAGTGCGCGCGTGGCCTCATAGCTCACCGGCAGCCACTGGTCGCGGGCGGCGGCGTAGTGGCGGGTGAGCGCGCTGGTGCGGGCATGGAAGGCGCTCGGCTCGGTCAGCGTGGCGAGCATCTCGGCACTCGGGCGGTAGGCGTGGGCGACGGCAATCTGCGCTGTCTCGGGGTAGAGGCGCACATGGATGTCTGTCGGGTTCCAGTTGTTGATGGGGCTGGTGTCGTCGGGGCAGGCGGTGCTGACGCACACCAGATCGGTCAGGGCGCGCATGAGGACGTAATCACCGGCCTGCGACCAACAGGTGTCCGAGCGCAGGCGGTTGTCGCCGGGCAGGATCCAGGAGTTGAAAAAGAAGTTGACGGCCGGCCAGGCGCGGCGCGGCGCCACACCGAACGGCGCCAAGGCCTGCGAGATGTTGTCCGAGCAATTGGCGTGGCCAGGGAAGCCGCGCTCCTCGTAGCCACGCGCGGTGCAGGCCAGGGCGAAGGTGTCGTGCCGACCCACCGTGTCTTGCACCACGGCCAGCAGCGGGTGCATGTCTTGATCGAAGAACTTGTCGGCCAGCCCCAGGCCCGGCCCGGGGTAGGCGGCGCCCACCAGGGTGCGGGTGACGGTGCTGTCGATGAAGCGCTCTTGGCCCAGCGCCAGTGCGTCGGCGCGAAAGGCCAGGAAGTCGGAGCACTGCTGGCCCTGAACATCGATCACCTGGATGAGCTCGCCGGCGCGCACGCGGTAGGCGCGGGCTTGGGCGGGGGGGACGGGGATGTCTTGCCAGGTGGCAGCCAGCGGCTCGGGCAGCGCGGGTGCGTCGCTGGCGCGGTGGTGGGCCAGGGTGAGGCAGCCGCCGCCGCCAATTGGCGAAGCGGCCGGGGTGATGGGCAGCAGGCACCACAGGTGGCCTGTGTGGACGATGCTGAGGGTGTGCTCTTCGATGGCAAGGTGATGTGCAGACTGACGTTCTTCGGCGCTTGCAGGTGCCGATGCACTTGCGGCCGCACTCTCTGCCGCACCCAGACCGACCATCGCGCGGCCGCACTCCAGGCCTTCCAGGGGCAGCGGGTCGGTCTGCTCCAGACCCGCCCAGGCCCGCAATGGCGCCAGGTCGAAGCGGCTGGGCGACAACGTCGTCGTGTGCAAACCCGGATGGGGCGCCAACATGCTGGCGGGCGCGCCCTGCACATCGAAGCCCAGCAGGCACAGGGCCGCTGCGCCCTCTTCATTGCGCCAGCAAATCCACTCACCCGCCCGCACCGGCAGGCGCAGCACGCCACCGGGGCGCATCACCTGGCGCCGAGGCGCCGAGGCGAGGGCTTGCCCGGGATGGCGCACGCGCGGCACGGGCAGGGGCGGGGTGGTGGTTGGGGCGAACAGGTTCATGGGGGCGTGAAGTCGGCGGTGCCAGGGCACAGCCGAGCCGGGCGGTACTGAAACCGGTTACGGTCGTCAATTGGGGCTTCACTTGAGATTGCACCTGGGGCAGCAGTCGGGGCAGCAGTCGGGACAGCTTTGGGCCGCACTCCGACGCCACCTCGACGTCGTTTGGAACGCAATGTCCACCGCGCAACCTGGGCCCGTGTTGGTCTGCGCAAGACATCCCGCCTGGGTTCTTGCCGGTGCGTCGCGCCAGAGCGCTGCCCATAATGGCCCGCCCAACCGCAGACAAGCCTCGCTGATGCCCCGCCAGCCGCCCCGCCAGCCGCCCCGCCCGCCGCCCCGCCCACCACGCACCCCGAGCCGCATCGCCAGGCCCGCGCCCGCAGCCGCTGGCGCCCACCCCACACCACCCGCCGCCCTGAACGGCGTGCGCGGCATCGCCAGTCGCACCGGCCTTTCAACCGCCACCGTGTCGCGCGTCATCAACGGCCAGGCCGGCGTGGCCGAGGCCACGCGCCAAAAGGTGCTGGCCGCCGTGCTGGCCAGCGGCTTTGAGCCCAACGCGGCAGCGCGCGCACTGTCCACCCGGCGCAGCCGCACCATAGGCGCGGTCATCCCGATACTGGCGCACTCGATCTTCGCCACCTTCTTGAACGGCATCGAGCGCGAGCTGGCGCTGCACGGCTATGCCCTGGTGGTGGCCACCACCGGCGGCAGTTTGGTGCGCGAGGCCTCACGTGCGCGTGAGCTGTTGCAGCTCGGCGCCGAGGGGCTGATCGTCTCCGGCGCCACGCACGACCCGGCTTTCGCCGAATTGGTGCTCGCGCGCCGCGTGCCCGTGGTGGCCACCAGCATCTTCGATGCGCGCAGCGCCTGGCCCACCATCCGCTACGACAACCGCCACCTGGGGGAAAAGGCGCTGGCCCACCTGCTGTCGCTGGGCCACCGCCGCGTGGCCGTGTTGCACGGGCCGGTGGCCGACAACGACCGCACGCGGCTGCGTCTGGCCGGTGTGCGCAGCGCGGCGGCGGCTTGGGCTGCGGTGGCTTCGCCGGCTACTCCGACTTCATCGACAACATCGACTTCATCCGTGACAGCAGCCTCAAAGGCGTCAAAGGCGTCAAAGGCGTCCAACCCGTCAGCGGCCACCCCAACACTGCATTTCGTCGAGACCTCGCTGGACGCCACCGGCGGCGCCGTCGCCGCGCGTGCGGCGCTGGCCGCGCGACCGCCTTGCACCGCGCTGTTGTGCCTGTCGGATGTGCTGGCCCTGGGCGCCATGTTCGAGGCCCGCCGCGCCGGCGTCGAGGTGCCGGGCCAACTCTCGATCATGGGCTTTGACGATCTGGATTGGGCCGCCATCTCCGAGCCACCGCTGACCACACTGCGCCTGCCCACCGCGCAGATGGGCGAGCTGGCCGCGCGCGCCCTCGTCGACCGGCTGGACAGCGGCATCGCCATCAAGCCGCGGCTGCTCGATGCCGAGGTGGTGCTGCGCGGCTCCACCGCTGCGGCGCCGGGCGCGCGGGCACGCCGTCCGGCCACTGCCAGGCCACGCTGAGACCGGTTACATTGACTGCACACCGTGGCGCCGATGATCGTGCCCAAGCCGGCGCCCGAAACGTCAAACCCAGCGTCAAACCCAACGTCAAACCCGACGCTGCACAAGCCATAAACGTCCCCGCCCGCGTCGGCTGTCGGCACGCGCCTGGCATGCTCACGATGCCAGGCAAAGATCAGCTCTGCGTTGCGACGAGTCGCGTCGATATCTCCCGCGCGGCGGCCGTGAGCTGCGGGAGACTCGACTTCACCATCTGGGGCACGGTGGCAACCTTGTGCATCCACGTCAAGTTGAGTGACGCGATCACCTCTTCGCCAACCCAGATGGGCACCGCGATCGAGTCTCTGCCGTCATTCCACTCGCGCCGGGTGTGGTCGAAGTGGCCGCCGAAATCGGGCGTTCGGTGGCCGTATCCCACGCGCCGGGTTTCGTCGAGCAGGCGCTCCACCATCGCCGGCTGGCGGGCCATGAAGTTGCCGGCTTCTTTGCTGGCGCCCAGGCGCAACAGCATGGCTTGGCGTTCGCTTTCGCTGCAGAAGGCGATGTAGGCGCGGCCTGATGCGGAGCGCAGCAAATTGATGCGGAACCCGATCGGCCCGACTTGCACATTGGAGAAGTAGGACTGGGGTCGATTGGTCTCAATCACCTCCATGCAATCGAGCCGCGGCACGGCCAGCACCGAGGGCCAGTTGACCTTGCGGCACAGGCGCTCCATCACGGGCGCAGCCACCTCGACCAAGTAATTTTCGTCGCTCAGTTGCGGCGCACGCGGCTGCAGGGTGTGGCTGGCCATGTAGGCCCCGTCAGCGAGCCGCTGCCAGACCATGCCGCGCTTTTCCAAGGTCACGATCAGTCGGGTGAGCGTGGCCTTGGGCAGGCCTGTCGCCAAGAACAGGTCGTGCAGGCTGGCCGCACGCGCCTGATGCAGGTAGGTCAGCACTTCAAGGCCCCGGTCCAGCGCGCGAATCGTTTTGACTTTGTACTCGCGCATGGGCTGGTCGCGGGTTTGTGCGAGGGTGTGCGGGTTTGTGCGGGGGTGTGCTGACCCAATGCGTTTCACCAGGAGAAAACCTGGTGCGCGATGCTACCCGGCCGATCTGCGCGAAGCAAATACTTCGGCCATAGGAGCCCAGCCCATGAGTTTTTCCCATGACGATGTCCAGCGTCTGATCAAACTGCTCGACAGTTCGCACTTCGACGAACTGCATCTTGAGGCCGAGGGCATCAAGCTGACGCTGCGTCGAAACGGTGCTGCGCCGTCGATTGCGCCAGCGCTGGCTGGATCCGCATTCCCCGCTTCGGGGCCGCCTATAACAGCCCAGGTCGCAGCCCAGGTCGCACCCCAGGTCGCCGCTTCCGCGCGCACCTCGGCAGTCGCTCCCTTCGCTCCCGAGGCAGCCGCACGGCCCGCCAGCGACCCCACCCTGCTCGACATTCGCGCGCCGATGCTGGGCACCTTCTACGGTGCGCCCAAGCCCGGCGCTGGCCCCTTCGTCGCCCTGGGCGACCGCATCACTGCCGCCACGGCCGTGGGCATCATCGAAGTGATGAAGCTGATGAACTCGGTCCCCGCCGGGGTCGAAGGTGTTTTGGTCGAAGTCCTGGTGCGCGACGGTGACTTGGTCGAATTCGAACAAGTGTTGATGCGCGTGCGGCCTGAATGAGTGCGGCCCCAAGTGCCACGCTGAATCCAGTCATGACCCGCGCTGAACCCGTGTTCGCTGCGCGCCCGATTCGGCGCGTTTTGGTCGCCAACCGGGGCGAGATTGCGGTGCGCATCATCCGCACACTCAAGAAGTTAGGCCTCGAGTCCGTGCTGGCGGTGTCAGTGGCCGATCGCGACAGCTTGGGCGCACGCCTCGCAGACCGTGCCGTGTGCATTGGCCCGGCCCGGGCCAGCGACAGCTACTTGCAGATCGGCACCCTCATCGAAGCGGCTCGTGGTGTGGGTGCGCAGGCCATTCACCCTGGCTACGGCTTCCTCTCCGAGCGCGCCGCCTTCGCCGCCGCATGTGAGGCCAACGGCGTGATCTTCATCGGCCCCACCGCCACGCAGATCGAGCGCGTGGGGGACAAGCTGCAGGCGCGCCGCTGCGCAGAAGAAGCCGGTGTGCCCATTGCGCCGGGCGGCCCGGTTGATAGCCTGCCCGCAGCGCTGACACTGGCCGAGACGATTGGCTACCCGGTGCTGATCAAGGCCGTGGGCGGCGGTGGCGGGCGCGGCCTGAAGCGGGCCAACAACGCGGAAGAACTCAGCGCCTTGTTCGACTTGGCCAGTGCCGAAGCCTTGGCCGCCTTCGGTGACGGCCGCGTGTTCGTCGAATGCTTCGCCACCCAAGGGCGGCACGTTGAAGTGCAAATCCTGGGCGACGGTGAAAACGTGATTCACCTCGGCGACCGAGACTGCTCGGTGCAGCGGCGCTACCAAAAGCTGATCGAAGAAGCACCTGCACCTTCGTTAGGCGAGACCCTGCGACGTGACCTGCACGCCGCCGCTGTGCGCTTTTCCAAGCACATCGGTTACCGCAGCCTGGGCACGGTCGAGTTCTTGGTCGACATCGCGCGGCAGCGCTTCTACTTCCTGGAAATGAACGCTCGCATCCAGGTCGAACATCCGGTGACGGAACAGATCACCGGGCTGGACCTGGTCGCCGAACAGTTGGCCATCGCCCAAGGCCAGCGCCTGCGGCTGACGCAGGCTGATGTGCGCTTGACGGGCCACGCCATCGAATGCCGCATCAACGCCGAGGACCCGGCGCACGACTTCCGCCCGGCGCCGGGGCGCATCACCGAGGCGCACTTTCCGCTGCTTGACGGGCTGCGGGTGGATACGCACATCGAGAGCGGCGCGATGATTTCGCCTTACTACGATTCGATGATTGCCAAAGTCATTGCCACCGGGCCCACGCGTGAAGCCGCGCGGCGTCTGCTGCTGGATTCGTTGGCGCAGGTGCGCGTGGACGGCGTGCTGAACAACATCGCGCTGCACCGCGCGGTGCTGGCCACGCCGGAGTTCACGGCGGGCGGTTTCGACACCGGATTCCTGGGCCGCTTCTTGGGTCAATTCGTGGCCAGCCCCGAGGCTGCGGCCTTCACCCAACCCGTTCAAGGACAAGCCTGATGAGCAGCGCACCGCTCGACTTCATCGACACCACGCTGCGCGACGGCAACCAAAGCCTGTGGGGCGCCGTGGGTCTGCGCACCGGCATGATGTTGGAGATCGCGGCCGATCTTGATCGCGTGGGCTACCGCGCCATCGACTTCACGACCAGCACCCACATGGCGGTGACGGTGCGTTTTCACAAAGAAAACCCCTGGGAGCGCATTCGCTTGATGAAGGCGCGTTTGCCGCGCACGCCGCTGAGCTTTTTGTCCACCGGCATGCGCTTCATCTCGTGGGAAACGGCCCACCCGGAACTGATGCAGCTCGCCTACCGGCTGCTGGTGCGCAGCGGCATCGAACGCTTCATGGTGATGGACCCCATGAACAACATGCAGGCCGTGACCGACAGCGCAAAGGCGATTGCTGCGGCCGGTGGCCGCGAGATCGTGGGCGCGCTGGTCTACACGGTCAGCCCGATTCACGACGACGCGCATTTCGCCGCAGCCGCGCGCCAACTGGCGGCCGTGGCAGCGATCACCCGGGTCTACTTGAAGGACCCTGGCGGGCTGCTGACGCCCGAACGTGCACGCAGCCTGCTGCCCGCGCTGCAGGCGGCCCTGGGCAGCAAGCCCCTGGAGCTGCACTCGCACTGCACCATCGGCTTGGCGCCCTTCACCTATGCCGAAGCGCCGGCACTGGGGGTGCAAACGCTGCACACCGCCGCACGCCCCCTGGGCAACGGCAGCAGCCAGCCAGCGATTGAAAACGTGATCGCCAATCTGCGCAGCCAGGGCTTGTCGATGGACCTGGACACCGACGCTATCGCCCGCATCAGCAGCTACTTCGAGACGCTGGCGGCGGCCGAAGGCTTGGCCCCGGGTGTGCCGCAGGAATACGACCTGCGCTACTTTCAGCACCAGTTGCCGGGCGGCATGATTGGCACGATGCGGCGCCAGTTGCGCGAAATGCGCCAGGAGCACCGCCTGCCGCAGGTGTACGAAGAGGTGGAACGCGTGCGGCGCGAGCTGGGCTACCCGATCATGGTGACACCGTTCTCGCAGGTGATCGCCACCCAGGCGGTGATGAATGTTTTGGCGCCCGAACGTTATGCCAACGTGCCCGATGAAGTCATCCGTTATGTGATCGGCAAGTTCGGCACGCCCCCCGCGCCCATGGACCCGAACGTCCGCGACCGCATCGAGCAATTGCCGCGGGCGCAAGAGCTGGCCGGGCAAGCGGCGATGCCCGAGCTTTCCGAGCTGCGCAAGCGCTTCGACGCCAAGCTCTCGGATGAAGAGTTTTTGTTGCGCGCCACGATGCCCGCCGAGCAGGTGGACGCCATGCTGGCCGCTGGCCCGGCCCGCCAGACCTACAACCCCGTGGCCAGCCCGGTGGAAAAGCTCATCACCGAGTTGACCCAGCGGCCCGACGTGACACACGCGCGATTTGAGCGCGACGGCTTTCTGGTGGATCTGCGGGCGCATCGGTCGCGCGCCGCGCCAGGTCAATCTGCATGAGCAAGCTTGCGCCCGATGTCGTGGTGCCGACGCTGCCCGGCGTGCGGGGCTTCGTGTTCGACGTGGATGGAACCCTCGCGCTCGCCGACCCCCAGCTCAGCGGCTACCAGCCCCTGCCCGGCGCATGTGAACTGCTGGCGCTGCTGCGCCAGCGCGGCGTGCCCTATGTCGGATTCACCAACGGCAGTGCCAAAGCGCCGGCGCAGCTGGCTCAAGCCTTGACCGCCATCGGCATCGACATCGACGAGCACCACATGCTCACGCCGGTGAGCGTGGCGATAGACCTGTTCAGGCGCCGTGGCTACAAACGCTTGCTGGTGCTGGGGGGCGTTGGCGTGTGGCAGCCGCTGGTGGACGCCGGCTTCGACGTGGTGAGGTCCCCGGCGCGCGCCGACGACGCCGACGCTGTGCTGATCGGCTGGTACCCCGGCTTCGTGCTGGCCGACCTGGACGCCGCCTGCCGCGCGGTGTGGGCCGGGGCGGCGCTGTACACCGTTTCCAAGGCCGCGTACCTGGCCAGCCGCGAGGGCCGCACCCTGGGCGTCTCAGGCGCCCTGGCCGCAGCGGTGCGCAACGTCACCGGCAAAACCGCCGTGGTGGTGGGCAAACCGTCGGCGCAGGCGCTGGCTTGCGCCAGCGCGCGCCTGGGCGGCATCGTGCCGGCGAAGATGGCCATCGTCGGCGACGACATCAGCCTGGAGAACGCCATGGCACACCGGGGCGGTGCGTTCTCGGTCGGCGTGCACACGGGGCTGAGCAGCGCCGCCGACTTCAACGCATTGCCGCCGCAGCGCCGCCCGCATTTGTCCTTGACGGGCGTCGATGAATTGCTGGGGATGCTGAAGTGAACCCGCCGGACACCACACACGCACCCGGTGAGCTGCTGTGGGCGCCGCGGCCCGATCAGATCGAGCCGACATGCCTTGTCGCCTACATGCGATGGTTAGCCACCGAGCGGGGATTGCACTTCGATCGTTATCAAGACCTGTGGAACTGGTCGGTGGATGAGCTGCGAGCGTTCTGGCAATCGATCTGGGACTACTTCGATGTGCAGGCCGATGGCTCTTGCGTTCCGGTGCTCGGCACCGCCGCCATGCCCGGTGCAACGTGGTACCCGAATGCGAAGCTGAACTACGCCGAACACATCTTCCGCCGTGCCACCGACCAGCGGCCTGCGCTGATCGCCCGCAGCGAGGACACGGGCACGCACGAGGTCTCATGGGCCCAACTGCAACGCGACACGGCGGCCTTGGCCGCCCACCTGCGCACCCTGGGCGTGGGCCCGGGCGACCGCGTGGCCTCGTACCTGCCGAACCGCCCCGAGACCGTGTGCGCCTTCCTGGCCTGCGCCAGCCTCGGCGCCATCTGGTCCAGTTGCTCACCCGACATGGGTGCCAGCGTGGTGCTGGACCGCTTCCAGCAGATTGAGCCCAAGCTGCTGCTGGCGGTGGACAGCTACAGCTACAACGGAAAAGTCCACGACCGGCGCGAGCTGGTGAATGAGCTGCTGCTCGGCTTGCCCAGCGTGCGTCACGTGATTCACGTGGCCGGCCCGGTGTGCCGTGCGGCGCCGCACCAGCCCCCCGCATGGCGAGACCGCTTGAGCTGGGCGGACGCGATAGCGGTGGTTGCCGAACTGCGCTTCGAGCGCCTGCCTTTCGAGCACCCGCTGTGGATCGTTTACTCCTCGGGCACCACCGGCCTGCCCAAGGCCATCGTGCACAGCCAGGGTGGCATCGCGCTTACGCATTTGAAGACGATGGCGCTGCAGCATGACATGCGGCCCGGCGACCGCCTGTTGTTCCTGGGCGGCACCGGCTGGATCGTTTGGAACCTGCAGGTCGGTGCCTTGCTCACCGGTGCCAGCATCATGCTCTACGACGGCAACCCGGCCTGGCCGGACAGCACCGCGCTGTGGCGCTTCATCGACGAGCAGCAGGTCACGCTCTTCGGTTGCGGCGCCGCCTTTTTGATCAACTGCATGAAGGACGGCCAGCGCCCGCGCGACCTCGTGGCCTTGCACAGCCTGCGCGCCATCAACGCCACCGGCTCGCCCTTGCCCATCGATGCCTACCGCTGGGTCTACGCGGCCGTGAAGGCCGACCTGTGGCTGGCCTCGATCAGCGGTGGCACCGACATCGCTTCGGGCTTTGTCGCCTGCGCGCCGACACTGCCCGTCGTTGCTGGCGAGATTCAGTGCCGTGAACTGGGTGTGGCGGCATGCGCATTCAACGAAGCCGGCGAAGCGGTGATCGATGAAGTGGGCGAACTGGTGGTCACCCAGCCGATGCCCTCGATGCCCATCTACTTTTGGGGCGACCCAGAGATGCGCCGCTATCGCGAGAGCTACTTCGAGATGTACCCCGGTGGCAATGGCAAACCTGCCGTTTGGCGCCACGGCGACTGGATCCGCTTCACGCCGCGCGGCACTTCAGTGATCTACGGCCGATCAGACTCCACCATCAACCGCCACGGCATCCGCATGGGCACCGCAGAAATCTACCGCGTGGTGGAAGAGCTGCCCGAGGTGCGCGACAGCCTGGTGGTGGACTTGGAGTACCTGGGGCGGCCGTCCTTCATGCCCTTGTTCGTGGTCCTGGCCCCTGGCCTGGTGTTCGACGAGCCTTTGAAGGCGCGCATCGCGCAGCAGATCCGCAGCAAGGCCTCCGCGCGGCATGTGCCTAGCGACATCTATGCGGTCGAAGCCATCCCTCGCACCTTGACCGGCAAAAAGATGGAAGTGCCGGTTCGCAAATTGTTGTTGGGCGCAGCCCCGGAAAAAGTGGCCAGCGCCGATGCGATGGCCAACCCCGAGAGCATCGGCTTTTTTCTGAATTTGGCCGCCGAGCTGAAAGCGACCCGAACCAATTAGTTTTGACATTAGGCTTTTTAACCCCGCGAGGCGCCGCAAGCCGATGGCGCCCGCACCACCCGCGTGTGTGAACACGACAAGGAGACATGAAATGAGCAGCAAACCCAAGGTTTTGATGATCATCACGCTGGACACCAAAGCAGTGGAGGCGCGCTACATCCGTGAGGTGTTGGAGTCCCAGGGTGTGGATGTGGTGCACCTGGACGCCAGCATCCGCCGCTCGACCGACGCCAGCGTGGAAATTCCACCCGAGGCGGTGGCGGCGGCAGCCGGCAAGACCTTGCAAGAGGTGCGCGATTTGAAGCACGAAGGCAAGTGCCAGGGCGTGATGATTGAAGGCTCGGTCAAGTGCGCCCTTGAGTACCACGCCAAGCACGGCTTCTCCGGCATCATCGGCGTCGGTGGTTCGATGGGCACGGCCCTGGGCACCGTGGTCATGGGCATGTTCCCGTATGGCCTGCCCAAGGTGATGGTGTCGACCATGGCCTCGGGCTTCACTAAGCCCTTCATCGGCGCCAAGGACATCAACATGTTCAACCCGGTCTGCGACATCGCCGGCCTGAACAGCATCACGCGCGACGTGTTCCGCAATGCCGCGCTGGCCACCGCGGCGATGGCCAAGAACTACTCGCCTACACGGGTCGAACCCAAGCCGCTGATCGCGATGACCACGCTCAGCACCATCGACGCCTGCACCGTCAACGTGCGCAAACAACTCGAAGCCAAGGGCTTTGAGGTGATGGTCTTCCACACCCTGGGCACGGGTGGCATGGCGATGGACCAAATCGTCAGTGAACGCGATGTGGCGGCGGTGGTCGACACCTCGCTGGTGGAGATCAACGACCACCTCAACAACGGCCTGTGCAGCGCCGGCCCCGACCGTGCCAAAGCAGCGTTAGCCAAGGGCGTGCCGGTGATCTTTGCGCCGGGCAATGCCGACTTCATGGTGGCCGGCCCCATCGACCTGGCCAAGACCATGTTCCCCAACCACCGCTACCACATGCACAACCACGCGCTGACGGCGGTGCGCACCGAGCCCAGTGAGCTGCAGGCGCTGGCCCAACACATGGGTGGTTTGATCGCGGATGCCAAAGGCCCCGTGTCATTCTTCGTGCCGCTCAAAGGCTTCTCGCACCACGACAGTCCTGAGGGGCATCTGCACGATCCCGCGCTGTGCCCGGTGTTCCTCGATGCCCTGAAGGCGGCCTTGCCAAAGGCCGTGGTGCCACGCGAATTCAACTGCCACATCAACGACGCGCAATTCGCGGATGCGATTGTTGAGCAGGTGCTTGCCTATACCGGCCAACGCCAACCCCTGAACGCCTGACCGGGCGTCGCTTCCGTAGCTTCCATACCTTCCGTACCTCGCCATCACCCCTGGAGACAAACCCATGAAACGCAGACCTATCCTCACCACCCTGGCCGCAAGCTTGGCGCTCACGCTGGCAGGCTTTTCGGGCCTGGCCGCAGCGCAGGAGGCTCCCAAGAGCATTCGCATCGGCTACTCGCTGGCCAAGACCGGGCCGAATGCGCCGGGCGGCGAAACCACCGTGCGACCCAACTACGACATGTGGGTCAAGGAAGTGAACGCGGCCGGGGGCCTGATGCTCAAGGCCTATGGCAAGCGCGTGCCGCTGGAAGTGGTCGAGTACGACGACCGCTCCAGCACCGAAGAGGCGGTGCGTGCGATCGAGCGGCTGATCTCGCAGGACAAGGTGGACATCATCCTGCCGCCCTGGGGCACCGCGGTCAATTTGGCCGTGGCGCCGCTGCTGGCCCGGCACGGCTACCCCCAGCTGGGTTCCACCGCCCTCACGGACAAAGCGACCGAGTTCGCCAAGCGCTGGCCCACCATCTTTTTCATGTTGGGCTCGGGCGGTGAGTACGCCGAATCGCTGATGACCCAGCTGGAAATCGCGCGCAAAGCCGGCAGGATCGGCGACAAAATCGCCATGCTGCACGTGGCCGACGGTTTTGGTGTGGACGCCGCCGCGGCGGCGCGCAAGGCGGCTGCGCTGCACGGCTTCAAGCTGGTGGTGGACAAGAGCTACCCCATCGGCTCGCAAGACCTCTCGCCCTTGCTCAACGAGGTCAAGGCCCAGGCGCCCGACGTTTTCATCGCCTGGTCGTACCCGGGTGACACGGTGCTGATCAGCGACCAGGCCCGGGTGTTGAGTTTCAACCCCAAGGTCTTTTTCACCGGCGTGGGCACGCAGTTTCCGTTCTTCAAAGCCAAGTACGGCGCGGGCCTGGAAGGCCAGATGAGCACGGGCGGTGTTGATGGCGACTCGCCCTTGATCAAGGACTACTTCAAGCGCCACAAGGAGCTGACCAACAAGGAGCCCGACAGCTGGGGCAGCCCGGTCACCTACGCCAGCCTGCAGATCCTGCAGCAGGCGATAGAGCGCGTGGGCAAGATCGACCGCCCGGCCATCCTGGCCGAGCTCAAGGCCGGCAGCTTCGAGACGGTGCTGGGGTCGGTCAAGTTCGACAACCAGGTGTTGCACGGCATTTTCCATGTTGGCCAGTGGCAGAACGGCGTGTTCCAGGGTGTGGGGCCCGGCAATCTGAAAGGCGCCAAGGCCGCCGTGATTCCCAAGCCGAACTGGAAGTAGCCCCGGCGCACTCACTTTTTTCTTCCCTGGACCGGACGCCCCATGCTGTTCGTTGAGTTGCTCGTTGCCGCGCTGACGCTGGGCGGTTTGTACGCCTTGATTGCCATGGGCCTGACGCTGCAGTACGGCGTGGCCCGAATCATGAATCTGGCCCACGGCGAATTCATGGTCGGCGCTGCGTTTTTGGCCTACTGGTTGGTGACGGGCCAAGGCCTGCACCCCATGCTGGCCCTGGCCATCGCCCTGCCGGTGGGATTCGTTTTGCAGTGGCTGGTGTACCAGGTGTTGCTGACGCCCTTGGTGAGGCGTGCGGCATCGCCTGCCGCGCTGGAAGTGGACAGCATCTTGGCGACCTTCGGCCTGCTGTTCATCGTGCAAGGCATCGTGCTCGTGGCCTTTGGCGGCGGCTACTACAGCTACAGCTATCTGGCGATGCCGATCAATCTGCTGGGCACGCCGGTGGCTGCCAACCGCGTGCTGGCCGCTGGCGTGGCGCTGGTGATCGGCCTGACTATTTATGGCGTGCTGGTGCGCACACGCTGGGGCACCGCCATGCGCGCGATGGCGGGCGCGCCGCACTTCGCGCACCTGGTGGGCATCAACCCACGGGCGATGGCGGCATTCGCCTTCGCGCTGGGCGGCTCGCTGGTGGTCGGTGCCGGTGTACTCGTCAGCATGTTTTTGCCCTTCAGTGCTTCGATGGGCGTCACCTTCACCATGAAGGCCCTGGTCATCGTCATCATGGGCGGTGTCGGCAACCTGATGGGTTGCATCCTGGCCGCCCTGCTGCTGGGGGTGGTGGAGACACTCGTCTCCCGCTTCGTGGACCCGGGGCTGACGCTGGCGGCCACGTTTTCGATCTTCTTGCTGGTGTTGCTGCTGCGCCCGCAAGGCCTGTTCGGCGGGGCCCGGCGATGAAGCTTGCAATCAACAAACCGGTGTTGGCCGTGGCGGCGGTGCTGGCGGTGTTGGCGCTCCTGGCCGTGCTGCCTGTGGCCTTGCCGGGCGACTACCTGCTGTCCTACGGCATCAACGTGCTGCAGTACGGCACCCTGGCCACGGCGTGGGCTCTTTTTTCCGGGCCGACGCGCTACATCTCGCTCGCCACCACGGCCTTTTTCGGCATTGGCGCCTACACCGTGGCGGTGTTGGGCGAGGTGCTGCCCTGGCCCGCCATTCTGCTGGTGGCCTTGGCGGTCGGCTCCTTGATCGCGCTGCTGGTGGGGCTGTCCACCTTGCGTTTGTCCGGCGTTCACTTTGTGATCTTCACCTTCGGTTTGGCGGAGCTGATTCGCCAGCTCGTGACCTGGTATGAAGTGAACGTGACCAAGTCGATCGGCCGCTACATCTTCATCGACATCTCCATGCGGCAGATCTACTGGCAACTGCTGGCGCTGCTGGCCCTGGCCCTGCTGGCGGGCTGGCTGATCCGGCGCTCGCGCCTGGGCCTGGCGCTGCGCGTGATCGGCGAAGACGAAACCGTGGCCAGGCATCTGGGCATCAACACCACCATGGCCAAAGTGCTGCTGTTTGTCATCAGCGCCGCGTTCATGACCCTGGTCGGTGCGGTGATGTCGCCGCGCTGGACCTACATCGATCCGGCCATCGTGTTCAACGCCAACCTGTCGTTTCAGGTGCTCATCATGGCCTTGCTGGGTGGGGCGGGGCACCTGCTCGGCCCACTGGCTGGTGTGATCCCGCTGACGGCGTTGTTCGAAGTTTTGTCGGCGCGTTTTCCCAACTACTTTTCGGTGCTGCTGGGTGTTACTTTCCTCGTCATCGTCTACCTCGTGCCCAACGGCGTGATCGAGCGGGTGCGGGCCTTGTTCCGGCGGCGCCCGGTCAACCACAAGCAGGAGAGCAAGGCATGAGCCGCCGGGCCGCTCCCAAGGCGAATACCGCAGTGCGCAGTAAGGAGGTTGCCTGATGAGCCGCCCGGCCGTTCCGAAGACTCATGGCATCGCAGCTCGCAGAGCGAAGGCTATCCAGTGATCCTGCTCAAAATCACCGGCCTGTGCAAATCCTTCGGCGGCCTGCGCGCCGTGGACGGCTTGTCATTCGAGGTCGCACGCGGAGAGGTCGTCGGCTTGTTAGGCCCCAACGGCTCGGGCAAAACGACGGCGATGAACCTGATCTCGGGCGCCTTGCGCGCCGACGCTGGCGAGATCGTGTTCGATGGCCATCGCATCGAGAAGCTGCCGCCGCACCGCATCGCGCGGCTGGGCGTGGCACGCACTTTCCAGTTGGTGCGGGTGCTGAGCACGATGAGCGCCGCCGAGAACGTGCAGGCCGGCATGGCCTTCCGCCCCAAGCCGGTTTTCGGGGCCGCCGCGCGCGAACAGGCTCTCGTGCTGCTGGACCGGGTGGGGCTGCGCCCACGCGCCGACTTGGCCGCGGGCGAGCTGACCTACATCGATCAAAAGCGGCTGGAGTTGGCCCGCGCCTTGGCACTAACGCCGCAAGTGTTGCTGCTGGATGAGTGGTTGGCGGGCCTGAACCCCAGTGAGCTGCGCGAGGGCATCGCGCTCATCCAAGACCTGCGGGTGAAGGGTGTCACCGTCGTCCTGGTGGAGCATGTGATGGACGCCGTGCGCGCGCTGTGTGACCGCTGCGTGGTGATGAACGCCGGCACCCTGTTGGCGCAAGGCCCGACCCAGGCGGTGCTGGCGCGTGAGGACGTGATCACCGCCTACCTCGGGGTGGACCATGCTTGAGGTCACGGGCCTGTCTGTTACAGGGCTTTCTGTCAGCTACGGCAAGCACCGCGCACTTGACAACGTGAGCCTGCGCGTCGCGGCGGGCGAGCTGGTGGTCATCTTGGGCGCGAATGGCGCGGGCAAATCGTCGCTGCTGCGGGCCTTGGGTGGCATGCTGCGCCCGCACCCGGGCGCCAGCGCCAAGCTCGGCGCGCAAGAGCTGCTGACGCTGCCTGCGCACCGGCTGGTGGAAACCGGCCTGGCGCTGGTGCCCGAAGGACGCGGCGTCTTCGCCGACCTCACCGTGCGCGAGAACCTGCAACTGGGCGCGCTCACACCGCGCGCCCGCCGCACAGAAGCGCAGAACCTGGCACGTGTGCTGGAGCTGTTTCCGCGCCTGGGCGAGAGGCTGGCGCAGCGCGTGGTCACCATGAGTGGTGGCGAGCAACAGATGGTGGCCGTGGGCCGGGCCCTCATGTCGGCGCCGCAGTTTCTGTTGCTCGATGAGCCGTCGCTGGGCCTGTCACCGCTGCTGTGCGCCGAGTTGTTCCGTGCGATCAAGAAGATCCAGCAGTTGGGGGTCGGCATTCTGATGGTGGAGCAAAACGCCAACCTCAGCCTGCGCATCGCTGATCGGGGCTACCTGCTGGAAACGGGGCGGGTGGTGGGGCAAGGGCTCGCCGCAGACTTGCGCAGTGATCCTGCCGTGCAGCGGGCCTACCTGGGCGGCCACTGAGACGGGCGGCGCCTCAAGCGCTGCTTTTGGATGATTTGGCGCCCGGCATCAGCAAGCTGCCGCTGACGACGCTTCGCCCGCCCACCGCGAAAATGGGCGCGCTGGGCATGGGCTATGTGAAGCGACGCCACGCCATCACGCCTGCGTGGATCGCGGCCACGCGCTTTGAGATCGGTCTGGGCGCACGGCGCGTGCCGGCGCTGGCGCAGTTGGCGCCCTGGTACGACGCCAAGAGTGAGCGGGTGAAGGGATGAGGCGATGAAGCCCCGCAGCGGCGGCCTGGTCTATTCCACCGATGCGGGTGGGCGCATGTGCCCGGCCTGCCGCCAGCCATTCACCGGCTGCCTGTGCAAGGCACAGGCCAAAGCTCAGGCCAAAGCGCAGGCCCAGGCACTGCGGCGCGGCGACGGCGTCGTGCGCGTCAGCCGCGAAACCAAAGGCTGCGGCGGCAAGGCCGTGACACTGGTGCGCGGCCTGGCGCTGGACGACGCTGCGCTGACCGATCTCGGCAAACGCCTGCGCACCGCTTGCGGCGCCGGCGGCACCGTGAAAGACGGCGTGATCGAAGTGCAGGGCGATCACGCCGAGCGCGTGCTGGCGTGGTTGGCGCAGCAGGGCATCGGTGGCGTGCGGCGGGGTGCCTGACGGGCGTGGACGGGTGCCTGGCCACGCTGTGGCCGCGTCACCCTGCCGGGACCATCGATGCGGCTGGCGATACGGCAGGTGTTCGTTTGTGATCGGGCCTATTGACCTCACTGGCGTAATCGCTCGCTGACAATGCCGCCGATGCCCCATTCCACCCACATCGCGATCCACATCGCTTCCATCCCCAACTTTCGCAGCCTGCATGGCCTGCCTGCGGCCGATGGCCGGCGCCTGCAGGGGCACCGGGTGTTGCGCAGCGGCCGCCTCAACGACATGACGGCAGCCGATTGGGCAGCGCTGCAGGGCCTGGGCCTGAAGACGGTGTGCGATCTGCGCAGCGCGGCCGAATGCGAGCGTGCACCGACGGCGCTGCCGCAGGCCTCGGTGCATGGCGGCACGCCGACGCTGTTGCAGTTCGGCATTGACCGCGATGTGCGTGCCGACGAGGCCCTGGCCAAGGTCCTGACCGACAACCCCACGGCGGCCGGTGCCCGGCAGTTGATGCTGCACATCTACCGTGCCTTTCCGCAGGCCTTTGCCGCACGCCTGGAGCGCTGGTTGGCCCTGTTCGAGCACAGTGACGCGCCGGTGCTGGTGCACTGCACGGCGGGCAAGGACCGCACCGGCTTTCTGGTGGCCATGCTGCTGTCCGCCCTGGGCATGGCGCATGAGGTGGTGCTGGCCGACTACCTGCGCTCGGCGCAGGGCTTCGATGCGCAACCGGCGCGGGTGGCCGAGATGCAGTTGCACATGCAGGTGATGACCGGCGTGGCCTTGGCTGAGCAGGCTTGCCTGCCCATTCTGGACACGCGTGCCGACTACCTGCAGGCGGCGTTGGAGGTGATCGATGCGCAGCACGGCTCGGTGGCGCAATACCTGCACGACGTGGCCGGGTTTGATCACGACAGGCTGGCGCGGTTGCGTGATCGGCTGTTGAGTTAGCAGCCCGGGGCCGCAAGCGCCTCAACCCGCCAGCGTGAAGGTGTTGCGCCCCCTGTCGCTGCGCACCTGCAGGCGGTGCAGCAGCGGATCCAGCGCCGTCTGCGTATGGCTGAATGCCAGCACCGCCGCGTCGTCGCCCGGGGCTTGCGTGGCCACGAAACGCTCGCCGCTGGATTGCAAACGCCCGACCAGCAGCACATCGGTGGCGCCGGCCTTGTTGTGCAGCACGGTGTAGCTCTCCACCGTGGCCGCGCCCTGCGGCTGGGGGTTGATCGCCGGGGCCGGCAGGGCATCCATGCTGGCCTGGGCAGCGCCGCTGTCGCAGGGCTCGAAGGCGCGTGGGGTGCTCGAGTAAACGCCCACCGCATGCGTCGACATCAAGCCGCCATTGGCCCCCACCAGACCCAGGCGGCCGGGGTCGGCGCGCAGGCGTTGCACCAGCTCGGCAATGGCGTGCATGCTGTAGTTGTTGCCCGGGCCGCCAAAGTAGGGCAGGCCGCCGGTGAGCGTCAGGCCGCGCGGGTCGTCGGGGGCCAGGCCCAGGGCCTCGCAGGCGCTGAACATGGCGATGGGAAAGCAGCTGTAGATGTCGATGTGGCGAATGTCACCGATGCTGGCGCGGGCGCAGGCCAGGGCCTGGCGGTAGGCCGCGGCCATGGCGGCTGAGGTGCCCAGATCCTGGCGCTCCAGCACCGGGCGTTCTTCGAGCGCGCTGTAGCCATGCAGGTAAACCCAGCGCGCCTCGGGAATGCCTAACTGCAGGGCCAAGCCGACGGTGGACAGCAGCAGCGCCGCGCCCTGGTTGACTTGATCGCGGGCCACGACGGAGATCGGGTGCGGATCGGCCACCATGCGGTTGCTGCCCGTCGGCGCCTGGCCGATCTGGGCGATGGCCTGTGCCGACCACAGCTTGCGGCTGGCCGCATGCGGGTTGGCCGCGGCCACACGCGAGAACGGCGCCAGCAGCTCGCCCATGCGCCGTGCGTAATCTTCGCGCGTGGCCCCCAGCCGGCGCCGGCGCGCCTGCTCGAACAGCGGGTAGACGTTCACCGGGCGGTTCATCTGGTGATCGATCATGGCCGGCGAGCGGTGCATCTCCAGGTGGCTGCGCCTGTCTTCGAATTCGCCGTCGATCTGCTCGCTCCAATCCAGTGCCAGGCCGGCCGCCTGTGCGGCGCGCACCGTCGATGTCGCCTCGCCGCCGCACAGCAGCGCCATGCGCCACTCGCCACGGTGCAGCCGCTCGCAGGCCTCGCCCACCAGGCGCTGCGGCTCGTCCCCGCAGGAGGGCGAATAGATCAGCGTGGCCGGCGTGCAACCCAGGCGCCGGGCGATGGCGCCGGGCACGTTGTTGGGTGAGCCAAAGGGCGCCACCAGAAGGCGGCGCTGCGGCAGCACGGAGTCGGCCAGCGTGCGCACCGCGACGATGGCGTCGATGTGGGCGCTGAGTGTGCTGGCCGCCCCGGCATCACGGCAGGCTTGGTCGGCCGCAGCGGCGGCCAGATCGGTGGGCGACAGGCGCTGGTAGTGGGCGTCGGCCGGGCGCTCACTGGCCTGGCCCGCGCCGATGAGGATGGGGGTGTTGGCTGGCAGTGGCGTCATGGCGATGTCTTGGGTGGGTTCAGGCGTGTGACGCCATGCTATCGGCTGGCGGCAGGGCGGCAGGGCGGCAGGGCGGCGGCGCCTCATGCCTTCATCGCCGGCCCCAAAATCCGCGCCAGGAGATTCCCCCATGAAGATTGCCATCCTCGGCGGCGGCCACGGCTGCTATGCCGCCGCTGCCGATTTGTCTGAAGCCGGACACGAGATTCGCCTGTGGCGGCGTGATGCTGCGGCACTGCAGCCGGTGATGGATGCCGGCAGCATCGTGCGGAAGGATGCGGCCGGTGTGCGCGAAGTGGCCGTCGCCCTGGCCACGGCCGACATCGGCCTGGCCCTGCGCGGCGCCGAGCTGATCCTCATCCCCTCGCCCGCCACCGCCCAGGCCGACATCGCCCGCGCCATGGCGCCGCACCTGGCCGATGGCCAGGTGGTGTTCTTGCCGCCGGGCAGCTTTGGCAGCCTGGTCATGTCGCGCATCGTGCGTGATAGCAGGCAGGGCATGCGCGCGCTGGCCGAGCTGGCCTGGGCCGAGACCGGCACGCTGCCCTATCTGGCGCGCAAGCATGGGCCGCGCGAGGTCAACATCACCGTGCGTGCCATTCACTTGCCCACCGGCGTCTACCCGCTGCGCCACAGCGACCAGGCGATCGCGCTGATCCGTCGCGCCTACCCCAGCGTGCACGCCTGTGGCGATGCGCTGTCGGGCGCGCTGATGAATGCCGGGCCCATCATCCACCCGCCCTTGATGGTGATGAACGCCGCGCCGCTGCAGCACTTCGACAAATGGGACATCCACACCGAAGGCACGACGCCGGCCGTGCGCGCGGTGACCGATGCCCTCGATCTTGAGCGCATCCGGCTGCGTGAGGCGCTGGGCCACGCCGCCCCGCATTACCCCCTGGCCGACCACTACCACAACGACCGCTGGATGTATGGCGACGCCCACAAGAAGCTGCAAAAGAGCGGCGATTGGCGCGAGCACATCGATCTGCTGAGCCACCGCTACATCACCGAAGACACGGTGCTGGGCCTGGCCTTCATGGCCTCGGTGGCGCGCTGGGCCGGTGTCGAGGCGCCGATCGCCCATGGCCTGCTGGCCATCGCCGGCGGCTTCCTCGGGCGCGATCTGCGCGAGGGCGAACGCACGCTCTCAGCCTTGGGGCTGGCGCACTGCAGCCGCGCGGACTTGCAGCGGCTGCTGGAGGACGGCGAATGAGCCCCACCACACCCTCCACCTCGCCGCCCACCACGCCGAACCACACAGCGACCCAGACGCCGACCCAGACGCCGACCCTCACGCGGACAGACATCCCCGCCGTGACGCCACCGCGCTACGCCTGCGTCGGCGCCGGCCGCATGGGCCGCGGCATCGCCATCGCCCTGGCCTATGCCGGCCAAGGTGTTGCCCTGATCGATCTGCGCCTGCGTGACGCGATGTCCTGGGCGGCGCTGCAGGCGGAGGTGCGGGCCGACATCCGCGCCGCCCTGCAAGGCCTGGCGCAATTGGGCAGCCTGCGCGAGGATCAGATCGAGTTGCTGGCGGCGCGCGTGGCGCTGGTCGATGTGGCCCAGGCCCCAGCCGCTTTGGCCGCGGCCGAGCTGCTGTTCGAGTGCCTGCCCGAGACGCTGCAGGCCAAGCGCCAGGCCTTCGAGTGGATGAACCGGCATTGCAGCGCTGCGGCCATCATCACCTCCACCACCAGCAGCATCGGCGTGACGCAACTGGCCGCACTGGCGCTGCGCCCCGAGCGCTTTTTGAACATGCACTGGTTGAACCCGGCCTACATCATTCCGGTGGTCGAGCTCTCCACCCACGCCGGCACCGCGCCCGAGGTGCTGGCGCGCACCCAGGCATGGATGCAGGCCATCGGCAAGGTGCCCGTGGTGTGCGGCCCGGCGCCCGGCTACATCGTGCCGCGGCTGCAGGCGCTGGTGATGAACGAGGCCGCGCGCATGATCGAAGAGGGCGCGGCCACGCCTGAGGAAATCGACAAGGCCACGCGCTACGGCCTGGGCCTGCGTTTTGCTGCCTTGGGCGTGGTGGAGTTCATTGATTTCGGCGGCGTCGACATCCTGCACCACGCCAGCCGGGAGATGGCGCAGGACATTGATGCTGCGCGTTATGCGGCGCCGGCCATCGTTGGGAAAATGTTCGATGAAGGCCGGCTGGGGCTGAAGACCGGCAGCGGCTTTTACGACTACAGCGGCATCGATCAGGCGGCCTACCGGCGCGATGCCTTGCAGCGCGTGCTGGTGCAATTGAAGGCGGCGGGCCTGTGGCGCGCGGCGGCGGATGTGACGGGTGAGAACGATGAGCCAGTTTGACGAAGAGATCGCGGTGCAGGCCCTGGGCCAGGGCCTGCCCGCCGGCAAGGCCAGCCAGGCCTGGTCAGGCCATGTCCACCCCACTTGGAACATAGGCGCCAACCCCAACGGCGGCTACCTGCTGGCCCTGGCGGCCGCGGCCCTGCGCCAGGCCACGCCGGCGCAGCCGGATGCGCTGAGCGCCACCGTGCACTACCTGCGCCCCGGCCTGAGCGGGCAGGCCTGCCGCATCGACACCCAGGTGCTGCGCGCCGGCCGCCAGCTCAGCACCGTGCGCGCGACGCTGGTGCAGGACGGCAGCGCGCGGCTGGAGATGATGGCGGCCATGGGTGATCTGGGGGCTGGTGCCGTGGCGGGTGGTGCCACCACACCACTGCTGACCCTGCCCATGCCGCAGATTCCGCCGCCCGAGCAGTGCGCCTCGCGCTCGGCCGATGCCCAGGGCGTGCCCCTGCCCATCCTGGACAGGCTGGACATTCGCCTGCACCGCGCCGCCCCCAGCGCAGGCCACGCGGCCAGGGCCGAGATCAGCGGCTGGGTGCGGTTCGCCGATGGCCGCGCGCCCGACACCCTGGCCTGCCTGCTGTTTGCCGATGCCTTTCCGCCAGCGGTGTTTGGCCTGTTGGGCGTGGTCGGCTGGGTGCCCACTGTCGAGCTCACGGTGCATGTGCGGGCGCGCCCCGCGCCGGGCTGGATGCTGGGGCGTTTCTGGTCGCATGACCTGCGCGATGGCCGTGTGATCGAGGACGGCGCGCTGTGGGACAGCCGCGGCCAGTTGGTGCTGCAGTCGCGGCAGTTGGCCCTGGTGCGTGCACCTTAGCGGGCTGGGTGGCCTTCAGCAGTCAGCCGTCCAAAGCCGCCAGGTTCAGCGTGTGCGAGTGGCCCAGCCACAGTGCGCTGTCGCGGTGGTCGCGCAGGGCGTCGCCGGTGTTGGGGTGCATGAAGACATCGAGCGCACCGTGGTTCAGCGTGAGCCAGCCCAGCACCGCCGGGAAGTGGTCCGCGTTCACCGCCAACTGGTAACTCCACATCGGGTGCGGGCCCACGGGCTTTTCGTGAAAGCGGCCCAGGTCCATCTGGCCGGCCAACGCCACCGTGATGACTTCGCGCAGCGCCCAGGCGGCGTCGCGGCTGCTGGCATCGAAGTAGACATGGGCGTGCCAGGAGGTGATGAGGGCGGGTGGCAACAGTGTCATGGCGGCAGGGCTTTCAGAGGCGATGGCGCCGATGCTAAGGGGCCACGGGTGGCGGCAGTGACTGATCGCGCAAACCCAGGCGCAGCACCGCCTCGAACCCGGGTTGCACATTGGCAAACGTCAGGCTGCCGCCATGCGCCAGGGCCACCGTGCGGCACAGGGCCAGGCCCAGGCCAACGCCGCCCTGGGCGCGGTCGCGGGCCGCGTCGGGGCGGTAAAAGGCTTCGGCCAGGTGGGGCAAGGCCTCGGGCGGCACGCCCGGGCCGAAATCGCGCACGCGCAGGGTGATGAACTCGGCGTCGCGCTGCGCGCTCACCTGCACGGGCTGTGTGGGCGCTGCGGTCTCTGCAGATGCCGTAGACGCTGCCATCGCCACACCCTGGGCACCATGCTGCAAGGCGTTGGCGATGAGGTTGCGCAGCGCCAGGCGTACCCGTGTCGTGTCCAGCCTGGCCTGGCCCAGGTCGGCGGCCAGGTTCAGCGCCACGGCCTGGTCTGCAAAGTGCTCGTGCACCACGCCGCGCAGCAGCTCGGCCACGTCACAGGGCTCGCGGTGCAGGGCGCGGTGGCCACTGCTCAGGCGCTCATGCTCGAGCAACTGCTCGATCAATTGCTTCATGTCGTTCAGGTCGCGCAGCAGGGCGTGGTGTTCGCGGCTGGCGGTGCCGGCCTCACGCAGCAACTCGGCATTCAGGCGCGCACGCGTCAGCGGCGAGCGCAATTCATGGCTGATGGCCAGCAGCAACTCGCGCTTGGCCTGCAGCATGCGCTGCAGCTCGGTGGCCATGGTGTTCACCTGGCCGGCCAGCTCGCCCAGCTCATCGCCGCGGCGGACGGGGATGGGCGCGCTGAAGTCGCCCTGGCCGTAGCGCAGGGCGCCCTGGCCGATCTCGTCGATGGGGCGGAACTGCCGGCGCACGGCATGGAACACCAACGCAGTGGCCAACAGCAGCAAGGCCAGCATGCCCCAGCCCAGGGCGCGCGGGCCTTCGCGCCACAGGCCCGGTGCCAGGCTGAAGCTGATGCGGTGGCCATCGGCGCTGCGGCGCGACAGGCGCCATTCGGCGCCGTCTTCGCGTGTGGTGCGACCGTCGGCGGACTCATCCTGCGCCGAGCGTCCGTCGGCGCCTGCTTGTGCCGGGCTGTCGGCCTGCATCGGCGCTGCGCCGCGGGAAGCATTGCGGTGCGCACTGCGCTGCCAGCCCGCGGCCTGGCCGTAGCGCACCAGCGGCCCTTCGATGTGCACGCGGATGGGCAGGCGCTGCTCCAGTGCCTGCGCCACGGCCACCTGCGGCGGCGAGCCGATGTCCGCGGCCAGGTGGTCCACATAGTCGGCCAACAGCGGCTTGACGACGCTGCCCAGGCCGAAGGCGATGACGCGCTCCATGCCGCCCAGAACGATGGCCGTGCTGGCCAGCGCCAACAACAAGAAGAGCGCCACCAGTCGAAATCCTAACGAGCGATGGCCATGGCCTCGGCGATCTCGCGCAACCGGCCCCAGGTGCTGTTTCGGGCCCAGCCTCATGCCCGCCCCAGGGCCAAGGTGTAGCCGGCGTTGCGCAGCGTCTTGATGCAGTCCAGCGGCTCGAGCTTGCGGCGCAGCCGGCTCACCAGCAGATCCACCGCGCGGGTGTAGAGATCGGCGTCGCGGCCACGCAGGTGGTTGAGGATCTGGTCGCGGCTGAAGACCTGGTTGGGCGCGCGCGCCAGCAGCACCAGCAAGTCGAATTCGGTGCTGGTGAGCTCAACCGCCTGGCCCGCGCGCAGCACGCTGCGGCGCTGCAGATCGATGACCAAGCCTTCAAAGACCAGTGCCGTCACCTCGGCCGCTGCTGCGCTGCCTGGTTGATGGGCATCGTGTCGCCGCCGCCTCAAAATCGTCTGCAAGCGCGCCGCCAATTCGCGCGGCTCAAAGGGCTTGGGCAGGTAGTCGTCGGCGCCCAGCTCCAGCCCGACCACGCGGTCGGTGACATCGCCGCGCGCCGTCAACATCAGGATGGGAATGTCGCTGTCGCGGCGGATGGTGCGGCACAGCGCGAAGCCGTCCATCTCCGGCAGCATCACATCCAGGATGACGGCGTCGAAGTGCTCGGCCCGCAGCCGCGCCAGGCCGGCGCTGGGCGTGGTGGCCGCGTCCAGCAGCAAATCGAAGCGGCGCAGGTACTGCGCCAGCGGCTCGGCCAGTTGCGTGTCGTCGTCGATCAGCAAGATGCGCTGCATGGGTCTGAGCTTAGCTGTTGGCCGGTGGCGGCAGGCACGCGACCGAGGGCCTGCGGCCACGACTGGCGCCCGTGGTGAGCACGCGGCGGCAACAGTCGCAGCCACGGGCCCACGCCGGCGACCGGCCTCAGCCGCGCCAGCCGCGATGGCCTTGACGCTTGCTCAAGAAGTCGCGCACCTGGGCCTGCTGCTCGGCGTTCAGGCTGTCAAAGAAATCGGCCGCGGCGGCAATCACCTCGGGGCTGCGGGTGATGACGGCGCCGGTCTTCTCCTGCACCAGGGCCGAGGCGCGGGCCCGGTCAAAGCTGGCGCCGGCGATCAATTGCGCCATGTCAGCGCGCGGCTGCGGCGTGCTGCCGACCAGCGCGCGGCGCTGCTCGTCGAGCTTGTCAAACAGCGTGCCCAGGCGCTGCTTCTGCGGCTCGTCGAGCTTGAGCTTGCTGCCGGCGCGATCGAGCACCTTGCCGCGCCACTGGGCGACATCTTCGGTGCTGAAGTTCATGCCGTGGTGGCTGCCATGGCGATGGCCGCAAGCGGCCAGGGAAGCGGCGATGATGCCGGCGCCAAAGATGGCGATCAGGCTGCGTTTGATCCAGCGTTTCATGGTGAAGATCCTCTTTGGTGGTGCATGCCAGGCATGCGGTTGAACAAGGTCGCCATCGTGCCGGGCGGGGGCTGCGGCGTCTTATCAGCGCGGTATCGCTGCGTATCGTTTTATGTCGGGCCGAGGCGGTGCGCGCTGGCGCGTGCCTGCCCTTGGGGGCATTGGGTGTTTGCGGCGCGGCAACGCGTCGGGCCAGGGCCACCGCAGTGGGGCCAAGGCAGAATCGCCGCCACCATGGCCGAGCGCTCATTCACCGAAGAAGTCAAAAAACTGCGCCTGGGCGAGGGCGAGGTCTTTCGCGGCGAGGGCATCCTGGCGGTGACCAAGGCGCTGCTCGAATCCGGTGTGGCCTATGTGGCGGGTTACCAGGGCGCGCCGATCTCGCACCTGATGGACGTGCTGGCCGATGCGCAGGACATCCTGGCCGAGCACGGCATCCATTTTGAGAACAGCGCCAGTGAGGCCACCGCGGCGGCCACGCTGGCGGCCTCGGTGAACTACCCGCTGCGCGGCGCCGTCACCTTCAAAAGCACGGTGGGCACGAATGTCGCCAGTGATGCCCTGGCCAACCTGGCCTCAGGCGGCGTGACCGGCGGCGCGCTGATCATCGTGGGTGAGGACTACGGCGAGGGCAGCTCGATCATGCAAGAGCGCGGCCATGCCTTCGCCATGAAGTCGCAGTTCTGGCTGCTCGACCCGCGGCCCAACCTGCCCAGCATGGTGCAGGCGGTGAAGGATGGTTTTGATTTGAGCGAGGCCAGCCACACGCCGGTGATGCTGCAGTTGCGCATACGCGCCTGCCATGTGCATGGCCAGTTCATCGCCAGCGCCAATCAAAAGCCCGGCTACACGCTGCGCGAGGCAATGCAGAACCCGCAGCGCGACACCAGCCGCATCGTGCTGCCGCCGGCGAGCTTCATGCACGAGAAAGAGAAGGTGCAGCAGCGCTGGCCGGCGGCCGTGAAGTTCATTCAGGAACGCGGCTTGAACGAGTTTTTTGCCGAGGGCGCGGACGACATTGGCATCATCGTGCAGGGTGGCAGCTACAACACCACGCTGCGCGCACTTGAGCGCCTGGGCCTGGCCGATGTGTACGGCACCAGCCAGGTGCCGCTGTATGTGATGAATGTGGCCTACCCGGTGATCGATGCCGAGGTGCTGCGCTTTTGCCAGGGCAAGCGCGCTGTCCTCTTGGTGGAGGAGGGTCAGCCCAATTTCATCGAGCAAAACATCGCCAGCATCCTGCGCAGCGGCGCCGCGGCCACGGCCCTGCATGGCAAGGATTTCTTACCGCTGGCGGGTGAGTACACCGCCGCCGAGGTGCTGGGCGGGGTGCGCGCTTTCCTGCAGCGCTATGGGCGCTGGTCGGCGCCGGTGCTGCCATCGACGATGGCGCTGGCATCGGCGTCGGCGTCGGCTAACCCATTGGTGAAGGCGACGACTTCAAGCTTCAAGTCCATCCCCATCCAGGCCGTCGCCGCCGAGGTGCACGCCCGCCCGCCCGGCTTTTGCACCGGCTGCCCGGAGCGGCCGATCTTCACCGCGCTGAAGCTGGTCGAGCGCGAATTGGGCGAGCACCATGTCTCGGCCGACATCGGCTGCCACTTGTTCTCCATCCTGCCGCCCTTCAACATCGGCAACACCACCATGGGCTATGGCCTGGGCACGGCCGGGGCCTCGGCCTTCAATGCCTTGCCGGGTGCTGGCGGGGCCGCGGCGGGGGGTGTGAATGCGGGTGCGGCCAACGCGCCCGCCAACACAAGCGTCAACACAAGCGCCAACACACCCGCGAACAAGCGCGCCATCAGCTTCATGGGCGATGGCGGCTTCTGGCACAACGGCCTGACCAGCGGTATCGCCAATGCCGTGTTCAACCGCTCGGACAACCTCACCGTCATCGTTGACAACAACTACACCTCGGCCACCGGCGGGCAGGACATCCCTTCCTCGCGCGTGGTCAACCGCAGCCGCAGCACTGGCCATGCCATCGAGCAGGCGGTGCGCGGTGTCGGCGTGACCTGGGCGAAGACGCTGAAGAACACCTACGATCTGAAGGCCATGACCGCCGCGCTGAAAGAAGCGCTGACTTCGCCCGAGAAGGGCCCCAAGGTGCTGGTGGCGCAAAGCGAATGCATGCTCAACAAGCAGCGCCGCGAGAAGCCGCTGCTGCGCGCCGAGGTGGCCGCCGGCAAGCGCGTGGTGCGCGAGCGCTTCGGCATCGATGACGACACCTGTACGGGGGACCATTCCTGCATCCGCCTGTCGGGCTGCCCCTCGCTGACCATCAAGCCCAACCCGGACGCGCTGCGCACCGACCCGGTGGCCGCGGTGGTCGATTCTTGCGTGGGCTGCGGCCTGTGCGGTGAGGTGGCGCACGCGGCCGTGCTGTGCCCGTCGTTTTACCGCGCGCAGATCGTCAGCAACCCCTCGCGCTGGGACCGCTGGCGCCAGCGTCTGCGCGGCGCGGTGATCGGCCGGCTGCAGCGCCGCGCGGCCGCACAGCGCGCGCTGTTGGCGTTTTAGGCGATGCAGCAAACAACGCCAGCGGGCCGAGCGCCGGGCCGCTCCCAAGCCGGCCCGCATCCCCTCGGGGGACCGCTCGGTGTACTCACCGAGCGAGGGGCAGACACGCATCCCCTCGGGGGATCGCTCGGTGTACTCACCGAGCGAGGGGCAGACACGCAACCCATCAAGATCGCCATCCTGGCCATGGGCGGGGAGGGTGGTGGCGTGCTCGCCGACTGGTTGGTCGATCTGGGCGAACATAACCAATTTATCGCGCAGACCACCTCGGTGCCCGGCGTCGCCCAGCGCACCGGGGCGACGATCTATTACGTCGAGCTGTTCCCGGCCGCAGAGGCGCAAGGCCGCACCCCGGTGCTGGCGCTGATGCCGCTGACGGGGGACGTAGATGTGGTGCTGGCGTCCGAGCTGATGGAGGCCGGCCGCGCCGTGCAGCGCGGTCTGGTGACGCCGGAGCGCACGACCCTGGTGGCCTCGACCCACCGCGTCTACGCTATCGCCGAAAAAATCGCCATGGGCGACGGCCGCGCCGACAGCGCCGTGCTGCTGGCCCAGGCGCAGGCCGCGGCCCAGCGCTTTGTGGGTTATGACATGGCGCAGGCGGCCGAGCACAGCGGCAGTGTGATCAGCGCCGTGCTCTT
Source organism: Ideonella sp. (assembly GCA_043720415.1). Classification (GTDB taxonomy): domain Bacteria; phylum Pseudomonadota; class Gammaproteobacteria; order Burkholderiales; family Burkholderiaceae_C; genus Pseudaquabacterium. The sequence goes on from JAYSSS010000034.1 coordinate 38,038, forward strand.
TGGCACCCTGGCCGGCAGTGGCGTGTTGCCGTTTGAGCGCGCGCAATTCGAGGCGACGATCAGCCGGGGCGGGGTCGGCGTGGCGGCCAGCCTGAAGGCGTTTGATGCGGCCTTTGCGCGGGGTGCGGCGCTGGTGGCTGAGCGGCCCGAGCCACGGCTGGCAGTGGGCGCGCCCATGCGCGCGCGGGTGGCCGCCGAGGTGATCGCCCAGGCACCTACTCAGGTGCCCACTCAGGTGTTGCCAGAGCGCTCCACGCACGCCGAAGTGCAGACCCTGCTCGACCGCGCCACGGCCGCTTACAGCGGTGCCACGCTGGCGCTGGTGATCGAAGGCCTGCGCCGCCTGGTGGACTATCAGGACCCGGCCTACGCCGCGCTGTATCTGGACCGGCTTGCAGCAAGCAACATCCCAACCGCAGCCGACGAGTTGCAGCGCGAGCTGGCCCGCCACCTGGCACTGTGGATGTCTTACGAAGACACCATCCGCGTCGCTGATTTGAAAACCCGCGGCTCGCGCTTCGAGCGCGTGCGGGGCGAGGTCAAGGTCGATGCGCAGCAGGTGCTAAGCATCAACGAGTACATGCACCCGCGGCTGCAGGAAATTGCCGACACCTTGCCGGCAACCCTGGGCCGCTGGCTGCTGCAATCAAGCCTGCCGCGGCGCATCGTGCAGCGCCTGGCCAGCCAGGGCCGCGTGGTGCAGACCAGCTCGCTGCGCGGCTACCTGCTGCTGTGGGGCGTGGCCGGCCTGCGCCGCTGGCGCCGAGGCACCTTGCGCTTTGCGGCCGAGAACCAGCGCATCGAGCAGTGGCTGGGCGATGTGCGCGAGGCCGCCGCCAGCGACACCGCCCTGGCCACCGAGATCGCCCGCTGCCAGCGCCTGGTGAAGGGCTATGGCGATACCCATGAGCGCGGCCTGCGCAACTTCGCGCTGCTGCGCGACGCCTGGCAACGCGGCGGGGAGCGCTTCACGCCCGAGCTGCTGGCCCGCCTGCGCGAAGCCGCCTTGGCCGATGAGCACGGCAAGGCCTTGAAGCTGGCCCTGCAGCAACACGCCCTGGCTTGAAGGAGCACCCCATGGGCCATTACCGCGACCACCCCGAGGCTCTGGCCGCCCTGGTGCGCGAGACCGAAATCCACAAGCACTGCTACACCGACGACGAGGTCTTCGCGCTGGAGATGGAACAGCTCTTCGCCAACACCTGGGTCTATGTCGGCCACGCCAGCCAGGTGCCGCAGCCGGGCGACTACTACGCCACCACCGTGGGCGACCAGCCTGTGCTGATGGTGCGCCAGGAGGATGGCAGGGTGCAGGTGCTGCACAACCGCTGCGCCCACAAAGGCGTGCAGTTGGTGCCCGAGGGCACGGGCCACACCGGCAAGTTCTTTCGCTGCCCGTACCACGCCTGGACCTACCGGTTAGACGGTGCGCTTTTGAACATGCCGCTGCGCCAGGGCTACGACGCCGTGGACATGCAAGCCTGCGAGGCCAGCCGCGGCCTGGCGGCCGTGGGCGCGGTGCGCGAGCACCGCGGCTTCGTGTTCTGCCGCTTGGCCGCACAGGGCGAGGGTTTCGACAGCTTCTTCGGCCCCGCGCTGTCCACCCTGGACAACATGGTCGATCGCTCGCCCGAAGGCCGGCTGGAGGTGGCCGGCGGCGTGATGCGCTACCTGCACCATTGCAACTGGAAGATGCTGGTCGACAACCAGACCGACACCTGCCACCCCATGGTGGCGCACCAGTCCTCGGCCGGCACCGCCGTGCGCGTGTGGCAGCAGGCCCCCGCGGGCACGCCCAAGCCGATGGCGGTGGAGCTGTACGCGCCCTTCGTCAGCCCCTATGAATTCTTCGAGAACATGGGCATACGCGTCTGGCCGAACGGTCACGGCCACACCGGCGTTGCCGACTCCATCCACGCTGCCTACTCGCCCGTGCCGGGCTATTGGGAGGCCATGGCCGCGGCCTATGGCGAGCCGCGCGCCCAGCAGATCCTGGGCGAGGTGCGGCACAACACGGTGTATTTCCCTAACCTGATGGTCAAGGGGTCCATACAGATGCTGCGCCTCTTCAAACCCGTCGCCGCCAACAAGACCCTGGTCGAGTCCTGGACCTTCCGCCTGGTGGGCGCGCCCGATCTGCTGCTGGAGCGCACGCTGATGTACAACCGCCTGGTGAACGCGCCCACCTCGGTAGTGGGCCACGATGACCTGGAGATGTATGAGCGCGCGCAGCAGGCGCTGCGCTCACGCGGCAGCGATTGGGTGAACATGGCGCGGCTGCACGAGGCCGGCGAACGCGGCCAGGTGGATGCGGCGGTGAATGGCGTGACGACAAATGGCACCAGCGAGTCGCAGATGCGCAACCAGATGCGGGCCTGGCAGAAGTACATCGCGGCACCTGTGGCGGCGGCCGCTTCGGCGCCGCCGAGGCCTGCCACTGCGGAGCTGCCGGCATGAGCCCGCCGGGCCGCCCCAAGGGCGAATGCCGCAGTGCGCAGCACGGAGCTTGCCTGATGAGCAGCACTCCCATCGGCCCCCAAGCGCTTGCCGACTTCATCTACGCCGAGGCGCGCCTGCTCGACGAGCAACGCTTCGACGACTGGCTCGATCTGTACACCGAAGATTCGCGTTATTGGATGCCGCTCACCCCGGGCCAGACCGATGCGCGATTGCAGGCCTCGCTGATGTACGAGGACAAGATGCTGCTGCAGGTGCGGGTGGAGCGCCTGAAGGGCCCGCGCACCTTTTCGCAGCAGCCCAAGAGCCGCTGCCACCACCTGCTGCAGGCGCCCAGTGTTGAGTCGCGCGACGATGCGGCCGGCGTTTACATCACGCGCACCGCCTTTCACTATGTGGAGACGCGGCAGGACGAGCAGACCCTGTACGCCGGCTGGGCGACGCACACGCTGGTGCTGATCGAGGGCGCCTTGCGCATCCGCCAAAAGCGCGTGGATCTGGTGAACTGCGACGCAGCGTTTGGCAGCATGCAGTTGTTCATGTGATGGCCCCAGCCTCGGGTGATGCAGCCAGCAGCGTGGCGGCGGCGTTTGCCGATGCCGCAGCGCGCTGGCCGGATCGGCCCTTCGTTGCCGTGCTTGCCGAAACCGCCGCGGCCTATGGCATTGAAGCGGCCGAGATCACCTACGCCCAGGCGCAGCAGCGCATCGCTGGATTGCGCCAAGCCTATGCGAATGCGGGTTATGGCCTGGGCCACCGCGTGGGGCTGCTGCTGGACAACCGGCCGGCGTTTTTTCTGCACTGGTTCGCGCTCAACGGCCTGGGGGTGTCGGTGGTGCCGATCAACAGCGAGTTGCGATCGGCCGAGTTGGAATACCTGGTCGGGCACTCTGAACTTGCCCTGGCCGTGGCCCTGCCGCAGCGCCATGCCGATCTGCGCGCCGCGGCGTCGGCCAGCGGCCGGCCACTGGCGGTGATGGCGGATGGCGATGCGGTGCCGGCGGCGGTGGCGAAAGCGGCCGGTGCGTCTCTGGTGAACGACGCCCCCCACGAACTCAGCGAGTGTGCGCTGCTCTACACCAGCGGCACCACGGGCCGGCCCAAGGGCTGCATCCTGCCCAACCGCTACTTCCTTCACGCCGGCCTTTGGTACGCCCACATCGGCGGGATGGCGGCACTGCGCCATGGCCAGGAACGCATGCTCACGCCGCTGCCCCTGGTACACATGAACGCCATGGCCTATTCCGCCATGGCCATGGTCATGACGGGTGGCTGCCTGATCGTGCTGGACCGCTTTCACCCCGCCACCTGGTGGGCCAGCGTGCGCGAAGCCCGTGCCAGCGTGGTTCACTACCTGGGCGTGATGCCGGCCATGCTGATGAAGGCCGCGGCGCGCGACGACGACGCCGCGCATGCGGTGCGTTTTGGCTTTGGCGCGGGTGTGGACAAGGCACTGCAAGCGCCGTTTGAGGCGCGCTTTGGCTTCTCCCTGCTCGAAGCCTGGGCCATGACCGAGACCGGCGCGGGCGCGGTGGTCATCGCCCACCAGGAGCCGCGCGCCGTGGGCAGCGCCTGCTTTGGCCGCGAGGGCCTGGACGTGCAGGTGCGGCTGCTGGCCGATGGTGAGGGCGTGCAGGCCGAGGCTGGACTCAACGCACCGACCGCGGATCGTGAACAGGAGGCTGGCATCGATCAAGCCGGCGAGCTGCTGGTGCGCCATGCCGGTGACGATCCGCGTTATGGATTTTTCGCCGGCTACCTCAAGGACGACGCGGCCACGACCGAAGCCTGGGCGGGCGGTTGGTTCCACACCGGTGACATCGTGCGGCGTGATGCGCAGGGCCTGCTGCACTTCATCGACAGGCGCAAAAACGTCATCCGCCGCAGCGGCGAAAACATCTCCGCGGTGGAGGTGGAAGGCGTGCTCAACCAGCACCCCGCCGTCAAGGCCACGGCCGTGGCGGCCACGCCCGATGCACTGCGCGGCGATGAGGTGCTGGCCTGTGTGGTGCTGAATGAGGCGCTGGCGGCGGGGGTGGGACTCGGAGCCGCAGCCACCGTCGCCACCCAGACCGAGCTGGCCGCCAGCATCGTCGCCCACGCCCTGCAGCGCCTGGCCTACTTCAAGGCGCCGGGCTACGTCGCCTTTGTCGAAGCGCTGCCACTCACCGCCTCGCAAAAAATCTCGCGCGGCGAATTGAAAGCCCTGGCGCTGGCCTTGCCCGGCCAGCCCCACTGCATCGACACCCGCGCCTTGAAGCGCCGGCAAGCCTGATGGCCCACCTGGCCACGCGCAAGGGCTATGAAGGCGTGGCCGTGGCCGTGCCGGTGACCATTCCTTATGTGCGTTACTCGACCCGCAGCACCCACTGGTTTTTAGGCCAGGCTCTGCAGGCCCTGGTCAAGCACAGCGGCGTGCCCAAGGCGCAGATCGATGGCCTGACGGTGAGCAGTTTTTCGCTGGCCCCCGACACGGCCGTGGGCGTCACCCAGCACCTGGGTTTGAGCCCGCGCTGGCTGGACCACATCCCCACTGGCGGCGCCAGCGGCGTGATGGCCCTGCGCCGTGCGGCGCGCGCCGTGCAGGCTGGTGATGCCAGCATCGTCGCCTGTGTGGCCGCCGACACCAACCATGTCGATTCCTTCCGCCAGATGCTGGGCTCCTTCAGTGGCTTTGCGCGCGACGCCACCTACCCCTACGGCTCGGGTGGGCCCAACGCCATCTTCGCCTTCGTCACCGCGCACTACATGCGCAAGTACGGCGCCCGGCGTGAGGACTTTGGCCGCATCTGCGTCGATCAGCGCGACAACGCCCTGGCCTATGGCTCGCGCTTGTTCAAAAAGCCGCTCACTTTGCATGACTACATGGCGGCGCGGCCGATTGCCGACCCCATCCACCTCTTCGATTGCGTCATGCCCTGTGCCGGCGCCGAGGCCTT
>JAYSSS010000035.1:0-12623 GCA_043720415.1 Ideonella sp.
TGGCAACAATTACCTGACGATCGGCGGCAATTACTCGAACGTGGGTGTGCAAACGGGTCAAACGCCCAACACATCAACCAGCTACTTGCCGGATTCGCAGTTCATCAACTTCCCGGCCAATACGACCGCCTTCGGCGGCACCAGTGCGGCCAGCTTCGCGCTGTCGCTGTTTGGCGCGACGGCCAACCGCTTCCTCAATCTGGAAATTTCAGCACTTGAAGCCGAAGGCAGGGGCAACATCGTCTCCAGCCCGCGCGTCATTACTGCCGATCAGAAGAAGGCCAGCATTGAGCAGGGCGAAGACATTCCCTACCAGCAAGCCACCTCGAGTGGAGCCACCTCGGTCTCTTTCAAGAAGGCCAGTCTGCGGCTGGAAGTCACACCACAGATCACGCCCGAAGGGAATGTCATCCTGACGCTTGAAGTCAGCAAGGACAGCCGCGGTGCGCTGACCGCTGCCGGGCCGGCGATCAACACCAAGAAGGTCAACACAGAAGTGTTGGTCGAAAACGGTGGCACGGTCGTGATCGGCGGCATCTTCACGCAAAACGAGCGCACGGAGACCAACAAGGTGCCCCTGCTCGGCGACGTGCCCTATCTGGGCGCGCTGTTTCGCAATAACACGCGTGTTGCCACCAAGACCGAGTTGCTCATCTTCATCACACCGAAGATCGTGACCGATCGGTCGACGGTTCGATAGCCAGCGCATTCAAGCCATAACGAGTTCCAAGGAGCTAATTTCATGATGTCCTGGCGAGCCTGGGTTGCCTGCTGCGCGACCGCCCTGGTGGCAATGGGTTGCGGCGGCGGTGGTGGCAGTGGTACCCCGATATTGGGCCCGGGCCCGTCTGCGGCCGACCTGACAGTGGCGCTTTCGTCCCAAACCGTCACCAATACGGCCAACGCCTCGGTGACTGTCACGGTCACCGCGGTCGATGCCAATCGCGTGGCCATGGCCGGCGTTTCCGTCACGCTGGCGGCCGATGCCGGAGCCACCATCACTGCGGCATCGAGCACCACCGATGCCACAGGCAAGATCACCGCGACCCTTGGCCTGGGCGGCAACCTCACGCCGCGCCAAATCACGGTCAGCGCCACCAGTGGCAGCGTCACGCGCAGCTCCACCCTCACGGTGACGGCCGTCACGGCAGTGCAGGCCGCTGACCTGGTCATCACCCTGTCGGCCCCAGTGATCGCCAACCGTCTCAATGCCGAGATCACCGCCTCGGTCATGCCGATCGACAGCAATCGCTCTGCTTTGGCGGGCATACCGGTCACGATCTCGGTCAACTCGGGCGCTACCGTAGCGGTGACCTCGCCCATATCTGACGCCACCGGGTTTGTGACGGGTGCGGTGCGCATCGGCAGCGACATCACGCCACGCCGAATCACCGTGACGGCCGTCAGCGGCACCATCACGCGCACGGCCTTTGTCGATGTGGTGGCGACAACCGCGGCCGATCTGACACTCACCCTGACGCCATCGTCGATCCTGACCAACACCGGCACCGCCACATTGACCGCTGTGGCCACGGCCGTGGACGCCAATCGGGCCACCGTGCCCGGCATTCCGGTCACACTCAGCGTCGATGCCGGCGCAACGATCCAGACCAGCTCATCCACGTCCAATGCCGTCGGCCAGGTTACAGGCGTCGTCAGCATTGGTGAGGACAAATCCAATCGCACCATCACCGTCACCGCCACCAGCGGTGGCTTGACACGCACGGCAGCGATACAGGTGACCGGCGCCAAGATCAATGCCACTTTGCTCAATGCCGTGCTGGCGCCAAACCAGAACGGCGGCGTCCAATATCGACTGGTCGATGCCAATGGCAACGCCATCCCAGGCAAGCGCCTGACCATCGTTGGGCCCGGTGGCGTACAGACCATCGCGACCACGGGCGCCAATGGCGACTACGACTACAGCTTCAGGGCCCCTGCCCTGGCCGGCTCGGTGGACATTCGCGCCTCGGCCGCCGGCGTTGAAAACCTGGTCACCGTGCTCGTCAACAGCGGTGTCGGCACCATCCCCAGGGTTACCAAGACCGTGATTTCGGCGTCGCTTTCGGCCAACCCGAGCGTGGTGGTGGTGAACACGCCATTAACAACCAATCGATCCGAGATCCGGGCCTTGTTCCTGGGCGACTCGAACGCCCCGGTGCAAAACATTCGCGTACGTTTCGATCTGGACGGAGATGCCAATTCCATAGGCGGCAGCTTTGCGTCATCGAACAGCCAGGTCTACAGCGACGCCAACGGTGTGGCCACCTCGGCCTACATTCCCGGCTCGCGCTTCAGTCCGACCGATGGTTTGACAGTACGGGCCTGCTGGGATTACGACGATTTCGCTCCGGGAAGCTGTCCGAGGTCGGTGCGTACGACGCTCACGGTGATCTCCGATGCCCTGTCGGTCACGATAGGCACCAACAACTTGATCGGTACCGGTGACTCCGGCCTGACCTACACCACACGCTATGTCGTTCAGGTGGTGGACTCATCCGGCCTGGCCGCCAAGGATGTGCAGGTGAGTGCGCTGATTGATTTGCTGAAGTACTACAAGGGATTCTGGCAACTTGACCCTCCCGAGGCGCCGAAGGCTTGGATCCAGGTGATCAGGGCAGCCTGTAACAACGAGGACTTGAACCGCAATGGCGTGGCCGAAGTGTTCGGCACTGGCATGGCCGAAGATGCCAACAACAGCTTCAACCGCACCCCAGGGCGGCCGGCCCTTGAGCCGCGCAAGGCCGATGTGGCCATCTCATTTGAGGGCTCCAGCAAGACCAACGCCAGTGGTCAGGTCGTGATGCGCATCGAGTACCCGCAAAACACAGGCTCATGGGTACGCTTCAATATCGTGGTGTCCGCCTCCGGGGTGGCCGGCACCGAGGGGCGAGCCAACTTTGATGCCGATCTGAGCGTGCCGGCAGCCGCGGTGAACAACATCGATGCCACTCCGCCGTTTGAACGCAGCCCCTATGGTGTGCAGCCCAGTGCGGTCACCTCGGTCAGCATCCCCGGCAGCAGCAAGCCGCCTGTGGCCTTGTGCACCAACCCAGACTGAACTGCCTGGCGATTTCTTTGGTGGGCATGCCGGGCTGCGGCAAGTCCACCGTTGGCAGGCACCTGGCCAGGCAATTGCACTGGCGCCACGTGGACAGTGACACCGAGATCGAGCGCCACATCGGTGGCTCGATTCGGGCCTATTTCGAGCAACACGGTGAGGCGCAATTTCGCGATGTCGAGCAAGCGGTGATCGCCAAGCTGGGGCAACACCCGCGAACCGTGATTTCCACCGGCGGCGGCGCCGTGCTGCGCGAGGCCAACCGCCAGGCGCTGGCAGGCGCGACCCAGGTGGTTTACCTGCGGTCCACGCCAGAGGAGCTGTTTCGCCGCCTGCGCCATGACACCCAGCGCCCGCTGCTGCAGGTGCGTGACCCCTTGCGGCGACTGCGCGACCTGTTTCAGGAGCGCGATCCGCTGTACCGCAAAGCGGCGCGCTACGTCATCGAAACCGGCCGGCCCTCGGTTTCCAATCTGGTCAACATGATCCTGATGCAGCTTGAGCTCGATGGCGTCATCGACGCCAATACCGTGCCGGCGACCATCGGCCGCGGGCCGGCTCCGGCGACATCCTTTGCCGCGCCGCCCACCGCGCCGCCCACGGCAGCGCCCGAGCCTTCATCCCAGCTTGCTGCGGCGCCGCCCAACCAAACAGCCCCCAATTGAGAGACCGCGCCCATGGCGACGAACACTTTGGCCGCAGGGCCAGCCCATGTGCCAATCGAGCTCGGCGAGCGCAGTTATGACATCGTCATCGGCTGCGGCGTGTTGGCCGACGACGCCAGTTGGCAGGGCTTGCCAGCCTCGGCCGATGCCCTGATCGTCAGCAACACCACGGTCGGTCCGCTCTATGGCGCCAGATTGCGCCAGCGGCTGACCAAGCGCCACCAGCGTGTTTTGAACATCGAATTGCCCGATGGTGAGGCACACAAGGACTGGCTGCATCTGCAGCCCATCTTTGACACCCTGTTGACCGCCGCGTGTGATCGCAAGACCGTGCTTTACGCCCTGGGTGGCGGCGTCGTCGGCGACATGGCCGGCTTTGCCGCGGCCTGCTATATGCGCGGCGTGCCCTATGTGCAGGTGCCCACCACCCTGCTGGCGCAGGTGGATTCATCCGTGGGCGGCAAGACCGCCGTCAACCACCCCGCCGGCAAGAACATGATCGGGGCGTTTTACCAACCCGCGCGGGTGATCTGTGACCTTGACCTGCTCGACACGCTGCCGCCGCGCGAGCTCTCGGCCGGTCTGGCCGAGGTCATCAAGTACGGGCCCATCGCCGACCCCGAGTTTCTGGATTGGATCGAGAGCCACATCGATGCGCTGCGTGCAGGTGACAAGCTGGCCTTGGCCCATGCCGTCAAGCGCTCGTGTGAGATCAAGGCTTGGGTCGTGGGCCAGGACGAACGCGAAGGCGGCTTGCGCGCGATTCTGAATTTCGGCCACACCTTTGGCCACGCCATCGAAGCCGGGCTGGGCTACGGGCACTGGTTGCACGGCGAGGCCGTGGGCTGCGGCATGGTTCTAGCCACCGAGCTGTCGGCCCGGCTCGGCCTCGTCCCGCAGCAACTCGTGGGCCGCATGAGGCACTTGATCGAGCGCGCTGGCTTGCCCGTTCACCCCCCCGACCTGGGCGCCCAGCGCTGGTTGCAGTTGATGCGTGGCGACAAAAAGAGTGAGGCCGGAAACATCCGCTTTGTGTTGATCGATGGCCTGGGTCGCGCCGCGCTGCGCGGCGCACCGGATGACCTGGTTGCCGAGGTGATCAACACCCACCTGGCGATGGGCTGAAGCCCATGGCACTGGCTGCGTATGCCAGCCACGACGCCCACTCGCGCGGGCGGCGCTTCACCGAGACCAAGGCAGTGGGTCGCGGCGACTTTGAGCGTGACCGCGACCGCATCATCCACAGCACCGCGTTTCGGCGACTGGTCTACAAGACCCAGGTGTTTGCCAACCATGAGGGTGACCTGTTTCGCACACGCTTGACGCACTCGCTGGAGGTGGCGCAGATCGGCCGGTCCATGGCCCGAGCGCTGGCCCTGAACGAGGACCTGGTCGAAGCCATCGCCCTGGCCCATGACCTGGGCCACGCGCCCTTTGGCCACGCCGGACAGGACGCGCTGGCTGAGTGCATGCGCGGCCATGGCGGCTTCGAGCACAACCTGCAGAGCCTGCGTGTCGTCGATGAGCTGGAGGCGCGCTACCCCGATTTCGACGGCCTGAACCTGTGCCTGGAGACGCGCGAAGGCATCCTGAAACACTGTTCGCGTCACGATGCACAAGAGCTTTGTCGGCGCGAGCCCGACGGCGTGGCCCGCCGCTTTCTATCGGGCCAGCAGCCCAGCCTCGAAGCCCAGCTCGTCGACCTTGCCGACCAATTGGCCTACAACACGCATGACATTGATGATGGCGTGCGTGCTGGCCTGCTGAGCTGGGAGCAACTGCTCGAGCTGCCGGCCGTTGCCCGGCATCACCAGGCGGCGCTGGCCGAGCACCCGCAGTTGCAGGGCCGGCGCCTGTTGTTCGAAACCTCGCGCCGCATGCTGTCCGCACAAATTGCCGATGGCATCGCCACCACAGCCGAGGCCATCAGCGCCGCAAGCCCGGCCGACAGCAACGGCGTTCGTCGCCTGCACAAACTGGTTAGGCAAGGTGAGGCCTGCCGGATCGAGGCGCGGGCCACCAACGCGCTGTTGATGCGCGCCCTGTACCGGCACCCGCAGGTGCAGCGCATGACGGCCATCGCGCGCGACATCGTGGGCGAGCTGTTCGCAGCCTACCGGGACCAACCCGGCGAGATGACCGATGAGTACTCCTGCCGCGACGACCAGGCCCGCGCCGTTGCCGATTACGTCTCGGGCATGACCGACCGTTTCGCCATCCGTGAGCATCAACGGCTCACCGGGCGCGACACCTTGCTGCCGGAGCGCCGGCAGACCACCTCCCTGCCGGCGCCCCGGCAGCCTAAGGCCCTTCCGGAGCAATAGCCCCATGGCACGACTGCCCCGACTGGCCGTGGCCGCTCTGCCCCACCTCGTGCTGCTGCGCGGGCAGGCCCAGCACCCCATCGTGCACGACGATGTGGACCGACAGGCTTGCATCGATGCCGTGCGCGAGGCCAGCACCTTGCAGCGCCTGGCCGTGCATGCCTATGCCTTGCTGGACGACCGCATTCGGCTCTTGGTGACGCCGCCCACGGCCGCGGCCATGGGCAAGGCGATACAGGATTTCGGCCGGCGCTACGTCGCCAGCTTCAATCGGCGCCATGGCCACCGCGGCACGCTGTGGGATGGGCGCTATCGCGCCACCGTGGTCCAGCCGGGGCACTGGGCACTGCAGGCTATGGTCTTTGTGGACACCGAAGCCGTGCGCCTGGGATGGGTGGGCGAGGCCGGCGAGCACCGCTGGTCCAGCGCTGGCCACCACCTGGGGCGCCATCGTGACCCGCTGGTCAGCCACCTGGCGGACTATTGGCAGCTTGGCAACACACCCTTTGAGCGTGAGTCGGCCTACAGCAAGCACCTGAGTGAAGGTGTGTCCGAAGCCGATGCCATGCACTTGGCGCAGGCCTGCCACAAGGGCTGGGCCATGGGTGAGCGCGACTATCTGGAAGCGCTGGCCAAGGCCGCGCCCCGGCCCATACAGCCACGACCGCGCGGCCGGCCAGCCAAGCCGCGGAAAGCCTGAGACGCTGACCTCGCCGGGCCGGGCCGGGCGCGGGCGCTCGCAAGCCGCCAAGGTATGCCCGGCAATCGATATGGCCCCATTTATTACTGATTGTCAATGGCGTTGAATTTAATGGGGTCAGACCCTGTAAATTCGCGCTTGAGACATTTGCTGCGCTGCAGTAAATTCTCCCCCCCGTTCTCGGAAGGTCCGCGCCATGAGCACCCCATCGCACACCCCGGCATCCCGCGCTGAAATCGACTCACTGGCTGCGCATGGTCTGTACGACAGCGCCCAAGAGCACGATGCCTGTGGCGTCGGCTTTGTCGCCCACATCAAGGGCCAGCGCATGCACAGCATCGTTGAGCAGGGGCTGAAGATTCTTGAAAATCTGGATCATCGCGGCGCAGTGGGTGCTGACAAACTGATGGGCGATGGCGCCGGCATCCTGATCCAGCTGCCCGATGAGTTCTACCGCGATGAGATGGCCGCCCAGGGCGTGACGCTGCCGCAGCAGGGCGAATACGGCGTCGGCATGATCTTCTTGCCGAAGGAGCAGGCCTCGCGCCTGGCCTGCGTGCAGGAGCTGGAGCGCGCCGTCAAGGCCGAAGGCCAGGTGCTGCTGGGCTGGCGCGATGTGCCGGTGGACCGCTCAATGCCGATGAGCCCGGCGGTGCGCGCCAAAGAGCCGGTGATCCGCCAGATATTCATCGGCCGCGGCGCCGACGTCATCGTCCCCGACGCTCTGGAGCGCAAGCTCTACGTCATCCGCAAAACGGCTTCGGCGGCCATCCAGAAACTCAAGCTCACCCACAGCCGCGAGTACTACGTGCCCAGCATGAGCTGCCGCACCGTGATCTACAAAGGCCTGCTGCTGGCCGACCAAGTTGGCGTTTACTACAAGGATTTGGCCGAGCCGCGCGTCGTTTCCGCCCTGGCGCTTGTGCACCAGCGCTTTTCGACCAACACCTTCCCGGAGTGGCCGCTGGCCCACCCCTACCGCATGGTGGCGCACAACGGTGAGATCAACACCGTCAAGGGCAACTTCAACTGGATGCGCGCCCGCGAAGGCGTGATGAAGTCGCCCGTGCTCGGCGCCGATCTGAACAAGCTCTACCCCATCAGCTTTGAGGGCCAGAGCGACACCGCCACCTTCGACAACGCCCTCGAGCTGCTGACCATGGCCGGCTACCCGCTGGCCCAGGCGGCCATGATGATGATCCCCGAGGCCTGGGAGCAGCACGAGCACATGGACGCCCGGCGCCGGGCGTTCTACGAGTACCACGCCGCGATGATGGAGCCCTGGGACGGCCCGGCGGCGATGGTCTTCACCGATGGCAAGCAGATCGGCGCTACGCTGGATCGCAACGGCCTGCGGCCGGCGCGCTACATCGTCACCAACGACGATCTGGTGGTCATGGCCTCTGAATCCGGCGTGCTGCCCATCCCCGAAAACAAGATCACCAAGAAGTGGCGCTTGCAGCCCGGCAAGATGTTCTTGATCGATCTGGAACAGGGCCGCATCGTCGACGACGAGGAGCTGAAGAACCAGTACGCCAGCGCGCGCCCCTACCGCCAGTGGATCGAGAACGTGCGCGTGCGCCTGGATTCCATCCAGGCCACCGGCTCGGTGGGTGAATTCGCCGATTCGCTGCTGGACCGCCAGCAGGCCTTCGGCACCACGCAGGAGGACATCAAGTTCCTGCTGGCACCCATGGCCACTGCGGGTGAGGAGGCCATTGGCTCGATGGGCAACGACTCGCCCCTGGCCGTGTTGTCGGACAAGAACAAGCCCCTGTTCAACTACTTCAAGCAGCTCTTCGCCCAGGTCACGAATCCGCCGATCGACCCGATCCGCGAGGCCATCGTGATGAGCCTGAACAGCTTCATCGGCCCGCGCCCCAACCTGCTCGACATCAACGCCGTCAACCCGCCGATGCGCCTGGAAGTGACCCAGCCGGTGCTGGACTTCAACGACATGGCGCGCTTGCGCAGCATCGCCCAGCACACCGGTGGCAAGTTCAAGAGCTACGAGCTCGACATCACCTACCCGCGCGCCTGGGGGCATGAGGGCGTCGAGGCCAAACTGGCCTCGCTGTGCGCCGAGGCCGTCGATGCGCTTCGCGGTGGCCGGCTCGGCGAACAGCCGGGAGGCCAAGGCGGCGGCCACAACATCATCATCATCACCGACCGCCGCATGGGCCGCGAGCAGATTGCCATTCCGGCGTTGCTGGCTCTGTCGGCCGTGCACCACCACCTGGTGCGCGAGGGCCTGCGCACCACCGTTGGCCTGGTGGTCGAGACCGGCTCGGCGCGCGAGGTGCACCATTTCGCCGTGCTCGCCGGCTATGGCGCCGAGGCGGTCCACCCCTACCTTGCGCTGGAAACCATTGCCGCGCTGCACGCCGAGCTGCCAGGCCAGCTCTCGGCCGACAAGGCCATTTACAACTACATCAAGGCCGTAGGCAAGGGCCTGTCCAAGATCATGTCCAAGATGGGCGTGTCGACCTATATGTCCTACTGCGGCGCGCAACTGTTCGAGGCCATAGGCCTGGAAAAAAGCTTCGTCGACAAGTACTTCCGCGGCACCGCCACGCAGGTCGGTGGCATCGGCGTGTTCGAGGTCGCCGAGGAAGCCTTGCGCACCCACGCCGCCGCCTTCAGCGACGACCCGGTGCTCGAAGGCATGCTCGATGCCGGCGGCGAGTACGCCTGGCGCACCCGCGGCGAGGAGCACATGTGGACGCCCGACACCATCGCCAAGCTGCAGCACAGCGCGCGCGCCAACAGCTTCGACACCTACAAGGAATACGCCCAGCTCGTCAACGATCAGAGCCAGCGCCACATGACGCTGCGCGGTCTGTTCGAGTTCAAGGTCGATCCCGCCAAGGCCATCGCCCTGGAAGAGGTGGAATCGGCGGTGGACATCGTCAAGCGCTTCGCCACCGGCGCGATGTCTTTGGGCTCGATCAGCACCGAGGCCCACACCACCCTGGCCATCGCCATGAACCGCATCGGCGGCAAGAGCAACACCGGCGAGGGCGGTGAGGACCCGGCGCGTTACCGCAATGAGTTGAAGGGCATCAAGATCGTCGCCGGCACCAAGGTGTCCGATGTCATTGGCGCCAAGGTCATGGCCGCCGATTACGTCATGCAAGACGGCGACTCGCTGCGCAGCAAGATCAAGCAAGTGGCCTCGGGCCGCTTTGGTGTGACCACTGAATACCTGGTCAGCGCCGACCAGATCCAGATCAAGATGGCGCAGGGCGCCAAGCCCGGCGAGGGCGGCCAGTTGCCCGGCGGCAAGGTCAGTGAGTACATCGGCATGCTGCGTTATTCAGTGCCCGGTGTCGGCCTGATCAGCCCGCCGCCGCACCACGACATCTACTCCATCGAAGACCTGGCCCAGCTCATCCACGATCTGAAAAACGCCAACCCGCGCGCCTCGATCAGCGTCAAGCTGGTCAGCGAAGTGGGCGTGGGCACGGTCGCCGCAGGCGTGGCCAAGTGCAAGGCCGATCACGTGGTGATTGCCGGCCACGACGGCGGCACCGGCGCCTCGCCCTGGTCGTCCATCAAACACGCCGGCACACCCTGGGAGCTGGGCCTGGCCGAGACCCAGCAGACCCTGGTGCTCAACCGCCTGCGTGGCCGCATCCGCGTGCAGGCCGACGGCCAGATGAAGACCGGCCGCGATGTCGTCATCGGCGCGCTGTTGGGCGCCGATGAATTCGGCTTCGCCACCGCGCCGCTGGTGGCCGAGGGCTGCATCATGATGCGCAAGTGCCACCTCAACACCTGCCCGGTGGGCGTGGCCACACAAGACCCGGTGCTGCGCAAGAAGTTTGCCGGCAAGCCCGAACATGTCGTCAACTACTTTTTCTTCGTCGCGGAAGAGGCGCGGCGCATCATGGCGCAGCTCGGCATTCGCCACTTCAATGAGCTCATCGGCCGCGCCGACCTGCTCGACACCAAGAAGGGCATCGCCCACTGGAAGGCCCGCGGCCTGGACTTCAGTCGCGTCTTCCACCAGGCCCAGGTGGCCGCCGATGTACCGCGTTATCACGTCGATGTGCAGGACCACGGCCTGGACCAGGCGCTCGACGTCAAGCTGATCGAGAAGTGCCGCCCGGCCATCGAGCGCGGCGAAAAAGTGCAGTTCATGGAATCGGTGCGCAACGGCAACCGCTCGGTCGGCGCCATGCTCTCGGGCGAGTTGATCCGGCAGCGGCCTGAGGGCCTGCCTGACCAGACCATCCTCATGCAGATGGAGGGCACGGGCGGCCAGAGCTTTGCCGCCTTCCTGGCCAAGGGCATCACGCAGTACCTCATCGGTGACGCCAACGACTACACCGGCAAGGGCCTGTCGGGTGGGCGCGTGGTGGTGCGCCCGAGCATCGATTTCCGCGGCGACGCCACCAAGAACATCATCATCGGCAACACCGCGCTGTATGGCGCCACCAGCGGCGAGGCCTTCTTCCGCGGCGTGGCCGGCGAGCGCTTCGCGGTGCGCCTGTCGGGCGCCACCACCGTGATCGAAGGCACGGGCGACCACGGCTGCGAGTACATGACCGGCGGCACGGTGGTCGTGCTCGGCAAGACCGGGCGCAACTTCGCCGCCGGCATGTCGGGCGGCATCGCCTACGTGTATGACGAAGACGGCCAGTTCGCCAAGCGCTGCAACACCGCCATGGTGGCTTTGGACAAGGTGCTGGCGCATGAGGACCAGGCCGCGCAGCTGGACCGCGCCATCTGGCACCGCGGCGAGGCCGATGAAGACCTGCTGAAAGGCCTGATCGAGCAACACCACAGCTGGACGGGCAGCCTGCGTGCGCGTGAAATCCTGGACGACTGGGCGACGGCGCGGGTGCGCTTCATCAAGGTCTTTCCCAGCGAATACAAGCGCGCCCTGGGCGAGCTGCATGCCGCCAAGGCCGGCGCCGCACTGATCGCCAAGGCCAGTGCCGAGGCCACTGAGAAGGCCGCCGCCGCACCCACCAAGACGCCCAAGACCGTGCCGGCGAAGTGATCGCCCGTTGATCCACGCAGCGAATCGCTAACAACCAAAATTCAGGACCAGCATCATGGGCAAAGTCACCGGCTTCATGGAATACGAGCGCTTGGAGGAGGGCTATGAGCCCGTGCCCCAACGCGTCAAGAACTACAGGGAATTTGTCATCGCGCTCAACGCCGAGCAGGCCAAGGTGCAGGGCGCGCGCTGCATGGATTGCGGCACGCCGTTTTGCGTCTCCGGCTGCCCGGTGAACAACATCATTCCGGACTTCAACGACCTGGTGTTCAAGGACGACTGGAAGAACGCCGCGGCCGTGCTGCACTCGACCAACAACTTCCCCGAGTTCACCGGCCGCGTCTGCCCCGCGCCCTGCGAGGCGGCCTGCACGCTCAACGTCAACGACGACGCCGTGGGCATCAAGTCGATTGAGCACGCCATCATCGACCGCGCCTGGGCCGAGGGCTGGGTCAAGCCCCTGCCAGCCAAAGCCAAGACCGGCAAGAAGGTCGCCGTGGTGGGCTCGGGCCCCGCCGGCATGGCCGCGGCACAACAGCTCGCGCGTGCCGGGCACGAGGTGACGCTGTTCGAGAAGAACGGCCGCATCGGTGGCCTGCTGCGCTATGGCATCCCGGACTTCAAGATGGAGAAGTCGCACATCGACAGGCGCGTGGCGCAGATGCAGGCTGAGGGCGTGGAGTTCCGCACCCACACCTTGATTGGCGCGATGCCCAAGGAAGGTGCCGCCAGCCAGGTGACCAACGACGCCAGCACCACCATCTCGGCGCAAGAGCTCAGCGCGCAGTTCGATGCCGTGCTGCTGACCGGTGGTGCCGAGCACAGCCGCGACCTGCCCGTGCCCGGCCGCGACCTGGACGGCGTG
>JAYSSS010000036.1:0-42831 GCA_043720415.1 Ideonella sp.
ACACGAACTGCGCCACCTGCGCGGCGGTGACCTTGCCGCTGCCCACCGCCTTGTCGGTCATCGCCTGACCGATCAGCTGGCTGCGCGTCGGCTTCGCACCCTGCTCCTTCATCTCGTCGGGGCGGTTGCGCTGGCTCTGGTGGATGGCGGTGGGCACGAAGAACGGGCACAGCACCGACGCGCGCACCTGGTCGGTCACCAGCGCCAGATCCTGGTACAGCGTCTCGGACAGGCTCACGACCGCGTGCTTGCTGACGTTGTAGGCACCCATGTTCGGCGGGTTCACCAGGCCGGCCATCGAGGCCGTGTTGACGATGTGGCCTTCATATCCGGCATCCGCAGCGGCCGCGGCCAGCATCATGGGCGTGAAGGCGCGCACGCCGTGGGCCACGCCAAAGACATTCACGCCCAGCACCCACTGCCAATCCTTCAGGCTGTGCTCCCAGATCAGGCCGCCCACGGCCACACCGGCGTTGTTGAAGACGAAATGCGGCGCGCCAAAACGGGCCTGTGTGGCCGCGGCCAGTGCATCCACCTGTTCGGCGTTGGAAACGTCCACCCGCCGGGCCAGCACCTTGGCGCCCAGGCCTTCGATCTCGTGGCTGGAGAGCTCCAGCGCATCGGGCTGCACATCGGCCATCACGACGTTCATGCCCAGCCGCGCGGCGATGCGCGAGCACTCCAGGCCAAAGCCCGATGCCGCGCCGGTGATGACCGCGGTCTTGCCTTTGAAATCCATCATTGCACGCTCTCCTTCTTGATCTGGAAGCCGATGCGCGGGAAGTGCACATGCACCGTGCCCGCGCGCGCGTCTTGGCGACGGATCACCACTTCCGTGGCCGACAGGCCGACCAGGCTGCCGGCCACGGCATCCACACCGTAATCGAGCGCCGCCACAGTCACTTCCTGCCCGGTCTCAAAGCCCAGGCCAGCCTCCACCTGGCAAGAGGCATGGGTTGTTGTCGCCGCCGCCAGCGCCACGGCCTCGCCGCTGTCCATGTCCTGGCTGCTGCCATGGCCCAGCGCCAACATGCGCTCGATCCAGACCGTCAGCGCCGCGTAGGGCGCGAGGACGTGCGCCACCGGTCGCGCCAGGCGAATGAACCACAAGCCATGCACCACAGCAAAGTCGGCAATCGTCGGCACATCACCCATCAGGAAGGGGCCGCCCGCGGCCAATTGCGCGTCCAGCGCGGCCAGATGCCCCGTGAGCTGCACGGTGGCGTCAGCCAGGGTCATACGGCGCATGCCGGCGGCGAAGCCGGCGCGGTCGGCGGCAAAGGCCTTCATCGTGCTGCTCAGGTCCTGCGAGCCATCGTCGGCCAGCAAGGCGGCGATGCCCGCCGGCTGCATGGCCCAGGCCACCGAGCACCAGAACATCACGCTGTCGGCCCACTGCGCGAAGGCCGGCGCCATGGGCTGCGTGGCCGGGAACAGCGATGGCGTGGATTGCCGCGCCTCAAGCACGCGCGCAATCAGGGCGCTGTCGCAGTAGACATCGGCGCCGATCTGCAGGATCGGTGTCTTGCGGTAGCCACCGGTCAAGGCGATGACATCGGGCTTGGGCATGATGCGCGGGATGTGCACCGAGCGCCAGGCCAGGCCCTTCAGGCCAAACATCAGGCGGACCTTTTCGGAGAAGGGTGAGATGGCGTAGTGGTGAAAGATGAGTTCGCTCATTTTGGTGTTTATCCTTGAAGACGGGACCTTGGTCCCTGGCCTTGGGTTAGGGAATTCGGGCCGGGCCAGGGCGGCTTGGGCCGTACGGGATGAGGATCAGGCCGACAGCTGAGCGCGGGCCACGATGGCAGCCAGATCGCAAGCCGCCGGCAAGGCGCCGAACACATCGGCGGGTGCGGCCAGTCGGCCCTGGCAAAAGGCGTTGAACACCGCCTCGGTGGAATGCTGGCGCAGCAGTGCGGCCTGCAGCAGCAGCGCGATGTCGCGCGCCACGCTGCGCGCCTGGGCCTCATCCACGCCAGCGTCGAGCCGATGAAGCACACGCGCCAGGCCAACGTCCAGCGCCGGGTGCGCGCCTTTGGCGGGGGCCAGCTCAAGTGCCAACGCATCGGCCACCGGCCCTGAGCGCAGGGCGCGCAACAGGTCCAGCGCCATGATGTTGCCAGCGCCTTCCCAGATCGAATTGAGCGGCATCTCGCGGTAGATGCGCGCCATCACACCCTCGCCCTGCTCTTCCACATAGCCGTTGCCGCCCAGGCATTCCATGGCCTCCTGGGCGAAGGCGCTGCCGCGCTTGCAGACCCAGAACTTGGCGATGGGGGTGAGCACGCGGCGCATCAGGGCTTCGTGCTCGAGGTCGCTCTGGTCGCTTACTTGGCCGCTCACTTGGCCACTCACTTGGCTACTCACTTGGCCGCTTACTGGAGCGCTCGGTGCCGCGCCGTTCTCAGTCGCATCCACAGCGCGCGCCAGCCGCAGCGCCAGTGCGGTGGCGGCCTCGCTTTCCAGCGCCAGATCGGCCAGCACATTGAGCATCAGCGGCTGATCGATCAAGCGCTTGCCAAAGGCCTTGCGCTGCGTGCAGTGGTGCAGCGCCAGCGACAGTGCCTGGCGCATCAGCCCGGCCGTTCCCAGGGCGCAATCCAACCGCGTCATGGCGCCCATGTTGAGGATCTGCGCGATGCCGCGGCCCTCCGCGCCGACCAACCAGGCGCTGGCGCCGTGGAACTCCACCTCCGAGCTGGCATTCGCCTGGTTGCCCAGCTTGTGCTTGAGTCGCTGAATGTGCAGCGCGTTGCGTTGGCCATCGGGCCCCACGCGCGGCAAGAAGTAGCAGCTCAACCCAGCGGGCGCCTGCGCCAGCACCAGAAACGCATCGCACATGGGCGCCGAGAAAAACCACTTGTGGCCGGTGATGCGATAGCGCGCGCCCCAGGCATCCATGCCATCGGCCTCGGCCCGCGTGGTGTTGGCGCGCACGTCCGAGCCGCCTTGCTTTTCCGTCATGCCCATGCCCATGCTCAGGCCGGCTTTCTGATCGAAGGGCAACAGCCGCGGGTCGTACTGGCGGCTCGCCAGGCCCGGTGCCCAATCGGCATTCACAGCCGCATTGCCGCGCAGCGCCGGCATCACCGCATAGCTCATGGAAATTGGGCACAACACCGAGGGCTCGGCCTCGGTGAAGAGCATGAAGGCCGCGGCGCGCTCGATGTGCGCGCCTGGCCCGCCCGCCCAGGGCGAACCATGCAGGCCGTGGGCCATGGCGCGGGCCATCAACGCGTGGTAGCTGGGATGGAACTCGACCTCGTCGATGCGGTGGCCGAAGCGGTCATGAGTTTTGAGCTGCGGCGAATGCAGGTTGGCCAGGCGTGCGTGGCCTTGCATGTCTGCCGAGCCCATCTCAGCGCCGATGGCGGTGAAGCGCGCCACGTCGAATTGCAGGTGGTTGAAACGCAGCGCGTCTTGCAATGCGGCGTTGCCGGTGAACAGGTTGGCACCGACCAGCGGGGTGCTTTGGTTGCTGACTTCGTGTGTTATCGCGCTCATGGCCCAGACCTCCACATCTCGATGTGCGGGATGCTGTCCTCGCCATACTCAGCGCCCACACTGACGAAGCCATGGCGCCCATAAAAGCGCTGCAAGTGCGTCTGTGCGCTGATGCGGTTGCCCTGGCCGGGCCAGGCGAGCTCGCAACGCCGCACGCCCTCGCCCACCAGCGCGTCGGCCAGGCCGCTGCCGCGCAGCGCCTTGTCCAGCACCACCCGGCCCATCGAGGGCTCGGGAAACTTCAAACCCGGATCGACGATGCGCAGGTAGGCACGCAGCTCGCCCGCGGCGTCGCGGCCCAGCAGGTGCCAGCACTGCCCGTCCAGGCCGTCGGGGTCAAGGAAGGGCCCTTGCTCCAGGATGAAGACCTTGGCGCGCAGGGCCAAGGCGTCATACATGCCCTGCACGCCCAGGTCGTGGAAGCGTTGCCAGGTCCAGGCCAGGTGCATGGTCTGTTCGAGATTTAGCTTAAATCAGCTTGACCAATTGCTTGCCAAAGTTCTTGCCCTTGAGCAGGCCAAAGAAAGCCTCGGGCGCAGCCTCGATGTTGGCGGCCACGGTCTCGCGGTACTTGAACTTGCCCGTGGCCACCAGGGTGCCCAGCTCCTTGAGCGCCTCGGGCCAGACCTCCATGTGCTCGCTGACGATGAAGCCCTCGACCTTCATGCGGTTCATCAGGATGAGCTGCGGCGCGGCCATGGGGATGGGTGCACCGTTGTAGCCGCTGATCATGCCGCACATGGCGATGCGCGAGAAGGCATTGGCGCGCAGCATCACGGCGTCGAGGATGGGCCCGCCGACGTTCTCGAAGTAGCCATCGATGCCCTTGGGGCAGGCCTCCTTCAGGGCCGCCGAAATCGACTTCACATCGGGGCATTGCTTGTAGTCGATGCAGTCGTCGAAGCCGAGCTCATCGATCACGTAGCGGCACTTGTCCGGCCCGCCGGCCAGGCCGACGATGCGCGCGCCGCGGGCCTTGGTGAGCTGACCGACCGCACCACCCACGGCGCCACTGGCGGCGCTGACGACCACGGTGTCGCCGGCCTTGGGCGCAATGATCTTCACCAGCCCGTACCAGGCGGTGACGCCGGGCATGCCCACCGCGCCCAGGTAGGCCTGGATGGGGATGTGGGTGGTGTCAATCTTTTGCAGCACGCCGCGCTGGTTGCCATCGACCAGGGTGTAGTGCTGCCAGCCGCCCATGCCGACGACCATGTCGCCGACATTGAAACTGGCATTGTTCGAGACCACGACCTCGCCCACGGTGCCGCCGCCCATGACGGCGTTGAGCGCCTGCGGCATGGCGTAGCTCTTGCCATCGTTCATGCGGCCGCGCATATACGGGTCCAGACTGAGGTAGTGGTTGCGCACCAGCACCTGGCCCTCGCCCACGGTAGGCAGGGCGGCTTCGACAAGTTTGAAGTTGGCGGCCGTGGGCTCGCCATCGGGACGCGAGACGAGGTGGATTTGCTTGTTGATGGCTTGGGTCATGTCGGCTTCTTTGTTGGGTTAGGCGGATCAGGCCGGGTGGAGGATGGGGTCGGGCGAGGGGGTGGCTGTGGCGGCGGCTGTGGTGTCAGTGCCCCGCGTGCGCAAGAACTTGAAGGTGGCCGAGGCCGTGGCGCAGGGCGCGTCATGGCCATCGAACAGTGTGGCCTCGCAAAAGGCAAGAGTGGCGGTCTTGTGGATCACCCGGCCGGCGGCGCGCAAGCGCCCCTGCGCCGGGCGCATGAATGAGGTCTTCATCTCGATCGTGGCCACACCGCCGCCCCCCTGCGCGGCATTCGGGTGGGTGCTGCGCGTGGCCATGGCCATGGAGACATCGAGCAGGGTCATGACGACACCGCCATGGGCCACATCCCAGGTGTTGAGGTGGTTCGCCTCCAGGTCCATGCGCAGCTCGGCGCGGCCCTCCTCGAACACATGCAGCTCGATGCCCAAAGACTCAGCAAAGGGCAGGCGCATCGGAAAGGCCAAGGGCGCCTTGCGCTTCACGCTCATCCCCCCGTGACGCAGGACACGCCGCCATCGATGGCCAGCACCTGGCCGGTGATGTGCTTGCCGGCCTGCGAGGCCAGCAGCACCGTGGCGCCCTTCAAATCATCGTCATCGCCCAGGCGTTTGAGTGGCGCGCTGGCGACGAGCGCGTCACCCATCTCATCGAGCGTGTGCTGGGTCATCTTGCTGGGAAAGAAGCCGGGCGCCAGGGCGTTGACGGTGATGCCATGCTCGCCCCATTCCGCCGCCAGGGCGCGGGTGAAATTCAGCACCGCGCCCTTGCTGGTGTTGTAGGCAATCATCTCCATGCCCGGCGGGTTGCCGCCTAACCCGGCAATCGAGCCGAGGTTGATGATGCGGCCGTAGCGCCGCGGAATCATGCACATACGGCCTATGGCCTGGCTGTACAAGAAGATGCTGCGGATGTTCAGGTTCATCACCTTGTCCCAGGCCGCCAGCGCGTGGTCTTCGGCCGGCGCGCCCCAGGCCGCACCGGCGTTGTTCACCAGGATGTCCACGGGGCCCAGGCGCTGCACGGTCTCATCGCAGACGCGTTGAATTTGCGCCGGGTCGCTGGCGTCGCCCGCCACCCATCGGGCATCGATGCCACGCTGGGCCAGATGAGCCACGGCCTCTTCCAGATCGGTCGCCTTGCGTGAGGTCAGCATCACTTTGGCGCCGGCCTCGCCCAGGGCCTCGGCCATCTGCAGGCCCAGGCCGCGCGAGCCACCGGTGACCAAAGCGACGCGGCCGGTCAGATCGAAAAGTTGTTGGAGGGGGGTGCTCATGTCGGGTGTTTTGGGCTTGGGGTGTGGCAATGCTTGCAGTTTGGCTTGCGGCGATCAGAACCACGCGTCCCGCATGTCGCGACAGGTCGGGTTGCGCTGCGCGGCCACATTCAGCCAGGCGTCGATCTTGGGCAATTCGTAGTCGAAGAAATAGCGGCAGGCCTGCAGCCGGCCGCGCTGTGCTGCGGTGTCGGCACCGTTGGCTTGGCCAGCCGCCCGTCGCGCGTCGGCCACCAGGGCGACATCCAGCCACACCCACGCCAGCACCACGTGGCCGAAGGCCTGCAGATAGGGCGTGGCGTTGGCCAGGGCGTCTTCGGGTACGCCGGTGGACCAGGCTGCCTGGGTGCCGGCTTGCAGGCGCTGCAACGCCCCCGCCAGCGCGGCGCCGTGCTCGGCCAGGGCATCGATGCGGCTGGCGCGCGCCACCGTGTCGCTCACTTTGCTGGCCAGCAATTTCAGCCCGGCGCCGCCCTGCATCAGCACCTTGCGGCCCAGCAGGTCCATGGCCTGGATGCCATGCGTGCCCTCGTGGATCATGTTCAGGCGGTTGTCGCGCCAGTACTGCTCGACAGGGAAATCGCGGGTGTAGCCATAGCCGCCATGCACCTGGATGGCCAGGCTGTTGGCCTCCAGACACCACTCGCTGGGCCAGCTCTTGGCGATGGGTGTCAGCAGCTCCAGCAGCAGCGTGGCCTGGGCGGCCGATTCGGGCTCGCCGGTGTGCGCCTCATCCACCAGGCGGGCGCAGTACAGGTTCAGCGCTAACGCACCTTCGCCATAGGCCTTTTGTGCCAGCAGCATGCGTTTGATGTCGGCGTGTTCGATGATGGGGATCTGTGGCTGCGCCGGGTCCTTGCCTTGCGGCCCGACGGGTCGGCCCTGGGGGCGTTGGCGCGCATAGGCCAATGACGCTTCATAGCCCGCCAGGCCGAGCATGGTGGCCGCCATGCCGATGCCGATGCGCGCCTCGTTCATCATGTGGAACATGCAGCGCAGGCCTTCGCCGGGCTGGCCGACGAGGTAGCCGACGGCGCCAACGCTTCCGGCACCGCCCGCCACGCTGCGCGGCTTGAACTTGCCCTCGCCAAAGTTCAACAAGGTGTTGGTCGTGCCGCGCCAGCCGCACTTGTGGTTCAAGCCGGCCAGGGCGACATCGTTGCGTTCACCGGTCAGTTGACCATCGGCACCGACCATCTTCTTCGGCACGATGAACAGCGAGATGCCCTTGGTGCCCGGCACCGGCCTGCCATCGGCGCCCGGGATCTTGGCCAACACCAGGTGGATGATGTTTTCGGTGAGCTCATGCTCGCCGGCCGAGATCCACATCTTGCTGCCGCGCAGCCGGTAGCGTGGGCCCAGCGCATCGGCTTCAGACCCTTGGCCATCGGGCGTGGCCTTGGTGGCGACATCCGACAGGCTCGATCCTGCCTGCGGCTCGGACAGACACATCGTGCCCGACCAGCACCCTGAAAACTCCTTGAGCGCGAACACCTCTTTCTGCCTGGGCGTGCCATGCACCATCAGCAGGTTGGCATTGCCCACCGACAGCAGCGAGGCGTTGATGCTGACCGAGGCCTTGGCAAAAAAGCCATTGGCCGCGGCCTCGATGACATAGGGCAGCTGCATGCCGCCGATGTCAGCATCCTGAGCGGCCGACAACATGCCCGATTCGGCGTAGGCCACCCAGGCATCTTTCGTCGCCTGCGGCAGGATGACGCGCTCGCCATCGAAGCGCGGCTCTTCGGTATCGACCAGGCGGTTGAAGGGCGCGAAGCGCTCGCGCGCGATGCGCTCACAGGTGTCGAGCACCTGGGCAAAGGTCTCGGGGCTGTGATCGGCATAGCGCGGCCGCTGGGTGAGCGAGGCCACGTTCAGCCAGTCGTTCAACAGGAAGTCAAGGGTGTGGCGCATGGATTGAACGCTTAGGGTGCGCGCGGCGCGATCCGAGCCTGACGAAAATCAGCGCCGTGCCAAGCCGAAATGCGCAAGCGCCGCCGCGGCAATCGGTGCGCCCCACTCTTGCAGGAAGTGGCCGCCCTCGGCCACCAACATCGGCTCGGCGCAGCCGCGAATCTGCGCGCGCAGGGCGCGCATGGTGGGCTCGCCCAGCACCGGGTCTTGCAGGCCTATGGCCATGAAGCTCTCGCCGGCCCACTGCTGGCTGAAAAACTGCGCGGCCTCGCGGCTGATGGCCGCACCCTGCGCATCCAGGCCCTCGGGCACCATGTCCGGAAAGGCGCGCAGGCCGGCCTTGAAAGTGGCGTCAGGAAATGGCGCGTCATAACCCGCCGCCTCAGCGGCCGGCATGTCGCGCTTGCCGCGCGCGAGCAGCTTGCCCACGGGCAGGTCGGGCTGTGAATTGGAGTAGGCGCGCCACTGCTTGAAGCCCTCGCTCACCTCGCCCGTGCCCAGCGTGGTGTTCATCACCAGCAGGCGGCTGAAGCGCTGCGGCATGGCCATGGGCAGGGTCAGGCCAAGCAGGCCACCCCAGTCCTGGCAGGCCAGCAGGATGTTGTTCAGGTCGAGGCGCTCAACAAAGGCGGCAAGCAGGGCGCGGTGTTTGTCAAAGCCATGCCAGGCCACATCCACCGGCTTGTCGGACCGGCCAAAGCCGATCATGTCGGGCGCCACCACGCGCAATCCGGCCGCGGTGAACACCGGAATCATGTGGCGGTAGATGTAGCTCCAGCTCGGGTTGCCATGCAGCGCCAAGACGGTGACGGCAGCGTCGCGCGGGCCCTCATCGATGTAGTGCATGCGGGCGCCATCTGCGCCGGGCAGATCGACCAAGTAATTTGGACGATAGGCATAGCCCGGCAGCGCAGCGAAACGCACATCCGGCGTGCGCAGCATGGCAGTCATGTCACAGCACCTCGAAGATGCCCGCCGCGCCCATGCCGCCACCCACGCACATGGTGACGCAGACCTTCTTGGCGCCGCGGCGCTTGCCCTCGATCAGCGCCGTGCCTGTGAGGCGCTGGCCGCTCATGCCATAGGGGTGGCCCACAGCGATGGCGCCGCCGTTGACGTTGAGGCGGTCCATGGGGATGCCAAGTTTGTCCACGCAGTACAGCACCTGCACGGCAAAGGCCTCGTTCAGCTCCCACAGGTCGATGTCGCTCACTTTGAGGCCCAGGCGGGCCAGCAGCTTGGGCACGGCGAAGACCGGGCCGATGCCCATCTCATCGGGCTCGCAGCCGGCCACCGCAAAACCCAAAAACCGGCCCAGCGGCTTCAAACCCTTTTGCTGTGCATAGGTGTCGCTGACCACCACGCAGGCGCCGGCACCATCGCTGTACTGGCTGGCATTGCCGCCGGTGACCACGCCGCCGGGCACTGCGGTGCGAATGCCCTTGATGCTCTCAAAGGTGGTGCCCGGACGCAGGCCCTCGTCGGCGCTGACGGTGATTTGCTTGCTGCGCAGGCCCAGCACGGCATCGGCCACACCGGCGGTCACGGTGATGGCGGCGATCTCGTCGTTGAACTTGCCGGCCTCTTGCGCGGCGCAGGCCTTTTGCTGGCTCTCGGCACCGAACTGGTCCATGCGCTCACGAGGCATGTTGTAGCGCTTGGCCACGTTTTCTGCGGTCTGCAGCATGGGCCAATAGATCTCTGACTTCACGGCCTGCAGCGCCGGGTCGACCATCATGTGGGTGTTCATCTCGTTTTGCACACAGGAGATGCTTTCCACGCCGCCGGCCACATAGACATCGCCCTCGCCGGCAATGATGCGCTGCGAGGCCATGGCAATGGTCTGCAGGCCGCTGGAGCAAAAACGGTTCACGGTGGCGCCGCTCACCGTGACCGGCAGGCCGGCGCGCAAGGCCGCCTGGCGGGCGATGTTCATGCCCGTGGCGCCCTCGGGGTTGGCGCAGCCCATGAGCACATCGTCTACCGCGCCGGGGTCAATGCCGGCGCGCTGCACGGCGTGGGCAATGGCGTGGCCGGCCAGGGTGGCACCGTGGGTCATGTTGAAGGCGCCCTTCCAGCTCTTGGCCAGGGGGGTGCGGGCGGTGGAGACGATCACGGCTTGGGTCATGGTGTGTCCTTCGGTGTCGGGGGTGAAAGGGGCAAAGTGTTGATCGCGATGCGACCAGGGTCAACGGGTGGGGTCAACGAACGTGGTCATGCGGCTGCGCCGGCGCTAAACGGGGCGGCATTCAGGTGAAGCGCTTGCCCTCTGCGGCCAGCCTGGCCAGCAGCGGCGCGGGCTGCCAGAAGCTGGCGTCATCGTGCGGGTTGGCGGCAAAGCGCTTCATGCTTTGCACCACGTTGTACAGACCCACGCTGTCGGCGTAGCACAGCGGGCCGCCACGGTGCAGCGGGAAGCCATAGCCGGTGAGGTAGACCATGTCGATGTCGCTGGCCTTGTTGGCGATGCCTTCTTCAAGAATGTGCGCGGCCTCATTGACCAGGGCGTAGACCAGGCGCTGCACGATTTCTTCATCGCCAATCTTGCGCGCGACAAGGCCGATGCTGGCGCGGTAGTCCGCCACCATCTGCTCGACTTCCTGGTTAGGTATGGCATCGCGCTTGCCAGGCAGGTAGTCGTACCAGCCGGCGCCTGTCTTCTGGCCGTAGCGGCCCTTCTCGCACAGCAGGTCAGCGGTCTTGCTGTAGCGCAGGTTGGCGCGCTCGCTGGCGCGGCGTTTGCGGATGGCCCAGCCGATGTCGTTGCCGGCCAGATCGCCCATGCGGAAGGGGCCCATGGCAAAGCCGAACTTCTCGACGGCTTTGTCCACTTGGCTGGGCGTGCAGCCCTCGTCCAGCAAGAAGCCGGCCTGGCGGCTGTACTGCTCGATCATGCGGTTGCCAATGAAGCCATCGCACACGCCCGAGACCACCGCCGTCTTCTTGATCTTCTTGGCCACACCCATCACCGTGGCCAGCACGTCCTTGGCGGTGTGCTCGCCGCGCACCACCTCCAGCAGCTTCATCACATTGGCCGGGCTGAAAAAATGCAGGCCGACCACATCCTGTGGCCGCTGTGTGAACGAGGCGATGCGATTGACATCCAGCGTGGAGGTGTTCGAGGCCAGGATGGCGCCGGGCTTGGCCACGGCGTCGAGCTGCTTGAACACGCCTTCCTTGACGCCCATTTCCTCGAACACCGCCTCGATGATGAGGTCGGCATCCTTGAGCGCGGCGTAGTCCAGCGTGGTCGTCAGCAGGGCCATGCGCTGCTCGTATTTGTCAGCCACCAACTTGCCGCGTTTGACCTGTGATTCGTAGTTTTTGCGCACCACGCCGACGCCGCGGTCCAGCGCCTCTTGCTTCATCTCCAGCAGGGTGACGGGCACGCCAGCGTTGAGGAAGTTCATGGCGATGCCGCCGCCCATGGTGCCGGCACCGATCACGCCCACGGTCTTGATGGCGCGCAGCGGTGTTGAATCGGGCACATCGGGGATCTTGCTGGCGGCGCGCTCGCCAAAGAAGGCGTGGCGCAGGGCCTTGCCCTCAGGCGTGGGCATCAGGCTTTGAAAGATCTCCAACTCCTTGGCCATGGCCTCATCAAACTTGTATTTCAAGGACAGCGCCACGGCCTCGACACAGGCCGGCGGCGCCGGGAAGTTCTTGGACATGCCCTTGACCATGTTGCGGGCGAACTGCATGTAAGCGTCCGGATTCGGGTGCTTGACTGGCAAGTGGCGCACCAGGGGCAGCGGGCGCACATCGGCCACCTCGCGGGCCATGGCCACGGCCGCAGCGACGACGTCGCCATCGGCCATGCGATCAAACAACTTTTGGCCAGGCATCTGCGCCAGCAGCTCGCTTTTCACTGGCTCACCGGTGGCAATCATGTTGAGCGCGGTTTCCACGCCCAGCACGCGCGGCAGGCGCTGGGTGCCACCGGCGCCAGGGATCAAACCAATCTTCACCTCGGGCAGGGCCACGGCGGTGCCGGGTGCGGCCACACGGTAGTGGCAGCCCAGGGCCAACTCAAGGCCGCCGCCCATGGCCACGGAATGGACGGCGGCAACGACCGGCTTGCTGCACTGCTCAAGCTGCTTGATGAGCGTCAGCAGGTTGGGCTCCATGCCCGATTTCGGCGAGCTGAACTCCTTGATGTCGGCGCCGCCCGAGAAGGCCTTGCCGGCGCCGGTGATGACGATGGCTTTCACCGCGGCATCGGCCTGCGCGCGCTCGATGCCCTGGGCCAGACCGACGCGGGTCTCATAGCCCAGGCCATTGACCGGCGGGTTGTTCATGGTGATGACGGCAACGCCGTCGCGAACTTCATAGGCAGCGCTCATGGGCGGCGTCTCCATAGGGTCATACGGGCGGGTGCGCCATTCGCGACGGGCGTCGGCAAAATAGCACGGTCGTTCGATTTTAGGGTGATGCCCGAAGCGGGCCTTGTCCCTGCGGCGACAAGCGTAACCGAGGCCGGCCGCGGCGACCACAAGGTGCTGCCCCCGCCCGGGCCTTGGTCGGCACCAAGTACTCCGCCCCTGCACTCCACCCCTGACTACACTGCCGCCCATGATGGACACCCTGGCCGAATCGCAACGCCCGCGCACCGAGGTGCTGCACTGGATCAACCGCTTTGCTGCGCTGGGCGAGGGTTTCTATACCGCCTTGGCGCCGGTGCCCCTGCCCTCACCCACTTGGGGGGCAATCAGCGACGACTGTGCCGCCAGCCTGGGCCTGCCCCTGGATTGGCCGCAGCGCGAGGGCGGCCAGGCGCTGCAGGTCTTCAGCGGCAATACGCTGTGGCCGGGCATGGCGCCGCTGGCCAGCGTTTACAGCGGGCATCAATTTGGCGTCTGGGCGGGGCAGTTGGGCGATGGCCGCGCGCTGTTGCTGGGCGAGCTGCAAACGCCCGAAGGCGGCCAGGAAATCCAGCTCAAGGGCGCCGGCCTCACGCCCTATTCGCGCATGGGCGATGGCCGCGCGGTGCTGCGCTCGACCATCCGCGAATTCTTGTGCTCCGAGGCCATGCACGCCCTGGGCATTCCCACCAGCCGGGCGCTGTGTTTTACAGCGTCACCGCAGCCGGTGCGGCGCGAGACCGTGGAGACCGCGGCCGTCGTCACCCGTGTGGCACCCAGCTTCATCCGCTTTGGCCACTTCGAGCACTTTGCCCACCATGGCCAGCATGATCTTTTGCGCCGACTTCTGGACTACGTCATCGAGCGTTATTACCCCGATTGCGCCGGCGCGCCCCAGCCCGCCCTGGCCCTGCTGGAAGCGGTGGCGCTGCGCACCGCACGGTTGATGGCGCAATGGCAATCGGTGGGTTTTTGCCACGGGGTGATGAACACCGACAACTTTTCCATCCTGGGCCTGACCATCGACTACGGCCCCTTCGGTTTTCTCGACGCCTTCAATCCCGACCACATCTGCAACCACACCGACAGCCAGGGCCGCTACGCCTTCAACCGCCAGCCTTCGGTGGGATTTTGGAACCTGCATGCCCTGGCACACGCCTTGATGCCCCTGACCGGCGGCGATGTGGACGCCGCGCGCGCCGCGCTCGAGCCCTACAAGGCCGAGTTCGCGCTGGCCATGCAAACCCTGATGCGCGCCAAGCTGGGCCTGGCCACAGCGCGCGACGACGACACCGCCTTGGCCGATGATTTTTTGAACCTGATGGCGCAGGACCGCGTGGACCACAGCATCACCTGGCGCGCGCTGGGCCAGTTCGGCACCGCGCCCGGCCTGGACAACGCCTCCGTGCGCGACCAGTTCATCGACCGCGAGGCCTTCGCCGCCTGGTCGCTGCGTTATCGCGATAGGTTGGCCAGTGAGGGCAGCATCGACGCCGAGCGCGCCACGCGCATGAACCGCGCCAATCCAAAATTCATCCTGCGCAATCACCTGGCCGAGGGCGCCATCCGTCAGGCGCAGGCGGGTGATTTCGCTGAAGTGCAGCGGCTGATGAAAGTTCTGCATCGCCCCTTCGACGAACAAGCCCAATACGCCCCCTATGCCGCCCTGCCACCCGATTGGGCCAGCCACCTGGAGGTCTCCTGCTCATCATGAACTTTTTCAAGAAAACCCCTGCCGTGCACGACCACGACGACCCGCGCTACCCGGTGCGCAAGAGCGATGCCGACTGGCGCGCGCAACTCGACCCCATGCAATACCAGGTGGCGCGCAAGGCCGCCACCGAGCGGCCCTTCACCGGCCGCTACTGGGACCACTGGCAAGACGGCGCCTACCGCTGCATAGGCTGCAACCAGGTGTTGTTCGAGAGCGGCAAAAAGTTCGATGCCGGCTGCGGCTGGCCCAGTTGGTGGCAGGAAATCGAGCCCGGCCGCATCGAGCGCATCGTCGACTCATCCCTGGGCATGGACCGCGTCGAGGTGCGCTGCGGCCAGTGCGGCACACACCTGGGCCATGTGTTCGAAGATGGCCCCGAGCCCACCGGCGAGCGCTATTGCATCAACTCCGCGGCCATCGATTTCGTGCCCAAAGTCTGATCCGCCACCGCTGCGGGGCCGCGGGAGCGGCATCGCAGCTCAAGCTGCAGGTCCAATACGCCCCAGCCCCAGCCCCATCCCTACACAGCGCGCCGCATGAAACTGCTCTTCGACTTCCTCCCCATCATCCTGTTCTTCGTCACCTTCAAGTACACCGAGGGCAACAAGGAATGGGCCGCTGACTTTGCCACCCAGTACCTCGGCGGCATGGTCGCCGGCGGCAAGGTCGGCACCACCGAAGCGCCGGTGCTGTTGGCCACGGTGGTGGTGGTCATCGCCTCGTTGGCGCAGGTGGTGTGGCTCAAGGCCCGCGGCCGCAAGGTTGACATGATGCTGTGGATCAGCCTGGGCCTGGTGGTGGTGCTGGGCGGGCTGACGGTGTGGTTTCACAACGAGACCTTCATCAAGTGGAAGCCCACCGGCCTGTACTGGGCCATGGCCTTGTCCTTCTGGATCAGCCAGACCTTTTTCAACCGCAGCGTGCTGCGGATGTTGATGGGCCAGCAAATGCAACTGCCCGATGCGATCTGGCGCAATCTCAATCTCGCCTGGATAGGCTTCTTTGTCGGCATGGGCCTGCTCAACCTGTGGGTAGCCTACAGCTTTGAGACCGCCACCTGGGTGAACTTCAAGCTCTTTGGCGGCATTGGCCTGATGCTGGTCTTCACCCTGGCCCAGGGCCTGTACCTGAGCAAGCATCTGCAGGAGGACGATTCACCCGAAGCGCCTGCGGCGGACAAGCCGGCCCCGCCGCCTGGTGTTTGATATGAGGCCTGACATGAGCGTCACCGCCAGCACCATCGAGCAAGCACTGCGGGCCGAAATTGCCTCATTCGCCGAGCTCGAAATCATCAATGAAAGCCACCTTCACGCCGGCCATGCCGGTGCCGCCGAGGGCTCGCATTGGCGGGTGCGTTTGACCAGCCCGCAGTGCGCCGGATTGAACCGCGTGGCCCGACATCGCCTCGTGTATCATGCCCTGCGCTCGGTGATCCCCCAGGGAATTCATGCCCTGGCGATCGAGGCCAAGGCCCCTGGTGAAGCTTGATTTCACCGCCAGTGCCGGCCTCAACGGCCTTGTTTCTCCCACCCCTGTTTAGTTCAGTTAGGCCCGCCCGCCTTGTGTGGCCGGCCGTCCGTCGAAAAATCCGCCGAAAGACCCCCACCATGATCCGCAAGACCCTCGCCGCGCATGCGGTATCCGCCGTGGCCACCGCTGCCCTGCTGTTGCCTCTGACGGCCAGCGCCCAGAACATCGCCATCGTCAATGGCAAGGCCGTGCCCAAGGCGCGTGCCGAGCTGCTGCTGGAGCAAGCCAAGCGCGGTGGCCAGCAGGTCACGCCCGAAATGGAAGGCCAAGCGCGAGAGCAAGTGGTGCTGCGCGAGATCTTTGCGCAAGAGGCCGAGAAGCGCGGCATCGCCGCCCAGGCGGATTACAAGGCGCAAATGGAGCTGGCCCGCCAAAGCATCCTGATCCGCGAGCTGTTCGAGGACTTCAAGAAAAAGAACCCGGTCACCGACGCCGAGGCCAAGGCCGAATACGACAAATTCAAGGCCCAGTCCACCGGCACCGAGTACCGCGCCAGCCACATCCTGGTCGAGGGCGAAGACGAGGCCAAGGCGCTGATCGCACAGATCAAGGGCGGTGGCAAGTTTGACGAGCTGGCCAAGGCCAAATCCAAGGACCCGGGCTCCGGCCAGAACGGCGGCGACCTGGATTTCGCCAAGCCCGAGAGCTATGTGCCCGAGTTCACCAAGGCCATGGTCGCCCTGAAAAAGGGCGAGATGACCGAGACGCCGGTGAAGAGCCAGTTCGGCTTTCACATCATCAAGCTGGTCGACACGCGCGAAGCGCAGTTCCCTGAATTTGATGCCGTCAAGGCGCAGATCCTGCAGCGCCAGGCGCAGGTGAAACTGCAAACCTACCAGGAAAGCCTGCGCAAGGCAGCGAAGACGGATTACAAGTTTTCGTCGCAGTGATGGCGGCGGCGCAATAGCGCCCCAAGCAAACTCCCAGGGCGCCAGAGGCGCCCTTTTTTGCATCCGTGGGCGCCAGAGACGCCCTTCCTCATGGTCGGCCGGGTGCCGCAGGTTCGGCCACCAGCAGCAGCGCCGGATCGACCATGGCGCGATTGAGGCTAACCGACCAATGCAGGTGTGGCCCCGTGGCCCGGCCGGTGGCCCCCACGGCACCCAGGCCATCGCCAGCGCGCAGCACATCGCCCGGCTTGACATCGATGCGGCTGAGATGGCACAGCATGGACAGGCAGCCGCCGCCATGGTCCAGCCAGATGGTGTTGCCGTTGAAAAAGTAGTCGCCCGTGTCGATGACACGCGCATCGGCCGGCGCCACCAACGGCGTGCCGGTGGCCGCGGCGATGTCCATGCCGCTGTGCGGTGATCGCGCCTGGCCGTTGAAAAACCGCCGCAGGCCAAAGGAGCTGGACTGGCGGCCCGGCACCGGTGCGCGCATGGCCAGCTGGCTGGGCCAGGGCTCGCTGAAGGTGGCGATGACCTCGGCCTGGTGGGCGCGCTCGCGCTCGTGCCGCGCCAGATTTTCGGCACTGAGCTGCACTTGGCCGGGAGCGACCTGCAGGCGCTGCTCGGGGTAGTCGTGTCTGGCCACCGTGTAGCTCAAGCGCTGCAAATGCGCCAGAGCTTGCCCCAGCGCTTGCCCCTGCGCTTGCCCCTGCCGCTGTGCTTGTTCCTGTGTGTACTGCACCCGCACCGTGGCTTCGCCCAGGGCGGCCGACAACGAAATGCCGACCACCGCCGTCCAGCCCTGTGCATCGCCCAGCACCAGCGCGCGCACACCAGCGGCGGTGTGCACCAGCGGGCGATGTGCCGCGGCGCCCAGGGCCAGTAGTGCGATGCCGCCGGGTGACAGGCGCTGGCGCGGCGGCGAGGTCTGCTCGCCTTGGTCCCCACCGAAGCCAGGCTTGGCGTCAAGGCTTGGCCTTTGGCGCAGTTGCGGCTGTGGCTGCGGCGACTGCTGCGACCATGCCGTGGGCGGGCCCAGCAGCGCAGCCGCGGCAAGCACAAACCGGCGACGCTCGAAGCACCGGTGGCCGCCAGCATGGGGCGGTGGCGGTCGCCACACCACGCCTGCGGGGCTCACGCCACAGCCGGCGGCAACAGCCGCCCGGCCTCAATGTGCAATTGCCGGTCGCAGCGTGTGGCGATGGCGGGGTCATGGGTGACCAGCACCAGGGTCGTGCCGGTCTCACGGTTCATGTCAAACATCAGCGTCATGACGATCTCGCCGGTGGCGTAATCCAGGCTGCCCGTGGGCTCATCAGCCAGCAGCACCGCGGGCTCGACGACGAAGGCCCGCGCCAGGGCCACGCGCTGCTGCTCGCCGCCTGACAGGGTGCGCGGGTAATGGCCTAATCGCTCTTTCAAGCCGACGCGTTGCAGCACCTCGGCAGCGCGCGCACGGGCCTCTGATCGACCCAGCAGCTCCAGCGGCAGCATGACGTTTTCCAGCGCCGTGAGGTGCGCCAGCAGCTGAAAGCTCTGGAACACGAAGCCCAGCTTCTGGGCGCGTACGGCGGCGCGGGCATCTTCGTCGAGCGCGAACAGATCGATGCCGTCTAGCCGCACCGTGCCCGAGCTGGGCAAATCCAGCCCGGCCATGATGGCCAGCAAAGTGCTCTTACCCGAACCCGAGGCGCCGACGATGGCGGTGGACTGCCGCGGCCGCAAGGCGAAATCGATGTCATGGAGAATCGTCAGCGTGCCAGTGGAATCCACCACCTGGCGGCTGACATGTTCGACGGCAATGATGGGATCGGTCATGGGTGGGGTTGATGGCGAGAGGCCAGCGTTGTGGCCATGGCCCACGCGGCGGCGCTGGCTGCGGCACTGTAGCCTGCTGGTGCTGGGCGCGGCGGCCTGTGTGGGGGCCCGGCAGGGGGCGGCGGCCACGACCGTGGCCACCCAAGCTGCCACCCAAGCTGCCACCCAAGCAGCCACCCAAGCAGCAATACCGGCAACATCTTCCAGCGCACCGGCGCCTGCCGGTCCCAAGGCGGCTTCCACTGGACGCGTCATATTGGTGGTAGGCGACAGCCTCTCTGCCGAGTACGGCCTGGCCCGCGGCAGCGGCTGGGTGGCCTTGCTGGACAAGAAGTTGGCGCAGGAGAAACCAGCCCGCCTGATCAATGCCAGCATCAGCGGCGACACCACGTCCGGCGGGCGTTCGCGCCTGCCAGCGCTGCTGCAGCAACACCAGCCCAGTCATGTGCTCATCGAGCTCGGTGGCAACGACGCGCTGCGTGGCCTGCCCCTGGCCATGACCCGCGACAACCTCAGCGCCATGGCGCAGGCGGGCAAGGCCGCGGGCGCCAAGGTGATGCTGATCGGCATGCAGATGCCGCCCAATTACGGCGCGCGTTATGGCCAGGACTTTGCCGCGCTGTTTGCCAGCATCGCCAAGCAGGAAAAGGCCGCGCTCGTGCCGTTTTTGCTGGCCGGCGTGGCCGATGTGCCGCAGGCCGCCGAGCTGTTTCAGCCCGATCGCATCCACCCCAATGCGCTGGCCCAGCCGACCATGCTGGGCAATGTCTGGGCAGTGATGAGGCCTTGGTTGAACTGAGATGAACGGCGCCAAGCGGCGCCAAGCGGCGCCGCAGCGTGCCATTGCTAAGCCTGCTTGCTCCTGAGCCTGCTTACTGCTGAGCCTGCTTGTCGCGCGTCGCCGGGTTGGATTCGGGCGTGCGTTTGCGCCGCTCCTCTTGCGGCGGCGCGGTTGGCGTGGCCGGCGCTGGGGCAGCCGGCGTCACCGCGGGTCTGGTGCGCCCGTCTGGCGCGCTGGCCCCTGCGGGCGGCCGCACGGCCGGGCCAGCGCCACGGTGCGGGGCGGGCACGCGCACGCCCATTGGCGTTGAAGCGCTGGCATCGGGCGGCAAGGGTGTGCGGCCACCCTGGGGTGGCGGCAGGGGCCGCATGGTGGGTGGCACGGTGGGCTGCACTGGCTGCTGCACAGGCTGCTGCACTGGTTGCTGCACAGGCGGCGACACCGCCTGAACCGGTTCAACACCGGTGCGCTGGCCATGGTGTGGCGGCACAGCACGCCCATCGGGTGCTGCGACGCGCTCGCCTTGCGGGGCCACAGGCCGGTTCGGCTCGTTGGCATGCGGGCGCGGCGCCACGGGTCCATAGGGGCGTTGCCCATCGTGCAGGTGTGGGCGCGGCCCATCCGACACCTGCGGACGCTGACCCTCCTGCCCATGCGGCCTCTCCTGCCCCTGCGGCCTGTGCGGCTCCGGCTGCCTGTGCGGCTCCGGCGTTTGCGGGCGACCCACCGTGAAGGGCGGCGGTGCCATGCGGGCCACCGGTGCCGGCGGCACGACCACTGGCAGCGCCCGGTGCGGCATCGGGTGCCGATGCGGGCGGTACTCGTCGTGTGGCCGCAGCGGCACCCAGCGCAGTGGCGGCGGTGGCCGGTGGCTGCCATGGGCATGCGGCAATGGCGTCCAGCTCACCAGGGCCGGCGCATAGTGCGGGCGCACGCCGCGCGGCCCGGGGGCCCAGCACCAGCGCCCGCCCCAGCGCACCCAACGCCCATAGTGGAAGGGCGCAAAGCCCCAGGGTGCGGCGTCCACCCAGGTCCAGCCCCAGGGCGAGACCCAATGCCAGCGGCCATCGCGGTAGGGCTCCCAACTGGCGGCCACGGTGGAGGGGAACCACACGCTGCCCAACTCGGGGTGCGATTGCCACTGGCCATGGCGATCCAGGTCTTCCCAGCCTGTCATCTCGGCCGAGACGTGGCGGGCGCTGTCGCTGCGATCCATATCGCGGTCGTCGCGGGCCACCCAATCGGCAAAGTCGTCACGCTCCAGCGCCAACCAGCGGAAGTGTGTGGTCATGGCCGCGCCGGCCGCAGCCGCCGTGCCTTGCTGCCAGAGCTGGGCACGCTGCTGGGTGTTGATGGCCAAGCGGCTGTCGGGGCCCATGAACTCGATCTGGCCGCGCCAACTGCTGGCTTCGGTGGAGTCGCTGCGCAGGTCCACCCGGTAGTGCCCGGTTTGCCGTGGCAAGAAACGCCCGTGCGGAGTGATCAGGGTGATCTGTGGCAGCAGCTCTCGCGCCGTGGCGCGCAGGGCCAGGCTGCCCTGCAGCAGCTCCACCGTGATGGCCTGGTCGTCGAGCTGGCGCAGCGCGACCTCGGTGTCTTCTGCCAGGCGCAGCGTGGTCGAGCCTATGCGCAGCTCAGCGCGGCCCCTGGACTCAGTGCGCAATTGATCGCCCGTGGTCAAGGGTCGGTTGTGCTGGCCCTGCATCCAACTGCCCTCGTCGCGGTCAAAGGACCAGACGCTGCCCTGCACCTCGACCAAGCGGCCCACACGTGCCGGCCAGGCGGGGTGTTCGGCGTCGGGCGCACCGCCGCGCGAAGGTGGTGGCGGCAGGTTCTGCGCCACTGCCAGCACCGGCGTGGCGCCGATCAGCAGCGAGCACAGCAAATTTCGGGTGATGCGTTGGGTCATGCGTGATCCCCTTATGCCGCGGGCGGCAATGTCCTGGTGGCTGGCCTAACGTCGCCCCCTGGCGCCTGGCTGACCAACTTCACCCAACAGCATCAATCATCGGCATTCGGGTCCATGTCGGGAAACAACACGCTGGTGTAGCCCAATTGGCTGAGATCGGTCATGCGCGTGGGGTACAGGCGCCCGATCAGGTGATCGCATTCATGCTGCACGACGCGGGCATGGAAACCCTCGGCCTCGCGCGTGATGGCCTGGCCGCGCAGGTCCACGCCCTGGTAGCGGATGCGTGCAAAGCGCGGCACCTTGCCGCGCAGGCCGGGCACTGACAGGCAGCCCTCCCAGCCCTCGTCCATGGCCTCGCCCAAAGGCGTGATCTGCGGGTTGAGCAGCACCGTCATGGGCAGCGGCGGCGCCTCGGGATAGCGTTCGTTGCGCTCGAAGCCAAAGATCACCAGTTGCAAATCCACGCCGATCTGCGGCGCGGCCAGGCCGGCGCCGTTGGCGGCGATCATGGTGTCGTGCATGTCCTGCACCAGGGCGTGCAGCTCGGGTGTGTCGAACTCGCGCACCGGCGGCGCCACGCGCAGCAGGCGCGGGTCGCCCATTTTCAAAATCTCTCGAACGGTCATGGTCTTCCTTCCTTTGGGGAGTGATCAAACTGGCAACTTGCGCTGGCACTCAAATGGACCCATGGCGCCGGCCCGCAGCCAGGCTCAGCCGGCCAGCAGGGCACGCAGCCCCGCCTCATCGAGCACAGCAATGCCCAGCTCACGCGCCTTGTCCAGCTTGGAGCCGGCCTCCTCGCCCGCCAGCAGCCAGTGCGTCTTCTTCGACACCGAGCCCGAGACCTTGCCGCCGGCGGCTTCGATCAAGGCCTTGGCCTCGTCGCGGCTGAGGGTGGGCAAGGTGCCGGTGATCACCAGAGTCTTGCCGCCGAGCGACAGCGCCGCGTCGGCCGTCGCAGCCTGGCCCTCGTGTTCGGGCCAGTGCAGGCCGGCGCCGCGCAGTTGCGCCACCACCTCCAGGTTGTGCGGTTGGGCAAAGAAGCTGCGAATGCTTTGCGCGACGACAGGGCCGACATCCTTGACCTGCAACAGCAGCTCCAGGTCGGCCGCCATCAGGCGGTCCAGCGACCCAAAGTGCCGGGCCAGATCCTTGGCTGTGGTCTCGCCCACCTGGCGTATGCCCAGGGCATAAACGAAGCGGGCCAGGGTGGTGTCGCGGCTCTTGGCCAGGCCGTCGATCAGATTGGCGGCGCTTTTCTCGCCCATGCGCTCCAGGGCCGACAGGCGAGCCACATCCAGCGTGTAGAGCTCGGGCAGGGTCTGGATCAGGCCGCCATCCACCAGTTGATCGACCAGCTTGTCGCCCAGGCCCTCGATGTCCATGGCGCGGCGGCTGGCAAAGTGCAGCAGCGCCTGCTTGCGCTGCGCCGGGCAATACAGGCCGCCGCTGCAGCGGTGGTCCATGCCACCGCGCTCGCGCAGCACGGCGCTGGCGCAAACCGGGCAGTGGCGCGGCATGCGGAAGTTGGGCACATAGTGCGGGCGCGGCGGCGGGCCGGCGGCCGTGGTCGTGGTCGTGGTCGTGGTCGTGGCGACATCTGCCGTGATAGTGGCCACGGTAGCGGCCACGGTTGCGGTCTCGTTCGCAGCCAGGCCGGTGGCGTGCAGCCAGGCGCGGCCCACGACCTCCGGGATGACATCGCCGGCACGACGCACGATGACGGCGTCGCCCACGCGCACGCCCTTGCGCCGCAGCTCGAAAATGTTGTGCAGCGTGGCATTGCTCACCGTGGTGCCGCCCACAAACACCGGCTCCAGCTTGGCCACGGGCGTGAGCTTGCCGGTGCGGCCGACCTGGATGTCGATGCCATTGAGCCGCGTCACCTGCTCTTGCGCCGGGTATTTGTGCGCCACCGCCCAGCGCGGCTCGCGGCTGACAAAGCCCAGGCGCTGTTGCAGATCGACGCGGTTGACCTTGTAGACGACGCCGTCGATGTCAAACGCCAGGGCGTCGCGCTTGGCGCCCATGGCGCGGTGAAATTCGATCAAGCCACCGGCGCCCAGGCACACTGCACGATCCCCACACACCGGCAGGCCCATGGCGGCCAGGGCATCCAGCGTGGCGCTGTGCGTGGCCGGCTGCTCCCAGCCTTGCACCTGGCCCAGGCCGTAGGCAAAAAAACTCAAGGGCCGCTGCGCGGCGATGGCCGGGTCGAGCTGACGCACGGCGCCGGCAGCGGCATTGCGCGGGTTGACAAAGCTCTTGTCGCCACGCTGGCGCTGGCGCTCGTTGAGGGCCTCGAAATCGGCGCGGGCGATGTAGACCTCACCGCGCACCTCCAGCACCGGCGCGTCACAGCCCTGCAGGCGCAGCGGGATGCGTGGCAGCGTGCGGATGTTCTGCGTCACGTCCTCACCGGTCTGGCCATCGCCGCGGGTGGCGGCCTGCACCAGCACGCCGCCTTCGTAGCGCAGGTTCATGGCCAGGCCGTCGAACTTCAGCTCGGCACTGAACTCCATGGGCGGCGCCTCTTGCGCGAGCCCCAGCTCACGGCGCACCCGCGCATCGAAGGCCATCGCGCCACCGGCTGTGGTGTCGGTCTCGGTGCGGATGCTGAGCATGGCCACGGCGTGGCGCACCGGCGTGAAGCCGGCCAACACCTGGCCGATGACGCGCTGGGTGGGCGAATCGGTGCTCAGCAGCTCGGGGTGCGCAGCCTCGATGGCCTGCAGCTCCTGGAACAGGCGGTCGTAGTCGGCATCGGCAATCTGCGGCGCATCGAGCACGTAGTAGCGGTGGGCGTGGTGCTGCAGCAAGGCACGCAGCTGCTGGGTGCGCTCGGCGGGCTCGGCGGGCTCGGCGGGCTCGGCAGGCTCGGCGGGCTCGGCAGGCTCGCCAGGCTGGGCGGCGGCAGCCTGGGCTGTTGCCGCCACCTCAGGCATTGGCTTGGGCGTCGTCGCGCCGGTCATGGGGTGATCGCGTCGGTGAGGTGTTAGCTGAACAGGCGGCGCGCCGCCAGCGAGCCGGCCGTCAGGTCGCGTGATTCCAGCGCCCGGTACAAGGTGGCCAGATCGGTGCCGATCTGCGCAAAGGCATGCAGCGTGATGGGTCGGCCGCTGTCATCGCACATGGTGGCGCCCATGTCGGCGGCCAGGGTGCGGGCGGCGTCGTGCCAAGCGGGAAAGGGCTCCAGCAACTCGGCGGTCTGCGGCACATCCAGCGACAAGGTGGCCTGGCGCACCGACGAGATGTTGGGGTCCTCAGCCAGCGCGGCCTGGGCATCAAAGGACAGCACCAGCACCGGCGGGTCGCCCTCCAGCCCCGCCGGCAGCACCAGCCGCCCCGGCAGCACACCGGGCACGAAACCCCGCCGCGCGGCCATTTGCTGGATGTAGCCCACCGACCAGGCCGCGCCATTGGCGCGCAGCACGATAGCCAATTGCGCGTCGTGGCCGCTGGCAAAGGCATCGAGCTCGCGCGCCCGGGCCACGACGTCGAGCATGTCGGGCACCTCGACCATGCCGCCCACGCCCTCGGCAAAGTCCTGCAGCTTTTGCACGAATTCGGAAAACTCGATCTCGTTGAGCGCGCCATTGCGGTTGGCCATCTGCACGCCGGCCTGGAATTCGCCATAACGCTGGCCGGCCGTAGGCAGCTCCCATTCACCGGTCTCGGTGTTCAAGCCCTCGATGAGTGCGGGCTTGGTGCCGGCGCGGCGCGAGGGTGGCAGGCAGGCCAGGGCGAGCTCGCCCGACACCGGCGCCTCCAGGGTGATGGGGGCGATGGCGTCGATCAGCGGGTCGAGCCGGGCGCTCAACTTGCGCAGCAGCGGTGGCCGCAATTCGGGCAGGGCCTGGGGCGGCACGGCCGCAGCAGCCAGCTCCGGGTCGAGCCGTGGCGGCGCCGTCGGCGGGCCGTCCGCCTGGCGCGGGTTGGCCTTGCGCGCCGACCAGGCGCCGTGCGCCACCACGGCGGCCAGGATCAGGGCACCGAGGATGGCCAGTGCGGTGGTCAGGGTCATGTGCATCGCGCCGCTGGGGTCATGTCACCGCAGTCATGTTGCCGTCATCGTGCCGCCATCGTGTGTTCAGCCGGATGAGCTTGTGCGCCGGTCGCACCGCTCAGGCCGCCTGCGCCAGCGATACGGCGGCATCCATGTCCACCGCCACGATGCGCGACACGCCTTGCTCTTGCATGGTCACGCCGATCAACTGCTCGGCCATTTCCATGGCGATCTTGTTGTGGCTGATGAACAGGAACTGCGTGCCCTTCAGTGACATCTGGCTCACCAGTTTGGAGTAGCGCTCGGTGTTGGCATCGTCCAGCGGCGCATCGACCTCATCGAGCAGGCAAAACGGCGCTGGGTTGAGCATGAAGATGGCAAACACCAGGGCGATGGCGGTGAGCGCCTTTTCACCACCCGACAGCAGGTGGATGGTGGAGTTTTTCTTGCCCGGTGGCTGCGCCAGCACCTGCACGCCGGCATCCAGTATTTCGTCGCCCGTCATTTGCAGCTTGGCCGTGCCGCCGCCAAACAGCAGCGGAAAGAGCTGGCCGAAATGCTCATTGACCTTGTTGAAGGTCTGGCCCAGCAGGTCGCGGGTCTCCAGATCGATCTTGTGGATGGCGTCTTCCAGGGTCTTGATGGCCTCGTTCAGATCGGCACACTGTGCATCGAGGAAGGTCTTGCGCTCACTCGCCGTGGTGAGCTCATCGAGCGCGGCCAGGTTCACCGCGCCCAGCGCCGCCACCTCACGACCGATGCGGTCGATCTCGCCTTGCAGGCCGGTCAAGCGGACATTGTTTTCCGCAATGTTCGCCGCCAACGCATCCATGTCAACAGCGGCCGCGGTGAGCTGCTCCAGGTACTGCGCGCCGCCCAGTTGCGCGGCCTGGGCTTCGAGCTGCAACTTGGTGATGTGCTCACGCATGGGCTCCAGGCTGCGCTCGAATCCCATGCGCTGCTCATCGGCATGGCGCAGTTTGGCGCTGAGGTCGTCGTACTGGCTACGCTGCGCGGCCAAGGCCTGTTCGCGCTCCATCCTCAGCGCCAGCGCGGTCTGCAAGCCGGCCTCGGCCACGGCGTCGTTCAGTGAGCCCAGCTCCAGGCTGAGCTGCTCGCCCACCTGGGCATTGCTGGCGACTTGCTGCAAAGCCGTCTCAATCGCGCGCTGCAGCTCGGCCTGCCGTGCGGCCAGAGCCCGCGACTGGAACTGCGCCTCTTGCGCCTGGCGCTCCAGGGCGCGCAGTTGCTCGCGGGCATCGCCCAAGGCACGCTCGGCCTGGATCACGGCCTCGTCAAGCTCGGCATGGCGCTC
Organism: Ideonella sp.; assembly: GCA_043720415.1. Lineage (GTDB taxonomy): Bacteria > Pseudomonadota > Gammaproteobacteria > Burkholderiales > Burkholderiaceae_C > Pseudaquabacterium. Next base: position 26,535 of record JAYSSS010000036.1, read on the forward strand.
CTGCGTCGTCGCCAGTTGCATGTCCAGCTCTTCAAAGCGGGCCTCGCCGGTGGCGCGGCGCTCGTCCAGGCCTTCGGTTTGGGCGTCAATCTCGCCCAGCTCAGCGTCGAGCTGGCCTTGGCGCGCCTGGCTGGCCTGGGCCTGCTGGTCCAGGCGCAGCAGCTCGACATGCAACTGGTGGGCTCGGATCTGCACCTCGGCGGCCTCGCGGCGCGAGCTCACCAAGCGCAGGGCGGTCTCGGTGCACTGCGCCTCGATGCGCACCAGGGCGACGCGGGCGTCCTCGGCGATCAAGGCTTGGGCGCGGGTCTGGCGCTCCAGGTTGTCGATTTCCTGGGCGCGCGCCAAGAGGCCGGCCTGCTCGGAATCGGGCGCATAAAAGGCCACCGAAAACTGACTGACGGCATGGCCCTCGCGGGTCATGATGACCTCGCCATGCGTCAGGCGGCCGCGTTGGGCCAGGGCCTCATCGAGGCTGGGCGCCGTGTACACGCCTTCCAGCCAATCGCCTAACAGGGCTTTCAAGCCGGCGTCGCCCAGGCGCAGCAAATCACTCAGACGCGGCAGGGTCTGGTGCGTGCTGGGCAGGGCCGCCGCGGGCACGGTGTAGAAGGCCAATTTCGCCGGCGGGGCATCGCTGGCAAAGGCGCGCACGGTGTCGATGCGGCCCACCTCCAACGCGCCCATGCGCTCGCGCAGGGCCGCCTCCAGGGCGGTTTCCCAGCCCTGCTCGATGTGCAGACGGGTCCACAGGCCGGCCAGGCTGTCCAGGCCATGCTTGGCCAGCCAGGGCTTGAGCTTGCCCTCGGTCTGCACCTTGTCCTGCAGGGCGCGCAGGGCGGCCAGGCGGGCGTTGATATCCGTCTGCTTGCCGGCCTCGGCATTGGCCGCCGTTTGGGCCCCGCGGCGCTGGTCCTCCAGCTCGGGCATCAGCTCTTGCAGCTCATGCAAGCGGCCATCGGCCAGGGCCTGGGCCTCGTCGGCCGCAGCCACCTGCTCGCGCAGCGCGGCCAGGCGCTGCATATCGGGTGAAGTGAGCGACTTGGCTTCGGCCGCCAGGCGCTCGCGGCGGCCGCGCAGGCTGCGCGACTGCTCTTCGATGTGGCGGCTGTCGGCGGCCAGCACCTGGATCTGCTGCTGCACCTCACTCACCTTGCTGCGCTGACCGTTGGCCTCGGCCTGGGCGGCACGCAGCGCGTCTTCGAGATCGGGCTGGGTGTTGGCCTGCTCCTCGGCCTGGGCGGCCAGCAGCTCGGCCTGCTCTTGGGCGGCTTCAATCCGCTGCGCATTGGTCTCCAGCTCGGCCTGGCTGTCGGCGCGGCGCTGGTCCCATTGCGTGTTTTGCGATTTCAGATCGGCCAGGCGCTGCTCGGCGCGCTGGCGGCTGTCGACCACATAGCGAATGCGCTCTTCCAGGCGGCTGACCTCCAGCGCCGCCTGCGCCAGCGAGCCCTGCGAGACATGCAGGCCGTCGCTGGCGGCGTAATGCGCCTGGCGCACGGTTTCAAGCTCAAGCTCAACATGGCGCAGCTCGGCCAGGCGCGATTCCAGCGCGGTGGCCGCGGCCTGCATGGCGGTCTTGACGCGGTCTTCTTCGGCCGCGGCGTCGCGGTGCTTGAGGAACCACAGCTGGTGCAGCTTCAAACTGCCGCTGTCCTGCAGGGCGCGGTAGCGGCTGGCGACTTCGGCCTGGGCTTGCAGGCGCTCGAGGTTGTTGTTCAGCTCGCGCAGGATGTCGTCCACGCGAATCAGGTTCTCGCGCGTGTCCTTCAGGCGGTTCTCGGTCTCACGGCGGCGTTCCTTGTACTTCGAGACACCGGCGGCCTCCTCCAAGAACATGCGCAGTTCTTCGGGGCGCGACTCGATGATGCGGCTGATCGTGCCCTGGCCAATGATGGCGTAGGCGCGCGGTCCCAGGCCGGTGCCCAGAAACACATCCTGCACATCGCGCCGTCGCACGATCTGGTTGTTGATGAGATAGCTGGAATTGCCGTCGCGGGTGAGCACGCGCTTGACGGCGATCTCGGCGTACTGGCTCCACTGGCCGCCGGCGCGGGCGTCTTCGTTGCTGAACACCAGCTCGACGCTGGCACGGCTGGCCGGCTTGCGGTGGCCCGAGCCATTGAAGATCACGTCCTGCATGCTCTCGCCGCGCAGCTCGCTGGCCTTGCTCTCGCCCAACACCCAGCGCACGGCGTCCATGATGTTGGATTTGCCACAGCCATTGGGCCCGACAACGCCGACGCGCTGGCCGGGCAACTGGAAGGTGGTGGGCTCGGCGAAGGACTTAAAGCCGGCAAGCTTGATCTGGTTCAGGCGCATGCGCTGTGGCGGTTCAGGAAGGCTTCGGTGGGGGCGCCGTCGGACCCTGCAGGGGCCGCAGGAGTATCGCCGCAAGTCATTGATTTATATGTGTTTATTGCGCATCCGGCGGCGCCTGGCAAGGCGCGGATGATAGCATCGCGTCCCCCTCGAACCGCCCTGCCTTGCAGCGCCCCGACCATGGCCAAGAAGCCCGCGCTGAACCAGCGCACCGCGCCACCCAACCCGCCCACGGCGCCCAGCAAAACGCTGCAGGTGTTCCCCAACCCGGCGCCCGAGCGCGACTACCGCATCCAGTTTCAGGTGCCCGAGTTCACCTGCCACTGCCCGCTCACCGGTCAACCCGACTTTGCGCACTTCACCATCGACATGGTGGCCGACGCCCTGTGTGTTGAGCTCAAGAGCCTGAAGATGTATTTCTGGAGCTACCGCGACGAGGGTGCATTCCACGAAGAGGTGACCAACACCATCCTGGAAGATATCGTCAAAGTGACGCGTCCACGCTTCATCCGCATCACCGCCAAGTGGTTTGTGCGCGGCGGCATCTACACCAACATCGTGGCCGAGCACCGCAAGAAGGGCTGGAAGCCGCAGCCGCTGGTGGATCTGCCCGCCATGCCGCTTGAGCGTGGTCTGCTGGGGTGAGTGAGACCGGCGCCGCCATCGGCCGGGCTGCCGACCCCGGCACGCCCAACGGCGGCGCTGGCGCAACGGCACCCGGCGCCGCCTTTGGCGCCGTGACCCACTGGCCTGCGGTGTACGCCGCGGCCCTGTGCGGGGTGGCCAGCGGCCTGAACGTCGGCAAGGTGCCGGTGAGCCTGCCCATGCTTCGCGCCGAATTTGGTTTGACGCTGGTTCAGGCTGGCTGGGTGGCCTCGACGTTGACCACCCTGGCTGTCCTCTTCGCCCTGGGGGTGGGCCTGCTCGCGGCGCGGGTGGGTGCCTTGCCCTTGGTGCTGGCCGGCTTGCTGTTGGGCGCCGTCAGCTCGCTGGCGGCACTCGGCGCCGATGGCTTTGCCGGCCTGTTGGCCACACGCATTCTTGAAGGCGCGGGATTCCTGTTTGTTGCCGTCGCCGGGCCCACCTTGATCACCTTGGCCACCGCGCCGCAGGACAGGCGCTTCGCCATGGGCGTGTGGAGCGGCTACATGCCCCTGGGCGCCGGCCTGGCCATCGCCATTGCTCCGCTGCTGCTTTCAAGCTCGGGTTGGCGTGCGCTGTGGTTGGTGGTGGCGGCCTTGCTGCTGCTGGCCGCAGCGGTGTGCTGGCAACAGCGGGCGGCCTATGCACCGGCCGCCGGCACAGCCCCTGCCCGCGCCCCGGTGAAGGCCGCCCTGGCGCCACTGCGCGGGCCCATGCCCTGGCTGTTTGCGCTGGCCTTCATGGTGTGGGCGCAGCAGCACTTCGCCTTGATCATCTGGCTGCCCACCTTCTTGACCGAGCAGCGCGGCCTGTCGTCGGGTTGGGTGGCGGCCCTGACCTGCCTGATGCTGCTGGCCAATGTGCCGGGCAACCTGATTGGCGGCGCCCTGCTGCAGCGCGGCGTGTCGCGCGGGCGCCTGATCGCCATCGCCCACAGCTGCACCGGGCTGTGCGGCTGGTGGATGTTCAGCGATACCCTGCCCGATGGCCTGCGCTACGCGCTGTGCGTGGCGCTGTCGTTCATCGGCGGGCTGATCCCGGTGGCGGTGATGTCCTCATCCAATGTGTGGGCCAAGACGCCGGCGCAAATCGGCGTCATTCAGGGGCTGATCATGCAGGGCTCGCAGTTCGGCCAGTTTGTCGGCACGCCGCTCATTGCGGCGGTGGTGGCGGCCAGCGGGCAGTGGTCCTCGGCGCGCTGGGTGACCTCGGCCGCGGCCTTGATCGGCGTGGCCGTGGCCTTGGCTTTGATCACGCTGGAGCGCCATACGGCGGCACAGCCTCAGGCGCGATGGCCCGCTTGACGAGCCGGCCTCGCAGGCCACTTGCGTCCGATGACGCCCTGGAGCCACTGGCCCAGGGTGAGCAGCGCGACAGCCCAAACACGCGCCCCGCCTATCAAAAATATGACGTGGCCAATCGCAAGAGCCGCATCGATGGTTTCGGCGCCTTTGCGCAAGAAGACATCCCGCCGCGGCGCAAGATCGGCGAGATCCGCGGCGAATCGATCAGCGTGGCCGAGGCGCGCCGCCGTGCCGCCGGGCTGCAGCGCATCATGATCGTCGAGGTCTCGCAGCGCAAAGCCATCGATGCCTCGAAATCCACCGATCCCATGCGCTACACCAACCATTGCTGCTTGCCCAACGCCCGGCTGCTGATCCGCGATGGCCGCATCGAGTTTTACTCTCTGCGCGCCATCACCCCGGGCGAGGAGATCACCGTCAACTACGGCGAAACCCACCATGAGGGCACCCTGGCCTGCCGCTGCGGCGCGCCGGGATGCGCGGGCTGGCTTTGACGCGCCGCCATGGCGACCGGCCTTGACCACTGGCTTCGATAATCACCGCGATGAATCCCCTGCTCTCCAAGCTGCACCCCTACCCCTTCGAGCGCCTGCGCGAGCTCACCCAGGCCATCACGCCCAACCCGGCCTATCGCCCCATCAGCTTGGGCATTGGCGAGCCGCGGCACCCGGCGCCCGAGCTGGTGCACCGGGCCTTGATGGAGGGCATGGCCGGGCTGTCGATCTACCCGCCCACCCGCGGTGAGCCCGCGCTGCGCCAGGCCTGTGCGGCCTGGGTGCAACGCCGCTATGGCGTGGCGCTGAATGCCGACACCCAGGTGCTGCCGGTGTGCGGCTCGCGCGAGGCCTTGTTCGCCCTGGCGCAGACCGTGGTCGATGCCAGCCGGCCCGGGGCGGCGGTGGTCTGCCCGAATCCCTTCTATCAAATCTATGAGGGCGCCGCCATCCTGGCCGGGGCCACGCCGGTGTACGCCAACTCCGACCCGGCGCGCAACTTTGCGGTGGATTGGTCGCAGATCGACGACGCCATCTGGGCCCGCACGCAACTGCTCTACACCTGCTCGCCCGGAAACCCCTCGGGCGCCGTGATGCCGCTGGACGAGTGGGCGCGGCTGTTCGATCTGAGCGATCGCCACGGCTTTGTCATTGCCAGCGACGAGTGTTACTCGGAGATCTACTTTCGCGATGAGCCCCCGCTGGGCGCGCTGCAGGCGGCGGCTGCCTTGGGGCGCAGTGATTTCAGGCGCCTGATCGCCTTCACCTCACTCTCGAAACGCTCCAATGTGCCCGGCATGCGCTCCGGCTTTGTCGCCGGCGACTCCGCGCTGATCAAGCAGTTCTTGCTCTACCGCACCTACCATGGCTCGGCCATGAGCGCCATGGTGCAGCAGGCCAGCGTGGCCGCCTGGAACGATGAGGCCCATGTGCAGGCCAACCGCGAGATGTACCGCACCAAGTTCGCCCAGGTCACGCCCGTGCTAACAGAGGTGATGGACGTGCAGCTGCCCGACGCCGGCTTCTACCTCTGGGCCGCCATCCCCGGCGGCGACGACATTGCTTACGCTGGCGCGCTGCTCGCTCAATACAATGTGACCGTACTTCCAGGCAGCCTGCTGGCCCGCCAGGCCCACGGCAGCAACCCCGGCCAGGGCCGCATCCGCATGGCCCTGGTGGCGGGCACCGAAGAATGCCTGGAAGCGGCCCATCGCATCGCCGCCTTCGCGCGCGCCTACGCACCCACCACCCTGCCCCCATCCGACTGACCGCCCCATGACTTCAGCCCTGCAAAACATCATCGAATTGGCCTGGGAAGGCCGCGCCAACCTCAGCCCGACCACGGCCGACCCCAAGATCCATGAAAGCGTCGATGCCGTCATTGGCGAGCTCAACGCCGGCCGCATCCGCGTGGCCGAGCGCCAGGGTGTGGGCCAGTGGACGGTGAACCAGTGGATCAAGAAGGCCGTGCTCTTGTCCTTCCGGCTCAAGGACAACCAGGCCATGCACGCCGGCGACCTGACCTTCTTCGACAAGGTGGTGACCAAGTTTGCCCACATTGACGAGGCCACCCTCCGCGCCAGCGGCGTGCGCATCGTGCCGCCGGCCGTGGCGCGGCGCGGCAGCTACCTGGCCAAGGGCGTGGTGTTGATGCCCAGCTACGTGAACATCGGCGCCTATGTTGATGAGGGCACCATGGTCGACACCTGGGCCACCGTCGGCTCCTGCGCACAGATCGGCAAGGGCGTGCACCTCTCGGGGGGTGTGGGCATCGGCGGCGTGCTCGAGCCGCTGCAGGCCAACCCCACCATCATTGAAGACAACTGCTTCATCGGCGCGCGCTCAGAAGTCGTGGAAGGCGTGATCGTCGAAGAGAACTCGGTGCTGGGCATGGGCGTCTACCTGGGCCAGAGCACACCCATCTTCGACCGCGCCACCGGCCAGACCAGCTTTGGGCGCGTGCCCAGCGGCAGTGTGGTGGTCAGCGGCAACCTGCCCAAGACCGCCGCCGATGGCACGCCCTACAGCATGTACGCGGCCATCATCGTCAAGCGCGTCGATGCGCAGACCCGCTCAAAGACCAGCATCAACGATCTGTTGCGTCCTTGAGTTGGCATAACACATCCGTACAGCCGACCGCATTGCACTCAGGTTTTAGCATCCCGAGCGACCCACCCCGGAAGGATCTGACATGAGCGGCAACATGGAACGCGTGCTCAAGCTGATGGCCGAGAAGCACGCCTCGGATGTCTACCTGTCGGCCAATATGCCGATCCTGATCAAGATCCACGGTCAGGTGCTGCAGTTGTCCGACCAGGTGCTGACGCCACAGCAGCCGCGGCAATTGATCGCCGAGTTGTTGGCGCCCACGCAGATGGAGGAGCTGGACGAAACCGGTGAGCTCAACCTCGCCGTGGGCCTGGAGAAGACCGGCAGCTTTCGCCTCTCGGCCTTCAAGCAGCGCGGCACCATCGCCGCGGTGTTTCGCCACATCCCGCACACCATCCCGTCGCTGGAGTCGCTCAATGTGCCCGACATCCTGTCGCAACTGGTGCTGGAAAAACGCGGCCTGATCCTGATGGTGGGCGCCACCGGCACCGGCAAGAGCACCACCCTGGCGGCCATGCTCGATCAGCGCAACCGGCAAATGGCGGGCCACATCCTGACGGTGGAGGAGCCCATCGAATACCTCTTCACCAGCAAGAAGTCGGTGGTCAACCAGCGTGAGATCGGGCGCGACACGGTGTCGCTGCAGGTGGCGCTGAAGAACGCCCTGCGCCAGGCGCCCGACTGCATCATGATCGGCGAGATCCGCGACCGCGAAACCATGACGGCGGCCCTGAGCTATGCGCTCTCGGGCCACCTGGTGCTGGCCACCCTGCACGCCAACAACAGCTATCACGCGCTGGGCCGCATCCTGTCGTTTTACACGCCTGAAGCGCGGCCGGTGCTGCTGGGAGACTTGGCCGCTGGCCTGCGCTCCATCGTCTCGCAGCGCCTGCTGCGCGCCAACACCGGCGGGCGCATGCCGGCGATGGAGGTGCTGCTCAACACCAAGCTCATCGGCGAGTTGATTGAAAAGGGCGACTTTGGCGGCGTCAAGGAAGCCATGGAGAAATCCCTGGCCGAGGGCTCGTTGACCTTCGAGCAAGACATCGCCCGACTCATCACCGAAGGCCTGGTCAGCCGCGATGAAGGCCTGGCCCATGCCGATTCGCCCACCAACCTGATGTGGCGTTTGCAGAACGACCTGACGCCCGTCAACCACGGTGCCGCGGCCAAGGAAGAAACCGACCAGGCGACCTACACCGAGTACAGCGTGGACATCTATCCCGAAGGCGCGCCGCCGCGCAAGCTCAATATTTTCGGCAGGCCGCAATGACCAGCGCAGTGGCCAGTGCCCACACCATGCCCACTGCGGCCACTGAGGTGCCCGACGCGCGCGAGGCAATGCTGCGATGACGGTGGACGAGGCGATTCATGCCATGAGCGCCCGCCTGCAATCGGCGGGCGTTTCGTTTGGGCACGGCACCGACAACGCCCACGACGAAGCCGCCTGGCTGGTGCTGTGGCGCCTGGGCTTACCCTTGGATGCAGGCGACGAGCTTCAAGCGCGCGAGCTGGGTGGCGATGAGCTGGCGGCGGTGGTCGCATTGATCGATGAGCGCATTGCCACGCGCCGGCCGGCCGCCTATTTGACGGGCGAGGCCTGGCTGCAGGGTGTGCCCTTCACCGTGGACGAGCGCGTGATCGTGCCGCGCTCGCTGATCGCCGAGCCACTGGCCGAGGGCGTGCTCGATGCCTGGCTGCCCGATGCCTGGCTCGCCACTGGTGTGGGCGCCGTGCTCGATCTGTGCACCGGCAATGGCAGCCTGGCCGTGCTGGCGGCGCTGGCCTGGCCCGAGGCCCGCGTGGACGCCGCCGACCTGAGCGCCGAGGCACTGGCGGTGGCGCAGATCAATGTGCAGCGGCACGCGCTGCAAGAGCGCGTCACATTGATGTTAGGCGACGGCCTGGCGGCTGTCGCGGGCCGGCGTTATGACCTGATCCTGTGCAACCCGCCCTATGTCGACAGCCGCTCCATGGCCGCGCTGCCCGCCGAATACCAAGCCGAGCCGGTTCTCGCCCTGGCCGGTGGCGATGACGGCATGGATTTCGTACGCGGCCTGCTGCCCCAGGCGGCCGCGCACCTGCACACCAACGGCATCCTGGTCCTGGAAATCGGCCACGAGCGCCAACACTTCGAAGCCGCCTTCCCCGGCCTTGAAGTCGCCTGGCTGGAGACCAGCGCCGGCGACGACCAGGTGCTGCTCATCACCCGCGAGGCGCTGCCGGCGACAACAACAGCACCGATCCCCGCACCAATCCCCGCACCAATCCCCGCACCGACCCCCACGCCCACCACGGCGACCCCACCGAAGCCATGATCCAGATCAAGAACCTGACGCTGCGCCGCGGCGTCAAAGTCGTGTTGAAAGACGCCAGCGTGACGCTCAACCCGAACGAGAAAGTCGGCCTCATCGGCCGCAATGGTGCCGGCAAGTCTTCGCTGTTTTCCTTGCTCGCCGGGCGCTTGCAGGCCGATGGCGGCGATGTCGAGATGCCGCCGCGCTGGCGCATCGGCGAGGTCGCGCAGTCCATGCCCGAGACCGACAACGCGGCCACCGATTTCGTGCTCGAAGGCGATCTTCCCCTGGCCGAAGCCCAGGCCGAGTTGCTGCGCGCCGAGGCCTCGGGCGACGGCCACGCCATCGCCGACGCCCACATGCACCTGGAGCAAGCCGGCGCCTTCGATTCACGCTCGCGCGCGCAGTCGCTGCTGATGGGCCTGGGCTTCAAGGCCCTGCAACTCGACGCGCCGGTGAACAGCTTTTCCGGCGGCTGGCGCATGCGCCTGCAACTGGCGCGCGCGCTGATGTGCCCGGCCGAGCTGATGCTGCTCGACGAGCCCACCAACCACCTGGACCTGGACGCCCTGGTCTGGCTGGAGGGCTGGCTCAAGCGCTACAGCGGCCTGCTCATCATCATCAGCCACGACCGCGAGTTTCTCGACGCCATCACCCAGGTCACCCTGCACCTTGAGGACGCTGGCCTGACGCGTTATGGCGGCAACTACACCACGTTCGAGGAGATGCGCGCCGAGCGCATGAGCCAGCAGACCGCGGCCTTCAGCAAGCAGCAGGACAAGATCGCCCACCTGCAGCGCTTCATCGACCGCTTCAAGGCCCAGGCCACCAAGGCCAAACAGGCGCAAAGCCGGGTGAAGGCCCTGGAGCGCATGGAAAAACTCGCGCCGGTGCTGACCGCCAGCGACTTCGACTTCGAATTCCGCGAGCCCAAGAACCTGCCCAACCCCATGCTCAGCATGCGCGATCTGGTGTGTGGCTACACCGCGCCTGCCGTCGCCGCCAGCGCGGACGGGCCGGCCACACCCGAGCGCAGCACCATCATCGTGCGCAACATCAACCGCACCGTGCTGGCCGGCCAGCGCATCGGCATCCTCGGCGCCAACGGCCAGGGCAAATCGACCCTGGTCAAGACCATCGCGCATGCGCTGGCGCCCATTGAGGGCACGTTGACCGAAGGCAAGGGTCTGGCCATCGGCTACTTCGCCCAGCAAGAGCTGGATTTGCTGAACGAAGAGGACACGCCGCTGGAGCGGATGGTGAGGCTGGCGCGCGAAACCGGTGTGTCCGATGCCAAGGATTCGCGCGAGCAGGCGTTGCGCGATTTTCTGGGCAGCTTTCGCTTTGTTGGCGACATGGTTCACCAGAAGGTGGGCACGCTCTCGGGCGGCGAGCGCGCCCGCCTGGTGATGGCCACCATCGTCTGGCAGCGGCCCAATTTGCTGCTGCTGGACGAGCCCACCAACCACCTCGACCTGACCACGCGTGAGGCCCTGTCCATCGCCTTGAATGAGTTCGATGGCACGGTCATGCTGGTCAGCCACGACCGCGCCCTGCTGCGCGAGGTGTGTGACGAGTTCTGGTTGGTCACCTCAGGCGGCGTGCAGCCCTTTGATGGTGACTTGGACGACTACCAGAAGTGGCTGCTCGATGTCTCACGCGCCGCCACGCGTGGCCTGCCGCCGCCGCCCTTGCCCGGCGCGCCGGTGCTGGCGGGAAAGTTGGCTGTGGCACCGGCGCCTTCGCCGTCCAACCCGGGCAAAGCCGCCCAGCCTGGGGCCAAGAGCGCTTCCCTGCCTGCGCACGCGCCGGCTGGCGCCCAAGCCACACCCAAGGCCGTGGCCCGAGCCACAGCGGCCACGGCCGCTGCGCCAGGCAGCTACCGGCGCGATGAGCGCAAGGCGACGGCCCAGGGCCGCGCTGACCTGGCCAACCGCAGCCGGCCGCTGCGGCAGGAGGTGCAAAAGATCGACGCCCGCCTTGAAAAACTCGGCGTCGAGCGCGGCGCGCTGGAAGCGCAACTGGCCAGCGGCCAACTGGCCGGGCCCGACATTGCCGAGACCGGCAGGCGCTTGAACCACAGCGCCGCCGAAGTGGCGATGCTGGAGGAACGCTGGCTGGAGCTGCAGGCCGAGCTCGAGGCCATGGGCGTGGCCGCGTCGGGCTGAGCGGGCTCGCAGCGCCATGGCGCGAACGGCGCAGTCTGCACGATCAGCAGCGTCGGCTCGATCAGCGGGTTAGGCCGAATTGGCGGTGTCGGCCATGCCCACCCGATCACCCATCAGGCTGAGCATCAGCTCGATGCGCGCCTGCCACGGCGACAAGGTGGCGCCCGGTGAAGCCTCGGCCCGGCTGCCCAGCATCACACCAAACGCACAGCGCGTGCAGATCCACACCGGCACGCCCGCCGCCGCCGCCCTGGCCAGCCCGGGCGCCATGGCGCGGTGCACCGAGCCGTTGCCCGAGCCGGCGATCACCACGCCTTGCGCACCGCTGTCGAGCAGCGCCTGCAACACCTCGCCGCTGGCGCCAGCGTGGCTGTGGAGCACATGCACCCGCGGCCACTGCGCTGTCGGGGCAGCGATGCGGTCCAGGCCCAGGGCCGTGGTCTGGCCAATGCCCTGGGCCGTGGTCTGGCCCAGGCCAAGGGCCACGGTCTGGCCAGTTCCCAGGGCCACGGTCTGGCCAGTGCCCAGGCCCTGACCATCGCCCCAGGGCCAGGCGCGGTGCTGACGCAGCTCGCCTTCTTCCACCCGCGCCAGCGGCCCGGCATCGCCCGAGCCAAAGGCGTCGGTGCGATAGGGGTGCACCTTGCGCACATCGGCCGCGCCATGCACGCTGCCGGCAAAAACCACAAGCACGCCGCGCGCCGGGCCATGGCGGGCCACGGCCACGGCGTCGCGCAGGTTTTGCGGGCCATCGGCGGCGGCCGAGGTCGCCGGGCGCATAGCCCCGGTCAACACCAGCGGCTTGCCGGGTGCGAGCACGCGGTGCAAGAACCAAGCGGTTTCCTCCAACGTGTCGGTGCCATGGGTGACCACCACACCGGCCACATCGGCGCGCTGCAGGTGATGCGCGGCGCGTTGCGCCAACAGCTGCCAGGTGGCGTGGTCCATGTCCTTGCTATCGAGCTGGGCCACCTGCTCGCACTCCATGGGCTGGCTGGCGAGCTGAGGCACGCTGGCCAGCAAGTCGGCCACCGAGCGCTGTGCGGCGCTGTAGCCGAGGTTGTCATTTGCATTGCCGGCCACGCCGGCAATCGTGCCGCCGGTGCCCAGGATCACAACGGTGTTTGGCAAATCGCTTGGCATCTCTGACCTTTCTGGATAAAAATACAGTCACTGGACAAATCATCAGGAGACGGCATGGACGACGGCCCCAAACTCACCGCACGCCAACAGCAGATTCTCGACCTGGTGCAAAGCGCCATCGAACGCACCGGCGCCCCGCCCACCCGCGCCGAGATCGCCACCGAGCTGGGGTTTCGCTCGGCCAACGCCGCTGAAGAGCACCTGCAAGCCCTGGCGCGCAAAGGCGTGATCGAGCTGGTGGGCGGCACCTCACGCGGCATCCGCCTGCGCACCGAGACCCTGCGCGCCCTCAATGCCGCACGCGGAAAGCAGTACTCGCTGCCCCTGCCTGGCTTTGCTCAACTCACGCTGCCGCTGGTGGGCCGTGTAGCGGCCGGCAGCCCCATCCTGGCGCAAGAGCACATCGAGCAGACCTACCTGATGGAGGCCAGTATGTTTGCCCGCCGGCCCGATTACCTGCTCAAGGTGCGCGGCATGAGCATGCGCGATGCCGGCATCATGGATGGCGACCTGCTGGCCGTGCAAAAGACGGCTGAGGCGCGCAACGGCCAGATCGTCGTCGCCCGGATTGGTGATGAGGTCACCGTCAAGCGCCTGCGCCGCACCCGCAGCGGCATCGAATTGCTGCCCGAGAACCCCGATTTCCAACCCATCCTGGTGGCGCCGGACCAGACCGACTTCGCGCTTGAGGGCATCGCCGTCGGCCTGATTCGCAACACCATGCTGATGTAGACCATGGGCTCGGTCGTCAAGGCGCCCAAGGCCAGCAGCCCGGCGCAGTGCCTGCGTCTGGAGCAGTTGCCCAACATCGGGCCTGCCATGGCCGCCGATCTGCGCGCCCTGGGCATCCATCACCCGCGCGAGCTGGCACAACGCGATGCCTTCGGGCTGTACCAGGCGCTGTGCGCGCACAGCGGCAAGCGCCAGGATCCCTGCGTGCTGGACACCTTCATGGCCGCCACCGACTTCATGCGTGGCGCCCCCGCGGCGCCGTGGTGGGTGTACACGCCCAGGCGCAAGGCGCTTTACGGGCGGGTTTGACGCCCGAGCGGCCGCGCGGGCAGATTGATGCCCGGGGCGTCGCGCGGGCAGATTGACGCCCGTCCAAATTCGAACTGAGGCGTCACACGGCCGCTGCTCGGCGCATTGGCCAGGCCGCGGCCTGCCAACATGGGCTCATGTCTGGCCACCGCTGGCCGAAATGGCTGCCATGAGCCCACTTGCTTCGTACATGCCGTCAAATCTGTTGCGCCGCTTCTCGCAGCGCCACAGTGCCCTGCCCAGCATCGCGCAAAGCAGCCTGTTCTCCCGCACCGAAGTCTGCCCACCCCAACTGTGGCCGTCGTCGATCACCTTGTGGGGCCGGCTACAGCGCTGGTGGCTGCGCGACAACCCCCTGCTGCCCGAATCGGCACGCCCGGTGAACCGCCTGGCCGCTGCCAAGGCCGAGTTTGGGCACACCATGCTGCGCGTGGTCGGCGCTGATGCCGACCGGCTGGCCCACCAAATCGAATGCGCGCGTTCCCTGCGCGAGCTGTGGCATTTGCGCTCCTCGCTCTACGGCCTGGTGGCCCAACAGTTCGATCAAGCCGACGCCGAGCGCTGTATGAAGCGGCTCAATCGGCACTTCCCGACGCGCGCGCCGCGGTCCAGCTTCGGCGCCCTGGAGCCCTGAGCCGCCATGCTCGCGCTTGGCATGCCTCAGGAGCGCCTGGCACGCTTGGCCGCGCGCCGCACCTTTGTCGACATGAAACAGCGCTTCATCAGCGGCACACAGGTGGTGCCGGGCCAGCATGGGCAGTGGCTGCGTGACCAGGTGCGCCTGGCCCAGGACCCGGTGGACCTGTGGCTGCTGCGCGGCGCTGTTTTCGATGCCTTGCAAGCGCTTGGCCCGGCAGCGCGGGGCGTCAGGCTTGAACTGCACCGCACCTTGAGCGCGGTGTTTCCCGACACAGATGCCTTGATGACGGTGGCGCGCGGCCTGTAGCCGCCTCGCCTTGGCTCAGGATGCCGAGCGGCCGCTCAGGCCGCCGCCAGAAAATCGCCCTTGCCCAGCTCCACGCCGTTGTGCCGCAGCAGCGCATAGGCCATGCCGCAGTGAAAGTAAAAGTTGGGCAGGGCCCAATGCTTCAGGTAGTACTCGCCCTTGAACTGCAGGGCGTCGCGGCCACGCATCGGGATGGTGATGTCGCGCTCCTCGCTGCCATCCACCGCGGCTGCCGGCACCGACTGCACGTAGTCCAGGGTCTTGCGGATGCGCTGGCGCAGCTCATCGAAAGTGGCCTCGTTGTCTTCGAACTTCGGCGCTTCCTGGCCGGCCAGGCGGGCCATGCATGCCTTGGCCGAATCGCTGGCGATGCGAATCTGCGACACAAAGGGCAGCATGTCCGGGGCCAATCGCAAGCCGACGTAAACCGTGGTGTCGAAGTTGCGCGCCTTGGCATGGGCCTCGGCCTTGTCCATCCAGTTGAGCATGGCGCCGAGCTGCTTGATGAAGATCGGGGCGCTGGCCGAGTGCATGGAAATGGTCATGGTGTTTCCTTGTTGGGGGGTGAATCGTCGATGCTATCGCCTCAACTCGGCGCGGGCTTGCCCGGCACCCATCAACGGCACAATCGCGCCCGCCACCATGAACATCATCATCCTTGACGACTACCAAGACGCCGTGCGCAAGCTGCACAGCGCAGCGCGACTCGAAGCCCTCAATGCCAAGGTCTTCACCAACACGGTCAAGGGCATAGGCCAGCTCTCGGTGCGCCTGCGCGATGCCGACATCCTGGTCTTGATCCGCGAGCGCACGCACTTTCCCAAAGCGCTGCTCGAGAAACTGCCTCGCCTCAAGCTCATCGCCCAGACCGGGCGCGTGGGCTCGCACATTGATGTCGAGGCCTGCACCCGGCTGGGCATCTGTGTGGCCGAAGGCGTGGGCTCGCCCGTGGCCCCGGCCGAGCTGACCTGGGCACTGATCATGGCCGCCATGCGCCGGCTGCCGCAGTACATCGGCAACTTGAAGCACGGCGCCTGGCAGCAAAGCGGCCTGAAAACCGCGTCCATGCCGCCCAATTTCGCTGTGGGCATGGTGCTCAAGGGCAAGACCCTGGGCATTTGGGGCTACGGCAAGATCGGCCAGATGGTCGCCGGCTATGGGCGCGCCTTCGGCATGCAGATCGTCGTCTGGGGCAGCGAGGCCAGCCGCCAGCGTGCCGTGGCCGATGGCTGCAGCGCGGCAATCAGCCGCGAGGCGTTCTTTGCCGAAGCGGATGTGCTGAGCCTGCACCTGCGCCTGACCGACGCCACCCGCGCCATCGTGCAGCTCGACGATCTGGCGCGCATGAAGCCGACCTCGCTGTTCGTCAACACCTCGCGCGCCGAGCTGGTGCAGGACAACGCCCTGGTCTCGGCACTGAACAAGGGCCGCCCCGGTATGGCCGCGGTCGATGTCTTCGAGAGCGAGCCCATCCTGCAGGGCCACCCGCTGCTGCGGCTGGAAAACGCTGTGTGCACGCCGCACATCGGCTATGTGGAGCAAGACAGCTACGAGCTGTACTTCAGTGCGGCCTTTGACAACGTCATCAGCTTCATCAACAAAGAGCCCAAGAACATCCTCAATCCCGATGCGCTGAAGGTGATTCGGTGAGCCTGGGCGGGGCCGCGAGCGGCCAGAGAGCCAGCGAGCGCGCCCTGCTGTTCGGCAACTTCGCCATCGGTTGCGGCGTGATGGTCACGGCCGGAACACTCAACGATCTGGTGCAGTCCCTAGGAGCCTGTCGGGCTTTGGGTCGGGCCCGCGTTGGGCCTGCAAACGGGCTCAGCCTAGG
>JAYSSS010000037.1:0-12595 GCA_043720415.1 Ideonella sp.
TGACTTCAGCCACCGCGTTGACCTCTGTGAGTGTTTTTTGAACAGTGGCACTGCCATGGAGCCGGTGTTCACCCAGACGGGCGCCGCACGCGTGGTACAGCATCCGTCCCACTATCAGCACCTGGTCCAGGAGTCCCTGCAATGACGAGTCAGCTCCAAACGACAAAGGTCATCGACCCACTTGCCATCGTGGTGAGCTATGACCCAACGCCCGACCCGCGGTCAGCCCAGACCTTGGCTGTCTTGCGCAAGGCCGTGGCCGAAGCGCTGGATCGCAAGCGTCGGCTTGGGCAGTACGCGGTGTTCTGGCAAGACGGCAAGGTAGTGCGCGTCGAGGCGAAAGATCTCCCCGCGTTGCCCTGAGACACTCGCACGCGCATTCGATGAAGCTGCCCATCAAGCTCGACGACCTGCTGCGCCAGCGTACGGTGGAGGGCGAGCGCATCGAATACAAGGCCGGCTGGAACCCGGATGCTGTTCTGCGCACGCTGTGTGCCTTCGCCAACGACTTTGCCAACCTGGGCGGCGGCTACGTGGTGATCGGCCAGGACTGCGACGCCGATAGTCAGCCGGATTTTCCGCCCGTAGGCCTGGCGGAGAACCAGTTGGACAAGATCCAGCGGGAACTGCTCGCGCACTGCCAGCTGATCCAGCCGCCCTATTTCCCGACGCTCAGCGTCGAAGAGGTTCAGGGCCGCAAGCTGATCGTGCTGTGGGCGCCGGGCGGCATGAATCGCCCGTACAAGGCGCCGGCATCGGTGACGGCCAAGCACAAGACCTGGCACTACTACATCCGCCGCTACAGCAGCACGGTCGGGGCCAAGGGCGAGGACGAGCAGGAACCGCTGGGCCTGGCCGCCAATGTGCCCTGGGATGACCGGCTGGCGCAGCAGGCGCGCTTGGAGGACTTGTCGCCGGCGTTGATGCTGGACTACCTGCGCGAAGTGGGCAGCGCCTTGGCCGATGAAGCACCGGGCCTGCCGCTGGAAGCGCTGGGCCGGCAGATGAACGTGGTCGGCGGGTCGAGTGAGGCGCCGTGGCCCAAGAACGTGGGGCTGCTGTTCTTCAACGAGGAGCCGGACCGCTTCTTCCCCACCACCCAGATCGACGTGGTGTGGTTCCCGGAAGGCGCGGGCGGCGACCGCTTCGAGGAGAAGGTGTTCAAGGGGCCGCTGGCGCGCATGACGCGCGAGGCGCTGGGCTACATCCAGCGCAACTACCTGCGTGAGACTGTTCTGAAGCACCCTGACCGTGCCGAGGCCACGCGGGTGTGGAACTTCCCGTATGCGGCCGTCGAAGAGGCGCTGGTCAATGCCGTGTACCACCGCTCCTTTGAGGAGCGTGAGCCGATCGAGGTGCGCATCGGCCGCGAGGACCTGGCCATCCTGAGCTTTCCCGGGCCAGACCGCTCCATTCGCATGGAAGACTTCTGTGCCGGGCGTGCCGTGAGCCGGCGCTACCGCAATCGCCGAATTGGCGAGTTCCTGAAGGAGCTGGACTTGACCGAGGGGCGCTCGACCGGCGTGCCCAAGATCCTGAAAGCGATGGCGGCCAATGGCTCGCCGGCACCGGTTTTCGAGACCGATGATGACCGCACGGCGTACCTGATCCGGCTACCGGTGCATCCGCTGGCAGCGGCGGCGGAAGGCGAAGCCGCACAAATCACCGAACAAGTCACCGGGCAAGTCACCGGGCAAGTCACCGGGCAAGTCACCGGGCAAGTCACCGTGGAAGTCGCACGCTTGCTGGAGGTGCTGTCGGGCGACATGTCGCGCCAGGAGCTGCAACAAGCGCTTGAGCTCAAACACCGGGACCACTTCAACGCCGCCTACTTGACGCCGGCACTGAGACTGGGGCTGGTCGAGATGACCGTACCCGAGATGCCGCGCAGCAGCAAGCAGCGCTACCGGCTCACTGCCGCCGGAACGCAGGCCAAAGTGCGTCAGTGAAGGCCCCGCTGAGCCGACCATGAGCGAATACACCGAAGTCGAGCAACCGTTTCTGGCGCAGCTGGCCGCCCAGGGCTGGACCGTCATCGACCAAGGCACTCAGCTGCCGCAGGACTCGGGCCCCAGCCTGCGCAGCAGCTTTCGTTCGTGGTGGCTGCCCGGCGTGTTCCGCAAGGCCGTAGCCGCCATCAACACCTTGGCCGATGGCCCCGACAAGGGCACGCCCTGGCTCACCGAACGCCAGCTCGACGAGCTGGAGTCGCAGCTCTTTCGCCAACCGCAGCGCACCCTTCTGGAAGCCAACCAGGCCGTGCACGAGCTGCTGCACAAGGCCCAGGTGGACGTGAACGAGACCACCGGCGAGGTGGACCCGGTGGTCAAGCTGATCGACTTCCACCACCCCGAGCGCAACCGCTTCCACGCCATCAACCAGTTCCGTATCGCCACGCCGGGCTGCGTGCGCGAGTTCATCGTGCCCGACATCGTGCTGTTCGTGAACGGCATCCCGCTGGCGGTGGTGGAGTGCAAGAAGGGCTCGGCCACCTGCGCCAACCCGATGCAGGAGGCCTTTGTGCAGCTGCAGCGCTACATGCGCCGCCGTGCCGAGACCGAAGCTGCGGGCCTGAAGGAAGGCGAGCCGCGGCTGTTCCACTCGAACCTGCTGCTCATCCGCAGCTGCGGCCTGCACGCCGACTACGGCAGCATCAGCTCATTCGAGGAGCACTTCTACGCCTGGAAGACGCTGCACCCGGCCGACGATGGCGGCCTGGCCGCCCTGAACCCACAGCAGCAACTGGTGGCCGGCATGCTGATGCCGGCCAACCTGCTGCAGATGCTGCGCACTTGCACCGTGTTCATGGACACCGACGCCGGTACGCGCGTGAAGGTGGTCTGCCGCTACCAGCAGTTCCGCGCCGCGAACAAGATCGTGCAGCGGCTGCGCGACGGGCGCACCCCCATCGAGCGCAGCGGCGTGGTCTGGCACACGCAGGGCTCGGGCAAGTCGCTGACCATGGTGTTCGTGGCCCGCATGTTGCGCGCCAGCACCGACATGAACGACTACAAGATCGTGCTGGTGAACGACAGGCACGATCTGGAGGACCAGCTCGGCGAGACGGCCACGCTCATCGGCGGCCGTGTCAACGTGGTCGGCAGCACCGGCGAGCTGCGCCGACACCTGGCCGCAGACAGCTCCGACATCAGCATGGTGATGGTGCACAAGTTCCAGGACCGCGAGGAAGTGTTGAGCAATGCGGTGGCCGAGGCGCTGGGGATTTTTCGCGCCATGCCGGGCAGCAAAACCTTCGGCGTGGTGAACCTCAGCGGGCGCATCGTGCTGATGATCGACGAGGCCCACCGCACGCAGAGCTCCGACCTTGGGGACAACCTGTTCGAGGCCTTTCCCAATGCGGCGCGCCTGGCCTTCACCGGCACGCCGCTCATCACCGAGCGGCATGGCGGGCGCATGACGCACAAGCGTTTCGGCGAGTACATCGACACCTACAAATTGCTGGACGCCGTGAACGACGGCGCCACGCTGCAAATCCTGTACGAGGGGCGTACCGCCGACAGCGCGCTGAACGAAAAGCACGCTTTCGATAAAAAGTTCGAAGACCTGTTCCGCGACCGCAGCGACGAAGAGCTGGCCGCCATCCGCAAGAAATACGGCGCCACCGGCGACATCCTGGAAGCCAAGGCGCGCATCGAGGCCATCTCGCGCGATGTGGTGCGGCACTACGTGGACAACATCCTGCCCAACGGCTTCAAGGCCCAGGTGGTGTGCCACTCCAAGCTGGCCTGCGTGCGCTACCAGGAGTGCATCGACGCCGCCATCGCCGAACGGCTGGCGGCCGAACAGGCCAAGCCCACACCTGATGCCGAGCTGCTGCGCACACTGGCTTTCCTGAAAACAGCGGTGGTGGTGTCCTCCGATGGCAGCAACGAGGCGGCCTACATCACCCACGCCCGCAAGCAGGCGGCGCGGCTGAACGCCGTGGAAAATTTCTGCAAGGGCTTTGATCTGGACGACCCGGACAAGGCCAACACCGGCATCGCCTTCCTGATCGTCTGCGACATGCTGCTGACGGGTTTCGATGCCCCCATCGAGCAGGTGATGTACATCGACAAGCGGCTGCGCGAGCACACGCTGCTGCAGGCCATTGCGCGCACCAACCGCGTCAAGCGCGGCAAGCAGCGCGGCTATGTGGTGGACTACATCGGCCTGGCCAACCACCTGACCGAGGCCTTGACGCTCTACACCGCCACCGACGAGCTGCAAGAGCTGCACGAGGGGCTGAAGAACATCAGCACCGAACTGCCTGTGCTCGAAGAGCGTTATCAACGCCTGCTTCAGTACTTCAGCGGCAAGGGCGTGTCCGATATCGAAAGCTTCGTGACGGGCAAGTTGAGCGGCCGGCCGGCCGGCATGCAGCAGGATGCGGCGGTGGTGCACGCCGCGGTGATGGCGCTGGCCGATGAACGCTGCCGGGCCGACTTCGAGGTGTACCTGAAGAAGTTCCTGATGAGCCTGGACATCATCCTGCCGCATGCGTCCGCCCAGCCCTTTCGCGTGCCGGCCAAGCGCTTTGGCTACATCCTGCAGGTGGCCAAGGAACGCTACAAGGACGCCAGCCTGCAACTGGGTGACGCCGGCGAGAAGGTGCGTGCGCTGATCAATGAGCACCTGATCAGCCTGGGCATCAACCCCAAGTTGCCGCCCGTGGAGCTGCTGGCCGAAGACTTCTTGCAGCGGCTGCAGCAACATGCAGGCGGCAACGATGAGGCCAAGGCCAGCGAGATGGAGCACGCCATCCGCAAACATTGCACCGTGCACCACGACGAAGACCCGGTCTTTTACAAAAAGCTGTCCGAGAAAGTGGATGCCTTGATCGAACGCCACCACGCACAGTGGGACCTGCTGGTGGACAAGCTCGAAGACCTGCGCGCCCAGGCCGTGGCCGGGCGCCGGCACGAAGTGCAAGGCCTGGGGCGCGAGGCCAGCACCTTCTACGAACACCTGGCCGAGCTGGGCTATGGCGCAGGCGGCGTGCCGAACGAGGACCTGCCCGCCTTCAAAACGCTGATGGCGCAGATCGTCGAGCTGCTGCAAGACACCATTGGCAGCATCGACTTCTGGCAAAGCCCGGACAAGCAAAAGCGCCTGCGCGGCGAGATCAAGATCGCCATCGGCCGCGCGCGGCTGGGTGCATGGATGGTGACGCGCGAACGGGTGGCCGTGGAGGTGATGAAGCTGGCCAAGAACCGCCATGACGCGCTGCTGAAGGCCGCCGCGCCGCGAGGTGGAATCTGACATGCAGGTCCGCCAGGTGAAGGACATCGAATACCACCTGCTGCCTGGCGCAGCCCGGCGCACGACCGACATCGTCATCGAGCGCGATGGCCGCATCACCGTGCGCCCCCCTGCGTGCATGACACCCGAGCAGGTGGACGAGACCGTGCTGCGCCGCCGCTTGTGGATCTACCGCAACCTGGCCGAGTGGCGCGACCTGAACGCCACCCGGGTGGTGCGCGAGTGGGTGAACGGCGAGAGCTTTCTGTACCTCGGCGCTGCGTACCGCCTGCTGCTGGCGCCCGAACAGGACGAGCCGGTGAAGCTAAAGGATGGGCGATTCCAGTTGGCGCGTGGCGTCATCGACGCAGGCGGCCCAGCCGCCGCCCAGCAGGCCTTCAAGGCCTTTTACTGCGCCCGAGGAATGGACCGCTTGGCGCAGCGAATTCGTCACTTCGCGCCCAAGGTGGGCGTCCAGCCCGGCGCCACGCAGGTGAAGGAGCTCGGCCACCGCTGGGCCAGCAGCCTGCCGGGCGGCGGGCTGCACTTTCACTGGAAATGCATGATGGCCCCAGCCAAGGTCATCGACTACATCGTGGTGCATGAGCTGTGCCACGCACACCACCGCGACCACACCGAGCATTTCTGGAACGAGGTGGACAAGGTCATGCCCGACTACAGGGACAGGAAAGCGTGGTTGCGGCAACGCGGCGCGGAGATGGACTTGTAGGCCGCAGGTGGGCACAAGCAAGCACCGCTCGCCTCAAGTCACCGGCGCCGGATTGAACAACACCAGCGCGTTGTGCAGCTTCCAGTGCTCGGCCCAGGTCTTCTTGCGGCCACTGGCCACATCGAGCATCAGGTGAAACAGCTCCCAGCCCACCGATTCAATCGTCGCCGTGCCATCGGCAATGGTGCCGGCATTGACATCCATCAAATCGTGCCAGCGCCGCGCCAGATCGCTGCGCGTGGCCACCTTGATCACCGGCACCTCGGCCAGGCCATAGGGCGTGCCGCGGCCGGTGGTGAAGACGTGCAGGTTCATGCCGGCGGCCAACTGCAGCGTGCCGCAGATGAAATCACTGGCCGGCGTGGCGGCGTAGTGCAGGCCTTTGTGTTTGAGCTTCTCCCCCGGGGCAAGCACGCCGGCGATGGCGCTGGTGCCGGATTTGATGATCGAGCCCATGGCCTTCTCGACGATGTTGGACAGGCCACCGGCCTTGTTGCCGGGCGTGGTGTTGGCGCTGCGATCCACATGGCCGCGCTGCAAGTAGGCGTCGTACCAGGCCATCTCGCGCACCAGCGCCTGGGCCACCTCCACCGATGCCGCGCGGGCGGTGAGCTGGGCAATGCCGTCGCGCACCTCGGTGGTCTCGCTGAACATCACCGTGGCGCCGGCGCGCACCAGCAAATCGCTGCAAAAGCCCACCGCCGGGTTGGCGGTGACGCCGGAGAAAGCATCGCTGCCGCCACACTGCACGCCCACCACCAGCTCGCTGGCCGGCACGGTCTCTCGGCGTCGCCTGTTGAGTCTGGTTAGGTGAATTTCAGCCTGGCGCATGATCGACTCGACCATGGACATGAAGCCGACATGGGCGTCGTCCTGCAGGCAGACGACATCCAGGGCATGGGCTGATGCTTCAGGTCCGGCCCCAAGCGAAGCGCCGGCCGCGCCGCCACGCAGATCCACGATCTCGAAGCTCCCTGGCGGCATCAGCCGCTCGGGCTGCAGCTTCTCGCAGCCCAGGCTGACGACCATCACCTCGCCGCCAAAGTTCGGGTTCTGGCTGATGTGGCGCAGGGTGCGTATGGGCACCACGGCTTCGGGCGCGTCGATGGCCACGCCGCAGCCGTAGGCATGCTCCAGCGCCACGACATCGTCCACAAAAGGAAAACGCGGCAGCAGCTCGGCCTTGATGCGCTGCACGGCGAAGTCGGTGACGCCGGCCACACACTGCACGGTCTGTGTGATGGCCAGGATGTTGCGCGTGCCCACCGATCCATCCGGGTTGCGAAAACCCTCAAAGCTGTGGCCCTGCAGCGGCGGCTGCGGCGGCGGCTTGACGGTCGCCATCGGCAGGCCTTCAAGCCCGCGCGCCGCAGGCATCTTCAACAGGCGCTCGTGCACCCAGCTGCCGGCGGCAATCGGCTTGGCCGCAGAGCCTATGGGGATGCCATAACGCAGCACCGGAGCGTCCGCGGCGATGTCCACCAGCGCCACCTTGTGGCCCTGCGGCACACGGTCGCGCAGCACCAGGCCGCTGGGCAGCACCACACCGGCGTTCAGGCCGCCATCGTTGGCGACGATGACGACGTTGTCGGCGTCGTGCATGCGGATGGTCAGCGGCTCACGCCGGGTCTGCAAATCAGTGGCCATGGGGTGCTGCCTGTGGATTTACCGGCGCCTGCCGCTCGATCAGGATGGCGCGAAAGTCGTTGACGTTGGTCAGGGTCGGGCCGGTGGTGACGGCGTCCCCCAAGGCTTGAAAAAAGCCATGGCCATCGTTGCGGTCCAGGCTGGCGCGGGGGCTCAAGCCCAGGGCCCAGGCGCGCGCCAAGGTGTCGGGGCCGATCACGGCGCCGGCGATTTCTTCCACGCCATCGACGCCATCGGTGTCGCCCGCCAGGGCGTGGATGCCGGGCAGGCCATCCAGCGCCACGGCCAGCGACAACAGGAATTCAACATTGCGGCCGCCGCGGCCATCGCCCTTGAGCGTCACCGTGGTTTCGCCGCCCGACAGCAACACGCAGGGCGCCGTGAAGGGCTGGCCGCGCAGCGCCACCTGGCGTGCGATGCCGGCCAGGGTCTTGCCGACATCGCGCGCTTCGCCTTCCAGGCTATCACTCAAAATGTAGGGCGTGATGCCCGCGGCGCGCGCCACCTGGGCGGCGGCCTCCAGGGCGGATTGCGGCGCGGTGATGGTGCGCGTGCTGCTGCGGCCCAGGCGCGCATCGCCCGGCTTGATCGATTCGCCCTGGCCGCTGCGCAGCAACTCGTGCACCGCGGGCGGCAGATCGATGCCATAGCGCTCAATGATGACCAGCGCATCGGCGCAGGTGCTGGGGTCGGCCACGGTGGGGCCGGAGGCGATGTTGACGGGGTCGTCACCCGGCACATCGGAAATCAGCAGCGTCAGCAGCCGCGCCGGATGGCAGGCCGCGGCCAGGCGCCCACCCTTGATGGCCGAGAGGTGGCGGCGCACGCAGTTCATTTCAGAAATGGTGGCGCCGCTCTTGAGCAAGGCGCTGTTGAGCGCGCGCTTGTCGGCCAGGCCCAGGCCCGGCCCAGGGGCCACCAGCAGCGAAGAGCCGCCGCCGGAGATGAGCGCGATGACCAGGTCATCGGCGCTGAGGCCGCTCACCTTGGCCAATAGCCGCTGGGTGGCCTGCAAGCCGGCTTCATCGGGCACCGGGTGCGCAGCCTGCACGATCTCGATGCGCTGGCAGGGCAGCTCGTAGCCATAGCGCGTGATCACCAGGCCCTCGAGCGGGCCGGGCCAGTGGTCCTCCAGCGCACGCGCCATGGCCGCCGAGGCCTTGCCCGCGCCGATGACGATGCTGCGGCCGGGGCGGGCCTGCGTGCCATCAGGCCGATCCTCTGGCGGGGGCAGGTGCGCCGGCAGGCACAGCGCCGGCTGCGCCGCGGCAATGGCGGCAGCCAACATCGCGCGCAGCAAGGGTTTGGGGTCTGTGGGTGTCATGGGTATGCAGAAAGCTCAAATCGCCGCGGCAGCACGCCGGCCTCGCAGCCTTTGCCACGCCCGCCCGAACAGGCGCACCACCATGCGCCACACAAAGCGCAGCATCAGCAGCGTGAGCACCGCCTCGACAAAGGTCACAACAAAGGCCGCGAAGGCATTCCAGCGCAAGGCGCGCCGGCCAAACTTGGCCAGCATGCCGTCGCGTGAGATCTCAATCGAATCGTAAAAACTGGGGATCACCAGCAGGGTCAGGAAGGTGGAGGTGATGGTGCCGCCGATGATGGCCACGGCCATGGGGCGGTAGAACTCCGAGCCCTCGCCGATGCCTATGGCCACCGGCAACATGCCGGCGATGAGGGCGAAGGTGGTCATCAGGATCGGCCGCAGGCGCTTGCGGCCGGCGGCCATGAGGGCGTCTTCACGGTCCATGCCTAAGGCCTCTTGTACGCGCGCGGCGTCGAGCAAAAGGATGGCGTTCTTGGCCACCAGGCCCATGAGCATGATGACGCCGATCAGGCTCATCAGGTTGATGGTGCCACCGGTCATCAACAGCGCCAGCACCACGCCGATGAGCGACAGCGGCAGCGACAACATCACCGCCAGTGGCGCACTGAAGGAGCCGAACTGCACCACCAGGATCAGGTACATCAGCGCCACGCCCATGACGAGCGCAATGCCCATCTCACGAAACACCTCTTGTTGATCGCGCGAGGCGCCGGCCAGCTCCAGCCCGAAGCCGGGCGGAAAACTCATGGCCTTGGCCAGTTTGAAGGCGTCGGCCGTGACTTCGCCGGGTGAGCGACCCTGCGCATTGGCGCTGACGGTGATCACCCGCTTGCCATCGGCATGCTGAATTTGCGAGGGCCCCTTGCCCATGGTGACGCTGGCGATCTGCTCCAGCGGCACCCATTGGCCACTCAGGCCCACGGCAATCGGCAGGCGCTCGATGTTGCCGGCGTTGACGCGGTCATCGGGGTGCAGGCGCACGGCCACATCGCGCGCCTCGCCGGTCGGGTCCACCCAATCGCCGACCTCGACACCGGCAAAGGCCACGCGCAGCGCCTGCGCGGCATCGGCCGCAGAGATGCCCAGGTTATTGGCCAGGCCGCGATCCAGCTCGATCTTCAGCTCGTCCTGCGGGTCTTGCTCGGACAAGCCCACATCCACCGCGCCGGGGATCTGCCGCATCTGCGCCATGAAGGTGTTGGTGAGGTCTTGCAAGCGGCGCGAATCGGGGCCGGAGAAACGAATCTGCACCGGCTTTTGCGCGCCCTGGCTGAAGTCGTCGAGCACCACGTACTCGGCGCCCACCAGGCGCGCGGTGAGCAAGCGCAGCTCAGCGGCCAGTTGCGGTGCCGTCTTCTTGCGCTTGTTGCTCTTGCCGATGTCGACATAGATGCGCCCGCCGCCGGCGTTGATGTTGCTGTTGGTGGCGATGACATCGGGCATGGTGCGGGCCAGGGCGGCGGCGCCTTCCAACTTGAGCCGGGCGTATTCCAGGCTGCTGGAAGCGGGCGTGCGCACATCAATGGCCAGGGTGCCGGAATCGGCCGCCGGCAGGAAGCTGGTGCCACCGAACCTGGCCTGCAGGGCCAGCGCCGCGGCCAGGCTGGCCACGGCGAACAGCGTCATCCAGCGGCGGTGGTGCAGGGCCCAGGCGATGACGCTGCCATAGCGATCGGCCAGGCTGTCAAACCAGGTGTTGAAGCGCTCTAACCAGCGGCTCAAGCCGACCTTGCGCTGCTGATGATGGCCGGGCGGATCGCCCCAATAGGCCGACAACATGGGGTCGAGCGTGAAGGAGATGAACAGGCTGACCAGCACCGAGGCCACCACCGTCACGCCAAAGGGCCGGAACCACTCGCCCGAGACACCGGGCATGAAGGCCACCGGCGCAAACACCGCCACGATGGAGAAGGTGGTGGCGGCCACCGCCAGGCCAATCTCGGCCGTGCCTTCGAGCGCGGCCGTGCGCCTGTCCGAGCCGCGCTCCATGTGGCGCACGATGTTCTCGCGCACGACGATGGCGTCGTCGATCAGCACACCGATGGCCAGCGACAGGCCCAGCAGGCTCATGAAATTCAGCGTGAAGCCGGCCAGCCAGACCGCGATGAAGGCGGCGATCACCGAGGTCGGCAGGCTCAGCGCGGTGATCAGTGTCGAGCGCCAGGAGTTGAGGAAGAGGTAGACCACCAGCACCGTCAGGCCGGCGCCAAAGACCAGCGCGTCGACGACGTTGTTCAGGCTGTTGCGCGCATCCTTGCCGCCATCGACGGTGACTTCAAGCTTGCTGCCCTTGGGCAGGGTTTTGTCGATGTCGGCCACGAGTTGGCGCACCTCATCGGCCACGCTCACCGTGCTGGCCTGACGCGAACGCGTCACCGACAGGCTGACATTGGGGTTGCCATTGCGCACGCTGAAGCCCGTGAGCTCGGCAAAGCCATCGGCCACGGTGGCCACCTGGGCCAGGCGGATGACCTCATTGCCACGGCGCTTGATGACGATCTGCTCGAACTGCGCGGGCGACTCGATGCGCCCGACCAGGCGGATGCTTTGGTCAGACAACTGGCCGCGTACTTTGCCTACTGGGGCGGTGGTGTTTTGGCTGCGCAGTGCGGCCACGACCTCGGTGACCGCCACGTTGTATTCGCGCAGCTTTTCGGCGCGCAACAGCACGGTGAGTTCGCGCTTGAGCGCGCCGTTCACACTGACCAGGGCCACGCCCGGGATGCCGCGGAATTTATCGGCCAACTGGTCTTCGGCCAGGCGCGAGATCTCGGCATGGCTTTGGCTGGATGAGGACAGCGCCATGTGCATGATGGGCTGGGCGGCGGGGTCCAGCCGCTGCAACACCGGCTCGCGGATCTCCAGCGGCAGCTTGTGGCGCACCGAGCCGATGGCGTTGCGCACCTCATCGGCGGCCTCGACCATGTTCTTGTTGAAGTTGAAAAATAGCGTCAACCGCGCCTGGCTCTCGTTGGCGGTGGAATTCACCTTGTCCACACCGGCAATGCCCTGCAGGGCCTTCTCGACGCGGTTCACCACCTCGCGCTCCACCGTGTCGGGCGAGGCCCCGGGGTAGGCAATCAGCACCACCAGCACGGGCTGCTCGATATCGGGGATCTGGTTGACGCGCAGCTTCTTCAAGGCCAGCAGGCCCAGGGCCATCATCGCGATGATGATGACGATGGCCGCCACCGGGCGCTTGATGCTGAAATCGGAGAGGAACATGGGCTTCAGTTCCTGGGGGTGGTACGCGCGGTGGTGGGTGCGGTGGTGGGTGCCGTGGTGGGCGCCATTGCGGCCACCGGTGTGTTGGGCGCTGCGGCAGGTGTGAGCTCAAGCCCCTGGCCATCGACCAGCGCGCTGCCCGGGCGACGCAGGATGCGATCCCCCGCAGCCAGGCCTTCGATCACCGGCACCTCGCCCGTGCGAGCATCGCGCGCGCCCAATCGAACGCTGACTTTGCGCAATAGGTTTGCCTGCAGCTTCCACACAAAGGCACTGTCGCCATTGCGCTGCACCGCGGCCTCGGGCAACAGCAGCACCTGGCGGCTGCCCACCTGCACCCGGCCCTCGGCATACAGGCCGGCGACGTGCGGCGCGGTCACCGCAGCCCCCGCGGCGCCACCGGCGCCGCCTGCGCCGCCTGCGCC
>JAYSSS010000038.1:0-42668 GCA_043720415.1 Ideonella sp.
CCGCCATGGCGATGGCCAGGATCAGAAACGGGCAGGCCAGGAAGGCGTCCACGATACGCGAGATCAGCGCATCGAGCTTGCCGCCGACAAAACCCGCCAGCAGGCCGATCGGCACGCCCAGCAACAGCGAGATCGATACCGACACCACGCCAGCCAACAGCGAGGCCTGCGTGCCCCAGATCACGCGCGAGAGCACATCGCGGCCAATGTCGTCGGTGCCCAGCCAATGCGCCGCACTCGGCGGCTTGCGGATCGCCCCCCAACTGGTGGCGATGGGGTCGTGCGGCGAAATCCAGGGCGCAAACAGCGCCAGCGCGATGAAGGCCAGCACCAGGGCCAGGCCGAACATGGCCACACGGCGGCGGCGCAGGCGGCGCCAGGCGCGGCGCCACGGGCCGGCTTGGGCCGGGCCAACGAGGGTGACGCCGGCTTGGGTCCGGCCAACGAGGGTGACGCCGGCTTGGGCCGACCCGGTGAGGGTCATGCCGGGTTCGGCTGAGCTGACAAGGTTCGCTGCCATAACGCGTTATCCCCGCAGCCTTGGGTTGACCAAAAAGTACGCCAAATCCGCCAGCAAACTCAAGCCGATGTAGGCCGTGGCCGTCACCAGCACCACACCCTGCACCACGGCGTAATCGCGGTTGAAGACCGAATCAACGATCAGCTTGCCAAAGCCCGGAATCGTGAACACCTGCTCGGTGAGCACCGCGCCCGAGAGCAGCGTGCCCAGCTCAAGTGCGCCCAGCGTGATCACGGGCGTGAGGGCATTGCGCAGCGCATGCTTGAGCACCACCGTGCGCTCGCGCAGGCCCTTGGCGCGGGCGGTGCGCACGTAGTCGGACGACAGCACTGCCAGCATCGCGCTGCGGGTGTGGCGCATCAGCACGCCGGCAATCGCGTTGCCCAGCACGAAGGCCGGCATGATCATCGCGGCCAGATTGGCGCGCAGGTCCTCAAACGGGCTGACGTAGCCCGAGGCCGGCAACCAGCCCAGTTGCACCGAGAACAGCAAGATCATCAAGATGCCGAGCCAGAAATTCGGCGTCGAGATGCCCCACAGCGCGAAGGCATTGGCCGCCGTGTCCCACCACGAGCCGCGGCCCACCGCCGAGACGATGCCGGCCGGCACGCCAATCAGCAGCGCGATCACGAAGGCCATGCCTGCGAGCTGCATCGTCACCGGCAGCTTCTGCGCCACCAGCTCCAGCACCGGCTGCTGGTTGCGCACCGACTCGCCCAGATCGCCGCGCAGCACGCCGCCTAACCACAGGGTGTAGCGGACGGGCAAGGGCTCGTCCAGGTGCAGCTTGGCGCGCAGGTGGGCGATCACCGACGGGTCTTGTTCCTCGCCCGCCAGCACCTTGGCCGGGTCACCGGGCAGCAGTTGCTGCAGCCCGAAGATCAGCATCGAGACGAAGATCAGCGTCGGAATGATCTGCGCCAGGCGCTTGAGCAAGAACGCGAACATCTCAGGCGTGGCCCTCGCTCATACCCGCACCCGCACCCACATTCACACCCACGTTCACACCCAAACCCGCCCTCACGGCGCCAGCTTCAGCCCCTGCACCCGCAGCAGGCCATCGGGCACATTGCGCACGCCGGCCAGCTTGGCATTGTAGGCCCACAGCCAATTGCGGTGGTACAGGTAAATCACCGGCCGCTCTTTGAGCACCTTGGCGGCGATCTGGTCGTAGGCCTTCTTGCGCTCAGGCAGATCACGCAAAGTGCGCGCCTGGTTGAGCAGGGCGTCGGTGGCCGCATCGCAGTAGCCGGCGTAGTTCAGTGGCTGCTTGCAGGCGTGGAAGCTGTAGGCGTTGCCGTCCGGATCGGCGCGGCCGCTCCAGGCCAGCACATAGGCGTCGAACTCGCCCTTGTCGGCCAGGTTCAGCGAGGTGGCAAATTCGGTCGCCTGAATCTTCACGTCGAAGCCGGCCTCGCGCGTCATGGCCTGCACCACCAGGGCCAGGCGCTGCGCGTCTGAGGTGGTCGGCGTCATCAGCGTGAAGCTGGGGTTGGGCACGCCGGCTTCCTTCAGCAAGGCCTTGGCGCGCGCGATGTCGCGTTTGGGCATCGGCATGTTCTTGGCATAGAAGGGGTTGCTCGGCGCCACCCACTGGTTGCCCACTGCGGCCTCGTTGTCCATCACCACCTGGGCCAGGCCCTGGCGGTCGAGCGAGAGCTCAAACGCCTCGCGCACCCGGGCGTCTTTGCCCAGCGGGTTTTTCTGCGCCTGCTCGCTCTTGCCGATGTTGATGGTGATGCCCTGGTAGCCGATCTCGGTGATGCGCGAGGTCTTGAACTTCTTGTCCGCGCCCAACTTCTCGATGTCGCTGGAAGCGACGCGCTCGATGTAATCGAGCTGGCCCGATTTCAGGTTGGCCAGGCGCACGGTGGCATCGGTGATCGGCGTGTAGGTGATCTTGTTGAAGTGGATCGCGGCCTTGTTCCAGTAGCCGTCATAACGCTCAAACACCATGCGGTCCTGGGCCACGCGCTCGACGAATTTGTAGGGGCCCGAGCACACCGGCCTGGTGCCAAATTTGTCGCCCGCGGCTTGTGCGGCTTTCGGGCTGACCATCATGCCGGCGCGATCGGCCAGCGCGGCCATCAGCGGGGCGAAGGGCGCACTCAGGTTCAGGCGCACGGTCAAGGGATCGACCACATCGACCGTGGCCAGCGGCGCCAGCTCGCCCCGCCGGTTGCTGCCGGCCAGGGTCTTGTGGCGCTCCAGGTTGAACTTCACCGCCGCGGCGTCGAGCTTTTCGCCGTCGTGGAAAGTGACGCCGGGGCGCAACTTCATGGTCAGCACCTTGTTGTCGGCCGACCAGTCCCAGCTCAGGGCCAACTGCGGCACGATGGCGAGCTTCTCATCGACATCGACCAACTTGTCGCACAGCGCGGCAAACACGATGCGGCCGACAAAAGTGCGGGCCAGCGTCGGGTCGAGCACATCCGGGTCTTCGGCCAGGCCAATTCTCAAGTTCGGCAAGTTCGGTAAATTCGCGGCGGGCTGAGCCTGGGCGCTGGTGGCCGCGCACAGCAGCAAGGCGGTCACGGCCGCGAATGCGGCGGACAGGGGACGATTCATTCGGGATCTCCTCAGGGGTGGTTTGCGACGCGCGGTCGGTGCGGTCACAAGTTGACTTGGCCGGCATGGCCACAGCTTGTACTCAGCCGCCAGGTCATTGCGCGCGGCGGCGCTTCATTCATTGAGCGCGGCCGCGCCGCGCGTGAAATTCCTCAACCCGCGCCTCGATGCGCGCGCGGTCCAGCTCACCCGCCGGATTGTGCCGCCCGGCCAGGCAGCCGACAAAGGGCTGAAAGCGCTGCAGGCTGACGTCATGAAGTCGCTGCAATTCGGCAATAGGCTCGGCGTGGTCATCGACCCGCAGATCCAGCTCGGCGTAGTCCTCATCGCCATGGATGCGCAGCGCCGCCGATTGCTTGCCGCGCTTGTCGCCACCGGCCGCCTCCCCGGCGGCCATAGCGGCGATCAGGCGCTCGGCCAGGGGCTGGCCGGCGCTGGCGATGAAGGCGCGCGCGGTTTCGGCCAGCACCTCGGGCCCGGCCAGCATGTTGCCGGCCAGGCTGAAGGCCACGCCGTGAGCATCCTCGCCCTGGCGATGCCCGCACCAATCTACGCAGGCTTGCCCGGTGTGCGCTGCGGCCACGCCACGGTCATCCAGCACGTGCACCTGGCGCTGCGCCTGGCCGGCATCGGCAGCGGTGAGCGTGGCCACCACCTCGGCCGTCGTGCGCCCTGCAGCCAGCAGGCGCAGCGCGGCCGGGCCATACAGCGGGTTCATCAGCGCCTGCGTGCTGAGCGCCCCCACCCCGCGCTGGGTGTGCACGCACAGCGCGCCGACGGCAAAAAAGCGGCTGGCGATGGCCACACCGAAGCGGCCACCGGGCTCACGGGCGAGCAGGGACCAGGTCATGCTGGGTCGGCCTGAGCTACGGGCTCACTGTCGAGGTAGACCGAGTCCGGGTCCACATCAATGCCGCCGGGCCAGCTCACGGTGCCGTGATCAGTGCGAACCAAGGCGAAAAACGCGGGGTCGAGGAGTGGCGAAAACACCCCATAGGCCAGGTAGGGTTGCATGCTCATCTGGCGCTGCTCGCCGCTGTCAAAGGTCAAAAGCAAACGGTGTTCAGGCAGCGCAGCAACGGAGCGGACTCTGGGATTCATGACGGCGGCCCTTTCACTTCAGAGGATCAATCGAAAACACAGGTTGTCCGACCACGGCCAAGGACCAATCGGCCAATAAGGCCTCGCGGTGAATCTCGATCCAGGCCTGCACCAGACGTGTCTGCCGACGCGGCAATTTGCCGTCGAGAACCTCGGCTGATTCGATACCAAACACAGCTTCATCGCCGGCGTAGATGGCATGGATGTGCGGCAAGTGGTGCTGCCGGGTATCCAACCAATACAGGTAAATCAGGACTCCGTAGAAGCTGCTGATCAGCGGCATGGCGGGCTCCAATTCAGGGGGCCACATTTTCTCGCGCGGTTTGCCCAATGCCCCGCCTCAATCCGCCCGAATGTTGTTCGCCCGCGCCACCCCGCCCCACAGCGGAATCTCGGTCGCGATCACCTTGGCAAAGTCTTCGGCCGTGCCGCCGTCCGGCTCGATGCCGAGTGCCGCCATGCGCTCGCGCACCTCGGGCAGGCGGACGATGCGTGCCACCTCACTTTGCAGTTTATGAATGACGGCCGCTGGTGTGCCGGCCGGGGCCAGCAGGCCGCTCCACAGCGTGATCTGCAGATCGATGCCCTGCTCGGCCATGGTCGGCACCTCGGGCAGCGCGGCCATGCGTTTGGCCGACGTGACCGCCAGGCCGCGCAGCAGGCCGCCTTTGATGGCGCCAGCGGCCGGGCCTGAATCCACCAGGGTCATCAGCACCTGGCCCGAGGCCACGGCGTTGACCGATTCGGCGCTGCCCTTGTAGGGGATGTGCTCGGCGACGATGCCGGCCTTGGCCTTGAGCAGCTCGGTGGCCAAACGAAACGAGGCCGCGCTGGCGCCGTAGTTGGATTTGTCGGGGTTGGCCTTGCTGTAGGCCGCCAGCTCGGCCACCGAGCGCAAGGGGCCCTTGCCCTGCACCGCCAGGATCAGCGGGAAGGAGCCGATCAGCGAGATCGGCGCCAGGTCTTTCACCGCATAGGGCAGCTTGGCGTAGAGCGCCGGGTTGAAGACGATGGGGCCGCTGGCGCCGAGCAGCAGGGTGTAGCCGTCGGGCGCGGCCTTGGCCACGGCATCGGTGCCGATGATGGCGGCGGTGCTGGCGCGGTTTTCCACCAGCACCGGCTGGCCGAAGGCCTCGCTCATTTTCTGGCCGACGAGGCGCGCCAATATGTCGTTAGCACCGCCAGGGGCGTAGCCGACGATGATCTTGATGGGCTTGTGGGGGTAGGCGTCGGCGGATTGGGCGCTGGCCGGCAGGGGGGTGGCGAGCAGGGCCGCGACGAATGCGGCCGAGGCGGTGCGTGCGGCAGCGTTGCGGCGCGGGGTTGGCAGGGTGGGGTTCGTCATGGGGTGGCGGGCGAATGGGCGGCGGAATGGATGGGGGATCGGTGGCGGGCGCGGGGGCGGCTTCACAGCGGTTTGAGGGCGACGCTGAGCACCGCGGCCTGGCCGCGGTCGACGGCGGCCAGGCAGCGCGAGATGGCTGCGGGCAGCCCGGCCGGATCACGCACCGCTTCGCCATAACCACCAAAAGCGGTGGCCACCCGCTCGAAGCAGCGCTTCTCGGCGGCCACATCGCCACTCAATCGGGCCTGGAAGGCGTTGGCCGCTGCAGCCTCGCCATCGGGATAGACGCGCAGCACGGCCTCTTTCACGGCCTGCCAGCCGCCGTTGTCCAGCACCACGGTGAGGATCGGCAGGCGGTAGCGCTGGGCGACGGCGTAGACCGAGGTCGGCGTGCCGAAGTGAAAACCGCCGTCGCCGACGATCTGTACGACACGGCAGTTAGGTTTTGCCAGTTTGATGCCCAGCGCCATGCCGCCGCTGTAGCCCAGGCCGCCGCCCGCGCAACCGACCAGGCTGCCGGGCTGCGTGCGCGCCATCTGGCTGAGCACGGCGGCGCCATTGCGAATAGCCTCATTGACGACGATGTCGTGCGGCGCCAGCGCAGCATTGAGCAGCGCGCAGACATGTGCGGCCGAGATGGCCCCCACCTCACCCGCGTCGGCCGCCACCTCGGCCAAGCGCGCACGCCGTGCCGGCAGCTCGGCACGCCAAGCCTCGATCCTGGAGGCGATGCGCTGGCGGTAAGCGTCATCGGCGCGGGCTTGCACCGCCTGCAGGATCTGGCTCAGCGCCGTGGCGCAATCGGCCTGCAGGCGCAGCTCGGCGGCGAAGCCCCACATCGGGAAGTCCTGCTTGATCGCATCCATGTCGATCTGCAGCCAGCGCGTGGCCGCATCGGGCTGGACGAACTTGGGCAGCCAGGGCACATCGATGTCAAGCAACAGACCCAGATCGGCGCCGGCCACCGCGCGGGCCGGATCAAAGCCGCCGAAGCACGGCGACTCGCGCGACAGGCTCAAAGCCGTGGGCATGAACTCGTGCACGCGGATGCCGCAGGCCAGCGCCAGGGCTTCCAGCGCGTCCACGGCTGCAGGCTTGCGGCCGAGGTAGCTGGTGAGCACGATGGGCGCTTCGGCCGCCATCAGCTGACACGCAATGTGAGCGGCCTGATCGCTGCTGATGCCGCCCGCCGCCACCGCGCCATATCGCGCCGCCGGAAAGCTGGCCACGCGCTCGGCCGGCCAGGCCTCGGCCAGGGTTTCGCGCGGCAGGGTCAAGTACACCGGCCCGGGCGGATCGCTGTGCATCACGCTGTGTGCGCGCTGCAGCACCTCTTTGGTGATCACGCCGCTGGGCAGCGAGTATTCCCACTTCACATACGGCCGCACCAGGCTGCCGATGTCGAACGGGTCTTGCACAAAGTGCACGTAGTTGTCGCGCGAGCCGGGCAGCTCACCGCGCAGCGTGAACGGCGCGCGGCCGGCCATCAGCAGCACCGGCAAGCGCGAGCGAAACAAGTTGTGCATGCCCATCGCGGCGTTGGCCGTGCCGGCATCTACATGCACCAGCACGCCCTGGCCACGCCCGCAGGCAGCGGCATAACCGCCGGCCATGTGCAGGGCGACGTTTTCGTGCGGGCACAGGATGACATTCGGCTGCGGCCGGCCGGCGCGCGCGAAGCCCGCCATGGCCTCGATCAGGGCGACGTGGTCGGTGCCGAGGTTGCAGAACAAGTGCTCGATGCCGGATTCGACCAGGCCGTCGAGGAAGTGGGCGGCGGTGCTGGGGTGGGGCGCGGCGGCGTTAGTGGCGGCGTTAATGGCGGACGTTGCGGGGGTGTCGGACATGGCGCGGTGGCGGGGTGATCGTGGGCTGCGGAGGTGGCCGTGAAGATGGGCGCGGGTGGTCGGTGCGGGTGGTGGGCGCGGGTGGTGGGCGCGAGGCTGGCTGCTGGTGGCGGTGGTGGCGACAGTCAGCGGTCGACCACCGTCAAATCAGCAGCCGCGTCACATCATGCTCAAACAACCAGTCGTAGCGCTGGCGCACTTTGCCGGGTTCCCACTCGCGGGCAATGTACCCGGCCGCCGCCGCCGGGTCGGCCAGCACCGGGTTGTGAAAGCGTTTGGCGTTGTCGGCCGAGCCTTGCACGATGCGCGTGCAGCGCTCGATGCGCAGCGCCTCGAAGCGCTGCAGCGCGGCGGCCACACCGCTGCTGGGGGCCAGCTCGGCCAGGCAGCGGGCCAGCAGCAGGCCGTCTTCGAGCGCCATGTTGGCGCCCTGGCCCAGCATGGGCAGCATGGGGTGGGCGGCGTCGCCGATGACGCACAGCCGTCCGTGCGACCATTGGGTTAGGGGCGGTCGGCTGAGCAGGGCCCAGCGGTAGGGCGTGTCGATGGCGGCAATGATGCGCTGCACATCGTCGTGCCAGCCGACAAAATCGGCGGCGCATGCCTCGCGCGTGCCGGCGTCCGACCAGGACTCACCACGCCAATCGCTGCGCTCGACGATGCCGACGAAGTTCAGCAGCTCGCCGCGGCGCAGCGGGTAGGTGATGACATGGCCGCCCGCGCCCAGATGATTCACGCCCAACGGCGCTTGCAGCACTGCCGGCAGGCGCTGCATGGGCACCACACCGCGCCAGGCCATCAGGCCGGTGAACTCCGCCGCGCCGGCGCCAAAGGCGGCTTGGCGCAGGGCCGAGTGCACGCCATCGGCGGCGATCAAGGCAGCACCTTGGATGCGGCCGCCATCGGCGGTGTGCAGGGTGATGGTGTCGGCAGCAGCGCCAGGTGCATGGCTTGGTGCGGTGCGTGATGTCGCGTCAGGTGTTGCGCACGATGCAGCGCCCGGTGCTGTGTCCGATGCAAAACCTGGCGTGACGCCAGTCGCCGGCCCCGCCGCCGTGGCCTGATCGAACCCAACGCCACGCACGCCCAGCGCGATGGCATCGGGCTTGATCGCCAGCACGGCCTGGCGCAACACCTCATGCAAATCGCCGCGGTGCACCAGCCAGTAGGGCGCGCCAAAGCGCCGCAGCGCGTCTTCGCCCAGATCAAACAGCGGCCAACGCTGGCCGGTGCTGCCCAGGCGCACTTCTTTGGCCGCGGCCACGCAGGCCACCTCGGACATGGCGGCGTTCAAACCCAGCGCCTGCAACACGCGTGCGCCATTGGGTGCGATCTGCACGCCGGCACCCAGCTCGGCCAACTGCCACGATTGTTCGAGCACCAGGACATTCAGGCCGCGCTGCAGCAGTGCCAGGGCGGCGGTCAAGCCAGCGATGCCGGCGCCGCAGATGAGGATGGGTGGGGGTGCGGCGAGGGGCATGGCGTGTGGCGGTAGCGGAGGCGGTTGCAAGTACGAGGGCGAGGGCGAGCGCGAGGGCGGAAGCGGAAGCTGAGTACGGGGTGCGGGTGCGGGTGCGGGTGCGAACAGGTCGCAGGCTACAGTGCGCCGCATGCCCTATGAACTGCATTACTGGCCCACCATCCAAGGCCGCGGCGAATTCGTGCGCCTGGCCCTGGAGGCCGCGGGCGCAGCCTACATCGACGTGGCGCGGGGCGCCGAAAGCGCGGGTCTGGGTGTGGCGGCGATGCAGCGCTATTTGCCCGGCGCCGCCGGGCCCGGCAAGGACAAGCGCACCGGCCCCGCAAAGCCCACCACGGCCGCGGCGACGCCGCCTTTCTCGCCACCGTTCACCCCACCGTTTGCGCCACCCTTTTTGCGCGACGGCGCCGTACTGGTCGGCCAGACCGCCAACATCCTGCAGTACCTGGGCCCGACCCTGAAGCTGGTGGCGCGCAACGAGCAGTCGCGCCTGTGGACGCAGCAAGTCCAGCTGACCCTGGCCGACCTGGTGAACGAGGCCCACGACACCCACCACCCGCTGGGCATGGGCCTGTTCTATGAGGAGCAAAAGCCCGAGGCGCTGCGCCGCGCCAAGGAGTTCTGCCACGCACGCCTGCCCAAATACCTGCCCTGGCTGGAATCCATCATCGCGCGCAACCCGGCCGGGCCGCGCCACCTGGTGGCCGGCAAGCTGAGCTACGCCGACCTGTCGCTATTCCAGGTGGTGCAAGGCCTGCGCTATGCCTTCCCCAAGGCCACGCAGCGCGTGCTGGCCGTGACGCCGCTGGTGGTGGCCCTGCATGACCGCGTGGCGGCCATCCCGCGCGTGGCGGCTTACCTGCAAAGTGAGCGGCGCATTGCCTTCAATGAGCAGGGGATGTTTCGCTGTTATCCCGAGCTGGATCTGGATTAGGCGAAGCCGGGCTTGGGACTTGCAGGTCGCACCACGGCCGGGTGCAACGATCAGGGCAGCGATCAGGGCAACGATCCGTAGCCCAGCCATTGGGCCGCATAGAGGCCGTGCGTTCGGTCCACCACCAGCCAAGCGCGCTCAGGCGCCAGGCGGATGACCGTAACGCTGATGTCCATCAGCCTGGCGCGGGTGGCTCGGCCCGCGTGCGGCGGGATGGCGCTGGCGTCGAACAAGTGGGGCAGCAGCTCGGCAACGCCAGCCCCGAGCAGCTCGAACACGGCACAGCCCGACGAGGCATCGACAGCGCAGGCCAGCGGCTCGCGGCCCGGGCGCAGGGCCTGAAGCAGGCCCTCGGCAACAGCGTGGTGGGTGGTCAGCAGCAAAACCTCGGTCGGGCGGCTCCAAATCAGCCACGGGTCGGCGCCGTGACAGCTGCCAGGCTCGGGCCAGGGTGCTGCCAGGTCATGCGCCGGGAGGGGCGTCTGCAGCGCCGTCTGCAGGGCAGACTGCAGGGCGGTCTGCAGGACCACAGTGCCGCCTGCGAGATGGCGCAAGAGCAACACGCGCAGGCCAGACTGCACCTGCACCTGCACCTTCAGCGCCGCCCTGGGCCTTGGCAACGCGCAGGGCCAAGCCGATTCGAGTGGGCTGGCCGCCGCCAGGGGTTCAACCATGCACGCGCTCCCCGGCGGCATCGAAGAACGGCGTCTTGACCACTTCGGCCTCGATCGCCCGGCCGAGGTGGTAGGCGGTGAGGCGCTCACCGACACGCTGGTGGCCCCGCTTGAGCATGGCCAGCGCCACCGGATGCCCAAGCACCGGACTGAACGCGCTGGTGGTGACGAAGCCCTCAATGGCCGCTGGCGGCGCTTGGCGTGTGATGTGCGCGCCCACCGGCAGCCGCGTGCGGCGATCCAGCGGCAGCAGGCCGACCAGTTGCATGCGGTCGGCAGCCGTGGCCACCGGCCGCGACAGCGAGCGCCGGCCGACGAAGTTGGCCGCCTTGGCGGCGATGCCACGGTCCAAGCCGACATCGCCCGGAAAGCTCGTGCCGTCGGTGTCCGCGCCCAGGTGCAAGTAGCCCTTCTCGGTGCGCAGGATCATCAGCGCCTCGACGCCGTAGGGCATCACGCCCAGGAGCTGGCCGGCCTGCCACAGGCGCTCAAGCAGCGCCGCCGTGTGTTGAGCCGGCAGGTTGATTTCGTAGCCCAGCTCACCGCTGAAGCTGGCGCGCAGCACGCGCATCGGCACCTCACCGTAGGTCACCTCGCGCAGCGTCATGTGCTTCATCGCCGCAGGCAATAACGCAAAAGGCGCCTGGGCCGCAGGCGCTGACTCGGCAAGCGCCTGGGCCGCAGGCGCCTGTACCGCAGGCGCAAGTGCCGCGTCAAACCCCGCCGCCTGCAGCAGTGCCCATGCCTGCGGGCCGGCAACAGTGACGTTGCCCCAGGCCGAGGTGACGGGGGTGACCAGCACGCGGTGGTGCACGTACTCGCACTGCAGCCACTCCTCGAAGGCCAGCGCCACGCGCTCAGCCCCACCGGAGGTGGTGTTGACCCAAAAGTGCTGCTCACCCAGGCGCGCCACGATGCCGTCATCGAAGATCACACCGTCTTCGCGCAGCAGCAGGCCATAACGCGCTTGGCCGATGGCCAGGGTGGACATCGTGCCGACGTACATCAGGTCCAGAAAGCTCGCCGCGTCGGGCCCGTAGAGCTCGATCTTGCCCAGGGGTGAGGCCTCGAACAGGCCGACATGGCGGCGCACATTCAAGGCTTCGCGCTCGGCCGCAGCGGTCAACGATTCGCCAGCGCGCGGGTAGGCCGCAGGGCGCTGCCAGCCGCCAAACTCCTCCCACAGCGGCGCCTGCGCGGCGTGCCAGGCGTGGCCCGGCAGGCGCTTGAGCGGCCGAAAGCGTGCACCGCTGCGGCCTGCGGCCAGCGCGCCCAGCGTCACCGGCTTGAAGGGCGGCCGAAATTTGGTGGTGCCCACTTGCCCCGGGCTGCGCTGGGTCAGCTCAGCCATCAACACCAGGGCGTTGATGTTGCTGGTCTTGCCCTGGTCGGTGGCCATGCCCAGCGTCGTGTAGCGCTTGAGGTGCTCGACCGAGCGGTAGTTCTCGCGCGCGGCCAGGGCCACATCCGAGGCCGTGACGTCGTTCTGCAAATCCACAAAGATTGGGCCCGCTGCTCGCCTCAGCGCGGCCAAGGCCAGATCGGCGGGGCGGTTGTTCGCCGGCACGCGGCCGACACCGCCCACGGGCGCGACCACGGCCTGGCCCCGACCGATGGCTGCAGCGTGCGCCTTTGCCTGCTCGGCGTCGAAGACACCGGCGCAGGCGCCGACCGATTCGATGCCGGGCAGCGCAGGGTCGGGCACGAACATCGCTGCCTCATCGACCCAGCGCAGCTTGCCACCGGCCATCGAGTGCAGGTGCACGGCGGGCGCCCAGCCACCGGCGCTGGCAATGCAATCGGCGTCCAGGTGCTGCAGCGGGCCGCCGCAGTGGGCCGACACAACCACCCCGCGCACGGCGCGCCGGCCCTTAACGGCGACGATGGCGCTGCCGCGAAACACCGGCACGCCCGCAGGCGCTGGGGCCGCCGCCGCATCGCGGTGATCAACGATGGCCACCACGTTGACGCCTGCGACCAGCAGCGCCTGCGCCGTGCGGTGGCCGCTGTCGCAGGCGGTGGCCACCACCACGCGGCGCCCGCAGGCCACCGCATAGTGCGTGGCGTAGCGCAGCACGGCGCTGGCCAGCATCACGCCCGGGCGGTCGTTGTCGGGGAAGAGCATGGGCCGCTCGAAGGCGCCGGCGGCCAGGATGATGCGCTCGGCGCGGATCTGCCAGAGGCGCTCGCGCACTGCGCGGCCCGGGCCTGGCACAGCGCAGGCCGGGCTCGGCTCGATGCCACCCAGGCCAGGCGCGGCGCAGCCGGCCCCCGGCGCCGCGCCATCCAGGCTTTGCACGGCGGCCGCCAGGCGGTGGTCGTACAGGCCGAACACGGTGCAGCGCGTGTGCAGCTCCACACCGGCCTGCAGCAACTCCGGCAAGCGTGCGGCGCTGGCCGGCTCCAGCTGTGCGGCGCCCTCGAGCAGCAGCACCTGGCGGCCAGCGAGCGCCGCCGACAGTGCAGCCTGCACCCCAGCCGCGCCGGCGCCCACCACCAGCACCTGCACCTGGCGCGAGACCTGGTCATAACGCGCAGGATCGGCGGCATCGGCGGCGGTGCCGAGCCCGGCCATGCGGCGGATCGTGGGCTCGAACAGGTGCCAGTGCGGCCACATGAAGGTCTTGTAATAAAAGCCCACCGGCAGCAGCGCCGAGAAACGCGAAATCAGCGCCCCCACATCGAACGCCACGCTGGGCCAAGCCGGGGCGGTGAAGGCTTGCAAGCCCTCACGGGCGGCGATGTCGGTGGCGCGCGTGTTGGGGCTGCGGTCACCGCCCTGGCCGATGTCGAGCAGGCCCGTGGGCTCTTCGACGCCACAGCTGAAGATGCCGCGCGGGCGCTGCAGCTTGAGGCTGCGGCCCAGTTGCACGATGCCGTGGGCCAACAGCGCCGAGGCCGCGCTGTCGCCGGCAAAGCCTGGCACCTCGCGGCCATTGAGGGCAAAACGCAGCGGCCGGGCGCGGTCAATCCAGGCACCCTGCGGCGCGGGCAGGCGATGGCCGCTCATCAGGCCACCGCCTTGCTGCGCACCGCGGTCAATTCGCCTTGCGGGCGGCCGGGCCGGCGCATGGTGCCGGCACCGGCCGCGGCTGCGTGATGGCGTACACCGCGCTGACTTCGTGTGTGACCGTGTCGCGCAGCATGTTGAACCACTGGCCACAGCCAAAGCTGTGGCGCCAGCGCTCGGCGTGTTCGCCCTTGGGGTTGTCGCGAAAGTACAGGTAGTGGCCCCAGGCCTCATCGCTGCAATCCAGCGGCGGCCGCGCGATGGCGGTGGTGCCGCCGCAGTGGAACTCGTTCTCGCCGCGCGGGCCGCACCAAGGGCAGGTCAGTTGCATCATCGGCCCAGCCCCTGTCAGTGCGCGATGCCAGCGGCGGCGGCTTCATCGATCAGCCGGCCGGTGTGAAAGCGGCTCAACGCAAACGGCTCGGCCAGTTCATGGTTGCGCCCCGTGGCCAGCACATGGGCCAAGGTCCAGCCGCCGACCGGGATGGCCTTGAAGCCGCCCGTCCCCCAGCCGCAGTTGATGTACAGGCCTGGCACGGGCGTGGCACCGAGGATGGGGCTGCTGTCGGGCACCACGTCGACGATGCCGGCCCATTGCCGCAGCAGGCGCAAACGGCTGAGGCTGGGGAACATCTCCACCGTGGCCGCCACCACGTGTTGCATCACGTCCAGGCTGCCACGCTGGGCATAGGAGGTGAAGGGGTCCAGCGCGCCGCCGATGACCACCTCGCCCTTGTCGCTCTGGCTCCAGTAGGCGCCCAGTGCTGGCGACAGGGTCACGGTGTCGAGCACCGGCTTGACCGGCTCGCTCACCATGGCCTGCAGCGCATAACTGGTGACGGGCAACTGAAAGCCGGCCAGGCCGGCCAGCACCGACGAGTGGCCGGCCACGGCCAGGGCCACCTTGTCGGCGCGGATCTGGCCCTGCATCGTCTCCACCCCTACCACCGTGGCGCCGTGCTTGACGAAGCCCGTGACGGCGCAGTTCTGCACGATGTCCACCCCCAGCGCCGAGGCCGCACGCGCATAGCCCCAGGCCACGGCGTCGTGCCGCACCGGCCCGCCGCGGCGCTGGATGAAGCCGCCCAGGATGGGGTGCCTGGCCTCGGGCCCGAAATTCAGGCGCGGCTCCAGGGCCCGCACTTGTGCGGCGTCCAGCAGTTCGGCATCGATGCCGTTGCACAGCATGGCATTGGCCCAGCGCGATTGCGCGTCCAGGTCGTGCCGCGAATGCGCCAGCGTGAGCACGCCGCGTTGGCTGAACATGATGTTGAAGTTCAGCTCCCGCGCCAGTTGCTCGTACTGCCGCACCGAGAAGTCGTACAGCCGCGCGCTTTCGGGGTACAGGTAGTTGGAGCGCACGATGGTGGTGTTGCGCCCGGTGTTGCCGCCGCCGATCCAGCCCGATTCCAACACCGCGACCCGGGTGATGCCGTGGTTCTTGGCCAGGTAGTAGGCGGTGGCCAGGCCATGGCCACCGCCGCCGATGACGATGACGTCGTAGCGCGGCTGGGGCTGGGCATCGCGCCATGCAGGCGCCCAGTCGCGGTGGCCGTGTCGAGCGGCGGCAAGCAGGTTCCAGGCGGAGTAGTGGTGGCGCATCGCCGCTCACAACACCGTGTCGGCCAGGCCAAAGCGCTGATGCAGCGGCGCGGGATCGGGGTCGTGGCCGGCGAAATCGCGGAAGGCCTGCTCGGCCGGCACGCGGTGGCCGACGCTCAGCACCTTGTCGATCCAGGCCTGGGCGGTGGCCGCGTCGTACAGGCCGCCGGGGGCGGACTCGAACACCCGCGCCGCATCGGCGGCCATCACGTCGGACCACAGGTACGAGTACAGCCCGGCGGCGTAGCTGCCGTTGACGAACAGGTGGTGGTTGTGCGTGACCCGCATGATCACGTCCCAGGCGGCTGGCATGCCGAGTTCGGTCAGGGTGTCGTTCTCGACCTGCACCGGGTCGATGGGCGCGCCGCTGCCATCGGCCATCGTATGCAGCCGCATGTCGACGATGGCCGGCAGCAGGAAGTCGGGGTTGAGGCTGAAGATGCGGTCGTACTTCAGGCCCTGTTCGATGCGGTCGATCAAGGCCGCTGAGATCGGCTGGCCGGTGATGTGGTGGCGCGCAAAACGCTCGAGCAGCTCGCGGTCGCGCAGCCAGCGCTCGTTGAGCAGCGAGGGCAGCTCGACAAAGTCCCAGGCCACATGCTGGCTGCCGAGAGAGGCATAGGCGGAACGGCAATGCAGCATGTGCAGCGCGTGGCCGAACTCGTGGAAGAAGACGTTGGCGTACTCCCAGGGCAGAAGCACCGGCGCACCTTGCGCCATGCCGGGCGGTGGCGGGAAGCTCGAATACACGCCACTGATCGGCAGCACGCGGCTGCGGAATGTTTCGGCCTCGCGGTACTGGAACTGGTAGGAGCCGTGCATCTTGCCCGGCCGGTTGAGCAAGTCGAAATAGATGAGGCCGATGAGCTCATCGCCACGGCTCACTTCATAAACACGCACGCTCTCGTGCACCAGCGGCACGCCTTCGGCCAGGCGCTTGAAGCCGAGGCCGTGCACGCGGCCGGCGGCCCAGAACATGGCCTCCAGCACAGCCTCGAGTGGGAAGTG
The DNA here is from genome assembly GCA_043720415.1 of Ideonella sp. Lineage (GTDB taxonomy): Bacteria > Pseudomonadota > Gammaproteobacteria > Burkholderiales > Burkholderiaceae_C > Pseudaquabacterium. Next base: position 16,090 of record JAYSSS010000038.1, read on the forward strand.
GGCCTTGACCTCTTCACCATCGAGGCCGAAGCGTTCGCGGCGCAGTTGTTCTGCGTAGTACTGGCGGTCCCAGGGGGCGAGGCGAAAGCGTGGCGTGCCGGCGCGCTTGGCTTGCGCATCGGCGAGCTGTTGGTAGTCGGCCATCTGGCGCTCGGCCACCGGCTTCACGCCGGCCCAGGTGCGCGCCAGCAGCGAGAGCGCAGTTTCGGGCGTGCGCGCCATGCGCTCGGCCAGGGCGTAGTGCGCAAAACTGGCGTAGCCCATCAGCTTGGCCAGTTCGCCGCGCAGTTGCAGCATCTCGGCAGCAAGCGGTTTGTTGTCTTGCGCGCCCGCGTTGTCGCCGCGGTTGGTCCACATGCGCCAGACCTGCTCGCGCAAATCACGCCGCCTGGCGTGCGTGAGGAAGGGCCACACCGCGCCGCGCGCATTGGGGATGGCCCAGCAGCCCGGCCGGCCATGTTGCGCAGCAGCCGCCGCGGCGGCTTGGCGTTGCGCCTCGGGCAGGCCGGCGAAGCCCGACTCGTCTTCGATGAAGACAGCCTGCGCGCCCGCTTCGTGAATGAGGTTCTGGTTGTAGCGCGCAGAAAGTGCGGCCAGGCGCGCGTTGATCTGCGCCAGGCGCGCCTTGCCCGGCGCCGCAAGGCCCGCGCCGCGGCGGCGCATGCGGTTAAGCCATACCTCGGTGAGGCGTTGCGCCTCGGCGCTGAGGCCACGTTCTTCGCGCGCCGCCCATACCGCCAGCACCCGCGCGAAGAGGCGCTCGTCATGCGCGATCTGATCGTCCAGCGCCGGCAGCAGTGGCGCGATGCGCTCGGCCGTGGCCGGCATCTCGCCTAGGCTCTGGCTCTGGCTGTGCACGACGTAGAGGCAAACCACGCGCCTAAGTGCACGACCGCAATCTTCCAGCGCTTCGACGGTGTTTTCAAAGCTCGGCGGTGCGGCGTTGGCGCTGATAGCCTGCACTTCGGCGCGCTTCATCGCAAGCGCGGCGCGCACGGCTTCTTCGAGCGCCGTGGGCGTGACGCGGTTGAGCGGCGGCAGGCCGCCGTAGCGTGCGAGCGCATCGCCTGCCGCACTGCCCGCACTGCCCGCACTACCCCAAGGGGCGAGCAGGGCCTGCGCTTCGGGGGAAAGGTGAGTCGTATCCATGAGGGGCCGGTCAGCTGATGTTCAAGACAGGGTCAGTTCATGGTGCAGCGATGAAGCGCCGCAAGGCCGCCATGGCCGCTTCGGGCCGATCGCGCCAGATGCCGTGGCCCGCACCGGCAAAGCGCTCGAGCTGCACGCACTTCGCCGGCAGCGCATTGGCAATGTCGCACTGGTCTTCAATCGGCGTCACGGGGTCTTCTTCGCCGCCCATCACCAGCACTGGGCAAGCCGCGCGTTCCAGGCCCGGCAGCAAGTTGAGCTGCGGCAGTTCGGTGGCGTTCCAGGTGTTGAGCAGCGCCACATCGAACTTGGCGCGTGCGCCCGCGGTATCGGGTTGCGGGGTCGGGTTGTACAGCGGCAGGCAGATCTGCACGTAGGCATCGAGTGTTTCGGGCTGGGGTTCCGACCAATAGGCCTCAGCCGCGGCGCGCACACGCTTACCGCCCAGACGCTCGAACGCGGCCAGCTTGCGCGCCAGGCCCAGAGGTGCGGTGAGCAGCTGGACAGAATCACTTTTCGCGGATGCGCCGGGTGCCGCGCGAGATAGCGCTGCGCCACCATGCCGCCAAAGCTCTGGCCGAAGACGATGGGGCGCGTGATGCCCAGTGCATCACAAAGGCGCACGATGTCGTCGGCCCAGGTGTCCAGCGTCCACTCGCTCGGCGGCCGCCGGTCGCTGCGGCCGTGGCTGCGATGGTCGTAGTAGATGATCTGCGCGAGGTCGGCCAGCGCCGACATGCGCGGCTTCCAGCCCGAATGGTCCATGCCCGGGCCGCCGTGCAGCAGCACGAGGGTGGCTTGCTCTCGCAGGTGGCCGCTGCCCGGTGCCTCATCGGGCACCCAGCCGAGGCCCTCGACATCGAAGAACAGGCGCACGCCGGGCTCGATCTCCACCCTCATGGCGCTAGCACCTCATCGAGGAAGGTGCGCACCGGCGGCACAACGAGTTCGGGCGCCATGCACACGCCATGGCCTTGACCCGGGAGCTCGTGCACGCGCCAGCCTTGCTGCTCGAGCGCTTTGCGGCGCTCGCGGATGATCGACGCAATGCGCAGCGGGATGCCCGCCTCGACGAGGTCACCCTCGGCACCGAAGAACACCATCTTCGGGCACGCAATGCGCGCCACCGCTTGCGCCTCGGGCCAGTGCAGCATGCTGGCGTAGTAGGTTTCCCACTGTCGGTATTGCGCCTTGGAGCGCAGCACCTTCATCGACGAGGGTTCGGGCTCGGGCTGCTTCAAGCGCGTGGCTTGCAGGATGGTGGCGTAGGGCGCGGCCAGCGGTGGCCAGCCGCCGAGCACGAGTGCAGTGAGGCGGTCGGTGCGCGCGGCCAATTGCAGGCCGACCGCGGCACCCCAGGAGTAGCCCCAGTAGGCGAAGCGTGCGAAGCCCGAAGCGCTGGCCACAGCCAACAGGTCGGTGCAGACGCGCTCGGCGCTCAAGTCTTCGGGCGCGATGTCGCGGCTGCCGCCGATGCTGGGGTAGTCCACCAGCAGCACGCGGTAGCGGTCGGTGAGGCGCTCGAGATAGCCATCGAATACGCCCTGCAGTTCGACACCGAGGATCCGCGTGAACGAGGCCATCAGCGGCAGGCCAATGAGCAGCGGCTGGCCTTGGCCGTGCAGTTCGTAGAACACGCCGCTCTTGGGGTCAAGCGGCATGCGCAGCCTCTTGCGCGCCGTGCGGCTGTTGCCGCAACCAGTCGTTGACCAAGTCGTCAAGCACGGGCAGCGTCACCGCGCCTGCGCTCATCACGGCCGTGTGGAAAGCGCGGTGGTTGAAGCGCGCGCCGAGTTGCGCCTCGGCGCGCGCGCGCAGCTCGCGCAGCTTGAGGTTGCCAATCTGGTAGCCAAGCGCCTGCGCCGGCAGCGCGGCATATCGGTCGACTTCGCCCTCAATGGTTTCGCGCGAGAGCGTCAACCGCTCGGCCATGTAGGCAATGGCCGCATCTCGGCTCCAGCCTTTGGCGTGGATGCCGGTGTCCACCACCAGCCGCACCGCGCGCCACAGCTCCATCTCCAAGTGGCCGTAGTGCTGGTGCGGTGTGGTGTACAGGCCCATCTCGATGCCGAGCGTCTCGCAGTACAGCGCCCAGCCTTCGACGCAGGCGGTGTACTTGACTGCGCCATGGCGGCGGAAGGCCGGCATCTCCCGCTGCTCGCTCATCAGCGCCATGTGCATCAGGTGCCCGGGCCAGGCTTCGTGCACGACCAGCGCCGGATGCAGGTAGCTCGGCGCCTTGGCGGGCAGGCTGCTGATCCAGAAGATGCCGGCGGCGCTGCCATCGGCGGGGCTGGGTTGTGCGTAGGCCGGGGGCATGCGCGCCGAGACGGCTTCGGGAATGCTTTGCACGCCGTAGGTGATGCGCGGGATGAGGCTGAAGAACTCCGGGATGCGGCGGTCCACGCGCTTGCACAGCGCCTCAATGCTTTCGCGCAGTGCGTCGGCCGAGGGGGCGATGAACTGCGGGTCTTGCGCGAGGAAGTTTCGGTAGGCGGCCACGCGGCCCGCAAAGCCGGCGTCTGCCGCCACGGCTTCGACTTCGCGGCCGATGCGCGTCACCTCAGCCAGGCCGAGCGCGTGCACCTCCTCGGGCCCGAGTTCGGTGCTGGTGAAGTGGCGCACGAAGACGCGGTAGTAGTCGGCACCAGCGGGGCCATCGACGCAGGTGAGCGCGTCTCGCGCGCCGCGTGCGACGAGACCTTCGAGGTAGGCGGCCCAGGCGCGCAGCGCCGGCAGCAAGCGCCCCTGCACAACGGCCAACGCCCGCTCGGCCAAGGCCTGCATGGCCGGCTGCGCCGCCGCAGGCGAGCGCTTGAACGGCGCCAGCCACGCCGAGGCTTCAGGCGCCGCGGCGAGGATGCCGCGTGTATTGCCTACCGCGCTTTGCAGCACCACGCGGGGGTAGCGGTAGCCCTTCGCATGGCCCGCTTCGATGCTGGCCTGCACATCGTGCAGGTAGGCGGGCAGCGTGGCCAGCCGGTCCAGGTAGCGCTGCGCGGCCGCCGCGTCAGCCACGTTCGTCGAATTGGCCCAGAACATCGCGGTGAAATCCGGCCCGGCGGGGAAGAGCCAGGGGCGCAGGTGGGCATCCACAGCGTGCATCGCGCGCAAGCCGCTCAGTTCGCGCTTCAGCAGGCCAAGCGTCGCGCGTTCCTGCGCAGCCAGCGGAGTGGCATCGAATGCCTCCGCCTCGGCCAGCAGCTCGCCCGCCTTCGCGTGGCGCCGCGCGTGGTCTGCGGCCGACTCGCGGAAGAGCACCGCGTCGGGCAGCGCCTCACCCGCCATCGCGGCAGTGAGCGGCATCTCGTGGCGCTCGAATTGCCAGTAGCGCTCGGCCAGTGCGGCCAGGCGCGCGGCGGGGGTGGGTGCCTTGGCGGCATCGGTGCGCGTACGCGCAGTGGTGCTCATGGCTCGTTCGCTTTCGGTGCAGCGCCGCAGATCAGCTCGCGCATGACGGCGATGGTCCAATCCGGCATCTCGTAGACGAAGTTGTGCCCCGAACCTTTGGGCGCCACCACGCGGCGCGAGCGCGTGGAGGTGGCGAGGTAGCGCTCGCGCGTGGCAGCGAAGAAGCGGAACATGCGTTGGGCGTTGCCTGCGTCACCGTTCTGGGCCTCGGGCAGGATGGCGATGTCGTTGTCGGCATCGTCGCGCGGGCCGACCAACCATACCGGCAGGTCGCCGAGGTCGCGGTCGTAGACCACGGTGTCCCACGCGACGGCGGCCACACCTTCGGGGCTGAGTTCGCGGTAGATAGAGGCTTGGGTGAAGAAGGCCGCGGCGCGTGCCTCGATGGCGCGCGCCGCGGCCACCTCCGGGCCGAGCACGGCCACGGTCGCATCCAGCACCTTGGCGTAAGCCGGGGTTCGCCGCATCTTGGCTTCATGGCGCTTCAAGAGGTTGATGCCGAAGAGTTGCGCGAAGCCGCCTAACCACGCTGTCATACGCATATCCCGCAAAGCAGACAAGCGTGGGCCGAAGACGATGGTCTCCAGCGGTGTGGGGTCCAGCAGCACCAGCGTGTGCACGAGCTCGGGCCGGCGGCGCGCAATATTGGCCACGAGCAGCCCGCCAAACGAGTGCCCGGCGAAGACGAAGGGGCCACGCTCACCGGCACGCTCGAGTGCCAGCACCATCTCCTCGGCCTCGCGCGCGGTGCTGCGTGGGAAGGGGCCGGCGTCGCTCCAGCCGGTTCCCGGGCGGTCGATCAGGATCGAGCGTGTCTCGCCGCGAAAGGCGCGGTGCAGGTGGTGAATGGCGTAGCCGCTGGCGTGGCCGCCGGCAAACCAGACGACGGGCGGCCGGTCCGGGCGCGCACTGCCCTCGGCCAGCAGGTGCACGCGGTAGCCCCCCAAATCGATCATCCGCCCAGGCCGTGGGTGGGCGCGGCGCGCCTGGGCCAGGGTGAACAGGTGCCGCAGCGAGGCCAGGGCAAGCGCGGCCGCGATCAACAAGCCCAAACCCGGGCCCAGGCCCAACAGCAGCGCGCTGATGCCACCGCGCGCGGTCAGCGACAGCGTCGAGCCTGTTGTGGCTACAAGCGCGGCCACAAGTGCGGCCACAAGCCCGGCGATCAGCGCGCCGATCACTGCGGCCATCAGCAAGCCGGCCCAATCGCGGCTCAACAAAGCCAAGGCGGTGTCCCGCAATCGCGCCATGGCTCAGGCGCCCGCAGGCGCTTGGTGTGAGGCAGCGGCTTGCCCCTGGCGAAACTCTGGCAGGCACCAGGCCGCGCAGGCCGCGAGCACGAAGGCGCCCATCGACACCACCAGCGCCACGTCGTAGCTGCCCGTGCGGTCGTGCACCATCCCCATCAGCCACGGCGCCGTGCCGGCGCCCAGGCTGATGGCGATCTGTTGCGTTGCGCTGGCGCGGCCAAAACTTTCTGCCCTGAAGTAGCGCCGCGCGAGAAAGACCGACAAGCTGTGATCGCCCGAATTGAAGACACCAAGCAAGACGGCCGCGGCGATGACCACGCCGATGTTGGAGCCGAAATAGAGCATCGCAGTGGCGCCCAGCGGTGCCAGCACGAACAGGCGCGCCAGCCGCGTGGCCGAGGTGTGATCGATCAACCAGCCCGCCATCAGGTTGCCAACGAAGCCGCCCGCGCCGATCAAGCTCATGGCGGTGGCGGCCTCGGCCAAAGACATGCCCCGGTCCTGCACCATGGCGGCGAAATGCACCAAGATGCCCGCCACGGCAAAGCCGAACAGCATGTTCCAGACCGCCAGGGTCCACCAAATGCGATCGCTCAGGAAGGCGCGCATCGACACCGGTGCAGCCGCTGTAGCTGCTGCGGCGATGGCGGGTGCCCCCTCCACCGGCCGCTCGCGCACCAGGAACCACGCCGCCAGGCCTCCGAAGACCAAGCTCATCGCGCCCATGGCCATGAAGGCCTCACGCCAGCTGGCCTGTGCGATCACCCAGCGCACGATCTGCGGGTGAATCACGGCGCCCACTGTGATCAGCGCGAACAGGATGCCCAGTGCCCGGCCGAAGGCCTTGTCGAACCAGGTCTGCAAGAGCTTGGACAGCGTGAGGAAGGAGGCGCCCGTGGCGGTGAAGATCATCACCAGGCACAACCCGTAGTAGACCCACACACTGCCATGCATCAAGCCGAAGGCGGCCAGGCTCACCGACTGCAGAAACACACCCCACAGGATGAGCGGGCGCAGCGCCACCTTGTCGATCATCCACCCCACCAGCGGCAGGATCGCCGGGCCCACCAGCGTCATCAGCGTGAGTGAGAAGGTGATGTCACTGCGCGACCAACCCAGCTCCTTTTGCATCGGCAGCATCATCAGCCCGAAGGTCGAGCCGTAGAGCGAGGTGACGCCAAAAATGGCGACGATGACGCAGCCCACCAGCACACGCCAACTGGCGGGCGAGTCGACGGCGGCGGCGGCGCTCAAATTGAACTCAATAGTCGTAGCGCAAGGACACCGTCATCGTTCGCGGCTTTTGCAGGAAGTACTGCGCGAAGGCCCCCACCCCGGCCGGCGCGCCGGTGATGCTGAGCACGCCCTTTTCGTTGCTCAGGTTGGCCACGCCGAAGGCCAGCGTCAGATTGTTCTTGGCCAAGCTCAGCCCCAGGTCCACCGTGTCGTAGGCGTCGGCCGGCTTGTTGCCACCCAAGAACATCACCCGATCACCGACATGCGTGTAGGTGGCGTTGAAGCGCCCTTGCGACTGCAGTGGGCCGGCGAACTTCAGATTGGCCTGCAGCGCGGCCTGCAACTTCGGTGTGCCGGGCAGGCGCGAGCCCGAGGGCGCCGTGATCGAGCCGCGGCCGGCAGGGATCGCCGTATCGGCCTTGGTTTTGGCATCCATGCTGGCCAGAGAGGCGCTGAAGTCCAGGCTTGAGCTGGCGCGGTAGCGCAAGGCCACTTCCAGGCCCGTGCTCTGGGCCTTGCCGACGTTGCCGACGCTCGATCCGGGCAGGCCGTTGACGATGCCGAAGTAGGTGAATTGCGCGTCCTTCCAATCCAGCATGTAGGCACTCAGGTCGAGCTGCAGGCCCGGCGCCGGGTTCAGGCGCAGGCCGCTCTCGTAGCTCCACAGCGAGTCCGACTTGTAGGGCGTGAACGGTGCCGCGCTGTTGACGCCGCCGTAGCGGTAGCCCTTGGCGGCCAGCGCGTACCAGAAGCTCTCGCCAAAGCGGTATTTCAGCGTCAGCTTGGGCGTGAAGCCGCTGTCGCTGCCATGCAGCGGGCCGAAGTTCGACGGCCCGCCGAAGATGGTGCCGGTCTGCGTGGCTGTGGTCGAGGTGCGGTAGTAGCGGCCGCCCGCGCCAGCGCTCCAGCCACCACCGAGATTGAACTCGGTGTCAGCAAAAACCGCCTTCTCGGTGCCGCCACCGGAGCTCTTGAGATCGACCAGATTGGCCAGGCCAAACGCCATGGACGGATCGATCTGCAGGCCATGGCTGTTGGAATCACTGGTTTGATAGAACACGCCGGCGACGTAGCTGATAGCGCTGCCCGGGTTGCTGGCGATGCGCAATTCCTGCGATGTCGCCTTGCCCGATCCGGCCGTCGGCCGATACACCTGCGGCAACACCAGGCCGATGCTGCCAAACAGCTCGGTGTCGTCGATCAGGTTGTTGCCCCGGTTCTTCACGTGGCCGGTGATTGAGGTCAGCGTGTGGGCGCCGAGGTTGAAGTCCACCGTCAGGCTGAAAAAATCGGTGGTGCTGGAGCGTGTGGAGTTGTTCGGCGCGGTGTGCACCAGCTGGGTGGCGCTAGGCGAGACGCTGAAGGTATCGCCCTGTTCGGTCTTCTGCGTGCTGGCCACCAGGGTGGCGGTGAGGGCCTTGTTCGGCTTGACGCTCAGCAACAGGCGGCCACCGGTCTGACGGACGTCGTTGGCGTCCTTGGTCTTGGTGCCCAGGTTGTCGATGTAGCCCGGGTCCTTGCGATCAAAGGCCACCACGCGCAAGGCGGCCGTGTCGGTGGACAAGGGCGCATTGAGCATGCCGTACAGCGACAGGGCGCCGCCACCATCCTTGACGCTGGCGTACTCGCCCTTCACGCTGGCCTCGAAGCTGTTCATGCGCGGCTTGTTGAACAGGTAGCGCACCGCGCCGCCCAAGGAGCCCGAGCCGAACAGCACGCCCTGCGGGCCGCGCAGCACCTCGACACGGTCGAGGTCCCAGGTCAGCGGGTCCAGCACCACGCCCTTGCCCTGGGCCGAAGCCAAGGGCACATCCTCCAGGTACTGGCCCGTCGGCCCTTGCTGGGCGCCGCTGCCCTCGTTGGTGGTGCTGGTGCCGATGCCGCGGATGGTGATGGTGTTGCTGGCCACGTCACCCTTGTTGAACTGCACGCCGGGCACGAGCTTGAGGGCGTCTTCCTGGTCGCGTGCGCCGCGGCGTTCCAGGTCGCTGCCTTCGAGCACCGAGACCGTGCCCGCCACTTCACGCTGCTTCTCGACACGCTTGTTGGCGGTGATGACGATCTTTTGGGTGCTGTCTTCCTCTGGCTTCGCGGCCGCTTGCTGGGCCGCCGCCGGCAGCGCCGCCAGCAGGCCAGCAGTGGTGAGCGCGAGGACCAGCCCGGTCGGCCGGAATGGAAAGCGTTGCTGCGTCGTCATGGTGCGGGATCCTCTGTCGGCGGGTGGATGAAGGCGTCGCCGAACGATAGGTGCGGCGATTGCCGACCGCGTTTGCCCTTACACCGAAAATTTAGGCGATCCGCACGGGCCTGGGTTTTTGGACATCGCGTGCGCGGGTGAACCCTAGGCGCGGGATGTTGCCCCGGTTTGGCTCGGGCTCAGCGGCAGATTGAACGGCGCCCGATGCTGCCGGTATTGGCGCGGCGACATGCCCACGTGGCCGCTGAAGGCTGCGGCAAAACTGCTTTGGTGTTCGTACCCCACACGCTCGGCCACCTGGGCGATGGTGAGGGTGGCTTCCAGCAGCAACTGCTGTGCCTCGCGCATGCGGCGCTCCAGGCAGTGGTCGGCCATGGTCACGCCAAAGGCCTCCTTGAAGACGGCCTTGAGCTTGTTCTGGTTGGTGCCGATTTCGCGCGCCAGGCTAGCAAACAGCGGCGGCTTGCGGTAATCGCGCTCCAGGCGCTGCATGGCCGCATGGGCCAACTCGACGTCGCGCAGCCGGTTCAGCGCGCTGCCACGCAGCAAGGGCGTGTGCTGCATGGCATCCAGCGTGTAGGCCACCAGCTCGGCCAGGCGACCGGCGTACTGCAGCACGCGCATCTCACCGTCGAGCCGGGTGTCAATGGTGTCGGCCAGCAGGCCTGCCAGGCGGTGGTCGAGCGGAAACGAGGCAATGCGGCCGACCTCGGCCGAGCCGGTCACGGCGTCGCGCACAAGCGGCGGCAAATCGGTCAACTGAAGCCCATAGCGGGCCGGAAAGGCGGCCGCACGGAAGATCGCCACCATGCCCTGCTGCCTGGCGCCACCGGCAATGTCCACCGTCTGCGGCCGCCCCTTGGGCAGGCAGACCAGGGTGACCTCGGGCCGATTGAAGACCAGGGGCGCCGCGCTGCCGACCTCAAAGGAAACATCGCAGCAAAGCGATGCGCGCAGCATGATCAGGGCCTCTTCGGTGTCGTAGCGCCAGCGCGCGGTGCGGGGCAGCACGCAGTTGATCACCGTCAGCAGCAGGTCGTCGTTCAGCCGCACCGTGTCGGAGGTGCCGCTGCCGCCCTCAGGCGCGTGCAAGGTGCGCACGCCTTGGCGGGCGAAGCGCTTGAAGCTCTGTTCCTTGGCGCCGGCCCGAAAGGCTTCGTGATCGAAGTCCAGAGGCGACCAGGCGTCCTTGGCTGATGACGTGCCACCATCGGTCATGCGGTCGGTGCTCCTAAATTTCCGTGGTCTGAGCCTAACCCAATCCCGCCCAGCCTGGCCTATGGTGCGTCTTGCATGAATCCGACTTCACCCACTGCAGCTTCCAGCGCGGCCGCCTTGCTGCGCGACAGCATCGTCTGGGACAACCACGGCTGCATGCCCGTTGGGCGCCCGCACGACACCCGCTTCCTGCCGCAGCTTCAACGCTACCGCGCAGCGGGTGTCAGTGCCGTGATGCTCAATGTGGGCTTTGGCGACATGGGCATCGAGGCCCATGTGCGCACCTTGGCCAGCCTGCGCCACTGGATCGGTGCGCGACCCGACGACTACCTGCTGCTGAACACCGCCGACGATGTCGACCTCGCCCACGCCACCGGCCGGCTGGCGGTGGGCTTTGACATCGAAGGCGCCAATGCCTTGGCCGACCAGCCCAGCCTCATCTCGCTGTACTACGACCTGGGCGTGCGCTGGATGCTGCTGGCCTACAACAACAACAACCGGGTCGGCGGCGGCTGCCAGGACGAGGACACCGGCCTGACCGCCTTTGGCCGCGAGGTCGTTGCCGAGATGGAGCGGGTGGGCATGCTGGTTTGCTGCAGCCACACCGGGCACCGCACGGTGCGCGACGTGCTGGGCGTGGCCACACGGCCGGTGATCTTCTCGCACAGCAACCCCGGCGCCGTGCACCCGCACCCGCGCAACATCCCCGACGAGTTGATCCGCGCCTGTGCCGCCACTGGTGGCGTGGTGGGCATCAATGGCATCGGCAGCTTCCTGGGCGACAACGACAACAGCAGCCAGACCTTTGCGCGGCACATCGATCACGTGGCCCAACTGGTCGGGCCACAGCATGTCGCGCTGGGCCTGGACTATGTGTTCGACACCCAGGAGTTGGAGGAATACCTGACCAAGATGAGCCACAGCTTTCCCGCCGAACTGGGCTACCAAGCCGGAGTGCGCATGGTGGCGCCAGAGCAGCTCGAAGGCGTCGTGCAAACGCTGCTGACCTGGGGCTACAGCGACGCCGATCTGCGGGCCGTGCTGGGCGGCAACCTGATGCGCTTGGCGCGCGAGGTATGGAAGCCGGCGCGCTAGCCTGGATGAACCGGGCCGTGGTCCATCAGCCCCTGCTGTTCCAGGTGAACGGGAACAGCAACTGCCGCCAGAAGCCATTCGGCACGTAGTCGCCGACGACACCGTATTGCGCCGGCCATTCGCGCGCGCTGTGCACGGCGGTGCCAAACAGGTGATCAATGAAGGCGAAGTGCGCGGCATAGTTCTTGTCGATGGCCTCGTCGTCTTGCGAGTGGTGCCAGTGGTGGAAGTTGGGCGTCACGATCACGTAGCGCAAGGGCCCCAGACGCACGCTGACATTGGCGTGGTTGAACACCGCCTGGAAACCAACGATGACGATGTATGCATCGATCACCTCCTTGCTGAAACCAAGCACGAAGATCGGTGCCAGCACCAGCGTGCGGGTGATGACGATCTCGATCACATGCTGGCGCGAGCCGGCCATCCAGTCCATGTGCTTGGCGCTGTGGTGCACGGCATGCAAACGCCACAGCAGCGGCACCTCGTGATAGGCGCGGTGCGTCCAGTACTGCACCAGATCGGCCACCAACACGATCAACAGCACGGCCACCGGCACGGGCAGATCGCGCACCCAGGCCTGCACGCCATCCTTGGCGGCCCAACCGAAGAGTTTGTGCACCAGCAAGTTGGTGGCCAGCAGCACGAAGCCGACGACCATGTGGTTGACGATGAAGTGATAGAAGTCGGTCTGCCACTCGGGCCGAAACACCGGCTGATTCTTGCGCAGCGCGAACAGCTTTTCGATGAACACAAAGATCAGCGCCGAGCCCAGCAGATCGAGGATGAACCAGTCCAGCCCGATGTAGGGCGTGTTGTCGGCAAAGTCGTTCACCGGCACCTTGTGACCGCCCAGGCCCAGGGACAGGCCGATCAACACAAAGGCGCCCAATGACAACCAACGTACGCGGCCAAACACGATGTTGAACAAGGCGATGCCGCCTGAGAGCACCAGCGACCAGAACAGCAACTGGCGCAGCATGTCCACGCTGTAGCTCTTGCGCAGCTGTGGCGTGGTCAGGTATTCAGGGAAATGGAAGGCCAGCACGCCCAGAAAGCACAAGGCCGCCAGCACCAGCGCGATCACACCCGAGACCAGGCCATGGCCGGGTCGCAAGGAGCCGTGGGATTCGGTCAGGCGCTTGAATTTATCCAGCATGGTGCACCGCCTCCCAAAACCTCATCACACGTCGATGTTCGCCGCCCTCAACGCATTCGATTCAATGAAATTGCGCCGCGGCTCGACCTCGTCACCCATCAGCATGGTGAAGACGTGATCGGCCTCAATGGCATCTTCGATCTGCACGCGCAGCAGGCGGCGGATGGTCGGGTCCATGGTCGTTTCCCAGAGCTGCGAGGGGTTCATTTCGGCCAGGCCTTTGTCTTGAGTTGGTCGCGGTTCATGGGTTGCGGCGTGATCGGGTTGACGCATCACAAGCACGGCCAATTCTTGTTGTCAAGGGTGCATGGTAAGCTTCTCGCCGGCCCTTCGTCTCACGAACGCCCAAGTTCCACTTGGGACGCTGATGTAGTGAACGCGGGGCCTTTTTCACTTCTGCTTTTCTTTGCGGGATCTGAACTGATCTTTCGCAAACTCAGGCCGCACCACGGCATTCTTGGCCTTGAACAGCCAGTGCCTGTAGGGATCGAGCCAGTCGTGCGCCTCTGGCCCATCGGGCCGGCCTGTTGACACGCCGATATTGAATTGTTTGCCCCCGTAGAGCGTGCGGATGCTCTTGTTGATGTGCTTGTAGACACGCTCCTTGGCGACCGTTCGCTTGCCGCGTAGGTGGCTGCCTTCGGGCTTTTCCAAGTGCTTGTCGTTCAAGCGAAATTGCATCGCGCCCAGAACCACGTCAAGCGCTTGCAGCACGACGTGCTCCCTGGAATCAACTTCGGCGAGTTGATCCTGGCGGATGACGATACCCGCGTTGCGGAAACCTCGGTGCTTGTTGAGAGCGGAGACATAGCCCTTGAAGGCCGCACACTTTTCAGCGGTATCGGGTAACTTGTCGAAGTACATCCGCACGGATGTTTCGCTGCCAGCTACCCCCGCGTATTTCAAACCAAATGCGTGTTTAACAAACTGGTAGTACAGCATGAAGAAACCGTTCTCACGCTGCTCCGTCGTCAATCGGTGAGCAGAAAAGTAGTTCTGCGTGAACATGATGCGCAGCTTCAATTTGCCCTCACCCATCAATCGAAATATCTCGTCGGCGAATTCAATGTACTTGTTGGCGTAGTTTTCAGTGATCTTTTGCCACTTTACTTCTCCGCCGAAGTTCAATCTCACCTTACAAGCGCTGAGCCTGGAAATCACCTCTTCCAAATGCCTCGATTCCACAACGCCGCCGCCATAGAAATTGGCGAAATGCCTACCAGAGCTGTCGGACTCATCACAGTAAATTACGAGCTCACGCGCCATCCCCGAGCTACCCAGCGCTACACATCAATGTTCGCCGCCCTCAACGCATTCGATTCAATGAAATTGCGCCGCGGCTCGACCTCATCACCCATCAGCATGGTGAAGACGCGATCGGCCTCAATGGCATCTTCGATCTGCACGCGCAGCAGGCGGCGGATGGTCGGGTCCATGGTCGTTTCCCAGAGCTGCTCGGGGTTCATCTCGCCCAGGCCCTTGTAGCGCTGGCGGCCCACGGCGTGCTCGGCCTGGGCCATGAGCCAGGCCATGGCGGCGCGGAAGTCATCGACCTTGCTTTCCTTGGCGCGCTCGCCCTCGCCGCGCCTGACGATGGCCTCGGGGCCTAACAGGTCTTTAAAGGTGACACCGGCTTCGACCAGCGCGGCGTAATCGGCGCCGTGCACAAAGTCTTGCGTGATGACGCTGGCCTTGATGTTGCCGTGGTGGCGGCGGCTGATGCGCAGCAGGTGCTTGTCGGTGCGGGCGTCGAACTGGGCTTCGACCTGAGCGTCGTGCACGGCGGCCTGCACGGCGCTGGCGCTGGCTTGCGCGGCGGCGGCGCTGTCGAGGTTGAGCACCAGGCCGTTGGCCAGGGCGCGCAGGGCTTCGGTGTCCATCCAGTTGCCCAGGCGACCCATCACATGCGTGGCCAGCACGTACTTGCGCGCCAGCTCCTCCAGGGCCGAGCCGGTGAGCGGCGGGCGCGCACTGCCGGCCACCGAGGCCGCGCCATCGGGCAGCACAACGGCACCATCGAGCGCCACCTTGAGCAAGAAGCCGTCGAGCTCGAGCCCATCCTTGAGGTACTGCTCGTGCTTGCCCACCTTGACCTTGTACAGCGGCGGCTGGGCGATGTAGATGTGGCCGCGCTCCACCAGCACCGGCATCTGGCGATAGAAGAAGGTGAGCAGCAGGGTGCGGATGTGGGCGCCGTCGACATCGGCGTCGGTCATGATGATGATGCGGTGGTAGCGCAGCTTGTCGATGTTGAATTCATCCACACCAATGCTGGTGCCTAACGCGGTAATCAAGGTGACGATGGAATCGCTGGAGAGCAGCTTCTCATAGCGCGCTTTCTCCACGTTCAAGATCTTGCCGCGCAAGGGCAGGATGGCCTGGAACTTGCGGTCGCGGCCTTGCTTGGCTGAGCCGCCGGCGGAGTCGCCCTCGACGATGTAGATCTCGCACAGCGCTGGGTCTTTTTCCTGGCAATCGGCCAGCTTGCCGGGCAGGCCCATGCCATCGAGCACGCCCTTGCGCCGGGTCATCTCTCTAGCCTTGCGCGCGGCCTCGCGGGCGCGGGCGGCATCGACGATCTTGCTGCACACGATCTTGGCGTCGAGCGGGTTCTCCAGCAGCCAATCGGTGAGCAGCTTGGAGACGATTTCCTCGACAGGGCCGCGCACTTCGCTGGACACCAGCTTGTCCTTGGTCTGGCTGCTGAATTTGGGCTCGGGCACCTTCACGCTGACGACGCAGGCCAGGCCCTCGCGCATGTCATCGCCGGCAATTTCGACCTTGGCTTTCTTGGCCAGGTCGTTGTCGTCGATGTATTTGTTGATGACGCGCGTCATGGCTGCGCGCAGGCCGGTCAGGTGGGTGCCGCCATCGCGCTGCGGGATGTTGTTGGTGAAGCACAGCACCGACTCGTTGTAGCCGTCGTTCCACTGCATGGCCACCTCGACACCGATGTTGGTGCCGAACTCGCTGAGTTTGTCGCCCAGGGCATGGAAGATGTTCGGGTGCAGCACCTTCTTGCCCTGGTTGATGAATTCGACAAAGCCTTTCACGCCGCCGGCATAGGCAAAGTTGTCTTCCTTGCCATTGCGCTCATCGACCAGGCGGATCTTCACGCCGTTGTTCAAAAAGCTCAGCTCGCGCAGGCGCTTGGCCAGCACGTCGTAGTGAAAATCGATGTGCGTGAAGATGCTCTCGTCGGGCAAAAAGTGCACTTCGGTGCCACGCTTTTCGGTGTCGCCGATGATCTTCATGGGGCTGACCTCGATGCCCTCGCGCGTCTCAATCAAGCGGTCTTGCACAAAGCCGCGGGCGAAGTCGATGGCATGCACCTTGCCCTCGCGCCGCACCACCAGGCGCAGCCACTTGCTCAGGGCATTGACGCAGCTCACACCCACGCCGTGCAGGCCGCCCGAGACCTTGTAGCTGTTTTGGTTGAACTTGCCGCCGGCGTGCAGCTCGGTCAGAGCAATTTCGGCGGCGCTGCGCTTGGGCTCGTGCTTGTCATCGAGCTTGATGCCGGTGGGGATGCCGCGGCCGTTGTCGATGACCGAGATGGAGTTGTCGGAATGGATGGTGACGATGATGTCGTCGCAATGCCCGGCCAGCGACTCATCGATGGCGTTATCGACCACCTCGAACACCAGGTGGTGCAGGCCGGTGCCGTCGGAGGTGTCGCCGATGTACATGCCGGGGCGCTTGCGCACGGCCTCCAGGCCTTCAAGGATCTGGATGTCACCTTCACCATAGGCGACCGAGGCTTCGGCGCCTGTGGAGGCCACAAAGCCCTCGGCCGAGGGCACGGCACGCTGGGTGATGCCGTCGTCGGCCTTGGCGTCGTTGGGCTTGCCTTGCGGCTTGGTGTCACTCATTTCGGCTACCTTCTTGCTGGCCAGGCAAAAAATCGCTGGCCTTTTGAAACGGTGAAGCGGGCACTGAGCCCGCTACAAACTGCTTGAAATCACGCCTGTCGCAGCGCGGCTTCAGATGCGCATGGGCATCACCACGTACTTGAACCCGGTCTGCCCGGGCACGGTGAGCAGGGCGCTGGCGCTGCCATCCTGCAGCTCGAACTTGACCATGTCCTGGCTGATGTTGGACAGCGCCTCCATCAGGTAGGTGACGTTGAAACCGATCTCGATCATGTCGCCGTTGTAGTCGACCTCGAGCTCTTCCTTGGCCTCTTCTTGCTCGGCATTGCTCGACGCAATGCGCAACACGCCAGGCTCAAGGTTGACACGCACGCCCTTGAACTTTTCGCTGGTGAGGATGGCGGCGCGCTGCAGGCAAGCCAGCAGCGGCGCACGGCCCAGGGTGAGGGTGTTCTTGTGGCCCTTGGGGATGACGCGGTTGTAGTCGGGGAACTTGCCCTCGACCAGCTTGGTGACGAACTCCATGCCGGAGAACGCGAATTTGGCCTGGTTGCCGGCAAAGCGCATGTCGATGGCGGTGTCTTCATCCTTGAGCAGGCGCTGCAGCTCGAGCACGGTCTTGCGCGGCAGGATGACCTCTTGCTTGGGGATGTCGTTGTCGAGCTGGGCCTGGGCCAGGCCCAGGCGGTGGCCATCGGTGGCCACCAGGGTGAGGGTCTTGCCCTCGGCGACGAACAAGATGCCGTTCAAGTAATAACGAATATCGTGCACGGCCATCGCAAAGTGCACCTGGTTGATCAGGGTCTTGAGCGTCTTTTGCGGCACCGAGAACTGCGGCCCGAAATCCACCGCCTCGTTGACCAGCGGGAAGTCATCGGCCGGCAGGGTTTGCAGGGTGAAGCGGCTCTTGCCGCCGGTGAGGGTGAGCTTGCTTTGCGCCGCGGTGAGGGTGATCACCTGGTCGGCCGGGAGGGCACGCAGGATGTCGATCATCTTGCGCGCGCCCACGGTGGTGGCAAAGCTGCCGGCATCGCCGCCCAGCTCAGCGTGGGTGCGCACCTGAATTTCCAGATCGCTGGTGGTGAATTCGATGTCCTCACCGGTTTTGCGCATCAGCACATTGGCCAGGATGGGCAAGGTGTGGCGCCGCTCGACGATGCCGGCCACCGATTGCAGGGCTTCGAGCAATTTTTGTTGTGCGGCTTTTATAACGATCATGTCTTCCTCTTTGAACTTAGTAGTTCTAGTAGAGGGCCCTTGGGCCTGTGGAGAACACCATTTTCGCCTGTCTTTTCAAGGCTTTAGCCCAGCGACAACCCTGTGGGCGAAGGCCTGCAAAGCCAGAGTGCGAATGACAACAACTTTTCGAAAGCGCGTGGGCCTGTGGACAGCTGCCCTCTTGTTCGAAACTTGTCCACAGTTTTGTGCCTTGACAAGCTGCCGCTTTGTCAGCCCTTCTTTGTCAGCCCTTGAGCGTCTGCTCCAACACATGCAGTTGCTGGTTGAGCTCGGGGTCTTTGCTGCGATCCCCACCGATTTTTCGCACCGCGTGCAGCACCGTGGTGTGGTCGCGGCCACCAAACATCTCGCCAATCTCGGGCAGACTTTTTTGCGTCATTTCCTTGGCCAGGTACATGGCGATCTGGCGCGGCTTGGCGATCGAGGCCGGGCGCTTCTTGCTGTACATGTCGGCGATCTTGATCTTGTAGAAATCGGCGACGGTCTTCTGGATGTTCTCCACACCGATCTGGCGGTTCTGGATGGACAGCAGATCCTTCAAAGCCTCGCGCGCCAAGGCGATGTTGATGTCCTTGTGGCTGAAGCGGCTGTAGGCCAGCACCTTGCGCAGCGCGCCTTCGAGCTCACGCACATTGGCGCGCACGTTTTTGGCCACAAAGAAGGCCACGTCCTCGGGCATCTCGGTGCCTTCGGCCAGGGCCTTGCGCATGAGGATGGCCACGCGCATTTCCAGCTCGGGCGGGTCGATGGCCACCGTCAGGCCGGCGTCAAAGCGGCTGGTCAGGCGCTCATCGATGTCGGCCAGACCCTTGGGGTAGGTGTCGCTGGTCATGATGATGTGGGCGCGCTTGGCCAGCAGGGCCTCGAAGCAGTTGAAAAACTCCTCCTGGGTGCGCTCCTTGCCGGCAAAGAACTGCACGTCATCGATCAGCAGCAGGTCGAGCGAGTGGTACTTGGCCTTCAGCTCATCAAAGGTCTTGCGCTGGTAGTTCTTGACGACATCGCTGATGAACTGCTCGGCGTGCAGATACAGCACGCGGGCGTCCGGGCGGTCTTTGAGCAGGGCGTTGCCCACGGCGTGAATGAGGTGGGTCTTGCCCAGGCCGACACCGCCGTAAATGAACAGCGGGTTGTAGGTCTGCCCAGGCGCGCCAGCCACATGCAAGGCCGCGGTACGGGCCATCTGGTTAGCGCGGCCGGCCACCAGGGTGTCAAAGGTGAGCGCCGAATTGAGCTTGTGGCTGGTGGCCGATGGCGGCAGCGGGTGGGCGTTGGCCTGAGCCATGCCGCCGCTGCCGGCAGGGTTGGCGTTGAGGCCGGTGTGTGTGCCGTGTCCACCTGACAGCGGGAATAGCTGAGCGGTGCGCACGCTGGTGCTGGGCGCAAACGCCTGCCCGTTGAGCAGCGCCGCGGCACGAATGGGGTGGTTGCTTGGGCCGGCCGGCCGAAAGCTTGGGCCCTCACGCGGTGCCAAGGCCAATTCCAGCAACGCCGGTTTGCCAGCCAGCTCGCTGAGCAGGGTCTCAATGCGGTGGGCGTACTGGGAGCGGATCCAGTCGAGCTTGAAGCGGTTGGGCACCTGCACCACCATCACCAGGGAGGCACCCGCATCGCGCAATTCGGCCGCCGGCAGCGGCCGGATCCAGGTGTTGAATTGCTGCTCCGGCAACTCCAACGCGAGTTGGTCGCAGGTGCGTTGCCAAAGGTCTAGGCTCATTGTGGACAAGTTGTTCTTCGAGCGGCCGCATTGTAGGCCTGATGATCCTCCAAGCATCAAGGTTATCCACAGTTTCTCGGCCGAGGTCAATCCCCCTGCAAACCCAGGCGTTGTGGTGCAAGTGTTTGACCGCAAAGGCCTTTCTTGCTCTAATCGTGGGTTTCCCCAACGCCGAAGAAATCATCATGAAGCGCACTTACCAGCCTTCCAAAGTACGCCGTGCCCGCACCCATGGCTTTCTGGTTCGCATGAAAACCCGTGGCGGCCGCGCCGTCATTGCGGCCCGCCGCGCCAAGGGCCGCAAGCGCTTGTCGCAGGTCTGAGGCCTCACAAGCTGCCTGCCCTTGGTGCCCTAGGCCTTGTTCGTGCCCTTGGCCTTGCCGCCAGTGGCCCAGGGCCAGCAGCCGGGGCCGAAAGGCTTGCCGCTGGAACTCCAGGGCTTGCCCTTGGAACCCGAGGGCTTGCCGCCCCGGGACCAAGGCTTCAAGCCCGTCGTTCCGGACACGGTCGGGCGCATTTTGCGGTCGGCCGATTTTGAACGCGTGCTGGCTACAGCCCCATGCTCACGAAGTGCTCACTTCGCCGTGCACCATGTGGCGGCGGGCCCGTCTGCGCCTTCAAAGGGCGCAAAAGAACCTGAAATGAACAAGTTATCCACAGGCGATGCACGCACTTGCGCACAGCATGTGGATGACTGCCCTCCCAAGGGGCGGTGGCTGGGCACCGTGGTGCCCAAACGCCATGCCAAGCGCGCCGTCACCCGCAACCTCATCAAGCGCCAGATGCGCATGGTGATGGCCGGCCAGGCTCAGGCCTTGCCCTTGGGTCTGTGGGTGCTGAGATTGAAATCGGTGTTTGACCCGCGCAGCTTCAGCAGCCCGGGATCGGACGCCTTGCGCCGCTCGGCCCGGGCCGAGCTTGAGTTGCTGCTGCTGCGCGCGGCGGCCGTGTCGCGGGCCAGGCCCGCATGACCCGCCTGCCGCTCAAGGGCTGGCTGGCGGGCCTGATGGCGCTGCCGGCGCGGGCCCTGCTGTTGCTGGTGCGGGGCTACCGCTTCTTTCTCAAGCCCTGGCTGGGCAATGCCTGTCGCTTCGAGCCCACCTGCTCGGCCTATGCGCTGGGGGCGATTTCCAGCCATGGCGCGCTGACGGGTGGCTGGCTCAGCGCCCGCCGGCTGCTGCGTTGCCACCCCTGGTGTGCGGGCGGGTGTGATCCCGTGCCCGCCGCACCAACTTCCCTTTTCACGCGCTTTCTCTCAAAGACCCGCCCATGAACGATATTCGTCGCACCATCCTGTGGGTGGTGTTCTCGGTCTCTATGGTGTTGCTGTGGGATGCCTGGCAACGGCACAACGGCCAGCAGTCGCTGTTCAGCCCGCCGCCGGCCAAGCCGGTGGCAGCGGCCGGCTCGGCACCGGGTGCCGGTGCTGCGGGCCAGCCCGTGGCCTCAGGCGTGCCGGCGGCGGCGCAGCCGGCCACAGGTGTGCCCACAGCCACGGGTGTCCCCGCGGCGGCGGCTGTGGCATCTACTACCGCGGCCGGCGCCTTGCCCGTGGCCGTTGGCGCAGCGCCTGCCGCGGCCAGCGAGAAGATCGTCATCACCACCGACGTCATGCGCGCCACCATCGATTCGGCCGGCGGCACGCTCATCGGCATGGAGCTGACGCGTTACACCGACGCCACCGATCCGAAACGGCCGGTGCAGTTGTTTGACCAAAGCGCGCAGCGTGTCTATCTGGCGCAAACCGGCCTGATCAGCCAGCAGCCTGGCGTGAGCTTGCCCAATCACCTCAGCCCCATGCGCGCCCAGCCGGGCGAGCGCGGCCTGAAGGACGGCGTCAACGAGATCAAGCTGGTGTTCGAGTCCGCCGACAGCACGGGCGTGGCCCTGACCAAGACCTACACCTTCCGCCGCGGTGACTACACCGTGGGCGTCAAGCACGTGCTGCGCAATGGTGGCGCCAGCGCGGTCTCACCCCAGATCTACCTGCAGTTGTCGCGCGACGGCAACCCGCCGGCGGGCGAATCCAGTTTCTATTCCACCTTCACCGGCCCGGCGATGTACACCGAGGCCAAGAACTTCACGAAGATCGAATTCACCGACATCAACAAGGGCAAGGCCGAGCACGACAAGGCCGCCGACAACGGCTGGGTCGGCATGGTGCAGCACTACTTTGCCTCGGCCTGGCTGGTGGGCGACAAAGCGCCGCGCGAATTCCGCACCGCCAAGGTCAGCGACAACCTCTACTCCATCGCCATGGTCTTGCCGCAGGGCGAGCTGACCCCGGGGGCCACCAAGTCGCACGAGGCCAGGCTGTTTGCCGGCCCGCAGGAAGAAAAGAACCTGGAGAAACTGGCGCCAGGGCTGGAGCTGGTCAAGGACTACGGTTTCCTCACCGTCTTGTCCAAGCCGCTGTACTGGCTGCTCGATGAGCTCAACCGCATCCTGGGCAACTGGGGCTGGGCCATCGTGGCCCTGGTGGTGCTGCTGAAGATCGCGTTTTACTGGCTCAATGCCAGCGCCTACAAGTCGATGGCCAAGATGAAGGCCATCAACCCCAAGGTGATGGAGATGCGCGAGCGCTACAAGGACAAACCGCAGCAGATGCAGCAGGAAATGATGCGCATCTACCGCGAAGAAAAGGTCAACCCGCTGGGTGGCTGCCTGCCCATCTTCGTGCAAATGCCGTTCTTCATCGCCCTGTACTGGGTGCTGTTGTCGAGCGTGGAAATGCGCAACGTGCCGTGGATCGGCTGGATCACCGATCTCTCAACCAAGGATCCGTACTTCATCCTGCCCGTGTTGATGACCGCGTCGACCATGTTCCAGACCTGGCTCAACCCCACGCCGGCCGACCCGATGCAGGCCAAGATGATGTGGTTCATGCCGCTGGCGTTTTCGGTGATGTTCTTCTTCTTTCCCGCCGGCCTGGTGCTGTACTGGTTGACGAACAACATCTTGTCGATCGCGCAGCAGTGGTTCATCAACAAGCGCATGGGTGTGTTGAACATGTAGCCGCCGCTGCGGCTTCGGCCTGGCGCGCTCAAGGTGGCCGGCCCGCGGGCCGATAAGCCCAGCAATGCCGGCAGCACACGCCACCGGCCACCGCTTATGCGGGGTTGACCTGGCTGCAGCTGCCACCCAGGCGGGACGTCAAGCTCCTGCCTGGCCCGGGCGGGTGTTGCCGGCTCTTGGCAGCTCACCGCGCGCCGCCCAGGTGGGCAACGCGGCGCTCCCCCCCGCGCCATCTGCCGCACCTGGCCCGCTCAACGTCGAACAGCCGGCCGGGCCTGTGCCGCTAGCGTGCAACACCACACTAGCATCGCCCCATGCTCGCGCGCCACGCCGACCCCATCGTCGCCATCGCCACGGCCAGTGGGCGCGGCGCCGTGGGCATCGTGCGCGTGTCCGGCCGCGACTTGCGTGGCCTTGTTGAAGCACTGTTCGGCCGCAGCCTCGAAGCGCGCCACGCCACCTTGCTGCCGCTGCGCGAGGCCGACGGCACCCTCATCGACCAAGGCCTGGCGTTGTACTTTCCCGCCCCGCATTCGTACACCGGCGAAGACGTGCTCGAGCTGCAAGTGCATGGCGGCGCGGTGCTGTTGCAGATGCTGCTGGCCCGCTGCCTGCAAGCCGGCGCGGGCATCGGCCTGCGCCTGGCCGAACCGGGTGAATTCACCCAGCGTGCGTTCCTCAATAACAAGCTCGACCTGGCCCAGGCCGAGGCCGTGGCCGACCTGATCGACGCCAGCACGTCCAGTGCCGTGCGCAGCGCCAGCCGCTCGCTGCAGGGCGAGTTTTCTCGACGGTTAGGTATGCTGGCGCAGGGCCTGCTGAAGTTGCGCATGCTGGTCGAAGCCACGCTGGACTTTCCCGAAGAAGACATCGACTTTCTCAACGCCGCCGACGCCCGCGGCCAGTTGCACGCGCTGCAAGGCGGCGTGGCCCAGGTGCTGGCCCAGGCGCGCCAGGGCGCCTTGCTGCGCGACGGCTTGCGCGTGGTGTTGGCGGGCCAGCCCAACGTGGGCAAGAGCTCGCTGCTCAACGCCCTGGCCGGCGCCGAACTGGCCATCGTCACACCCATTGCCGGCACCACCCGAGACCGCATCGCGCAAAGCGTCCAGATCGACGGTGTGCCGCTGCACCTCACCGACACCGCCGGGCTGCGCTGGCAAGAAGGCGCGGCCGACGAAATCGAGCGCATCGGCATCGAGCGCAGCTGGCAAGCCATTGCGCAAGCCGACGTGGTGATCTTCCTGCACGACTTGGCACGGCTAGACGACGCCGACTATCGCGCTGCCGAGGATGTCATCGCCCAGCGTCTGCGCGCCCACCTCGCGCCGGGCAGCGAAGCGCTGGATGTCTACAACAAGGCCGACCTGGGCGCGAGTGCGCCACCCGGCGGCCTGGCCATTTCGGCGCGCCACGGCGCCGGCCTGCCCGAATTGCGCCAGGCCTTGCTCGCACGCTGCGGCTGGCAAGGCGTGGGCGAAGGCAGCTTCATTGCGCGCGCCCGGCATGTGCAGGCCTTGTTGGCATCGAGCGCCCACCTTGATCAGGCCGCCGGTCACCTCGACACCGCGGCGCTGGACCTGCTGGCCGAAGAACTGCGCCTGGCGCACGCTGCGTTAGGGCGCATCACCGGCGCGGTGAGCGCCGACGAGCTGTTGGGGGAGATCTTCAGCCGGTTTTGCATCGGGAAGTAGTGCGAGTGGCGCGCGGCGAGCGCGACAAGCGGGAAACGATGGCCTTGGCCGGCGGCAGCGCGTTGGTGATGCCGGGCCGTGGCAGCCTGACCAAACCCTGCGCGCACAACGCCATCAACACGGCGCTGAAGACTGCGTTGAAGGGGCAGGCGATTCCCGCCTTCACGGTGCATGACCTGCGGCGCACGGCCTCCACGCTGCTGCATGAAAACGGCTGGGCGTCAGACGTGGTGGAAAAGGCCCTGAACCACACCATCGGCGGCGTGCGCGGTGTCTACAACCGGGCCGAATACGCACCCCAGCGGCGCGAAATGTTGCAGTTCTGGGCCGACTTCATCGAGCAACTCATGACCACCGGCACGGTGATCTTCGGGCGCTTCAAGCCGGCCGCATGACATACACACAATCATGCACCGGCACAGGCGTACACTGAAGCCATGCGTTACAGCTTCGATGCGAACAAGCGGGCGCTGAACCTGAAGAAGCACGGCCTCGACCTGGCCCGCGCGCAAGGCGTCATTGAAGCCGGCGAGACCGTGACCTTCGAGGATCAGCGCTTCGCCTACGGCGAAGAACGCTTCGTGACGCTGGGGCCGCTGGGCACCACCCTGGTGGTGATCGTCACCGCGGAAGTGCAAGACCACATCCGCATCATTTCGATGCGCAAGGCTGACCGACATGAGCAAGCGATCTACCGCAAACACCGCCATCAATGACGAGGCGCCGCTGCGCACGGCCGACATCAAGGCCGGGCGGCTGGTGCTGCGCCAGCGCGGCGCCGCCGGGGCCGTGCTGCCCAACAAGCAGCGGGTGAACATCTTTCTTGACGGCGCCGTGATCGAGCACTTCAAGGCCAAGGCCGGCGGGCGTGGCTACCAAACCCTGATCAACGAAGCGCTGAAGCAGGCTATCGCGGCGGGGTCGCTTGAAACCGTGGTGCGAAGGGCCATCCGCGAGGAACTGCGCAGAAGCGCATGAGCAAGTAAGCCGCGCCTATCCCGACGGGGAGCAAACCGGGTTCCCTTGCCCGGCTGGCGCGGCACCTTTATCAAGGGCGCACGAAGGGGTGCGATGTGAGCAAGCTTCTCCATCCAAGCTCAAGAGCTGGCTGACGCTTCGAAGCGGAAGATACGTCGCTTACCGGCGCAGAGTACTCTCCGGCATTGAAGAGCGACAAGCTCTGCTCGCCAGGGTCTATGCGTATGTATACAACCACAACTGAGGGTAACTGATGAAGCACTTTGAGGAGCTGCTCTTGTCGCTTGGCGCGTCGCGGAGTACCGAACTCCTAGCGGGGAGGCATTGGACACTTTGGCAGGCGGAATTCCGAACTCCCGTGTCGATCGTCAAGGGAAACTACCTCTACCTGAAGTCGTCCTGTCCGCTGCAAGAGGCTTCGTCCAGGAACCTCAGCAATATTGGCGCGCACTGCGGAAGTGAGGGGTACCAGGTCGTGGTCCCTCCGCGAAGCGATCTTTCACGAGACATCGCAAACACAGCTAGTAGGTTCCGCGCGACGTCAGGTAAGACGACGCAGGCCCTACTCGAAGATCACCTGCTGAAGGGAGTTGACTATCGGCCGCTTGAGCATGAGGAGCATTTCATTTCTCCTACGCTTCGCGTTCAGGGGTCTGAGAACGGGCGAGATGGATTGCAGTTCCTCACAAAGTGGCTAGTGGGGCAGGAGTCGGCACCGAGCGGGGCACCAATCGGGTTGATCTGCGCGGATGGTGGAATCGGCAAGACAACACTTGCCCGTGAGCTCTGTGAGTCGGTTCGGCGGAACCATCCGCGAGTACTTCCATTACTGATCGAGGCCGCGCAGTGGAAGAACATCGCAAGCACGGGGTTCACACTCGATACGCTTTGGGACATCGCGATCGCTCGACGCTTGGAGCATGGCAACCTCCTGAGGTCCAACCCCGCCGCGCTGCGAGTGCTGATGCAGGAGGGCCTGCTGGTCGTCATCTTTGACGGCTTTGATGAGTTGGCTGCCCTTACCTCCGACAAGAATCGACCGCAAGAAATTATCGCGGAGTTGCGAGAACTGTTTACGCCCGAGGATGAAGCCGCGACAGCCCGCGTAATTCTTACGTCGCGGACGACCTACTGGCGATCCATCTCCGACGCGATTGGCGCAGACGGCGACATTGAGGTGTTTCGACTCAGCGGGTTCGACAATGACCAGCGGAAGGCGTACTTCCAGAGCCGACTGAATGACCCAGAGCAACGCGACCTAGCCCGAACTTTGGCACCCCGATCCGGCCGTAGCCCAGCGTTCATGCGGGTTTCGGTCTTTTTCTTGCGTTGATTTGTACCCATGTAATATCGCA
>JAYSSS010000039.1:0-42435 GCA_043720415.1 Ideonella sp.
CAGGTCCCAGTACCGGCGGAAGACGGGCGCAAGGGCGGCGTCGCCGTCGAGCGGGACGTCGAACCAGGTCGCGGGCGGGACGGAGCGTATCCCGTCGAAGAACGTCTCCTCGAGACAGGGCAGGCGGAGGCCGCGGAGGTACCGCGCGACCAGCGCGTGGTTGGCGCGCGGCTTCTCGCCCGTGGCGGCCAGGATCTGCTTGATCTCCGAGGCCAGGTACAGGCGCGAGCCCGTGGCCGACCAGTAGAGGGGCTTGATCCCGAAGCGGTCGCGCGAGGCGACGAGGCGACGCTGGCGCAGGTCCACCACGACCATGGCCCACATCCCATCCAAACGGTCCAGGCAGCCTTCGCCCCAGGCCTCGAAGGCGCCGAGCGCCACCTCCGTGTCGCCGGTCGAGCGGAAGACGCGCCCTTTACCCTGGAGCTCCGCGCGCAGCTCACGGTAGTTGTAGATCTCGCCGTTGCACACCAGCCAGAGCGTGCCCTCGGCGTTGGACAGGGGCTGGTGGCCGCCGGCCAGATCGATGATCGACAGCCGGCGCATGGCAATGCCGCAATGGCCATCGACGTGCAGGCCTTCGTCGTCCGGCCCGCGGTGCGCGGTGACGCGGCCCATGGCCGACAGCCACTCGGGCGCCACCGCCTGGCCATTGAGTTGATAGATGCCGTGAATGCCGCACATGATGAAACTTAGCCTAGCGCCGCAACAACGCGGCCACGTGCCTGTAGTGCCTGGCGATAGACGTCGCCATAACGGGCCACGCTGCGCCCCCAGGTGCGCTCGACTTCGACAAAACGTCGCGCCTGCTCGCGAATGCGTGCCCACTGGTCGCGCCGCGCCAGCATGTCCTTGAGGGCTTGCACCAAGGCTGCCGGATCGCCCGCTTTGAACAGAAAACCGGTCTCGCCGTGGCGCACCAGCTCGCGATGGCCCCCCACATCCGAGGCGACAAACATGCGCCCCTGGGCCATGGCCTCCAGTGGCTTGAGCGGCGTCACCAGCTCGGTCAAACGTATGGGCAGGCGCGGGTAGGCCAGCACGTCGATCAGCTCGTAATAACGCTGAACATCCTGGTGCGGCACACGGCCTGTGAAGATCACCTTGTCGGCCATGCCAGCAGCCGCAGCTTGCGCCTTGAGCTCGGCCTCGCGCGGGCCACCGCCCACCAGCAGCACGCGCACTTCGGGCTGGCCGGGCAACATGCGACGCGCCGCTTCGATCAGCAGATCGATGCCTTCATAACCATAGAACGAGCCGGCAAAACCCAGCACCGTGGCGCCCACCAGGCCGAGCTGCGCGCGCAGGCTTTCGTCGGGTTCGGCGCCGAACTTGAAGGCCGCCACGTCCACCGCATTGGGAATGACGGTGATGCGTGAAGCCTCGACGCCACGCACCATGATGTCGCCACGCAGGCCCTCGCAAATGGTGGTGATGTGGTCGGCGCGCTTGAGGGCAAAGCTCTCCAGCGCACGCGACAAGCGATAGCGAAGGCTGCCCTCGGTGGTGCTGCCGTGATCGACCGCGGCGTCCTCCCAGGAAGCACGCATCTCGTAGACCACGGGCAGTTGGCGCTGGCGGCCGACCCACAGGCTGGGCAGGGCATTGAGCACCGGCGAGTGCGCGTGGATGACATCGGGTCGGGTCTGCTCCACCACCTGGTGCAGGCGCCGCGCCGTGTGCTGCATCTGACCAACCAGGCCCAGCCCGGCCGCGCTGGGGGTGCGGTGGAAGTGCCAGCCGTCCACCTCTTGCGACAGGTCCTGGCCCGGGCCCTGCTTGGGCGTGGTCAGGTGGTGCGTGTCCCAGCCCAGCCGGCGCTGCTCACGCAGGATGGACAGGGTGCGAAAAGCGTAGCCGCTGTGCAGCGGCGCCGAGTGGTCCAGCACGTGCAGGATGCGCACACTCATCAGGCCGGCACCGCTTCTGTGGGGACAGGCGCTGCGGCCGCGGTCACGCCTTTGTCGACCACATTGCGCAAGAAGGCCTCGAACATCATCAGCGTCCACAGCGGTGCGCTGTAGTCGCGCGTGCCCGCCTGGTGGGCATCGATCAGATGCGTCAAATAGTCGCGGTTGAACCAGCCGGTGTCGGCCAGCCGCGGCCCCAGCACGGCCTGGCGCACGCGCGCCTTCAGCGGGCCACGAAACCAGTTGGCCAGGGGCACTGAAAAGCCCATCTTGGGCCGGTAGAGGATGTCATCGCTGAGCAGCGGCTCCATCGCTTTCTTGAGCAAATACTTGCCCTCCTGGCCGCGTACTTTGAGTGATGAGGGCAGGCTGCCCAGCCACTCCACCAGCTCATGGTCCATGAGCGGCTCGCGCACTTCCAGCGAATGCGCCATGCTGGCGCGATCGACCTTGGTGTTGATGTCGCCCACCAGATAGGTCTTCAGGTCGAGGTACTGAATCAGCGCCAAGGGGTCATCGGTGTTGGCACGCTCGGCGTGGCGCTCGAAGACTTCAATGGCGTCGTAGCCCGCCAGCTCGGTTTGGAAACGCTGGCTGAACATCTGGCTGCGCATCGGGCCGCGCAGGATCGACACCGAATGGAAATAGGCCTCCACCGATGAGCGCGCCATGCCCTCAAAGGTGGTCTTGGCGCGGAACATGCGCGGCGCCCAATCGGCCTTGGGGTAGATGCGGCCCAGGATGCCAAACAAGGGCCGGCGCAGCGCCTGCGGCATGGACGAGCGCATGCGCTCTTCCATCAGGTGCATGCGGTAGCGGCGATAGCCGCCGAAAGACTCGTCGCCGCCATCGCCCGACAAGGCACGGTGACATGCTTGCGCGCCAACTGGCAGACACGGTAGGTCGGGATCGCCGAGCTGTCGGCATAGGGCTCGTCATACAGGCTGGCCAGGGTGTCGATCAGGTCGAAGTCGTCGCTCTTGACGACCTCCATGCGGTGGTTGGTCTTGTAGCGATCAGCCACCGTCTGGGCGAACGCCGATTCATTGAACTCGGGCACATCAAAGCCGATGGAGCAGGTGTTGACTGGTTCGTCTTGCAGGCCGGCCATGATGGCCACCACGGCGCTGGAATCGACGCCGCCCGACAGAAAGGCGCCCAGCGGCACCTCGGAAATCAGGCGCAGGCGAACCGACTCTTTCAGCCGCTGTGTGAGCTCGTCGCAGGCCTCGGCCTCGCCGATGCGGTTGTCGCCCGTGAAGCGCACATCCCAATACTCAATCGGCAAAGGCGCACTTTGCCCGCGGCGCCAGGTCAGGCTGTGGCCCGGCGGCATCTTCCTGGCCTGCTTGAAGACCGTGCGCGGCTCGGCGACATAGCCCAGCGCAAAGTACTCCTCCACGGCCAGTGGATCGAGCTCGCGGCGCATGCCGCCATGCGCCAGCACGGATTTCAATTCGGAGCCAAACAGCAGTTGCCCGTCATCGAGCACGGCGTAATACAGCGGCTTCACGGCCAGGCGATCACGCGCCATGAAGAAGGTTTGCTGATTGCGATCCCACAGCGCCAGGGCAAACATGCCGCGAAAGCGCTTGACGCAATCTGGCCCCCAGGATTCCCAGGCGTGGACGATGACTTCGGTGTCGCTCTTGGTGCGAAACACGTGGCCCAGGGCCTGCAGCTCGGGGATCAGCGATTGGTAGTTATAGATCTCGCCGTTGAAGACGACGACGACCGAGCCGTCTTCATTGAACAGCGGCTGCTGCCCGGTGGCGATGTCGATGATGGACAAGCGGCGGTGGCCCAAGCCCAGGCCGGGCTCGATGTGCAGACTGCCTTCATCGGGGCCGCGGTGCCACTGCGAATCGTTCATGCGTTGCAAGACATCCCGGCTGATGGCGCTTGGGGCGCGGGTATCGAAGATGCCGGTGATTCCACACATGGTGATCGAGTCGCTCAGTGATGGCCGCCCTTTTGTTTGAGCAACCGGTCATACAAGGCCTGATAGGCCGCCACCATGGCCTGCAGGCTGAAGCGCGCTTGCACATCCGCCCGCCCTTGCCGCCCCATGGCCGCGGCCCCGTCGGGGTCGTGCACCATGCGCAAAATGGCAGCCGCCATGGCCTGCACATCAAGGGCCGGAATGATTTCTCCCGACCGGCCATGCGACACCAATTCCGCATTGCCGCCGACATTGGTAGCGATCACCGGCAGCCCTGTAGACATGGCTTCAAGAATGGTATTCGAGATGCCTTCGGCCAAGGATGGCAGCGCGAAACAATTCAGCCCGCGCATGACATCCGCCACATCCTCGCGCTCACCTGGCAGCCAAACCAGCTCGGCAATGCCCGCGCTGTTCACCAGTTGTTGCACCTGGGCCCGAAGCGGGCCTTCGCCCACCAGCACCAGGCGCAGCCGGGCGCGCAGCTCAGGCGCCAGCTCGAGCGCGCGAATGAAGGCGCGGGCCAGGCTGAGCTGATCCTTGACGGGCTTCATGCGCCCGACGGTGCCCAGCAGCCACTGGCCCGGCTCACCAAAGGGGCAGCCGGCGATGCGCTCGCGGCCCTTGGCCGTGGGGCGAAAGCCGTCGAGGTTGACGCCGTTGTAGATCTGCGCGACACGTGTCGCGGGCACGCTTACTTTGCCTTCCAGGTAGCCGGCCAGATCGCGCGACAGCGCCACGTAGTTCGTGACGAAGGGCCGATACAGCTTGCGCAGGCACTGGTAGCGGCGGTTGTTGCCGTCGAGATCACCTTCGTCACGGCCGTGTTCGCCGTGCACGCGCACCGGCACGCCCGCAAACCAGGCCGGCACGGCCACCTCCAGGGCGGCGAGGTTGCGCGTGTGCACGATGGCCGGCCTGAGCGAGCGCAACAGCCGCGCAATTTGCGGGTAGATCCAAAGGGCGTGGCCGGGCGGCTTGTTCAGGGCCAAGAACTGCACATCGGGCCGCCGCACGCGCAACTTGAAATCGGTGATGTCGGTGAGCGACAGCACGGCATGCCGGTAGGTGCCCACGGGCATGTGGTTGATCAGGTTGACGACACCGTTTTCGAGACCACCGGTGTCGAAGCGGTGCACGACATGCACCACCAAGGGCGGCACTTCAGTCGGCACTTCAGGCGGCACCGCGGGCGTCACCAGGGGGCCCGGCGTCAAAGGCCCAGCCATCGGCCGATGATGTTGCGCTGCATCTCGCTGGTGCCTGAATACAGGGTCGAGCCGATGGCATCACGCAGTGCGCGCTCCACCTCGTATTCCTCCATGAAGCCGTAGCCGCCATGCACCTGAACAGCATCGAGCGCGGTTTGCACCAGGGTTTCACTGACGAAGAGTTTGCTGATCGACGCATCGAGCGAGATGCTGCGGCTGGTGGTCAAGCGCGTCGCGGTGCGATAGACCAGCAGGCGTGCGGCCTCCAGTTGCACCTTCATGTTGGCCACCTTGTGCGCCACGGCCTGAAACTTGCCAATGGCCTGGCCAAACTGGTTGCGCGTGCGCGCGTACTTCACCGATGTTTCGAGCAGGCGCTCGATCGTGCCCACATGGGCGGCCACCAGCAGTGCACGCTCCCATTCCATGGCTGTGCCGAACACCGCCGCACCGCCACCCACGGCGCCGAGCACGGCGGCATCGGGCACGAAGGCGTTTTCAAAGATCAACTCACCCACGGGTGAGGTGCGCAGGCCCATCTTGGCGAAGGCCTTGCCGGCCGTGAAGCCGGGCGTGGCGCGGTCCACCAGGAAGGCGGTGACGCCGCCATGGAAGCGCTTGTCGGCATCGGTGAGGGCAAAGACCACCACCACATCGGCCTCGGGGCCATTGGAGATGAAGGTCTTGCTGCCATTGAGCCGCCAGCCGCCTTGCTCGGCTTTGGCGTGCAGGCGCATGGCGAAGGTGTCCGAGCCGGAGTCGGGCTCGGTGATGGCATGTGCGCCCACCAGGCTACCATCGCACAGGCCAGTCAAATAACGTGCACGTTGCGCGTCGTTGCCGTGCTTCCACACCGGCACCACGCAGGCCAGCATGTGCGCGCACAGCGAGAACACCAGCCCGCCGTCGTGGCAGCCGTAGCCCAGCGCCTCCAGTGCGATGGCACAGGTCAGCGGGTCGGCGCCGGCGCCGCCTTCACTCTCAGGCGCGGGCAGGCCGAGCAGTCCCATCTGTGCGCACTTGCGCCACAGCTCGCGCGAGAAGCCACCGCGACGGTCACGCTCAATCAGGTCGTGGTTGAGTTCGGCACGGGCGAACCTGACGATGCTGTCGCGCAGTGCGGTTTGCTCTTCGCTGTAGGAGAAGTCCATCAGGCCAAGGCTTTCATGCTTTGGTAATCGAGCTTGTCGGTCGAGGTCTTGGGCAGGGCGGGCAGCCAGTTGAATTTGTCGGGGATCATGTACAGCGGCATGTTCTCAGAACAAAAACGCTTCATCTCGATCAGGCCTGGCGGCTTGCCCTCGTGGCTGGCCAAAAATGCCACGATGCGCACGCCGGCCTCGTCGTCCGTCAGCGCCACCACGGCCGCTTCCTTGATGCGGCCGTGCTTGTACAAGGCCGCTTCGATCTCCCCCAACTCGACCCGATAGCCGCGCCGTTTGACCATGCGGTCACGCCGGCCCAGGTAGGTGAAGCAGCGACTGTCGTCCTCGGTGACGATGTCGCCCGTGCGGTACCAGGCGCGGCCATCGTCGCCGCGCCAGAAGCCCGCCGCCGTTTGCTCGGCCAGGCCCCAATAGCCTTGCATCACGCCGGGGCCGGCGATGCACAGCTCGCCCATGGCGCCGTGCGCCACATCCACCCCGGCTTCATCGAGCACGCGCGCCTGCAGGTTCGCAAGCACGCGGCCTATGGGGTAAGGCGTCGTGCGCTCATCCGGCACCGGCGGGATGAGCTCGTGGTAGGTGCAGACATTGGTCTCGGTGGGCCCGTACAGATTGAAATAGCGCGGCTGCGGCCACAGCTGGCACAGCGCGCGCAGGTGCTTGACCGGGAACACCTCACCAGCAAAGAGCACCAGGCGCAACGCCGACACATCGTGCTTGTCCAGCTCACCAAACTGCGCCAACAAACTCAGGATGGACGGCGCCGAATACCAGATCGAGATGCGCTGCTCGGCGATCAAGGCACCCAGGCGCGGCGCATCCTTGCCGATGTCCTCATGGATCAACACCAGCGTGGCGCCGTGCTTGAAGCAGACATGGATGTCGAGGATGGACAGGTCGAAGTGGAAGGGCGCGTGTGATGAGAAGCGATCACTTGGCTGCGGTGCAAACACTTCACTGCACCAATCGACGAAGCTGAACGCGTTCTCCTGCGTCAGCATCACGCCCTTGGGGCGACCGGTGGAGCCTGAGGTGTAAAGGATGTAGGCCAGGTCGGTGGCTGCAGATTGCACGGTTTGCGATGGAGCCGCTGTGCCCTGCGCATCGAGCGCATCGAGTGCGTCGCGCAGGCCCGCACCGGCGCCCTCGCCGCGGCCGACCACCAGCACCTGCGCGCTCGCGCCGAGCTGCGCCAGCTCGGCGCGAAGCGCGGCTTCGTGGGCCGCATCCACCAGCACGGCGCGCACCGTGCAGTTGTGCAAGATGTAGGCGCCGCGGGCCACAGGCGCGCCGGCATCCACCGGCACATAGGCCGCACCGGCTTTAAGCGCGCCCAGGATGCCGCCCAAGGTATCGGCCGACTTGCGCATGAAGAGGCCCACACGGTCACCCGGGCACGTGCCCCAGGCCAGGAGCCGATCACGCAGGCGGTCCGACAACCGATCGAGCTCGCCGTAACTGATCTCGCCCTGCCCTGGCTCCATCACGGCCGTCGCCAGCGGTTGGCGGCGGGCGCTGGCGGCAAAGGCCTGTTGCAAACTGCTGCCGGCCATCGCCGCGCTCAGAGTTGAACTTTGCTCGACAGCAAACGCATGATGCGTTGCAGGCTGTCGAGGTTGTCCTTGTCGACCTCATGCGGCTCGAAGCTCATGCCAAAGGTCTGCTCAATGAACATCACCAGCTGCAAGGTGGCGATGGAATCCAGGATGCCACCGCTGATGAGCGGTGTCTCTTCGGTCAGCTCGCTGGGGTCTTCACCGGGCAGGAACTGCGCCATGATGAAGTCCTTGATCTGTTGTTGTGCTGCCTCGCTCATTTGCAAACGCCCTCGGGTCTGAAGTTCAAAGTCAGGCTCACTGCGCGGCGGTACCGAACAGCAAGCCCGGATCACTGGCAATGGCCTGGTGCAATCGTTCGGCCACCAGTTGGTGACCGAGCGCGTTGGGATGATCGTCCCATTCCGCCAAACGCAGCGTGCCGATGTCACGGCCGCGGTACACATCGTGCAGGTTGATCAAGGCAAACCCGGCCTCGGTGGCCAGGCGCACGGCATCGGCGGTCTCTTCCTGCCAATCGCCTTCACGCACCTGGGGCAGAAAAATCCACAGGGGCTTGGCACCAGCAGCGCGCGTGCGCTCGGCAATGCGGTCGTAGGTGATCTTCAAGATGGCCGCTGAATGGGGCTCCAGGCGTTTGAGCACCGTGGCCTCGTCCATGTCGGCGTTCACGCCTGAATTTTCGATGATCGCTTGCAGCCGCTCATCGGGCATGGGCAAGCGCTTGCGCACGGCCTCGGCCAGGTAGTTGGCCGATCGGCTGAGCTCGCGGCCGGTGGCGACGTAGATCACCGTCTGCGGCCCAAAGGCCAAGGCCCGATCCAGGGCGACGATTTGCTGCGGCGGCTGATAACCCGGCGTGCCGAAGTTCAGCAGCTCGACCCGCGTGAAGCGGGCGTCCTGGGGCTGGGCATTCAAACGCGTCTCGAGCACGGCCTCAAATGTGGCGCCATCGCCGACGCCCCAACCCATCACCGACGAGGCCCCCAACATCACAGCGCGGAAAGCGCCCTCGGGACGGCTTTGCCCATAGTCCTGGTCGCGCATGCCCCAGCGGTTGGTGCTGACGGGTCCGTACTTGGACGAGGAGGTGAGCAGTGGCACCAGCTCGGTTTGTGCGAAGCCGCCGACAAAGCGCTTCAGCCCAGCGTTTTCAACATCCAGCCAATTTGAGGGCTTCTTGGTGTAGACCTCCCAGAGCTGGGAGTTGAAGCGGTCCACCGACAGCAGGCTCTCGTAGTAGCCGCGCTCGAGCTTGGCGTTGTCCAGCCGGCTCAGGTGCGCCGACCGCAGCGAGTGCACCAGGGTGGCCACATCGGTGCCGATGCGGCGGTGAACATCCTCAATCGACAGGCCGATCATGCCCAGCAGCAGGGCCAGCGTCACCGCGCGCTCGCGCAGCACGGCGCCGCGGGGCACCGACTGGTTCTTGGCGCCAGGCGTGGGCGATGTGGACGGCATGGGAATGCTGCCCAGGACGATCACCGCCAAAGTGATCGCCGGAAAGATGAGCACCTTGGCGGTGTAGGGGCCTTCCAAGGCCGACCACAACGAGAGCCAGTCGGTGATGGACTCAGCCGTCCAGAACGACCACAGCACGCAGATGAACCAGAAGGTGGCGTAGGCCTTGGCCACCGTCACCGCCATGCGGCGCACGGTCCATGCGGGCTGGCCCAGGGAGCGCGTTCGGCCATGCTTGATCTCGATCAGTGAATTGATCACCACCAGCACACCCAGCACCGCCCAAAACAGGATGTCCTGGGCCACAAACAGCCAGGTGCCGCGCAGCCAGAACCACTGGTAGGAGTGCAGGAACCAGGTCAACACGAAGACATACAGCGTGGCGATGATGATGGCGTTGTTGGCACCAAAGCGTTTGAGCTTGAACACCGCTGGAAAGTAAAAGATCTTCTGCATGAAGTCTTTCCAGTAGATGTTGATGCGGCGCCAAAAGTCGGTGAAGCTCGACGCCAGCAGGTAGCGGTTGTGCGTCTCAGGCAAATGAAAGCCGTAGAGATAGAGCATGCCCACCACCAGATGGAACAGCCCGGACACGCGCAAATACAGCATGAAATTGGCCACCAGGTACTGCAACAAATCCGCCGGCGCGGCCACCTCTGCGGGCGCCAGTGTCACGTGATAGTAGAAGTAGCGGTAGAGGATCAAGTGAATGACGCCGCGCACCATCCAGTCCACGCCGCGCTGATAGGTGCTGTAGGCCTCATGCGAGTAATGGCTGCGCCGATAGGCCTTGAAATCGATCACCGGGAACAGCGGGAAGCAGGCGTTGGGCAGCATGAAGAAGTAGCTGATCGACTGCGCAGGCGTGGTAGGCGACTTGTCGTGCCGCAGGTCATAAAAGTAGACGATCAGCCGAAACATGAACATCGAGCCCAGGATGGGCCAGATCGCCTCAGACCAGGGCGTGGGCAAAAGCTTGGAACGCTGCGCCACCAGCAGGGCCCCCAAAGCCAACAGCAAGACGCCACGCCAGCGCGCGGCGATGGGCAGGTGACACACGCCAATCAGAACCGCCCCGATGGCGATCAACCAAGCGCCATTGGCCCAACCCAAGGCCAAGGGGATGGACAGCAGGCTGATCGCCGCAAAAAACGGCATGCGCCAGGGCATAGGCAGGACGGCGTGCACCAGGCAGCCTGCAAAGGCCAGCGCCGCCAGCAAACGCAGTGCTGCGCTCTCAATCTGGAACTGCCGCAGCAGCAGCAGCACAAGGATCAATTGCAGCGCGATGAAGGCCCATTGCGGGGCGGTGACTTGGGCGCGCAGCCGCTGCGCAGCATCAGCCGCGACCGTAGAAGCTGCTGCAGGATTGGCGAGTGTTTGATTGATGATCACGACAGCTGTGGCTCCAGATCAACTTGGATGTAGCCGTACATGCTAATACGCACCGGCTTGATTTGACCCGATCTACCCCGCGTTCAAGCACCCCTAACTTCACAATGTCCTGGCGATGCCTGGCATTTGGCCGAGCCATGCCTTGCGCTGTGCGGCCTGAGCTCGCGCCGGGTTTCGCGCGGCGCAAACCTAACATCTCTGTCAAGCAGCAACACACAGGATGGGGTCAGGTCTTTAATATTAAGTTGAAACCGCTGCCAGGGAAATTTCGCACTTAATATTAAAGACCTGACCCCATCCCTTGCCATCCCTGCCGCGGGCAAAAAAAGGGCGCCTCGTGGCGCCCTGGGGTTGAGTCTCGCCCCGAAATCAATACAGGAAGATCGGGTTGATGACGGCCTGCACCGCGCCGGTGATGCGTGAGGGGCCAAGCGTGAACAGGCCTTCATAGACCTTGTCCTTCACCGCCTGGTCACTGGTGACGTTTTCCAGGATGTAGATGCCGTGCTGGGTGAGCAGGATCTGGTGCACGTGGAAGACCTTGGTCGGGTCCTCGAACGGCACCACCTCCAGGCCCCAGGTGTCGGATCCGACCATCGAGATGTTCAGCGACGCCAGGTAGTGCGCGCCCTCGATGCCCAGGCCCGGCTCGGTGCCGCCGTAGCGCTTGTCGTCCTTGCCGATCAGGCTGGTCCAGCCGGTGTGGAAGATCACCACATCGCCGGCGCCGATCTTCATGTTGCCCTGGCGGGCCAGGGCGGCATCAATCTCCTTCTTGTTGAAGGCCGTGCCTTCGGGCACCGGGTTCTTGCCGGTCAGGCCGACCATGTCCAGGATGACGGCGCGGGTGGCAATGGCCGGCACGTGTTCGATGCCGAGCTTGAGCAGGCCACCGGCGCTGACGACATCGGCGCCCTTGCGGCAGTTGTAGTACATGCCGTCGATGCCGATGTGGCCCAGGCCGTCAAGCTGGCTGCCGATGCCGACCCAGCCGGAGATGATGTCGTCGTGGTAGTTGGTCTTGGTGGCGCCCAGCGAGCGGCCATATTCCTGGCCCGGGGTCAGCACCGTGAGAGAGAAGGTGCGCGGCGGGAAGGCGGGGGTCTTGCTGTTGGTCTCGATGCCCATGCGCATCGCCTTGCCCTGCTTGACCAGCTTGCTGGCCGCCAGGGTCATGGCCGGGGTCAGGATGTTGAGCGCGCCGATCTGGTCGTCGGGCCCGTACTTTGAGCGATAGCAACTCTCATAGGCCTGGGCCAGCACCGAAGGCGCAGCCAGGGCCAGCGCCAGCGCGGCCAGGGCCAGCGCCAGCGCGGCGGCGGTGCCAAAACGTGTCGTGACATTCATTTGAATTTCTCCTCTGATGCGATCCGGTGCGGTAGCAAATTCAACGCCTGCGGTCGGATCGATCCCGCCGGCGCACAGTGAATCATCAATTGCTCCACGCGTTGCGCGCCCCAGCCCACAGTGGTGAGCTTGTCATGGCGCATCTGGCCGGCGCAGGTGCTGCCCAGCATGGGCGCGGCATGGGCCAGCAGGGCCACATTCCAGGTCGGGTCGAAGAAGCGCACCGCCAGGGCGCCGGCGGCCACGGGCGCGGCAAAGCGCAGCGCAAAGCGCAGCCGCAGGCCATCGGCGTGGCTGTCATCGGCCGACAGCGGCTCGATGATTTCGAAGCCCAGCGCAGGGCTGGGCTCGGCAGCGGGTTCGGATGCGGGCTCGAACGTCCGCAGCTGCACCGCTTGCAACTGTGGCGGGCTTGATGCATGTGGCGGGCTTGATGCGTGCGCCGGGCTTAATGCGTGCGGCGCGCTTGTTGCGTGCGCCGCGCTGGGCACCTGCGCGATCAGGAAAAAGTGCTGCGGGCTCAGCAGTTGCGCATTGCCCGCGGCAAAGGCGGCCAGCTCATCGGCATCGAGCCGGCCATTGCGGTTGACATCGGCGGCGACGCGGATCTGCGCGCTGGCGATGCCATCGATCCACCACTGCACGCGCAAGCCCTCGATGCCTTGCGCGCCGATCAAGGGCTCGACCTGGTAGTGGAAGCGAAAGTGCGGGTGCGCAATGGCCGGCCCAGCCAGCAGGCCGAGTGTCAGTGCGGCGCCAGCGCCCGCCCTGGCCGCGAGACCCTCAATGGGCAGCCGCAGTTTGCGCATTGGCGCCACGCTCAATCGTGTAGACACGCGAAAACAGCGCCGTGCCATGGTGCAGCTCAGACTGCGAAATCAACACCGACAGCGCCGTGCCGCGCAGCGCGCTGATCACCTCCACCAGGCGCTGGGCCAGCGCCGGGGCCACGCCCTCGAAGGGCTCGTCGAGCAGCAGCAGTTGCGTGCCGCAGGCCAGCGCGCGGGCCAGGGCCACCAGCTTTTGCTGCCCGCCCGAGAGCAGCAGCGCGCGCCGGTCGCGCATCTCCACCACCTCGGGCAGCAGCTTGTAGGCCAGGGCCAGACGCTCGGCCTTATTGAGCGTGGCGCTCACCCACACCGGCAGCAGGATGTTTTCTTCGACCGTGAGCTGCGGCACCAGGCCGCGGTCCTCGGGCATGTAGCCGATGCCCAGGGCGGCGCGGGCATGGCGCGGCAGAGGCCGCATGTCGGCGCCGTTGATATGGATGCTGCCGCCGCTGACCGGCAAGTGCCCCATCACCGCGCGCATGAAGCTGGTCTTGCCAGCGCCATTGCGGCCGACCAGGCTGATCATTTCGCCGGCATCAAGCCGCAGCGACAGGTCGCGCAGCGCCGGCATGGCCTGGATGTGGGCGGCGAGGTGTTGCACCTCAAGCAGGGGGGCGGTCACAGGCAAGCTCCGCGCCGCACACTGCGGCCTGCACGCGTGGGGCGGGCCGACGCCATCAT
This sequence comes from Ideonella sp., assembly GCA_043720415.1. Lineage (GTDB taxonomy): Bacteria > Pseudomonadota > Gammaproteobacteria > Burkholderiales > Burkholderiaceae_C > Pseudaquabacterium. The sequence continues at coordinate 13,500 of JAYSSS010000039.1, forward strand.
GTCGCCACCACCGAAGGGCTAGGCACCGGCGCAGACTGGCCGGTGACATAACGCTTCACATCGGTGTCCACCAGCACCTGCGCAGGCGGGCCATCGGCGATGACGCGGCCGCTGTAAAAGGCCAGCACGCGTTCGGAAAACTCGGCCACGATGTCCATGTCGTGCTCGATGAAGATGACGGTGGCGGCCTCACCGGCCAGGGCCTCCATCACGCGGCGCATGACGGGGAATTTTTCGTCCGCCGAGACGCCCGAGGTGGGCTCGTCGAGCAGCAGCAGCTTGGGCTTGCGCGCCAGCGCCAGCGCGATGTCGAGCAGCTTGCGCACGCCGCCGGCGAGCTCGGCCACGGGGCGGTGGGCGTCGGCCTGCAAACCAAAACGCTGCAGCAGCAGATCGGCACGCTCGCGCAGCGCCGCGCCATGGGCCGGCCGCCAAAGCGAGTTGTGGCCCTGCGCCGCGGCCACGGCCACCAGCAGGTTTTGATGCACCGTCAGCTCCAGGCACAACTGCGGGATCTGGAAGGAGCGGCAAATGCCCAGCGTGGCGATGTGCTGGTGCGACAGCGCCGTGATGTCCTGGCCATCGAGCACGATGCTGCCGGCGTCGGGCTTGAGAAAACCGGTGACCATGTTGACGAAGGTGGTCTTGCCGGCGCCATTGCTGCCGATCACCGACAAGCGCTGCCCGACTGGCACCTCGATGTGCAGATCGTCGGCCGCCACCACAGCGCCAAAGCGCTTTTGAATGCCGTGCGCGGCGAGCAAGGCACTGCTCATCGCGCCGCCCCCGCACGCGCCGCCGCACGGCGCTGGAACCAGCCCGACCACAGCGACCCAATGCCCGCCGGCCGGAACAAAATAACAATCAACAAGAACGCCCCCAACGCCAACTGCCAGGTGTGCGGAAAGTACAGGTTGGAGAAGGAGCGCACGATCTCCAGCAACAGCGACGAGACAAACACCGCCGCCACGCTGTGGTGGCCGGCCAGCACGGCGACGAAAACGAATTCGCCCGAGCGTGTCCAGTCGGTGAAGTTGGGCTCGACATGGCCCAGCACCAGGGCGGTGATGGCCCCACCGATGCCGCCCAGCGCGCCGCAGATGGTGAAGCTGATCGACAGCGAGGCGCGGGCCGAGGCGCCCAGATATTCAACCCGCAGCGCATTGGCGCGCACCGCCTGCGCCCGCAGCCCGGCCACCGAGCCGTTGTAGACCGTCACCGCCCAGGCCGACAGCACGCCCAGGGCAATCGTCATGGCGTACAGCAGCACATCGATGTGGGCGTGCGCCAGGGGCGAGCCAAACAGCGTGGGCTTGGCCACCTGGATGCCGTCCGAGCCACCCAGTGCGCTGGTCTTGGACAGCAGGCCAAACAGCACCATCGACAGCGCCAGCGTGAGCATGGCGTAGAAGATGCCGCGGTAGCGCGCCAGCAGCGGCGCAAACAACCCCGCCGCCAACGCAGCCGCCAGCGTGCCCAGGGCCACGCGCAGCAGCGCATCGGTGATGCCCAGGGCCTGCGGCATGAGCGCGGCCACATAGGCGCCAATCGCAAAGAACATGCCCTGGCCAAAGCTGGCGCCACCGCCGCGCATCAACACAAAAATGCCCAGCACCGCCAGGCCATTGGCCACCGACATGGTGGCCAGGAACAGCAGCCACTTGGGCATCAGCGCGCCCACTGCCATCAACAGCAGAGCCACCCCAAGCGCCACAGCCAATGAGCGGCGCATCAGATCACCCGCGCCTTCACGCTTTGGAACAGGCCCTCGGGCCGCAGGATCAAGACCCCGGCCATCACCAGGTAGATGCTGAACAGCTCAATTTGCGGCATCAGGTGCACCGAAGCGGCGCGCGCCAGCCCGACCACCAGGGCGCCGATGGCCGCGCCCTCGATGCTGCCCAGGCCGCCGATGATGATGACGGCAAAGCTGACGACGATGACGCTGACCGACAACCCCGGCTGCACCGAAATCATCGGCGCCGTGAAGGCCCCGCCGAGCGCCGCCAGAAACAGGCCGATGGAGAACGACAGCGCATACACGCGCTGGATGTTCACGCCCATGCTGGCGCTCATCTCGGGGTTGTGGATCACGGCCAGCACGATCTTGCCGAAGGTGGTGCGGTTCAGGCCCAGCCAGGTGGCCACGCCGCAGACGACGGCCAGGCCCATCAGCAGCAGGTCGTAGCCGACCATGCGCATGCCCCCAGGCAGGGTGAGGGTGCCAAACAGCTGGTAGGGCCCGTTGACGAAATACGGGTTCACGCCCCAGATCAGCTTGGTGGCGTCTTCGAGCATCAGGAACAGGGCGTAGGTGACGAGCAGCAGCAGCACCTCATCCTGGCCATAAAAGCGCGACAACAGGCCGCGCTCAAGCAGCGGCCCGACGATGGCCGCCACGCCGGCCGCGGCCAGCAGCATGGCCACCAGGGCAAAGCCCGGCGCCCAGCCTAAGGACACGGTCAAGGCGACGGCGCTGGCCGCCGCGTAGGCACCCAGGGCATAGACGCTGCCGTGGGCGATGTTCAAGATCTTGAGCACGCCAAACACCAGGGTCAGGCCGAGCGAGACGATGAACAGCCAGGACGCGTAGGTGATGGCGTCGATGAGGATGGTGGCGGCCAGGCCCATGGGTCAGGTGCTTCGGTGTGGGCTCAGGCGGCCCGGAGGTTGCAGGCTGCGCTGGTGTTGCAGGCTGCGCGGAATTTGCAAGCTGCGCCGGTGGCGACAAGCCGCACTGAAGTCAATCAAGCGATGCGAACGGCAATCAAGCGATGCTTGATGCCATCAATCGCACTTGGCGCCGGTGAAGCCGGCCCTGATCCAATCCAGGCTTTTCACACCGGCCGGTGGGTTGACGCAATCGGCCTTGAAGCGCATCACATCCACTGCGAGCACGCGCTTGGCTGCGGCGTCGTACTTGGTGCGGCCGATGGCGGTGTCCTGCACCGCCTGCTGGCCGCCACCCAGGGCCATGCGCACGGTGCCGGCGGGGGTGTCCCAGCTCGATCCGCGCAGCGCATCGGCCATCTCCTCTGAGCTCGGCTTCTTGCCGCCGTTTTTGGCCATGGCCGCTTCCACCGCCAGCTTCACACCAAGAAAGGCCTGGGTGACGCGGTAGCCGGCCTGCACCGGAGGCACGCCGTGCATCTTTTGGTACTCGGCCTGGAACCAATCGTTGAGCGGGCTCTTGGCCGAGAGGATGCCGTAGGCGCCGCGCGCGCCCAGGATGGTGCCGTCGGGCACTTTGTCCAGCAGGCCGGGCAGCACGTGGTCGCCGGCCGAGAGCACCAGGGTGGTGTCCTTGAACAGGCCGCGCGCGCCGGCTTGCAGGATGAAGGCCTGCAGGTCGCCGCCCCACAGGCTGGAGTAGGTGATGTCGGCCTGCTTGCCGGCCAGCGCCGAGACCTCGGTGCCGTATTGGCCCGAGCCAAACTTGGGCAGCAGGTCGGTGCCTTGCTTGGCCTGCGGGAACAGCTGGCCCATGCTGGCCACAAAGTCGGCCTTGGAATCGTGGCCCCAGGCGTAATCCTGGTTGATCAGGTTGTAGGTGTCGGCCTTGACATTGCGCGCCTTGAGATATCGCGCCAAGGACACGTTGTCCATGGCGGCGTGCGAGGCGGTGCGGAAGACGTACTTGGGCGAGCTTTCTTCAAAGATGCGCGGCGTGCCGCAGTCCATCAGCACCAGAAACTTCTTCAGCTCCTCGGCCGCCGGCGCCACCGCCAGGCAATCGCCCGAGCCGATGTAGCCAATGATGGCGTCGACGTTCTCGCGCTGATAGAGGTTGCGCATCTCCTGCACCTGCTTGGCTGCGCCGCCGTTCTCATCGACCAGCACCATCTCGATCTTCATGCCGCCAAAGCCGGTCTTGTTGAAGGGCGCGGGTGCCGCGCCCTTGTTGAACAGCTCGACCATCAGCTTGGCGCCGTTGGCCGCCGGGACGCCAAAGCTTTCAGCCGCGCCGCCGGACAAGAAGGTGACCACGCCGAGCTTGAACACCGGCTGCTGGGCCTGGGCGGCGCCTGCGGCCAGCATGGCGGCTGCCGCGGCCACGGCGCCCCAGCGACAGCGGGAGACGAAAGCTTGGGCTCGGGAGGCGACGGTCATGGCAATGTCCTTTGGGCGCGTGCAGGGCCGCGCCGGTGGCGGTTCAAACGGTTGGGAGTGGGGTCAGGCGTCAGCGCGGACGCCCCAACTTGGCGAGCGCAAAGTGTGCCGCGCAGCCGAAGGCGCAAACTGTCTCTGCAGTGACAGACTGGTGCGATTGCAACGGCGCCTGAGACATCCGGTGTCAAGCCCCCACGCATGCGCCGCCAGAGCATCACGGCGCAGCGCCGCCCAGCCGCGCCATCGCGGCGCGGTGTCAAAGCAGGGTCGGGCGGTCAGGCAATTCGTTGGGGTTGGCGGCACCCGCGCGGCCGGCAAAGTGGTGCTGCAACAAGGCGTCGACGGCGTCCACCGCCTGCGCCAAGCCCTGCTCGAACTGGCCTGCGCGAAACGCCGGGCGCATGCCCTCGATGATCTGCGCCCATTGCGAAGCCGCGACATGCTGGTTCAAGCCACGGTCGGCAATGATCTCGATGCGGTGCTCGGCCAGCAGCAGGTAGATCAGCACACCATTGTTGGCCTCGGTGTCCCACACACGCAGCTTGCCAAACAGCGTGACGGCGCGGTCGCGCGCACTCAGGCGCTTCCACAGATAGGACAGCGGCAGACCGGCCTCGATGCACACACGGATCTCGCCGCTGTGGCCGCGCTCGCTGTGCGCCACGCGCGCCTCGATGCGCTCGAGTGCGGCGCTGGGCAGGGCGCGGGCGACATCGCGCTCGTCGATCCAGCGGTGTTTGAGGATGCGGGCCAGCCGATTCATCACCAGTCCCCCGAGGCGCCACCGCCGCCGAAATCACCACCGCCGCCGGAAGAGAAGCCGCCGCCATTGCCGCCCCCGCCGCCGCCGCCCCAACTGCCGCCGCCCCAGCCGCCCATGCCGCTGAAGCTGTCGCCGCGCCCGCCCCTGCGCCCGGCCGCGCCTATGCCCAGCACGCCGATCAACACCAGCGCCGCCAACCCCACCCCGGCGGCGATCAGCATGCTGGAGGTGACCGACCAGACCAGGGCGCCAGCGCCCCCGGCCGCGGCTGCGGCGCCAAGCTTGCGGCCGAGCACCGCCGTGAGCACCGCGCCCACCACCGGCACGGCGATGAAGAAAAAGATACCCAGCTCTTGCCAATTGAAGCCGCCTGAACCGCCGAAGAGGTCACCGAACAGGCCGCCTAACGGCCCGGTCGAGCCGTCGCCCGTCGCGCCACGCCTCGATGCCTTGGGCGGCGCCAGGCCCTCACCGCGCAGCCGCGCCATGACGCTGTCCACGGCCGCATTCAGCCCGCCGGCGTAGTCGCCCTTTTTGAAGGCGGGAGAGAGATCACGATCAATGATCTGGCGCGCGGCCAGGTCGGGCACGGCGCCTTCGAGCGCCTTGGCCACCTCGATGCGCACGCGCCGGTCGTCGCGCGCCACCACGATCAGCAGGCCATCGCCCACCTCGCGGCGGCCGATCTTCCAGGCCTCGGCCACACGCTGGGCGTAGGCGCTGATGTCCTCGGGCTGCACGCTGGCCACCAGCAGCAGCACGATTTGCGGGCCGGCCTGGGCCTCAAAGGCCGCCAGCTTGCCCTCAATGGCCGCGCGCTGCGTGGGGTTGAGCAGGCCGGCGACATCGACGATGCGCCCGGCCAGTGGTGGCACGGGCTGCACATCCTGCGCCAGCGCCGCGAAAGCCAACAGCGCAGACAGCGCCAACAGCGCCGACAGTCCTAACGTCACAACTGCGCGCACCATCTGGCGCGCCTGCCCAAACAGGGTGGTGGTCACCGGGGGCCCTTGCGGTTGGCGTGGGCTATCGGCTGGCGGCGGGAGCGGGTGCGGCAGGGGCCGCAGGCGCCGCGGTGGGTGCCGCCTTGTCAAAACTCACCGTCGGCGGCGCGCTGATGGTGGCCTCATTGCTCACCGTGAAGCTGGGCTTGACGCTGTAGCTGAACAGCATCGCCGTCAGGTTGCTGGGGAAGCTGCGCGTGAGCACGTTGTAGTCGGCCACCGTCTTGATGTAGCGGTTGCGGGCCACGGTGATGCGGTTTTCGGTGCCTTCGAGCTGCACGCGCAAATCCTGAAAGCCCTGGTTGGCCTTGAGGTTGGGGTACTGCTCGCTGACCACCATCAAGCGGCTCAAAGCACCTGAGAGCTCGCCCTGTGCGGCCTGGAATTTCTGGAAGGCGGCCGGGTCGTTGATCAGCGCCGGCGTGGCCTGGATCGAGGTCGCGCGCGACCGCGCTTCGATCACCTTGGTCAAGGTCTCTTGCTCGAAATTGGCCTCGCCCTTGACGGTGTTGACGATGTTGGGGATGAGGTCAGCGCGGCGCTGGTATTGGTTGAGCACCTCCGACCAGCCGGCCTTGACCTGCTCATCGAGCCGCTGGAAATCGTTGTAGCCGCAGCCCGACAACAGCAGCACTGAGAGCAAAGCGCCCAGACCCAACAGCTTGCGTGAGACCGACATCGAGACACTCCTTCAGCGCGGCCAAAGGGGCCGCTGCCGCAGTATGGGGGGCGACGCGCGCGATTCAAGGCCAGAGGTGTCGAATCCTTGATGCACCGCAGGCCACCCCCTGTCTCGCCACCACACCTGCGGCCCGCTCAACCCCCTCGCGATAATCCGTCCATGCCCGCCACCCTGCAAAACGACAGCTTTCTGCGCGCCTGTCTGCGCCAACCCACAGACCACACCCCCGTCTGGCTGATGCGCCAGGCTGGCCGCTACCTGCCCGAATACAAAGCCACCCGCGTGCTTGCCGGCAACAGCTTCATGGGCCTGGCCACCAACCCGCAGTTGGCCACCGAGGTGACGCTGCAGCCACTGGAACGCTTCGATTTGGACGCGGCGATCCTGTTCTCCGACATCCTCACCGTGCCCGACGCCATGGGCCTGGGCCTGAGTTTTGGCGTGGGTGAGGGCCCGCGCTTTGCGCACCCGGTGCGCGACGAGGCGGCAGTGGCCGCGCTGGCGGTGCCGGACATGGACAAACTGCGTTATGTTTTCGACGCCGTGCGCTCGATCCGCCAGGCGCTCAAGGGCCGCGTGCCGCTGATCGGCTTTGCCGGCAGCCCCTGGACGCTGGCCTGCTACATGGTCGAAGGCGCGGGGTCGGACGATTACCGCCAGGTCAAGACCCTGCTCTACAGCCGGCCCGATTTGATGCACCGCATCCTGGCCGTCAATGCCGATGCCGTGGCCCTGTACCTCAACACCCAGATCGAGGCCGGCGCGCAGGCCGTGATGCTCTTCGACTCCTGGGGCGGTGTGCTTGAACACCGGGCGTATGAGCAATTCAGCCTGGCCTACACCCGGCGCGTGCTGGCCCAGCTCAAGCGCGAACACGCTGGCCAGCGCGTGCCCTGCATCGTCTTCACCAAAGGCGGCGGCCTGTGGCTGGAAGCGATTGCGGCCAGCGGCGCCGATGTGGTTGGCCTGGATTGGACCTGCGATCTGGGCCAGGCGCGGCGCCGCGTCGATGATGCGGTAGCGCTGCAAGGCAATCTCGACCCGATGGTGTTGTTTTCCACGCCCGAGGCGGTGGCCGCCGAGGCGCGCAAGGTGCTTGACAGCTTTGGCGCGCCGCGTCGCGCCGATGGCGCCTGGGGCGGCCATGTCTTCAACCTCGGGCACGGCATCAACCAACACACGCCGCCAGAACATGTGCAGGCGCTGGTCGAAACCGTGCATACACATTCCCGCCACGTTCGGCAAGTGGGTTGACCCGAACAAGCGAATGCACTTTTTTTGACGGTGAGTGAGTGCTCAGGGCTTGACTTATCCCCAAATTCCAAAAACCGGGTTGGCGCCCAAGTTCCCTGTGCAGCGCAACATGAGAAATCCCGCAAATTCGTGCTAAGCCATTGAAAACAAACATCAATTTGTCGCTGCCGCAGGATTGAGCAAACCAGGACAGTCCCCGTCACATCAAGCACTTAGCGCGTTCGCCAGCAGCTTGCCCACAAAGTTATCCACAGATTCCGGGGATATGTACAAAACCTCAATCCAATCATGCACTTAGGCCTGATTCTTGATGTGATGGGCGAGATCACCCCGTGTTTCAGGGGGTTTTCCATTGAATGAGCCGCTGCGGCTGCGCGTGGCTGTTGATGCACCGCAGCACAGCGGCCTGGCTGCCCCCCTCGATTACTTGAGCGAGCGCCCGCTCACCCCCGGAAGCTTGCTGCGTGTGCCTTTGGGCAAGCGCGAGGTCTTGGGCGTGGTCTGGCATGGCCCGCTGGCGGCCGATGCGCCGGAAGGTTTGCGCCAGGTTGGCGCCGCATTTGAGGGTTTGCCGGCGCTGCCACCGGCCTGGCTGGCGCTGATCGACTTTGCCGCGGCCTACTACCAGCGCGGCACCGGTGAGCTGGCTCTGGCCGTGTTGCCACCCGAGCTGCGCAAACTCGATGCGCCCATGCTGGCCAAGCGCCTGGCGCGCCTGGTCAAGCGGCTGGACAAGGCGCCGAGGGCGAGCCCGGCCACCGATCAAGCTCGCGCGGATGCTGGCGCGGCGGGGACTGACACCACTGCCGACATCGCCGCCGACACCAGGATTGCCCCCAACAGCGCCAGCCCGACGCTCAACGCCGAGCAAACCCTGGCCCTGCAGGCGTTTGATGAAGCCCGCGCCAGGCCTCAACCCAAGCCGCTGCTGTTGCACGGCGTCACCGGCAGCGGCAAGACCGAGGTCTACCTGCACGCCACCCAGGCGGTGCTGGAGGCCGGGGGCCAGGCGCTGATCCTGGTGCCCGAGATCAACCTCACGCCGCAACTGGAGCAGCGCTTTGCCGAGCGCTTCCCGCAGCGCCGGCTGGTGGCCATGCACAGCGGCCTGACGCCGGTACAGCGCTTGTCGCACTGGCTGCAGGCCTTGCTTGGACGCGCAGATATCGTGTTGGGTACGCGCCTGTCGGTGTTTGCGCCGCTGCCCAAGCTGGGGCTGATCGTCGTCGATGAGGAGCACGATCCGTCCTACAAGCAGCAAGAGGGCGCGCGCTACTCGGCGCGCGACCTGGCGGTGTACCGCGCCCACCTCGAAGGCATCCCGGTGATCCTGGGCTCGGCCACGCCCTCGCTGGAATCCTGGCACCGCGCCGATGCCGGCCGCTACCAGCGCCTGACCCTGGCACAGCGCGTGGGTGCCGGCCCGCTGCCCAAGGTGCGCTTGTTTGACATGGGCGTGCTGCCACGCCAGAAGAACGGCCAGCCGCCGGTACTGGCCCCGCTGGTGCTGCAGTCGCTGCGCGAGCGCGTCGCCGCTGGCGAGCAGAGCCTGGTCTTCCTCAACCGCCGCGGCTACGCCCCGGTGCTGCACTGTGCCGATTGCGGCTGGAAGAGCGGCTGCCCGCACTGCAGCGCCTGGCGCGTCTTTCACAAGGGCGAGCGCACGCTGCGCTGCCACCACTGCAGCTTCACCGAGCGCGTGCCGCGCGCCTGCCCGGACTGCGGCAACCTGGACATATCGGCCATAGGGCGCGGCACCGAAAAACTCGAAGAACAGCTCGCCAGCCTGCTGCCCGGCGCGCGCATCGCCCGGCTCGATGCCGACACGGCCCGCGGCAAGGGTGCACTGGAAAGCAAGCTGGCCGAGGTGCACGCCGGTGAGGTGGATGTGCTGGTGGGCACGCAGATGGTGACCAAGGGCCATGACTTCCGCCGTATGACCCTGGTGGTGGCGGTGAACCCGGACAGCGCCTTGTTCAGCAGCGACTTTCGGGCGCCCGAGCGCCTGTTTGCCCTGCTGATGCAGGCCGGCGGCCGCGCCGGCCGCGACGCCCGCGTGGCCGCGCGCAGCGAAATGTGGGTGCAGACCTGGCACCCCCAGCACGCCTTGTACGCGGCCTTGCAGCGCCACGACTTCACCACTTTTGCCGCGCGCCAGTTGGCCGAGCGCCGCAGCGCCGGCCTGCCACCCTTCAGCCACCTGGCCCTGCTGCGCGCCGAGGCCCGCGACGCCACTGTCGCCCTGGCCTTCTTGCAGGCCGCAGGGCAACTGGCCGCCGCCCTGCCCAGCGCCGACCAGGTGGTGATCTACCCGCCCGTGCCGCTGACCATCAACAAGGTGGCCGGCATGGAGCGCCTGCAAATGCTCATCGAAGCACCCTCGCGCCCCGGCCTGCAGCGCCTGCTGGCCGATTGGCTGGCGCAGTTGCATCGCCTGCGCAAGGCACACAAGGGCCTGGCGCGCTGGGCGGTGGATGTGGACCCGCTGGCGATTTGAAGCTCATCCATGGCCACGCGATCTCGATCCCGAACTGACGCCAGGCCAGAGGCGGACGTGGCGCCGCCGTTGAGCACCGCCGCGCACGCAGTCGCCACCGCTGCGGCCACCAGCATCAGCCTGGCCCCGGTGTTCACGCCGCAAGGCCACTTGCTGCTGGCCGCGGCCGACGAGGCCAGCGCCTGGCCCGGGCTGGAGGCCACCACCGCGCAGCGCCTGCAAGCTGCCTTTGCGCTGGGCAGTGGCCAGGGGCTGCTGCAGCTCGGCGCCGGTGAAGTCGCCAGCGCCTTGCCACCCGCTCTCGCCCACTGGCGCGAGTTCGCCGCGCGCTATGTGACGGGCCTGTGCACCGCCGCCGACGCGCTGGGCGCACAAGGCCTGCCCGAGGTGCCGGCCCCCAGCCCCGCCGAGCTGCAAGCCACACTCGCCGCCACCCCGCCGATGACCGGCGCCGAGTACCTCAGCGCCGACGCGCTGCTCGCCCTGTGGGCCGAGCTTGGCGCGGCGTTTGCCATGCAACTGGCGAAGTCCGGCAGCACCGTGCAAGCGCTGCTAACGCGTTATGACGCCGGCTGGAATCTGGTCGGCCGGGTGCACTTCAACCTGGCCGAGAACCGCAAGGACGAGGACGCGCCCTTCGCCTTCATGGCCACCTACACCACGCGCCTGTCGGCCCAGGCCAAGCCCCAGCATGTGCCCCTGGGCCGCGCGCTGGCGCAATTTGCCGGCGCCAGCAAGCATGAGCCTGCCCGGCCGCCCGAAAGGCGAATACCGCAGTGCGAAGCACGCAGGTTGCCTGATGAGCCTGCCCGGCCGCCCGAAAGGCGAATACCGCAGTGCGAGGCGCGCAGGTACTCCAGTGAGCTGCTGGCCCTGCTGGCGCCGGTGCAGCGTGCCAGCCAGCACTGCGCCTGGCTCAAGACCATGGTCGATGCCGGCGAGATCTTTCACCCCCTGCGCTGGACGCCGACCCAGGCCCTGGCGCTGCTGCGCGATGCCCCTGCCCTGCAGGCCGCCGGCATCGTGCTGCGCATGCCCGCACGCTGGCGCGCGGGCATGCCTGCGCGGGCCCAGGCCGCGGCCACCATCGGCGCTGCAGCGCCCTCGGTGCTGAGCCAGAACGCGCTGCTGGATTTCGAGCTGCAAGTGACGCTCGACGGCGAGACCTTGACGGCCAAAGAGATCAAGGAGCTGCTGGCCCAGTCCGATGGCCTGGCGCTGGTGCGCGGCCAGTGGACGCTGGTCGATCGTGATCGCCTGAAGGCCGCGATGGATCGCTTCGAAGGCATCGCGCGCAGTGCCAGCGAAGGTGGCTTGAGCTTTGCCCAGGCCATGCGGCTGATTTCAGGCGCCCACCCCGGCGACTGCGGCGCAGCCGGCGCCGGCCCGGATGACGCCGCCGACTGGTCGCAGGTCAGCGCCGGCCCGTGGCTGGCGCACACCCTGGCCGGCCTGCGTGACCCGCAATCGCTGGCCGCACTGCAGCCCGGCGCCGCGCTGCAGGCCACCCTGCGCCCGTATCAAGACGCGGGCCTGCGCTGGCTGCACTTGCTCTCCACCCTGGGCCTGGGCGCCTGCCTGGCCGATGACATGGGCCTGGGCAAGACCATCCAGGTGCTGGCCCTGCTGCTGGTGTTGAAGCAGCAGGGTGCTGCCCAACAGCCTAACCCATCAAAGCAGGCGACACCGAATCTGTTGGTCGCACCCGCCTCGCTGTTGACCAACTGGTCGGCTGAGGCCGCGCGCTTTGCACCCAGCCTGAAGATCTTGGTGGCCCACCCTTCAGCCCTGCCGGCCGATGAATTCAAGGCACTGACGCCGGCCCGCCTGGCCGGCATCGACCTGGTCATCACCAGCTACGGCAGCCTGCTGCGCGCGCCCGCGCTTTTGGCCACCGATTGGGGCCTGGCGGTGATCGATGAGGCCCAGGCCATCAAAAACGCCAACGCCAAGCAGACCCGCGCGGTCAAGCAGATCCGGGCGCGCGCGCGCATCGCCTTGACCGGCACGCCGATCGAGAACCGCCTGGGTGATCTGTGGTCGATCTTCGATTTCATCAACCCCGGCTTGCTGGGCTCGGCACAGCAGTTCAGCGCCTTTTCCAGGCAACTGGCCGCCCGCCCGCACCAACCCTTTGCGCCGCTGCGTGCACTGGTGCAGCCCTACATCCTGCGGCGCATGAAGACCGACAAATCGGTGATTCAGGACCTGCCCGACAAGACCGAGATGCGCAGCCACTGCGCCCTCAGCCGCAAGCAAGCCGCGCTGTACCAGGAGGCGGTGGACGACATGGCGCAGCGCCTGCAGCAGGCCGATGGCATGCAGCGCCGTGGCCTGGTGCTGGCCATGCTGATGCGCTTCAAGCAGATTTGCAACCACCCCTCGCAATGGCTGGGCGATGGCGCCTGGCTGGAGGCCGACAGCGGCAAATGGGCCCGGCTGCGTGAGCTGGCCGAGGTCATCGCCGCCAAGCAAGAGAAGGTGCTGGTGTTCACCCAGTTTCGCGAGACCTGCGCGCCGCTGGCGCAGTTTCTGCAATCGGTGTTCGGCCGCGCCGGCCTGGTGCTGCATGGGGAGACGGCGGTGGCCCAGCGCCAAGCGCTAGTGCGCCGCTTCCAGGACGATGCGACCGTGCCCTTCTTCGTGCTATCACTCAAAGCCGGTGGCGCGGGCCTGAACCTGACGGCCGCCGCGCATGTCATCCACTTTGACCGCTGGTGGAACCCTGCGGTTGAAAATCAGGCCACCGACCGCGCCTTTCGCATTGGCCAAACACGCAATGTACTGGTGCACAAATTCGTCTGTCGCGGCACGGTGGAGGAAAAAATCGACGCGCTGATCGAGTCCAAACGCCAGTTGGCGAGTGATGTGTTGGCCGGCGGCGCCGAGCTGCTGCTCACCGAGATGGGGGACGCCGATCTGCTCAAGCTCGTCGCGCTGGATTTGAATGCGGCACTGGCTGAAAACTGATCGCGAAAAGACCGAGGTCAGGGCGCCAACGGTGCGCCAACGGTGCGCGAACTGACCAAAAATAGAGCAAGTACCTCATCCGACCCCATCACCCTGCGTGCCCGCCCATGAACTACGACAGCTGGAAGCCCTATGTCCCGGTGGCGCAGCGCCGCGCCAAGGCCGCGCGCGCCGTGGCCAGGCTGAGCAAGGGCGGCGCCGCCGCCGCGCCCATACACATTGCCGGCCTGAAGATTGCCAAGACCTTTTGGGGCAAGGCCTGGTGTGACAACCTGGAGTCCTACAGCGACTATGAAAACCGCTTGCCGCGTGGGCGCACCTATGTGCGCAATGGCTCGGTGGTGGATCTGCAGATCCAGGGCGGCGAGGTCAAGGCCCTGGTCAGCGGCTCCAGCCTGTACAAGGTGGCGATCAAGATCGCGCCCCTGCCGGCGGCCAAATGGAAGGCAATTTGCACCGATTGCGCCGGCTCCATCGATTCACTGGTCGAGCTGCTGCAGGGCCGGCTCTCCAGCGCGGTGATGCAGCGCGTATGCCAGCCCAAGACGGGCATGTTTCCGGCGCCCGCCGAGATCACGCTGGACTGCAGTTGCCCGGACTGGGCCACCATGTGCAAGCATGTCGCGGCCGTGCTCTACGGCGTGGGGGCACGCCTGGATGAGCAGCCGCAGTTGATCTTTCAGCTGCGCGCGGTGGATGAGGCCGGGCTCATCGCCCAGGCCGCCAGCGCGCAGACCCTGGCCAGCAAAGGCCCCACCAAAGCCAAGGTGCTGGACGACGATCTCGGTGCGCTGTTTGGCCTGGATATGGAGGGCGATGTGGCGCCGCCGGTTAAAAAGGCGCCGGTGAAGAAACCCCGGCCCGCGGCCGCCAAAAAAGCAGCGCCTGCCGCCCCGAAAAAGCCATCTACTGCAGCAGCCAAGCGAAGCCGGAAAACGTGACGAAGGACAGCGCGGTGCTGGTCATGATGATGCGCGCGACGCGGCCGTTGTCGGCGCCGTAGCGCTCGGCCAGCAGCGAGACATTGCTGGCGCTGGGCAGGGCCGCGACCAGCGTGATGACGGTCAACTGAAACCCGCTGATCGGCAGCCCCAACTGGCGGCCGGCCGTGCCCACGGCCAACACCAGCAGCGGGTGCAGCAGCAGCTTGATCAGCGCCACGGGCACATAGCGGCCCAGCGGCGTGCGGCTGTGCGCATGCTGGCCGGCACGCCACAGCACGGCGCCGATGGTGAACAGCGCCACCGGGCTGGCCGCATCGGCCAGCATGCCCACCAGCACCTCGATCGGCCCGCTGATGCGAATTTGCGCCGCTGAAAACGCAGCCCCCAGGGCAATCGCCCAGGGCAGGGGGTTGGACAGCGCACCGCGCAGCGCACGCCCCAGCGCCGCCCGCGCCCCATGCCCGGCCGCGCCATGCACCTGGGCCAGGGCAATGCACAGCGAGGTGGTGACAAAGAGATCGGCCAGGATGGTGCAGATCGCCGGCCCGGCCGCCGCCGGGCCCAGCAAAGCCACCAGCAGGGGAACACCCATGAAGCCGGTGTTGGGGAATGCCGCCACCAGGGCGCCGAACGAGGCCTCCTTCAGGTTCACCGCCTCGTCCAGGCTGGTGGCGATGGTGAAGCCGATGACGATCAGCGCAGACAGCAGGTACACCAGCAGCAGGTGCGGGTTGAGCAACTGCAACACCGGCGTGCCGCTGCCAAAGCGGAACAGCATGCACGGCAGCGCAAAGTACAGAACGAAAGCGTTCAGCCCGGGAATGGCCGATTCAGGCAACACATGCTGGCGCCCGGCCAGGTAGCCCGCCAGCACCAGGGCAAAAAAGGGCAGGGTGACGGTGAAGATGGCATGCATGGGCGGGCGAAAGTATCGCCGCCGGCTTTAGCTCACCACCACATCACGCCGGTCTCGCCCGCCCGATCGGCGTAGTACAGGCGCAGCCGCAGCACGTATTTCTTGCCGCGCGACAAGCGCAGTTTCAAGTAGGCGTTGCGGTCCTCGCCGCTGTCGTCGTCGCCGCCGCGGTACTTCATCTCGCCGTTCACCTCCTCGAACAGCACCATCACCGTGTCTGATAGGCCAAAGGTGCGGATCTCGTAGTTGCGGCTGCGCGTGGGCAGCAAGCGCAGATCGATCTGCTGGCCGGCGCTGATGTTCAAGACGCGCGATTCAAGCAGTTTCAACTCGGGAAACCCGGCCACCGGGCCTTGCGCCGGGTAGAGCTGCTTGACATGGTTCTGGTCGCGCGCCGACAGCCCGCCGGCAGGCTGCAGGGCCTGGGTCTGGTACTTTGCGGGCAGCTTGATCAGCCCGGCCTCGAAGGGGTAATGCATGACCGAATCGGGGTCCCAGGTGGTGCCCTGCACCTGGTTGTCGTCGAGCTTGCGCAGGATATTGAAAAAGGTCTTCTGCCGAGACCAGCTGTTGGGCGGGCGGGCCAGCGAGGCGAAGACCTTTTCGTCGTCCCAGACGATGCCCGAGAAGGGATTCTGGTGCTCATGCTCGAAGCCCAGGGTGTGGCCGATCTCGTGGATGGCGGTGTCCACATCGTTGGCGATGTTCCAGCCAAAGTTCATGGTGCGCTGATCGGCGGCGATGTCGAGCACGGCCCGGCCGACATAGGACCACGAACCATTGCCGGCCATGAAGCCAATGCGGATCAAGGCCTGGTCGCGCGACGTCACCTCCTTGAACTTCAAGCCCAGGCCCAGATCGGCCCAGGCCTTGAAGCCGGCTCGCACGGCGGCCTTTTGCGACTCGGCACCCCGCCAGGGCACGAACTGCACGCTGCCATCGGCCAGCACGACGTTTTCGCCATCGCTGGCCTTGTCAAAAAAGCAGTAGCTCAGCTCGGTGCCATTGACCCATTTGTCGCTCATGGTGTTGATGAGGGCGGCGCGGTCGGCATTGACCTCGGGGCCGAACTGGCGCGGCAGGGTGGGCCGGGCATTGCAATAGCGGTGGGAGTAGCGCGGCGCGGCGTCGTCAGCGGCGGGTGCTGCGGCGGCGGAGGCGGGCTTGGCGTTGGACTTGGCAGGGGTGCGGGCCATGTGGGGCTCCTGACGATGAAGAGGGCGCAGGTTAGTCGCGTGCGCGCCGAACGCCATCCTTCGAACTAGGGGCATGGCCTTCGGGTGCGGCCCGGGCCGCTGGGCTTCCGCGCGGGCATGGCCCAGGGCCGCTGAGCTTCGGCGCGGGCATGGCCCCGGGCCGCTGGGCTTCAGGCCGGCTGCGCCCCCGGCTGCCCGTGGGCCACCACAAACCTCGCCATCGTGTCCACCGCGCTGGCCGCGTCCTCCACCCGACGCACCGCCATCAGCCGCGCCTGCAAAGCCTTGTCGTCCAGCGCGAAGGCGATGTAGCCGCGCTTGTCGGCGCGGCCCAGGCGCAGGTGCGGGTTGTGCGCCATGGCCGCGTCGGTTCGGCGTTGGGAGCCGCCCCGGCTGGAGATCGAGGTGCCGCAGAACTCAGTGCCCACGACCGGCGCTTTGGCGTCGTCGAAGTCGGTCTTCAGATCGGCCACATAGTTCACGTGCACGTCGCCGCCCAGCACCACCAGACCGGGCAATTGGCGCTGCGCGGCGCCTTCGAGCAGGCGCTTGCGCGCCGGCGCGTAGCCGTCCCAACCGTCGGTGAAGTGGCTGGGCTCGCCGCTGGCGTCTCCCCAGGACCGGCGCGCCATCAGCGTCTGCTGGCCCAGCAGATTCCAGGGCCGCTGGGTGTCCCAGCCGTCGCTGAGCCACTGCTCCTGGGCAGCACCCAGAAGTGATCGCCTGGGGTCTTGCAGCTCGGGGCAATCCTTCAGCGCCACGCTCGATGCGCCGCCACTGCCCAAGGGCGAGCAGGCCTGCACATCGCGGTGCTGCCTATTGTCCAAAGTGTGGATGCGCGCCAGCCAGCCCCAATCCAGCCGCTGGTGCACGCGCATGTGGGCGCCGCTGGGCCGCGCCGATTTGGCAAAGGGCTGATGCTCCCAATAGGCCTGGTAGGCCGCGGCGCGGCGCGCCATGAAGCCGATCGAGACGGCACTTTGGCCGCGCTCATTGGCGTAGTCGTTCTCCACCTCGTGGTCGTCCCAGGTCAGCAGCCACGGGCAGGCGGCATGCGCCGCTTGCAGCGCCGGGTCACTTTTGTACTGCGCATAGCGCGCCCGGTACTGATCCAGGCTGCGCGCCGCGCCGCCCTCGTGGGCGCGCAGCGCGCCCGCTGGCGACGCGGTCTCATAGATGTAGTCGCCCAGAAACAGCACCAGATCCAGGCCCTCGCCCGCCATGTGGCGCCAGGCGGCGTAGTGGCCCTGGTCCCAGCGCTGGCAACTGGCAATCGCAAAGTTCAGCGTCGCCGGCGCATCGGCAGCGGGCGCGGTGCGCGTGCGGCCCACCATGCTGCGCTGGCCCAGGGCGGTGAAGCGGTACCAGTACCAGCGGCCGGGCTCCAGATCCGCGGGCTCGGCGTGCACGCTGTGTGCCCAGGCGGCGCGCGCTTGCTCGGTGCCCTGCGCGGCGATGCGCGTGAAGGCCTCGTCGTGGGCCAGCTCCCACTGCACGGGCACCTCCTGTGGCAGATCGGGGCCCAGCAGCCGCGTCCACAGGACAAATTGGTTAGGCATCGGCTGGCCCGAGGCCACGCCCAGCGGGAACAGCGGCGCGTCGGCGGCGCGGGCGTGGCGGATGAACAGCGGGCTGGCCAGCAGGCTGGCGCAGGCAATGGTCAGTTCTCGGCGTCTAAGGGTGTTCATGTGGGCGGCAGTGTCTCGCATCGGTTGTACGGGCGACCAGTACGGGCGACCAGCCGTCGATGCGGGGCGACATGGCCGACTGCTCAGCGTCACTGTCCTCGGTCAGACAGGCAGTCTTCGGTCGTGAAAGGTCCAGGGCGACAATCTCGCCTTGCGCCCGGTCACCCGCTGCGGGCCAAGGGCGGCGCAGTCCACCGTGCAACGGCCAGCAGGCCAGGCCCGATTGGGCGCTGAACGCCGTCCACAGGCCGCAGGCGTTGTTGTCCGCAAGGCAGCGCTCAGCGCCGTGGACAGCCGTTGGCTTCAGCCAATCCCGCTTCAACTGGAGAACGCCATGCCCTCAAGCCCTTCCGCCGATGGTGTTTGCGCCACCAGCCGCTGGTTGCCGTTCAGCGCGTCAGACCTACACGCGGCATTTGCCGACCCCCACAGCCTGGCCGCCTGGTGGGGCCCCGCGGGCTTCACCAACACCTTTGAGCTGTTTGAATTCAAGCCCCAGGGGCGCTGGCGCTTCACGATGCATGGGCCGGATGGCACCGACTACGTGAACGAGAACCTGTTTCTGGAGACATCGCCCACGCGGGTGGTCGTCCGGCACGTCTTGGTACCCCACTTCACCTTGACGATCACCCTCGCGGAATCGGACGGCGGCACCCTGCTCACCTGGCACCAGGCCATTGATGATGCGCAGTTCGCGGCCAAGGTCTGGCACATCATCGTGCCGGCCAATGAGCAGAATCTGGACCGGCTGCACGGCGTTCTATTGGCGCGGCTTGGTGTTGGATAACGAAATATCGGAGCGCCAACTTGCCCTTCCATCGATTCCGCAGCATCTGCCGCCACAAAGTCGGTGGTGCAAGCATCGGTTCAAGTGGCCCGATGTGCCTTACCATCTGAGCTTCTGGTAAGGAGGACCGCTTCATGCTCATCACCGTCACGTCCAAGCGACAAGTCACCTTTCCTGCCCATGTGCTGGATGCGCTGGGCGTCAAGCCGGGCGACCGTCTTGAGCTGCAAGCCAGCGCCGATGGTTTCCTGCTACGGGCCAAACGCGTCGATGCCAGCCGGCTTGCACCGCTGCGCGGCAAGCTGAAGGCAGGCGCGCCGGCCTTCAACATCCACAGCTTCCGCGAGCAGGCACATGCCCCGGCGCTGCGGGATTGACGCCTCCATCCTGGTGCGCTTGGCCACCGGCGAGCCGGCCCGGGATTTCGACCGCGTTGTCGCCGCACTGACGCAGCGGGTCGAGGTCGAGCACGTGGCGCTGTTCGCCTGCCACATGGTCATCGGTGAGGCCTATGTCGCCCTGCAGCACCATTACGCCGTCAGCAAGCCCGATGCCAAGGCCGCTTTGCGCAGCGTGCTGACCAGCGGTTTGGTGGCCCCGTCGGGGGGCGATGCGGTGTTGGATGCCCTGGGCAGCAAGGGCGGCTGCGGTTTACTCGATCGCCTGATTGCCCTGCAGTACACCGCCGACGAGCTGAGCACACTGACGCTTGACCGAAAGATGGCGGCGCTGCCCAATGTGGCGCGCCTGGCCATCACTGCCGCGAGGCCTTAGGCGAGGCGCGGCAAGCGCAAGGGGCGGCGGGCTTCCCCTGCGCGGAGGTCAAGCCTGGCCCAGCCTTTCCCTGGGCATAAGTGTTCGGCGCGTTCTTCACCTTTCCAACCATGGCCACTTCCCATCGCTTTCCACCACCCGCCAAGGCGCCCGCGCCCCCCGACACGCTCAACCCCGCCCAGCTCGAAGCCGTGCACCACTTGAGCGGCCCCTGCCTGGTGCTGGCCGGCGCAGGCTCAGGCAAAACCCGGGTCATCACGCACAAGATCGCGCGGCTGATGCAGGCCGGGCTGGAGCCCAAGCAGATCGCCGCCATCACCTTCACCAACAAGGCCGCGCAAGAGATGCGCGAGCGCGCCAAGGGCCTGGTCGGGCCGCGTGCGGCGCGCGAGTTGGCCATCTCCACTTTCCACTCGCTGGGCGTGCGTTTGCTGCGCGAGGACGGCACCCATGTCGGCCTGAAGGAGCAGTTCTCCATCCTCGACAGCGACGATGTGCTGGGCGTGCTCAAAGACGCCGGCAGCGCCACCGACAACGCCCTGGCCAAGCGCTGGCAATGGGCCATCAGCCTGTGGAAGAACATGGGCCTGAACAGCGCCAGCGCGGCGGCTGTGGTCAAGAATACCGACGAGCAGCAGGCGGTGCGCGTGATGGCGCTGTATGAAGAGCGCCTGGCCGCGTATCAGGCGGTGGATTTTGATGATCTGATCAGCCTGCCGCTGAAATTGCTAACAAACAATGCCGATGTCCGAGCCAAGTGGCAGGCACGCTTCAAGCATGTGCTGGTCGATGAATACCAGGACACCAACGCCGTGCAGTACGAGCTGCTGAAGACCTTGGTCGACCACCCCGATGACCGGCTGCGCGGTCGCTTCACGGCGGTGGGCGATGATGACCAAAGCATCTACGGCTGGCGCGGCGCGACCATCGATAACTTGAAGCGTTTGCCCACCGATTGGCCCACGCTCAAGGTCATCGCGCTGGAGCAAAACTACCGCTCCACCGGCGCCATCCTGCGCGCGGCGAATGCGGTGATCGCCGGCAACCCCAAACTGTTCGAGAAAAAGCTCTGGAGCGATCTGGGCGATGGCGACCCGGTGCGCTTGATCGAGTGCGATGGCGAAGAACACGAGGCCGAGCGCGCCGTGGCCTTTATCCAGTCGCAGCGCGCGCAAGGCGGCTCGGTGGCCAATGCGCATGGCGTCGGCGGCGAAGTCAAGTTCAGCGATTTCGCCATCCTCTACCGGGCTAACCACCTGGCCAAGGTGTTCGAGCAAAAGCTGCGCGCCGCAGCGATTCCGTATAAGGTCTCGGGCGGGCAAAGCTACTTTGATCGCGCCGAGATCAAAGACCTGTGTGGCTGGCTGCGCCTGCTGGTCAATCAAGACGACGACCCAGCGTTTTTGCGCGCCGTGACCACGCCCAAGCGCGGCATCGGCCACCAAACCTTGGGCAAGCTGGGAGAGTTCTCGGGCCAGTGGAAGACCAGCCTGTTCGAGGCGCTGTTTGCCAAAAGCCTGGCCGCCCAACTGGGGCCCAAGGCCATTGGCTCGCTGCATGAGTTTGGGCGTTATGTGAATGAGCTGCAGCACCGTGCCCGGCACACGGTGGGCGCCGAGGCTGCCAAGCCGATGCTGCTGGAATGGCTGAAAGACATCGGCTACGAGCAGCACCTCTACGACAGCGAAGACAGCGAAAAGCTCAGCGCCGCACGCTGGAGCAATGTGCTCGATTTCGTCGACTGGATCGCCCGGCGCTGCGGCGGCGAGGTCGCCAACGATGGCAGCGCCGATGTGAGCCCACAGCAAAGCCTGCTGCAGGTGGCGCAATCGATCAGCGTCATCATCAGCCTGGCCGAGCGCGGCGACGAGCAAGACGTGGTGACGCTGTCAACCCTGCACGCCGCCAAGGGCCTGGAGTGGCCCAATGTGATGCTGGTGGGCGTGAACGAGGGCCTGCTGCCGTTCAAAAGCGATGCCGAAGACATGACCCCGCAGCGCCTGGAAGAAGAGCGTCGGCTGATGTATGTGGGCATCACGCGCGCGCGAACGACCTTGCTTGTTAGCACTTTGCGGCGCCGCAAGAAAGGCCGCGACACGGTGCAGGGCATCCCCAGCCGTTTCATCGCCGAGATGAAATTGAACGAGGCCACGACCAAGGAAGACCCGCGTGAGCGGCTGAAGAAGCTGCGGGCTGAGCTGGCAGCCCGGGTGGCGGCGCCGCTGGCGTGATTCGGGTCGGGCCCGGGCGCTTGAGCGCTTGAGCGCTTGAGCGCTCGGGCGGGCGCAGGAGCAGGCCGCTTTGCCGGCTTGGCTGCGGATAATGTGCCGATGTCAGGGTCAGCTATCCCCCAACTGCTGGCGCCGCACATGGCGCAGATCACCGCGCTGTGCGCGCGTCATGGCGTGGCCCGCCTGCAACTCTTCGGCTCGGCTGCCAGTGGCGCTTTCGAGCCTGGCCAAAGCGACTACGACTTTCTGGTCGAGCTGGATGCCCAAGCCCCGGGATCGCGCGCGCAGCGTTTGATTGATCTCGCCGAGGCCTTGGAATCTCTGCTCGGCGCCAAGGTGGATTTGGTCAACCCGCGCTACATCCGCAACCCGTACTTCGCGGCCGAAGTCGAGCGCACGCGGCGGCCAGTTCATGGTTGAGCGGCGCCCCAAATTGCTGTTTGATGCGATGGCGGCGATTGAAGCGGCCGTCGCCTTTGTGGGTGCAGCCAGCCAACAAGACTACGACGCCAATCTGCTGCTGCGATCAGGCGTCGAGCGGCAACTTGAAATCCTAGGTGAGGCCTGTGTTCGACTGGCCAAAGAAGACAGCGAGCTGCTGACGCGCATGCCGGCCTGTCGTCTGGCCATCGGCATGCGCAATCGAATCATTCATGGATACGACGCGGTCGACGATGAGACCGTGTATCGCACGGTGCTGGACGACTTGCCCGGCCTGCGCATTGAGCTAGCGTCTTACTTGGCGACGGTGGTAGGGCGCGGCCCCTAGCGAGCGAGCCCGCTGGGTGCGCCGGGCACCCGTGCACTCGCCACTTCTCACCCCACCACCACGCCCCCGCGCTGGCCCACGGTGATGCTGCCGTAGCGCTGGGCATAGACCTCGGGCAGTGGCCGCGCCTGCGCCGGCGCCAGCCACAGGCGCAGCAGGTAGCGGCGACGCTCGGGCTCGGGCCAATCCTCGAATGCGGTGCGGTCGTGCAGCAGGTGGTGGTTGTGCACGAACTGCAGGTCGCCGGGCTGCAGCGCCATGGTGAAGTGCAGGGCCGGATCGTTGGTCAGCGCATCGAGCAAATCCAAGGCCTCACGGTGGGGGTCTGACAGGCGCGGCGCGGCTTCGAAGCGCTGGGCCGAATCGATGTACTGGCGCTGGTAAATCGCCGAAAGGTGGCCGGCGTGCCAGTTGAACACCGGGATCTCGAACCAGGGCTTGGCGCCAGCGGGCACCTCGCCGCGGCGATCGGTGGCCACAGCTGCGAACAGCCAGGGCGCCAGATCCGGGCGTCGCTCACGTAACTCGTTATATAAGGTGACGGACGAGACCAGCGCGGACAGGCCGCCCGAGCGCGAGGCCTGCAGGCACAGCAGGCCGACGATGTCGCACGAATCGGTGTGAAAGGTCTGGCGCTCGCGGGTTTGGTAGATGCGCACATTCGGGTCGGTCGACGCCAGCCCCACATCGCGCACATGGCCCAGCAGGTGGCCCTGCGCGTTTTGCGAGCGCGCCGCACCCAGGTACTGGCCCAGACCGTAAAAGGCCACGGCACTGAGCAAGGGCCCCCACTGCGCCACGGGCAGCCCGCGCAGCAGCACAAAGCCACGGCCGTTTTGCAGCTCGCCCAGCACCTGCGCCAAGCAGGTGGACAGGCCTGGCAGCGGGAAGCTCTGGCGCGTCAAACCGCGC
Source organism: Ideonella sp. (assembly GCA_043720415.1). Taxonomy (GTDB): domain Bacteria; phylum Pseudomonadota; class Gammaproteobacteria; order Burkholderiales; family Burkholderiaceae_C; genus Pseudaquabacterium. The sequence goes on from JAYSSS010000039.1 coordinate 36,997, forward strand.
AGCGCGGCCGACACCTCCGGCGCCGATGGATCGCTGGGCAGCGCGTCGGGCTGGGCCTCCAGCCAGCGCTGGCTGGCCTGTTCAAGTTCATCCAGCGCGTCGCCCGCCAACGGCAGGATCCAATCGCTGCGCGCGACCATGTCGGGGCCATACCAGGCAGCGGGGCCATGCATCCTGGCGGGCAGGCCATCGGGCGAGGCGGGTGCGATGTCGATGTGGGTCATGGTGATGAGGGCCAGCGGCGGAGGCCGCATTCTGTGCCCTCGATCCGAGCCGGCGTGAGCGCCACGATGGCCTGGCGTTGACAAGCACGGCCCGGCGCCGAATGATGGGCACCCTGCGCCGTGCCCCGGCCATGGTTGCCGTGCGGCGCAGGTCAAAAACCTAACCAGAGGAGAGTTTCATGCCTGTCAATGCCCGCGCCATCTTCACCCTGGACACGCCGCTCAGCCCAATGCCGAACAGGGTCGTCTGGTACGAAGCCACGGACGACTCGCCGGCGCTCACCGCAGATTCAGGGGGTCATGTCAGCAAGCAACCCAGCATGGGGAAGAAACACAAATTGCTTGTCGGTCATCCGAATGCAGTGCCCCCGGGCGCAACGGTCAGCATCGACATCAGCATCATGGACTCCACAGGCACGCAAGCGATGACGCCGCTGGGCATTGCCCTTCGGCATGCCGGCGGCGCCGGTCCAGGGCATGACCCGCAGGGCCAAGACGACTTTCCCGTCGTCACGATCAGCGACAAGGTGCTCACCTTGACCGCCGCAGCCAAGGTGCGCGGCAGGTGGTACCAGTTCGACGTGCTGTTCAAGGACGCCAACGGCAATCTCGGCTTGCTCGATCCGACGATCATGAACAACTGAAGCCGGCCGCGCCGGCGGTGCTCGCCCTCAGGCCGTCGCGTCGCGCCGCGCACCGGCTTGCAGCAGCCGCCGGTGGTAGGGCACCTGCTGCAGAAACGATTCGCGCCGCTGCGGGTCGGCAATGCGCTCGGCGCGTTTGCGCAACAGCGTCTGCGCACTGGCCAGCGTGGCGGCGGCGCTGGCATCTCCCAGTGCATCGAGCACCTGCCAGCAATCCAGACACAGTCGCAGCGGCTCCTCGGTGCCATCAAATTCCGCCCCGCCGTTCAGATGCTCGCTGACGGCGAGGGCCTGCGCCAGCGCTGCGGCACGGTCGCCCACGGCCAGGGCTGCTTGAGCCAGGCTGGCGCGCACTTCCAGCGCCAGGTGCGGCATGTGCAGTTCGGTGAAGCTGGCCAGGGCCTGGGCCAGGTGATCGCCAGCGGCCTGCGGTCGCCCCAGAGCCAGCTCGGCCTGGCCGAGCACGCGCAGTGCGGCGGCGGCGGCCCAGCGGCTGCCGGAGGCGGTGAGCAGGGGCAGGGCCTCATGCACCCGCGCTATGGCCTGCTCGGGTTGCCCGGTGTTCAAGGCCACCAGGGCCAAGTTGATCAGCACCACGCCTTCTTTCTCGCGCTGGCCGATCTGCACGAACAGCGCCCGCGCCGCCACAAAGCGCTCGCTCGCAGCCGAATAGGCCCCCATGCCCAACTGCGCATAGCCCAGGTTGGACAGCACACCGGCCTCATGGCCGCGGTTGCCGGTCTCGTGGTGGCAGGCCAGGGCCTGTGTGTACCAGGCCATCGAACTTGCGATGTCGCCGCGGTCCGAGGCCAGCACGCCCAAGGCATTCAATAACACGCCTTCGACGCGACGCTCACCAATCTGTCGGGCCAGCGCCAGGGTCTGCTCGGCGCGCTGCTGGGCCTGGGTGTGCTGGCCCAGCAGGTGCAGTGCGGCGACCACCACCTTGCCGGCCCACACCTTGAGATGCGGCGCATGCGCCGGCGCCAGGCGCAGTGCGCGCTCGGCCATGTGCAGCACCGATTCGGCGTCGCTGGATTCTTGCAAGTAGCACGCCCGGCGCTCGGCCGCCTGCGAGCGCAGCGCGTCATCGTTCAGCGCCTCGGACAGTTGGTCGAGCGCGTCAAGCTCGGTCTGCAGCAGCGCGGGCTCGCCCACCAGGGCCAGCACGCGTGCGCGCAGCAGACACAGCTCAAAGCGGCGCGCGCCATCGTGCGGCGCCGTCAGCTGCAATGCGCGGGCGGCGTGCGCCAGGGCCTGCGCATTGGCATAGCGCGCCTGGGCCTGCTCGGCCGCTTGCTGCCAGGCGTCGCGGGCGAGCTGCAGTTGGCCGCCTTGCTCGTGGTGCTCGGCGATCAGCGCGCAGTGCCGCTGGCCGGGCAGGGTTTCCAGCCACTGCGCGGCGCGCGCATGGGCGGCCTGCTTGACACGCTGCAGCACGCGCTGGCTGCACACCTGGTGCAGCAGGTGGTGGCGGAAAGCGAACTCATGCCGCCCCTCCAGACTGCTGGTGGCGTGCTCGACGATCAACTGCCGCCGCAGCAGATTCGACAGGGGCAGCGGCCTGGGCGAGCCCAGGGCATGCAGGGCGTCGTCCCAGAACACCGTGCCGACGATGGCCGCCAGTTGCAGCACCTGGGCCTCGTCGGCCGGCAGCGCGTCCAGGCGCGCTTGCAGCACGCCGGTCAGCGTCACCGGCAGGGCCGCCGTGCCCAAGCGCTCCAGGTGCAGGCGCCAGGGCGCAGGGCCGGGCCGCAGGGTGGGCATGCCGCCATCGCAATCGCCATCAGGAACGATGACCCCGCGGTCGATGAGCATGTTGACCAGCTCCTCCATAAAGAAGGGGTTGCCGGCGGCGCCCAGGGTCAGGTGCTCACGCAGGCTGCGCGGGATGGAATCGAGTCGCGCCAATAACAGGTTAGCGAGTGCGGCCCCGGCGGCCTCATCCAGCGGCGGCAGATCGATGCGCAGCTGACAGGCCGCAGCGATCCAGCCGGTGTGCAATTCGTCAAACACCGGCCGGGCGGTGGCCAGCAGCAGCAGGGGCAGGGCGGCACACTCGGCGCGCAGGTAGTCGATGAATTCCAGCGTGCCGGCGTCGGCCCAGTGCAGATCGTCCAGCCAGGCCAGCAAGGGTGGCCCGTGAGCGGCGATGTGGCGCAGCGCCTGGCTGGCGTGAAAGAAGGCGCGGTCGCGCAGTTGCTTGCCCTCACCGAGCAAGGGGCCCAGCTCGGCATGGCTTGAGAAATCCAGCCCCAAGAGATGGCCCAGCACCGCCGCATCGCCGGGGCTGTGCAGCAATGTGGCCATGGCCTGCAGCCACTTGTCGCGGGCGTTGCCCGCGGTGTCGCTGTCGAGCACCTGCAAGCGCCGGGTGAAGAGTTGGCGCAGCAGGCCATAGGGGCGGCCCTGGCCGGCCTCGTGGGCCTGGGCATCGAGCCACTGCGCGCCGCCGCTCTGGGCCAGGGTCCAGGTGCGGAATTCGGCGGTCAGCCGGGATTTGCCCAGGCCGGCATCGCCCAGCACCATGAGCAGCGACAGGCCGGGCCGAGTGGACGCGCACCATGCGTGATAGGCATCCTGCAGCGCGCGCCATGGCGCCTCGCGCCCGACCAGTGGCGTGGCCAGGCCGGCCACGCCGCGCGTGGCCTGCAGTGCGGCACTGCTGGTCGCACCCGAGACCAGCCAGGTGGCGATGGCTTCATCGCGGCCTTTGACTTGCAGCGGCGCTTGCTCGGTCATGGCAAACAGCCCGCGCACCAGGCGCCGCGTGTCCGGGCAGATGCGCAGTGCACCGGGCGGGGCGGTTTGCTCCATGCGCGCGGCCAGGTTGACCGTCATGCCGCGGATGCTGTGCTCGCCATCGATGCCGCCGCCGAGCAGCACGCCGCCGGTGGCGATGCCGGCGCGCACACCAAAGCCCTCAAAGCCGTGGCGCTGCTGGACCGCAGCGCTTTGCTCGCGCGCAGCGGCCAGGATGCTGAGTGCGGCGTGTACGGCGCGCTGGGCATCGTCCTCGCGCGCCAGCGGTGTGCCGAAGACGGCCAGCATGCTGTCGCCGGCGTATTGCAGGGCGATGCCGCCCTGCGCCTCGACGATGCGCGCGAAGCTGGCCAGCGCGCCGTCCATCACGGCGGAGATGTCCTCCGGGCCCAGGTGCTGGCTCAAGGAGGTCGAGCCAACGACATCGGTGAACAGCACACTGACCTGGCGCAGTTGCTGCGCGGGGGGTTGGTCTTGCAGCCGCGCCAGACGCTCGCGCAGCGGCGCCACGGCCAGCGCCACGATATCCTCGCCCAGGGTGGCACGCTGGGCGTCAAGCGCGGCGATGGCCTGGCGCAGGCGGGTGATGTCGTCGGGCATGGTGGTGCGAGCCAGTGTCGCACCGGCTGGCACCGGGCTTGCTCGCACCCGGCCATAGAGCACCTGGCCTGCGGGCACCCTGCCTGCGGGCGCTCGGCCAGAGTGCGCCCGCCCTGCCCTCAGGGCCGCTTGTCGAACAGGCGCTCGTCAAACTTGAAGCGCAGGCGCAGGTGCACGCCGCGCCAACTGGCGTTGCTGGAGAACATCTCGATGTCGCTGTAGCGGCCCGCGGTCCAGCCGGCACTGAGCCAGAGGTTGTCGACCACGCGGTAGCCCAGCTCCGCGCCCAGGCCGCTGAGGTGCGTGCCTTGCGCCCGCTGCACGGAGGCATACACGCCCGCGTCCCAGCGCTCGCCAATGTCGCGCAGCGAGCGCCAGCCGATCAAGCCACCGCGCCAGTGCGCAGCGGTGGTGGCGGGTGCGGTGGCTGCGCCCGGAGCCGGGCCGCTGCTCTGGCGCTCATGCACAGTTTTCCAGGCCAGTTGGCCCATGTGCGTCCATTGCTGAGTCGGCTGGTGATTGGTGTGCAGGCTGGCGATGGTGCTGCGCGTGTCCTGGCCGCTGAGCAGCCCGCCCAGGTTGCGCCGCTGCTCATCGCTGCGATGCTCGAATCGACCCACCGCGTGCCAGGCATTGGTTTGCGTGTCGCGATAGGCCAGCCCAAGCTGCAAGCGGCCCTGGGTTTGATCGTTGCAGGCGCCGCTGCCGCGGCCGAGCTGCGACAGGTGCATGGCGCGCAGCAAGGCGGTCCAGTCGCGGTCGAGTTTGCGGTCCAGCCCCAGGCTGACCAAGAGGCTGTCTTGCAGCGTGGTGTCGCGCCATTCGAGCTTGCCGCCGATGCGGTAGAGCGGGTTGGCGCTGTACTCCGCGCCCAGCGCCAGGGCGGTGGCTTGCTGCTCGCTGTGGTTGGCCGCGCGTGCCTGTTGGCGCTCGGCCGAGGTGGTCACACGCAGGCCCTGCGCCAGCGTCCATTGGTGGCGCACGCCGGTGGCCGCGGTGATGTCACGACCGCTGGCGTTGCTGCCTGAGCGAAGCTCACTGAACACCTGGCCGTCGGCGGATTGCGTGCTCAGCCCCAGGGCCGAGATGCTGGAGCGGCTGCCGTCTGCGAGGGTGAGAGTCTTTCGATCATGCCCGCTCACCACGCCCAAACGCACCCGCTCGTCGTTGCAAATGCGCGCCATAGCCCGAGCTATGGCTGTGCTTTG